>JBDZUX010000008.1:8487-95612 GCA_040255405.1 Lysobacteraceae bacterium
GTGCGCCCAATCGCTCCCGGGTTGCGACCGCCATCCCCGCCCTCACCGCTTCACTGGGCGTACTTTTCATGCTGGCCTTGGCATCGGCGCCGCTGCATACGCCCGCAACGGCGCTGTTGTTCTGGCTGGTGCTCGGTTGCGTCGCGGGTTTGACGCAAGCGACGGCAACTGACCGGCCGCACCGGACACGCACCGGTCACCGCGCGTGGCAACGTGCCGGCAGCGTTGCCGCGATCTGCGCGATCCTTGCGATCACTGCATGGGCCGGCCAACGCGCGTTCGCGCTGCTGGCCGGAAACCGGCTGGCGGCAGCGGCTGCCGCGATGACGGCGACCGGGCAAACGCCCGAAGCCCGGCGTCTTTACGAGCGCGCATTGGCACGCGCGCCGTGGGATCACGAAAGTGGCGTTGCCCTGGCCTCGTTGTTGATCGCCGATCGGCGGCCGGATGCGGCACTGCGCGTGCTGGATGGCGTCGACGCCTGGTCGCAAAGCCGCGAGAGCTGGTTGGCACGCACGCAGGCCTTGATGCTCGAGCACGACACGTGCGCTGCGCTGCGGATGGCGGAATACGCCGCCGCCGCGGTGCCCGACTTCCTGCGCGTCCAGATGCTCCGGGCACACCTGGCGGCACGCCTGGGGAAAACGTCGGAAGCCGAGGCGGCGTTGCAGCAGGTATTGCTGTCACCGCAGCGTTCGACGCGTGCACGGCGGATCATGCTCGAAGCGGCGCGATCGTCGGCCGGACAGCCCCGGGAAGCCTCCTGATCGGCACTCCGGACGCGGCACCCCACGCCATTCCCTTTCGACGCGCCGGCGGACCCGCCAATCACACCGCATGACACAATGCGCGGATTCATTTCGCACCGTGTCCTGATGAAAACGCTTCGACGTTTCTGTCTTGCCTTCGCACTTGCGCTGGTCACCAGCACGCCCGCACTGGCCGACCCCGCACTTTGGGTGGCGAAGAGCGCCACCGCCACGGTTTACCTGTTCGGCACCGTGCACGTTCTGCCGGACCATGCCGAGTGGCACTACCCGGCACTCGACAAGGCGCTCGCCGCCAGCAGCACGTTGTACGTGGAAGAAGACGACGACGATCCGGTCGGCATGCAGATGCTGGTGCTGCAATACGGGATGGACCCGCAACATCCGCTTTCGGAGCAGTTGGACGACGCCGACCGCGCAAGACTGGACGCGGCCGCGAAAGTCATCGAACTTCCGGGTGGCGCTGCCACGCTGAACATGATGAAGCCGTGGCTCGCGGCGCTGACGATCACGGTCGCGCCCATCGTCAAGGCGGGCTACGACCCGAAGTCCGGCGCCGACAAGCAACTGCAGGGCGCCTTCAAGGCGGGCGGCAAAACGGTCGACGCGTTCGAGACCGCCGAAGAGCAGATCCAATACTTCGCCGACCTGCCCTCGGCGCTGCAGCTGGACCTGCTGCGCAACGTCCTCGACGACTACGCCAAGGGACCGGACCAGATCAAGGGACTGATCCACGCATGGCAAGCCGGCGACGTGGATGCCATCGCCGAGAACGTCAATGGCAGCATGCGCGAACAATACCCCGACCTGTACAAGGTGCTGCTGGTCGATCGCAACAGGCACTTCGCGAAGCGGATTGGAACGCTGCTGAAGGGCCACGGCACGCTCTTCGTGGCCATCGGGGCCGGCCATCTCGCCGGCCCCGACAGCGTGCAGGCCCAGCTCGCGAAGCTCGGCATCGGCAGCGAACGCGTGCATTGAGCCGCGCGTCCCGCGACAATTCCCCGGATCGAGAACTCAAGTCCCGGCCCGAGCCGGGACCACGGACAGCCATGGCATCGCTGGAAACCAACTTCGAACAGATTCCCCTGCGCGAGTACGCCGAGCGCGCGTACCTCGATTACTCCATGTACGTGGTGCTGGATCGCGCCCTGCCCTTCATCGGCGATGGCCTGAAGCCCGTCCAGCGGCGCATCGTGTATGCGATGAGCGAGCTCAGCCTCGCGGCCACCGCGAAGCCGAAGAAATCCGCACGCACCGTCGGCGATGTGATCGGCAAGTTCCATCCTCACGGCGACAGTTCGGTATACGAGGCGATGGTGCTGATGGCGCAGCCCTTCAGCTACCGTTATCCGCTGATCGACGGCCAAGGCAATTTCGGGTCTTCCGACGACCCCAAATCGTTCGCGGCGATGCGTTACACCGAATCGCGCCTGACGCCGATCGCCGAATTGCTGCTCAGCGAATTGCCGATGGGCACGGTCGACTGGGCACCCAACTTCGACGGCACGCTGAAGGAACCGTCGTGGCTGCCGGCGCGGATGCCGCACGTGCTGCTCAACGGTTCCACCGGCATCGCGGTCGGCATGGCCACCGACATCCCGCCGCACAACCTGCGTGAGGTCGCCAGCGCGTGCATCCATCTGCTCGACGAGCCGTCCGCCAGCGTCGCGGACCTGTGCGAGCACATCAAGGCGCCTGATTTCCCGACCGCCGCGGAAATCATCACGCCGCGCAGCGAACTCACCGCGATGTACGCGACCGGCAACGGCTCGGTGCGTTGCCGCGCGGTGTACACCGAGGAACGCGGCAACGTCGTGCTGACCGCGCTGCCGCACCAGGTCTCGCCGGCGAAGGTGATCGAGCAGATCGCGGCGCAGATGCGCGCCAAGAAGCTGCCGATGCTGGAGGACCTGCGCGACGAGTCGGACCACGAGAACCCGGTGCGGCTGGTGCTGATCCCGCGCTCGAACCGCGTCGATACCGCAGCGATGATGCAGCACCTGTTCGCGACCACCGACCTCGAGAAGAGCTTCCGGGTCAACCTCAACATGATCGGGCTGGATGGCCGGCCGCAGGTCAAGACCCTCAAGCAGATCCTCGAGGAGTGGCTGCGCTTCCGTTCCGACACGGTAACGAAACGCCTGCAGCATCGCCTCGAGAAGGTCGAACGACGCCTGCACCTGCTGGAAGGCCTGCGCATCGCGTTCTTGAACCTCGACGAGGTGATCCGCATCGTCCGCCACGAGGACGAACCGAAACCGGCGCTGATCAAGCGCTTCAAGCTGTCGGAAGAACAAGCCGACTACATCCTCGAAACCAGGCTGCGGCAACTCGCGCGGCTCGAGGAAATGAAGCTCGATGCCGAGCGCGACGCGCTGGAAGAGGAACGCGCGAAGATCGAGGTGACGCTCGGCTCGAAGGCGCGCCTGAAGACGCTGATCAAACAGGAACTGAAGGCCGACACCCAGCAATACGGCGACGCGCGGCGCTCGCCGCTGGTCGAACGCGCAGCCGCGCATGCATTGGCCGAGAGCGAGCTGGTGGTTTCCGAACCTGTCACCGTGGTGCTGAGCGAAAAGGGCTGGGCGCGCGCGGCCAAGGGCCATGACGTCGATGCCGCGGAGCTGTCGTATCGCGAAGGCGACAAGTACCTCGTCAGCGTGCGCGGCAAGAGTTCGCAACATGCCGTGTTCATCGATTCGACGGGCCGCAGTTACTCCACGGCCGCGCACACGCTGCCCTCGGCGCGTGGCAACGGTGAGCCGCTGACCGGGCGCTTCACGCCACCACCGGGCGCACGCTTCGATGCCGTCGCGATCGGCGACAATGCCACGAAACTGATCCTCACCACCGACGCGGGCTACGGCTTCCTGGCGCGCTTCGAAGGCCTGCTCGCCAACAAGAAGGCCGGCAAGCAGGTCATCAACATGGACGACGGCGCGCGCGTACTCGCGCCCGCGTACGTCAACGATCCCGCGCGCGATCGCATCGTTGCGGTGACGAGCGAGGGTCATCTGCTGATGTTCTCGGTCGCCGACCTGCCGGAGCTCGACCGCGGCCGCGGCAACAAGCTGATCGAAATCCCAAGGGCCAAATTGCAGTCAGGCGAGGAACGCGTGGCCGGCATCGCCGTGGTTTCCGAGGGCAGCGGTGAAGTCACGCTGTACGCCGGCCAACGCAAGCTCACCCTCAAATGGGCCGATCTCGTCGAATACGGCGGCAGCCGCGCCCAACGCGGCGGGTTGTTGCCCCGCGGACTGCGCAGGGTGGACCGGATCGAGACGACGGCTTGAGCGCTCCCGTTGACGCCGCTCCGCATATCCCCCCACCCCCATCGCGTGCACGTCGCGCTCCTGCCAGCGCCGCTCGTGCACGAGCGCGCCATGCGCGCGACAAAGACGTACGACTGGGTCGCGGCGCACCGTGCGCATCAGGTAGCCCATGCATTGCCCGCCGATGGGTCGGTCGGGGCGTGGCCGACACTGTCCCCCCCCCCTGCGGTTTCCTTGACGCGCCTCTGTACGCAGGTCGCCCGGAGCAGGCACAATCACACGATGCATGGGGAATACAAGATGCCCGGAGGAAAGCTGGTGGTGGCGGATCTCGAAGTCCGCGACGACAAGCTCACACGCGTGCGGATCAGCGGCGACTTTTTCCTCGAGCCGGATTCCGCGCTCACCATGATCGACGTCGCGCTGGAAGGCATGCCCGCCGCGGCCGGCAGCACCCACCATGCCGCGGTGATCCAGGCCGCGCTGGGCTCCAACGTGCGGATGTTCGGCGTGTCGCCCGAGGCTATCGCCGTGGCGGTGCAACGCGCGCTGGAGACGCGGGGTTGAACCGCACCCACTGGAACGATTTCAAGTGGCGGCTGATCCACGCCGCGCCGCAGCCGCCGTCGCTGCACATGGCGATCGACGAAGTGCTGACCGATGAAGTCGCGGCGCGGCGCCGGCCGCCGACCCTGCGCGTATGGGAATGGTCGTCGTCGTGCGTGGTGATCGGACGCTTCCAGTCGCTGCGCAACGAGGTCGATGCCGCAGCCGCGCGCCGGCACGGCATCGAGGTGGTGCGACGCATCAGCGGCGGCGGCGCGATGTTCATCGAGCCCGGCAACACCATCACCTATTCGCTCTATGCACCGGAGACGCTGGTCGCGGGCATGAGCTTCCAGGAATCCTACGAATTCATGGATGCGTGGGTGATCGACGCACTGCAGGGCCTCGGCATCAACGCCTGGTACCAGCCGCTCAACGACGTCGCATCGCCCGGCGGCAAGATCGCGGGCGCGGCGCAGACGCGCCGCAGCGGTGCGGTGCTGCACCACGTCACGATGGCTTACGACATCGATACGACCAAGATGCTGGACGTGCTTCGCATCGGTCGCGAGAAGTTGTCCGACAAGGCCACGCAGAGCGCGGCCAAGCGCGTCGACCCGCTTCGCAGCCAGACCGGCCTGCCACGCAGTGACGTGATCGAGAAGATGATCGCTACATTCCGGAGCCGCCATGGCCTGGCCCCCGGCAAGCTGGAGCCGGCGGAACTGGAACGTGCCGTCACGCTGGCCGAATCCAAGTTTTCCTCGCCAGCGTGGACCGGCATCGTCCCTTGAGTTTCGCGATCACCCATGATCGCTGCGTCACGGGACGGTCGAGCAGCTGGCCCGAACCCGAAGTCGTGAGAGAACAGAACGGCCGTCCATGGCCTGATTGTGCACGGCAGGCGCCGCATTGCCGCGGTTGGAGATCGCGCGAACAACCGGCACAATGGCGCGGTCGCCAAAGGACCTGCCATGCGCTGGATTCGACGCGTCGCCCTCGCGCTGATCGTCATCGTCGTGATCGCGCTGGCGATCGGTTGGCGGCTGCTCGCGGGCAGCCGGCCGCAGACCGACGGCACCGTGACGGTGCAAGGGTTGTCGTCGCCGGCCACCATCGTGCGCGACGCCGGTGGCATTCCCACCATCGCGGCGCAGAACCGCCGCGACCTCGCGTACGCGCTCGGTTACGTGCACGGGCAGGAGCGCTTTTTCCAGATGGACCTGCAGCGCCGCGATGCCGCGGGCGAGCTGGCCGCCTTGGTCGGGCCGAAGGCGTTGCCGCGCGACGAAAACCACCGCAGGCACCGCTTCCGCGCACTGGCCGAGCGCGTGCTTGCGTCGCTGCCGCAAAACCGGCGCGCCTTGGTGGACGCGTACACGCAAGGCGTGAATGCGGGACTCGCACACCTTGACGTGCGCCCGTGGGAATACCTTCTGCTCAGCACGAAACCACGGCCCTGGACGGACGCCGACAGCCTGCTCACGATCGATGCGATGTATTTCGACCTGAACCAGGACGGCACCAACACGCGCGAACTGGATATCGCCCGCCTGCGCGCCGTGCTGCCAAGACCATTGGCCGATTTCCTGCTGGCGCCGTCGCCGCGTTGGGAAGCCCCGATGGAGGGCAATCCATCACCACCCGTGCCGATGCCGGATGCGTCGGTGTTCGACTTGCGCGCCCTTTCTCCTCGCCCGCCCCGGGTGCCCGAAGCGCGGGTGGCGATACGCGCCAGCCTCGATGCCGCAAGCCCGCCCGGATCCCCGTCACTGCCCCTCTCCCGAGGGGAAAGGGAAGCTTCGGTCGGCAGCAACGGCTTTGCGGTTGGCGGCGCACTGACCGGCGGCGCAGCGCTGCTGGCCAACGATCCGCACCTGAACCTGCGCGTGCCGAATATCTGGTACCGCGCGCGGCTGCGCTACCCCGATCCCGCCAATCCCGGACGCATGATCGACCTCAACGGCGTCACCCTGCCCGGCGCGCCGGCGCTCGTGATCGGCAGCAACGGGCACATCGCCTGGGGGTTCACCAACAGCGGCGGCGACTGGATGGATTGGGTGCGGGTGATCCGCAATCCGTCCGATCCGTCGCAATACGCGACGCCCGGCGGCTGGGCCACGCTCGTCAAACATCGCGAAACATTCCACGTGAAGGGCGCGCCCGACGCGCACATGACGGTCGAGGACACGATCTGGGGTCCGATCATGGCCACGGCCCCCGATGGCACTTCGCTGGCGCTGGCGTGGATCGCGCAGGACGTGCGTGCGGTCAACCTCAAGCTGATGAGGCTCGAAACCGCAACCACGGTGGAGCAGGCGCTCGCGATCGCGCCAACCATGGGCATTCCGCCACAAAACCTCGTGGTCGCCGATGCGCACGGCCACGTCGGCTGGACCATCGCCGGCGGCCTGATTCCGGTTCGCGCCGGCATCGATCCATCGGTTCCCTCCGATTGGTCGAAGCCCGGCACGGGCTGGGTGGGCTTCGCCGATGCCGCGCAGGTGCCACGCATCGAGAACCCCGCCGACTCCCGCATCTGGACGGCCAACCAGCGCATCGTTGCCGGCGATGCGCTGCAACTGCTCGGCGACGGCGGCTACGACCAGGGCGCGCGGGCGCAACAGATCCGCGACGACCTGCATGCGCACGATCATTTCACGCCGCGCGACCTGCTGGACATCCAGCTCGACGACCGCGCGGTGTTCCTCGCGCGTTGGCAGAAGCTGCTGCTGGATGTCCTGGCGGCTTCGGACGATCCGAAATCCAGGGCACTGCAACCCTTCGTGCGAGACTGGCACGCACGCGCCGCCACCGACAGCGTCGGCTACCACATCGTGCGGCGGTTCCGCGACCAGGTGCGGGAGGACGTGCTGGCGCCGTTCACTGCGCGCGCCTTGGCCAAATGGAAGGATTTCGAATGGCCGACGCCAGCCGTCGGCGAATACGCCGTGTGGACGCTGGTCACGCACAAGCCGGCGTGGCTGCTCGATCCGGCATACAAGGATTGGAACGCGTTGCTGGCCGACGCCGCACGGCAGGTCGCCGACGCCCTGGCCGCGCAGCCGGGTCCGCTCGCCGACAAGACCTGGGGCCGCCACAACGCCGCGAGGATCGGCAACCCGCTGTCGGCGGCGCTGCCGCAGTGGCTCGCCCGTTTCTTCGACATGCCACACGACGAACTGGCCGGCGACAACGACATGCCGCGCGTGCTGCATCCATCATTCGGTGCATCGATGCGGATGGACGTGCAACCCGGCAATGAAGCGCACGGCATCCTGGAAATGCCCTCGGGCCAGTCGGACAATCCGCTTTCGCCCTGGTTCGGCCGAGGCCACGCGGCATGGATCCAGGGGAAGCCCGTGCCACTCCTGCCGGGCAAGGCGAAGTACCGGCTCGCCTTGCAGCCATCGCGCTGACGGGGCCTCGTCCCCCACGCCTGAACCCGGCAATCGGGCCTGCTTGCACCAGGCGGCACGAACCGGCGAACATCCCCCCATGGATTCACGACGACGCGTGGCCGGTCCGGCCGGCGCATTCGCAAGATCGTTGGTCGTGCTGGTGGCGGTGACGCTGCTGGCGGGGTGCGCGCGTGCCTCGCAGGGCGTCGCAAGCCACGACGTCGTGTTCGAAAACGTGCACTACCGCGTGGTGACGATCGACCTCGGCACGGCCAACCTGGGATTGCACTGGCGCGATCCCGGCACCGACAAACCGTTTTCGAGCATCCACGCGCTGCAGCAGTGGGGCACCGATCGCGGACGCAAACTGCTGTTCGCCAGCAATGCGGGGATCTACGACGCACGTGGCGAACCGCTCGGCATGTACGTCGAGGGCGGCAAGACGCTGAAGCCGCTCAACACCGCGCACGGCGATCCCGCCGCGGGCAATTTTTCGCTGCTGCCGAACGGCGTATTCGCGATCGACGCCCACGGCCGCGCCTCGATCCGGACCACCGCGGACTTTGCCGCCGCCCATGCGCAGCCAGAGTGGGCCACCCAATCCGGTCCGATGCTGGTGATCGACGGCACCATCAACCCGGAATTCGTCGCCACATCGGACAGCACCAAGTGGCGCAACGGCGTTTGCGTGCGCAAACCGGACGCAGTCACGTTCGTGGTCAGCACCGCACCCGTGAATCTGCACAATTTCGCCAAGATGTTCCGCGATGCACTCGGCTGCCGCAACGCGCTGTATCTCGATGGCACCCTTTCGCAAATCTTCGTGGACGGCGATTACTACGGCGCACCCGCATTCATGGTGAAGCCTTACGCCGGGATCTTCGCGGTGTTCGCGCCCGCGAACGGCAATTAGCCGGCTCGAGACATCCGACACGGCGCCGCCCACCCGCGGCATCCGGCACCGCCACTGCCCGGCTGCACCCTCCACCTGCACGCGGTCGCTCGCACGATCGCATCCATACACCTTTACACATGTATTGATGTATTTACTTCCGGGGCCGGATATTTTCGATGCCGCGACTCAGGCATTGCAGCCGATCGCGGTCACGCCGCCGCCAGCGGCCACCAACAGGGGAATCGATGTGCGACTGAAGTCACCGGTCATCGCGCCAGCGCTGGCGCTGAAGGATGTGTACGGCAAGTCCGTCGCGGTCGGCGGCGCGAGCGGCCGGCGCACGCTGCTGTGCTTCTTCCGCGATGCGGCCTGCCCATTCTGCAACTTCCGCATCTACGAACTGACCCGCCATCACGACGGCCTTGCCGCGCTGGGGCTGGACGTGATCGCGGTGTTTGCCGCGACACCCGAGGAAGTACGGCGGTTCGTCGCGCGCAAGCCGAGGCCGTTCGTGGTCGTCGCCGATCCGACCTCGAGCGCACACGAGGCTTACGGCATCGAACGTTCGTTCTGGCGCAAGTGGAGGGGCGTGGTCACCCGCATTCCGACGCTGCTGAAAGGCCTTCGGATCGTCGGCTTTGGCGGGTTCAACACCACCAACCTGATGCCCGCGGACTTCCTGATCGACGAGGACGGCCACATCGTCGAGGCGTATTACGGTACCGACGCGGGCGACCGCATCCCCTTCGAACGGGTCGAGCTGTTCCTCGCGAAAGGCTTGCTGAAGCGCGCGGTGCTCGCGGCGTGAACCACCGGGTCGTTCAGCGCAGGAGTCGCTCGGCGATCGCCATGTAGATCGCCGGCAGGCGTTCGAGATCTTTCAGTGCGACGCACTCGTCGACCTTGTGGATGGTTGCATTGACCGGGCCGACCTCGACCACCTCGGCGCCGAGCGGCGCAATGAAACGGCCATCCGAGGTGCCGCCGCCGGTGCTGGGCTCGGGCTCGACGCCGCAGGTGTCGCGGCACGCACTGATCGCCGCTTCGCGCAGCCTGCCGCCCTGCGGCGAGTGAAACGACTCGCCGGAGAGGTTCCATTCGGTCGTGCAATCGATGCCGTGTCTTTTGAGGATCGCTTCGGTGCGCGCGCGCAGCGAATCCGCGCTGCTGGCCGTTCCGAAACGGAAATTGCCATCGACGGTGACACTGCCCGGAATCACGTTGAGCGCGCCGGTGCCGCCGTGGATGTTGGAGATCTGGAAAGTGGTCGCCGGGAAATCCGCGTTGCCCTCGTCCCAGCGTGTGGCCACCAATTCGGTCAGCGCGGGCGCCACGGCGTGGATCGGATTGCGGGCCTTTTCGGGGTAGGCGACGTGCCCCTGTACGCCGTGCGCGGTGAGTTTCAGCGACAGGGATCCGCGGCGCCCGACGCGGATCGAATCACCCAACCGTTCCCTCGACGACGGCTCACCCACGACGCACCAGTCGATCTGCTGGCCGGATTCGCGAAACAGGTTCGCCACCCTGCGCACGCCATCGAGATTGATCGGGCCTTCCTCGTCGCTCGTCAGCAGCAGCGCGACGGTTCCCGGGTGATCCGGATGCGCGGCGACGTACTGCTCCAGTGCCACCACCATCGCGGCGACGCCGGATTTCATGTCCGCCGCGCCACGGCCGTACAAGTTGCCATCGCGCACCGTCGGTTCGAACGGCGGCGAAGTCCATTCGGACTCGGGCCCGCTGGGCACCACGTCCACGTGACCGAGGAACGCCAGCACCGGACCGCCCTGCCCGTGCGTAGCCCACAGATTGGCGACTTCGCGAAAGCTCAGGTCCTCGCAGCGGAAGCCGGCCGCCTGCAGGCACCCGGTAACGAGACCCATGCAGCCGGCGTCGTCCGGCGTCAGGGAACGGCGGCGAATCAGTTCGAAGGTGAGATCGAGGGCTTTCGACATTCCGCGCTCGCGCTGGAAGCACGCCTGCAGCATAACAACGTCGCCACGACCGCACGCATCAGCCCGCGATCGCGGTACCGAGCAAGTGCCCCACCCCGAACGTCACCGTCGCGGCAGCCGCGGTGATCACGAACTGGCGCGCAATCGAGAATGCAAGGCTGCGGCCGGTGAACAGGGACGTGCCGAGCGCGATCAGGCACAGCCCCACGAAGGTCGAGCCAATGCTGGCGAACATCGCGGCGCGCCCGCCCAGGAAGAAATACGGCGCCACCGGAAAGATCGCGCCGAACGCGAAGAAGCAGAACGAGGAGATCGCGGCACTCCACGCCGACCCGCCGAGTTCGGAGGGATCGACGCCAAGGTCCTCGCGCACCACGGTGTCCAGCGCGGTGCGTGGCGTTTCGGACAAATGCTCCGCCAGGTGCCTGGCCTTCGCGCGTTCCAGGCCCTTGTCCCGGTAAATGCCGGCGATATGGCGCAAGCTTTCTTCCGGCGCCACCGCCAGGCGTTCGGCGCGCTCGGTGATCTGCGCCTGGTAGAACTCGCGCGAGGTGTTCACCGACAGCCACTCGCCCAGCGCCATCGAACACGAACCCGCCACCAGGCCCGCGAGGCCCGCCAGCAACACCGCGTGGTTGCCGGTGGCGGCGCCGGCCATCCCCATCACCAGGCTGACGTTCGACACCAGTCCATCGTTGGCCCCCAGCACCGAGGCACGCAAGGTGTTGCCGCCCGCGGCGCGATGACGATGCGCGCGCACACGCGTGTCGTCCTGCACGAAGTGGTCGCGATGGCCTTCGCGGTCCACCGGCGTTTCCAGGGGATCGGCGTGTTCCAGCCGCACCACGGTCGGCATCACGAATCCGGTGCCGAACCACTTCGCCAGCGTGGCCAACACCCGCACCCGCACCCGCGGGCGCGGCGGCGGCACCGTCACGCCGAGTTCGTCGAGGCGCGATTCCCAGAATGCGGCGTTGGCGCGCTCGCCTTCCGCGATGCGTCGATATGCGTGTGCAAGCCGCGCGTCGGACGCAAGGGCCGCGAGGCGTGCATATAGCGCCTCGTTGTCGCGCTCGACGCGCAGGTTCTTGAGATAGCGACGGGTAGGCAAGTCGGTCACGCGGGCGTCATTTGCCGAACATCTTCTTGAAGGCATTGTCGCTGAAGCCGACGCCGATTCCGCCGTGTTCATCCACCACGACCGGGCGACGGATCAGCGCGGGGTGTTCCTTCAGCAGCAATGTCCATTCGGGATCGCTTCCCGGGTTCTTCCGCTGCGGCAACAGGTTGCGCCAGGTAGTCGAAGACTTGTTGACCAGCTTGTCCCAGCCGCCCAGTTGCCGCGCCCAATCCTTCAGCATTTCCGCAGGAACCGGATTCGCACGGTAGTCGACGAATGCATGGTCGACGCCGAAACGAGCCAGCCAGTTGCGCGCCTTGCGGCAGGTGTCGCAGGTGGGGAGACCGTAGAGGGTGATGTTTGGCATGGATGGAGTTCCCGCAGGAGCGCGCCTGCGCGCGATGGTCGCCTGCAGGCAGGCTCCTACATCCTCAGCAATTCATTGATCGACGTCTTCGCACGGGTCTTCTCGTCCACCTGCTTGACGATGATCGCGGCATACAGGCTGTGCGAACCGTCTGCCGCGGGCAGTGTGCCGGACACGACCACACTGCCCGCCGGCACGCGCCCGTAGGCAATGGTTTTGGTTGCGCGGTCGTAGATGCGCGTCGATTGCCCGAGATACACGCCCATGCCGAGCACGCTGCCCCGCTCGACGATCACGCCTTCGACCACTTCCGAACGCGCGCCAATGAAGCAATCGTCCTCGATGATCGTCGGACTGGCCTGCAACGGTTCCAGTACGCCGCCGATGCCAACGCCGCCGGAAAGATGCACGCGCGCCCCGATCTGCGCGCACGATCCGACCGTGGCCCAGGTGTCGACCATCGCGCCGGGTCCGACGTGCGCACCGATATTGAGATAGCTCGGCATCAGCACCGCATCCTTCCCGACGAATGCGCCGCGGCGCACCAGCGCACCCGGCACCACGCGGGCGCCGGCGTTGCGGAACGCCAACTCATCGGCGCCCGCGAACCGCAGCGGCACCTTGTCGAACGCCGCCATCGGCCCCCCGTCCATCACCTGCACGTCGTACGCACGAAAGTACAGGAGAATCGCGCGCTTGATCCACGCGTTGACCATCCAGCCGCCCTGGCCGTCGGGTTCGGCCACGCGCAGTGCGCCACTTTCCAGCGCGTCCAGCACGCGCTCCAGTGCTTCACGCAAGACCCCCAGCCGCGCGGGGTCCAGCGACGCGCGCTGTTCCCACGCGTCGTCGATCAATCCTTCCAGCTCATGCATGTCAGGGCTCCGAAGCAGCAGCCATGCTGCCCGGTGCGAGCCGGCGCTGCAATGCCTTGCGCAGGTCGTCCTGCAACGTGGCATCCAGGGGTGCGTCGTGGCGGTCGCTCAGTTCGAAGAAGTCTTCCACCTGGTCGCCGAAGGTCGCGATGCGCGCATCGTGGACGCGCACGCCGACGTCCAGGAACGCTTGCGCGATCGCCACCAGCAGACCCGGCCGGTCGCTGCACACCAGCGCGAGTCGCGTCAGCGGCTGGCCCTCGGCACCATGGAAGTCGATGCGCGGCGGGTGCTGGAAGTGCCGGAGCCGCCGCGTGAGCCCGCGCCGTGCCGGCACCGTCCGCAAATGCGCGGCGCCGAGTACGCGCGCAAGCGCTTCACGCAGCTCCGCGATGCGCTCGGGCGGCACCGGCGCCTGCGTGCCCGCCTCGAGCACCGTGAATGCATCCAGCGCGCGTCCGTCGCGGGACGTCATCACCCGCGCCGCGACCACATCGAGCCGCATCCGGTCGAGCGTCGCCGCCACCGCCGCGAACACGCCATCCCGATCGGGCGTTGCCGCGAAGACTTCGGTGCCGCCGCGCACGTCGGGTGGGCGCACCGCGACCACCGTCGGCGCATCCGGCGATTGCAGCATCGCCGCAAGCTGCCACGCGAGCGAGTCAGGCCGCTGGCGCAGCAAGGCTGCGTCGGGGAACGTATCCAGCAACGCACCCGCCCTGGCCAAGTCGAAACCGCGCTCGGAAAGCAAAGCCAGCGCGCGCTCGCGCGCTTCGCGGACGCGCACCTCGGCGCGCGCCGGGCGTTCGAGGTCGCGCCGCAGCACGTAGCGGGCCGCGACGTACAGGTCCGCCAGCAGGCGATCCTTCCACGAGTTCCACAACTTCGGACTGGTGCCCGTGATGTCGGCGATGGTCAGGAGATACAGCATGTCCAGCCGCTCCCAGTTGCCCACCTGCACCGCAAAGCGGTGCACCACCTCGGGGTCGGCGATGTCCTGGCGCTGCGCGGTCACGCTCATCAGGAGATGCCAACGCACGAGCCACGCGACTTCGTCGGTGTCGTCCTCGTCGAGGCCGAGGCTGCGGCAGAACGCGCGGGCCTCGGTTTCCCCCAGTTGCGAATGATCGCCGCCGCGGCCCTTGGCAATGTCGTGGAACAGCCCCGCCAGCAACAGCAGTTCCGGCTTGGCCAGCCGCGCGAAGGCTTCGCAGGCCATCGGCAGCGACGCGCGCGTTTCCGGATCGGCGTAACGCGCAATGTTGCGCAACACCCGCAGGGTGTGTTCGTCGACCGTGTAGACGTGGAACAGGTCGTACTGCATGCGGCCGACGACGCGCGCGAACGAGGGCAGGATCGCAGCCAGCACGCCGTGGCGGTTCAGCGCATCCAGCACCCGCACCGCAGCCGCGCCGCGCCGCAGCAGGTCGAAGAACGCAGCCAATACCGCCGGATGGCGCGAGAGCACCGTGCCGTGCTCGACCAGCGCATGTTCGACCGCGCGCATGGTGGCCGCCGTGATGCCGGTGCAACCTTCGGCATCGAAGCGCTTCTCGAACACCCGGATCAGGCCTTCGGGCGCGCCGAGCAGCCAGTCGGCCTCGCGCAATTCCAGGCGGTTCCCGCGCATCACGAAGTGCTCGTCGAGGTCACGCGGCGCCGGCAACGGATGCAGGAATTCCTGCAGGCGCTCCAGCAATTGCACCAGCAGGCGTTCGGTCACGCCCGCCGCACGGAAGTAATCCTGCATGAAACGTTCGACCGGGGCGTTGCCCGCGGCATTGATGTCTTCGTAGCCCAGCCGCGCGGCGACCGCGCGCTGCCAATCGAACAGCAAGCGCTCCTCGGCGCGTCCGGCTTCCAGATGCAAGGCATAGCGGTCGCGACGCAGCATCACGCGCGCTTCGCGCAAGGCGTCGGCCTCGCTTGCTTCCAGCAGGCGCGCCCGCACCAGGCCATCCAGCTCATCGACCCCCACCAGCCGCTTGCCGAGCCACCGGATCAGGTCCAGGTTGCGCAAGCCGCCCGGACCGTCCTTGAGATCGGGTTCGAGGTTGTGGGTAGTGTCGTCGTAGCGTGCGTGGCGCTGGGTACGTTCGTCCAGCTTGGCGGCCAGGTAGGCATCGGCCGGCCACAAGGCAGGGTCCCGGATCAGGTCGCGCAGCTCGCGTTCGAAGCGTTCGGCGCCGGCCAACCGGCGCGCGTCAAGCAGGCTGGTGAAAACACCCACGTCCGCACCCGCGATGTCGCGGCACTGGGCGAGCGTGCGCACGGCCTGGCCCGGCGTCAGCCCGATGTCCCACAGGCAGGCAAAGAACGCTCCCAGCGCGCGTGCCAGCGCTTCATCCGGATCGGGAGCGTGCAGCACCAGCAGGTCCACGTCGGAATGCGGAAACAACAGTCCATGCCCGAATCCGCCGACCGCGAACAGCGCCGCCACATCGGTCTCGCCCACGTACGCAAACCAGACGTGCGCACACACGGTGCCCACCGTCCGTCCGCGCGAACGCGCGAGTTCACCGGCCTCCGCACCCTGCCGGAACGCCCCCGTCAGCGCGCGGGCATGATCGTCCAGCAGTTGCCGCAGCGCCGCGCGTGCATCGCCCGACACGCCGGCACGCGGCAATGCCGGCGGCAGGCGGGGTGGTGCAGGAACCGCGATGGTCGACGTCATGGCCATCCGAGGGGCAAAGGGTGCCCAGCGAGGGCGCTTTGATCGTATCCGCTCAACGCCCCGGCATCCGCGCAAAATCGTCCGGTGGCCGGCATGATCCCGCGGAAGCAGCCCCTCGCCGCCGGCCTCTCACCCCTGCGGCTCAGCCATCCGGCCACGCGGTCAGCAGTTCAAATCCCTCTCCGGTCACCAGTACCGTGTGCTCCCACTGCGCGGACAGCGAGTGATCCTTGGTGACCACCGTCCAGCCGTCCGGCATCTGCCGCGTATTGCGCTTGCCGGCGTTGATCATCGGCTCGACCGTGAACGTCATGCCCTGTTCCAGCCGCATGCCTTCACCCGGCCGGCCGTAATGCAGCACCTGCGGCTCGTCGTGATAGATGCGGCCAATGCCGTGCCCGCAATATTCGCGCACCACCGAATAGCCGGCCGCTTCGGCGTGCTGCTGGATGGCATGGCCGATGTCGCCCAGCGTCGCGCCGGGCCTGACCTGGCCGATGCCCAACATCATCGCCTCGTAAGTGGTATCGACCAGCCGCCTGGCCAGTACCGACGGCTCGCCCACGAAATACATGCGCGAGGTGTCGCCGTGCCAACCGTCCTTGATGACGGTGACATCGCAGTTGATGATGTCGCCTTCCTTCAGCACCTTGCCGGGGCTGGGAATCCCGTGGCAAATCACGTGGTTCACCGAGGTGCACAGCGTCTTCGGAAAGCCGCGGTAGCCGACGTTGGCGGGAATCGCGTGCTGCACGTCCACGATGTGTTCGTAGGCGATCCGGTCGATTTCCTCGGTGGTGACGCCCGGCCTGATATGGTCCTTCAGCACGGCCAGCACTTCGGCCGCGAGCCGGCCGGCGACGCGCATGCCTTCGATTTCTTCGGGGGTTTTGGGGATGACTGGCATAGGCTTGATCGGGTTTCGGATTCAGCGGCGCATCGAATGCCGGCGCCTTGGCACGAAACTGCCTCGAGGCGTGGCGCGTCCGCTGGATGAAAGGGCAATTATCCACCATCCGCGCCCTGCCTGCAGCGCCTGTTGCCCCCGGAGCCCGGCTTGCGTACAATTGGCCGGCTTTGCGAAAGCAAAACCGCCCACGCCGGGCGTCACCGGCGAATCCACACGCAGGCCAGAAACCGGCACCGGGGTCCTTCGCAAGAGGGTCGTTGCCGCGGGATCTGCGGAAGCCCAACCCCGGAACCTGTCGCGCAATGCGCCGTCGATCACGGCCGCGCCCCTCGATGAAACGAGGCGGGTTCCCACATCGGAGTTTCGAACCATGCCCCAAGTCACCATGCGCCAGATGCTGGAAGCCGGCGTGCATTTCGGCCACCAGACGCGCTACTGGAACCCGAAGATGGCGCCCTTCATCTTCGGCGCCCGCGGCAAGATCCACATCATCAACCTCGAAGCGACGGTGCCGAAGTTCACCGACGCGATGAACTACATTTCCGGGCTCGCCCAGAAGCGCCGCACCGTGCTGTTCGTCGGCACCAAGCGCTCGGCGCGCGAGGCGATCGGCGAGGAAGCCCGGCGTTGCGGCATGCCCTACGTCAACGCCCGCTGGCTGGGTGGCATGCTTACCAACTTCCGTACCGTCAAACAGTCGGTGGCGCGCCTGAAGGAACTGGAAGCCGCCGAAACCGACGGCACCTTCGACAAGCTGGTCAAGCACGAAGTGTTGTCGCTGCGCCGCGAACGCGACAAGCTGGAGAGGTCACTGGGCGGCATCAAGGACATGAAGAACCTGCCCGACGCGCTGTTCGTGATCGACATCGGCCACGAGAACATCGCCGTGCAGGAGGCCAGGAAGCTCGGCATCCCGGTGGTCGCGGTGGTCGACACCAACTACGACCCGTCGCTGGTCGATTACGCCATCCCCGGCAACGACGACGCGATCCGCGCGGTGCAGCTGTACGCGCGCGCCGCCGCCGACGCGGTGCTGGAAGGCAAGGCCGCGGCGCCGATCCAGGCCCGCGGTGACGACAGCGAATTCGTCGAACTGGATGCCGAGGGCAATCCGGTCGCCGGCAAGGATGACGATCGCAAGTCCAATCGCCGCCCACCCAGGAAGACCGCGTCGAAGGGCCCTGCCCGCGCCGAAGCGGCCGAAGCCGGCAAGGACGACGCGGAGTAAGCACGCCCCCCGCCCGTCCATGAGCAGCCCCTCGTCCTGCCGACGAGGGGTTCGAGCCGCAAGGTTGCGGCACAAGACAATTCAGAGGTAGCAACATGGATATCACCGCCGCGATGGTCAAGGAACTGCGCGAGCGCTCCGGCGCCGGCATGATGGAGTGCAAGAAGGCGCTCACCCAGAACAACGGCGACATCGACGCGTCGATCGAATGGCTGCGCAAGCAGGGCCTGGCCAAGGCCGACAAGAAGGCCGACCGCGTCGCCGCCGAGGGTCGCATCGTGCTGGCCCGGCACGACGGCAACGGCGTACTGGTCGAAATCAATTCGGAGACCGATTTCGTCGCCAAGGACGAGAACTTCCTGAAGTTCGCCGATGAAGTGGCGCAGGTGGCGCTGGCCGCCGGCGCCAAGGATGTCGAGGCGCTGAAGGCGGCCCAGCTCGGCGGTGGCAGCATCGATGAAGCGCGCCAGGCGCTGGTCGCCAAGATCGGCGAAAACGTGCAGGTCCGCCGGCTGGTGCGCATCGACGGCGCGCCCATGCTGGGCGCCTACGTGCACGGCGGCCGCATCGGCGTGCTGGTCGCGCTGGAAGGCGGCGACGCGGAACTCGCGCGCGGCATGGCGATGCACATCGCCGCGATGAATCCGCGCTACGTCGCACCGGAGAACGTGCCTGCCGAATTCGTGGCCAAGGAAAAGGAAATCGCGCTGGCGCAGATGAGCGACAAGGACAAGCAGAAGCCGGCCGAGATCCAGGAAAAGATGATCGCCGGCAAGATCAGGAAGACGCTCAACGAGATCTCGCTGACCGGCCAGCCGTTCGTGCTGGACACCAACGTCAGCGTCGGCGACGCACTGGCGAAAGCCAAGGCGAAAGTGCTGTCGTTCCACCGCATCGCGGTCGGCGAAGGCATCGAGAAAGTGGTCGAGGATTACGCCGCCGAAGTGATGAAGCAGGCCGGCCTGGCGTAAGTCTCACCAATGTCGCATTTCGCAAAGGGCCGCGGGAATCCGCGGCCCTTTTTCTTGCGTGCTTATAATCCGCGCGCCGACAGTTGCGGTCGGACCCACATAGGGATCAGTTCCACGTGTTCACCACTTATCGACTCACAAGGGGAATATCCGTGAGAAAAACGATTGCGTTCCTTGCTGCGCTGTCCGTGCTCGTCACATTGGGCGGATGTGTCGCGACGTCGCCATACATGACCAAGACGAGCATCACCCCACAACCCTCCGCCGACAAGGCACTCGTGATTTTCATGCGGCCATCTCGCTACGGCGGAGGCATTCAGGCCTCGGTTTACGATACGCGTGGCGCCAGCAACGAATTCATAGGAATCGTGTCAGCCAAGACGAAGATCGCCTATCAGGCCGGTCCGGGAACGCATCTCTTCATGGTGGTAGGCGAGAACGCCGATTTCATGAACGCGAATCTTGAGGCAGGCAAGACCTACTACGTGCTTGTCAGTCCACGCATGGGCATGTGGAAGGCACGCTTTTCATTGCTGCCGATCCACGATGATGTAAACGCAAAATACAGCCTCAAATCTCCCGATTTTGCGCAATGGGAGCAAGCAACCGACTTCGTCCAAACGTCACCGGCTGCGACCGCCTGGTACAACGCCCACGCGGCGGATATCACGGCCAAGCAAGCCGATTACCTGCAAAAGTGGAATGCTGCGTCTGCTGAGCAAAAGGCTGAGTTGACGCTGCACGCCAACGACGGAACTTGACGTCCGTATCGTCTATTTCCATATCCTTGGCCTCGCACGGGGCGGAGTCCACAAGTGGGTTCCGCCCCGATTCGTGCATACAAGTAGAATGTGCCTGTTTGCCACCACCGGAATCTCTCGCATGCCCGCCAATCCGAAGTATCAACGCATCCTGTTGAAGCTGTCCGGCGAAGCGTTGATGGGGTCCGCGGACTATGGCATCGATCCGGAAGTGATCGGCAGGATGGCCGATGAAATCCTGGAGGTACGCAAGTTCGGCGCGGAAGTGGGCGTGGTGATCGGCGGCGGCAACATCTTCCGCGGCGCGGGCCTCGCCGAAGCGGGCATGGATCGCGTCACCGGCGACCACATGGGCATGCTGGCCACGGTGATGAACGCGCTGGCGATGCAGGACGCGCTGGAAAAACGCGGCGGTTTCGCGCGGGTCATGAGCGCGATCCAGATCCACGACGTGTGCGAAGACTTCATCCGCCGCCGCGCGATCCGGCATCTCGAAAAGGGCCGCATCGTGCTGTTCGCCGGCGGCACCGGCAATCCGTTCTTCACCACCGATTCGGCCGCCGCGCTGCGCGCCGTCGAGGTGAATGCCGATCTGCTGCTCAAGGCCACCAAGGTCGATGGCGTCTACAGCGCCGACCCGAAAAAGAAGAAGGATGCACGGCGTTTCGAACACGTCAGCTACGAGGAAGTGATCGCGCGCAACCTCAAGGTGATGGACACCGCCGCGATCGCGCTGTGCCGCGACCACGGCCTGCCGCTGCGCATCTACGACATGACGCGCCCGGGCAACCTTATGCGCATCATGAAGGGCGAACCGATCGGGACGTTGGTGTGCGATCGTCCTTGATCGCGGGTCCCTGAATGCCGCAATGGTTTTGACGAGCAGCGCCGGTCGGGCCGAGCCACGCGAAGCCCGACGTCGCTTCGTCGCGCACCGCCACATTGGGCTTCGCCGATGAGGCCGGCTCAGTCCAGCCTGCCTGCGCGCGCATCTTGTCGCCGGCCCAAGCGCGATCGTGCGGTTATACTTGGCGGTCAACAACAGCTTCCGGAGCCGCCATGCTCGACGACATCAAGCGCGACAGCCAGACCCGCATGGGCAAGAGCGTGGAGGCACTGCGCCAGGAGTTGTCGCACCTGCGCACCGGCCGCGCCAGCACCGCGCTGGTGGACGGCATCAGGGTGAACTATTACGGCTCGGACGTGCCGATCAACCAGGTCGCCACGGTGACCGTTTCGGACGCCCGCTCGCTGACCATCACGCCTTACGAAAAACAGATGGTGGGTCCGATCGAAAAGGCCATCATGGCTTCCGACCTCGGCGTCACGCCCACCACCGCAGGCACCACCATCCGCCTCAACATGCCGCCGCTCACCGAGGAACGCCGCAAGGAGCTCGCCAAGCACGTCGGCCATGAGGGCGAGAACGCCAAGGTGGCGATCCGCAATATCCGTCGCGACGCCCTCCAGCAAATCAAGAATCTGCTGAAGGACAAGCGGATCAGCGAAGATGACGACCATCGCGCGCAGGACGAGATGCAGAAGCTGACCGACCGCTTCATCAAGGACGTGGACGCGGCAGTGCAGGCGAAGGAACAGGAATTGCTGGCCATCTGACGGAAGTTCGAGAGGACCCTGGACTTGGTCTGTCGCAACAATCGTCCCGAGGCCGTGCATGCACGGTGCCCGCTTCATTCCACGCCGGCCCGCGGCCAGCGCCGCACCACCGCCGGGACGATGCGCCCGATGAGCGAAACGCCTCGATGACTGCCCGCAAGGTCGTGGCCCCCAAGGGCGCAATTCGCGCGAACGTCCCCCGCCACATCGCCATCGTGATGGACGGCAATGGCCGCTGGGCGCGCCGCCGTGCGCAACCGCGCAGCTTCGGCCATCGCGCCGGCCAGAAGGCGGTGCGCGCGACCGTCGAGTATTGCCTGCGCCATGGCGTCGGCGTGCTGACGCTGTTCGCGTTCTCCTCGGAAAACTGGAAGCGCCCCGGTGCCGAAGTCGGGGCGTTGATGGACTTGTTCCTGAAAGCGCTGGACAAGGAAATCGACAAGCTGCACGAGAACGACGTGCGGGTGCGTTTCATCGGCGAGTTGTCGGCGTTTTCGGAAGCGATCCGCACGCGCATGCAGGCGGCCATGCTGCGCACCGGCGCGAACGCGCGCCTGATCCTCAACGTGTGCGTGAACTACGGCGGCCGCTGGGACATGGCGCAGGCCGCGCGACGCGCCGCGGCCGCGGCGGTGGCCGGCAAGCTGGAACCCTCCGCGATCGACGAGACCACGCTGGCGCCCTACTTCTGTCTCGCCGACGTGCCCCCGCCCGACCTTTTCATCCGCACCGGCGGCGAACACCGGGTCAGCAATTTCCTGCTGTGGCAGCTTGCCTATACGGAGCTGTACTTCACCGATACCCTTTGGCCCGATATGGATGCCGCCGAACTCGACCGCGCACTCGACGACTACTCGCATCGCGAACGGCGTTTCGGCTGCGTCCCTGCCCCGGCCCCCGCCGCCCGCGCGAGCTGACCGCCGCCGATGCTGAAACAGCGCGTCATCACCGCCCTCGTCCTCGCGCCGCTGATCGTTGCGCTGATCTTCCTGACCAAGGCGTCGGTGTTCGCGACGCTGCTGGGGCTGGTCTTCCTGCTGGGGATGTGGGAATGGACGCGGCTGGCGGGCGTGCGTGGTTATCCGTTGCGGATCCTCTCGTTGCTCGGTTATGCGGCCCTGTTTGCACTGCTGTGGCAGGTCTGCAAGACACCGTGGTGGTGGCTCCCGGTACTGGCGGGGATGGCGTGGTGGCTGCTGGCCTTGTACTGGCTTGCCCACCACCGTTTCGGCGCCGAACCCACCGGCGGCCACGCGCTGCTGAAAGTCGTGGCCGGCGCGTTCGTGGTGGTGCCGGCATGGTGCGCGGTGGTGGTGATGCACGGCGACATGGCCGAGCCGCGCACCGGATACGGCCACTGGTGGGTATTGTTCTTCGCGTGCATCGTGATTGCCGCGGACATCGGCGCCTTTTCGGCGGGCCGCCGCTGGGGTCGCCACAAACTCGCGCCCCTGATCAGCCCCGGCAAGACCCGCGAAGGCGTGTACGGGGCGCTGGTCTGCTCGGGTATCGTCGGCCTGGTCGGCGGCACGTTGCTGAAGGTACCCCTCGATCGCCTGCCCGCGATCGTGGCGCTGGCGCTGGTGACCGTACTGTTCTCGATCGTGGGCGACCTGTTCGAGAGCCTCATGAAGCGCCACGCCGGCGTCAAGGACTCCGGCGCGTTGTTCCCCGGCCATGGCGGCATGTTCGATCGGATGGACTCGCTGGTCGCGGCGCTGCCGGTTTTCGTGCTGGGGAAATTCCTGCTGGGGTTGTAGCTGCGCCGGAACTTGCGGCCGTCCGTCGCGGTCGATGAGTGACCGGCGCCATGCCGGCCTTCAGGCCGGGTGCCGTATCATGGGCGGCGCCGAATTCATCGCGAACATGGCATGGGCGATTTACTGAACATTGTTGGCTCCGTGTGGTGGATGATCGTCACCTTGGGCATCCTGGTGACCTTCCACGAGTTTGGTCACTTCTGGGTCGCGCGCCGCTGCGGCGTGAAAGTGCTGCGCTTCTCCATCGGCTTCGGCCAGGCGATCAAGTCGTGGTACGGCAAGGACGGCACCGAGTACCGTGTGGCATGGATTCCGCTGGGCGGCTACGTCAAGATGCTGGACGCGCGCGAAGGCGACGTCGATCCGGCGGATCGCCCGCGCGAATTTACCGGCAAGCCGATCTGGCAACGCATCCTGATCGTGCTGGCGGGGCCGGGCTTCAACCTGATCTTCGCGGTCGCCGCGTTCTGGGCGATGCTGGTGATCGGCAAGCCGGATTTCCAGCCGCTGGTCGGCGACGTCACGCACCTTGCGGCGCAAGCGGGCGTCCAACGCGGCGACCGCGTATTGAGCGTCGACGGCCAAGCCATTTCCAATTGGACCGATCTCGGCCTCGCCCTCGCCACCGCGGCGCAGACGCGACAGCCGACGCAGTTGAAGGTGCGTACTCCGTCGGGTGACGTACGGACGCGGGTGCTGCACTTCGACAAGCTGCCGGCGCACTCGAGCGACCAGATCATCGTCGAGCAGACCGGCATGATGCCGCTGCAGCGCAGCCTGCCACCGGTGGTGGGCAAGCTGGTGCCCGGCAGCGCGGCCGAGGCCGCCGGCCTGAAGCCGGGCGACCGCGTCGTCAGCATCAATGGCACGGCGATTGGCGACTGGAACCAGTTGACCGACATCACCCGCAAGGACGCCGGTCCCGGCCAACCGCTCGCCCTGGTGGTGATGCGCGATGGCCAGCGCATCGCGATGTCGCTGCAGCCACGCCTGACCAGCGAACCCGACGGCAGCAAGGTCTGGGCCATCGGCATCTATGCGAAACCCGGCACAGCGGCGTACGACACGGTGCTGCGGCGGGGTCCGCTCGCGGCCCTGCCCGCAGCCGTGGAACAGATGTGGGATCTGACGGCCACCACCGTGAAGATGCTGGGCCACATGCTGAGCGGTTCGGCCTCGCTGTCAAACCTCTCGGGCCCGATTTCGATCGCGCAGTACGCGCAGACGTCGGCCGAGATGGGGCCGGCGTGGTTCCTGTATTTCCTCGGCATCATCTCGCTCAGCCTCGGCGTGATGAACCTGCTGCCGATCCCGATCCTCGACGGCGGCCACCTGCTCTATTACCTGATCGAGCTGGTCAAGGGCAGCCCGCTTTCCGAACGCGCGATGGCGGCCGGGCAATACATGGGCATGGCGCTGCTGATGATGCTGATGGGCCTGGCGTTCTACAACGACATCCTGCGCGTGCTCTCATGAGCAAGCCCGCCCTGCCTTGCACCGCCAGCCCACGGCTTGTCGCGCGTGCAGCCTGAGACGCGCCGCTTTCCCGTGCGCGGCCGCGCCTGTACGATGCACGGTTTGCATGGCAAATCCTGACTTTCCGGAATCGACGATGAAGCGAGTCGCCGCACTGATCCTGTTCGCCGCCCTCTCCGCCCCCGTGGCGGCGTACGCCTTCCAACCCTTCACCGTCAGCGACATCCGCATCGAGGGCCTGCAGCGCATCGCCGCCGGCACGGTGCTGAGCTACCTGCAGGTCGAGCCCGGCCAGACGATGACCGACGCCACCGCGCAGAAGGCGATCCAGGACCTCTTCAAGACCGGCTTCTTCAACAACGTCCAGCTGGAACGCCAGGGCAGCATCCTGATCGTGAAGGTCACCGAGCGCCCGTCCATCGCCAGCCTCAACGTGCGCGGCAACAAGGACATCAAGACCGACCAGTTGATGAAGGGGCTGAAGTCGGCGGGTCTGGCCGAGGGCCAGACCTTCGACCGTCTCACCCTCGACCAGATGCGCCAGCAGCTGATCGCGCAGTACAACGACCGCGGCAAGTACAACGTCACGGTCGAACCGCACGTCACCCACCTTGACCGCAACCGGGTCGCGATCGACATCGAAATCCACGAGGGCAAGGCCTCGAAGATCCAGGAAATCAACATCGTCGGCAACCAGGCCTTCACCGACGACCAGATCCGCGACGACTGGGAATCGGGCACGCCCAATTGGACGTCGTGGTATTCCAACAACGACCAGTATTCGCGCGAGAAGCTGTCGGGCGACCTCACCAAGCTGTCGTCGTACTACCTCGACCGCGGCTACGCCGATTTCAACATCAGTTCGGCGCAGGTCACCATCAGCCCCGACAAGCGCGACATCTACATCGCCGCGGCCATCCACGAAGGCGAGATCTACAACATTGCCGACATCCACCTGCTCGGCACGCTGATCCTGCCGGAGGACGCGCTGCGCAAGGTGCTGCGCATCGAACCTGGCGAAGTGTTCGACCGCCACAGCATCGAACTTTCCGCGGACGCGATCACCGACGTGCTGTCGAATATCGGTTACGCCTTCGCCAAGGTTTCGCCGATTCCCAAGGTGGATGAAAAGGCCCACACCGTCGACCTGACCTTCTTCATCGATCCGGGTCCGCGCGTGTACGTGCGCCGCATCAACTTCAAGGGCAACACCAGCACCCAGGGCCAGGTCCTGCGCCGCGAAATGCGCCAGTACGAAGGTGCGTGGTACTCGCAGGCCGCGATCGACCGTTCCAAGGTGCGCCTGCAGCGCCTCGGCTTCTTCAGGGACGTCAACATCGACACCGTCAAGGTGCCGGGCACGACGGACGAGGTGGACTTGAACGTCAAGGTCACCGAGGAATCGTCCGGCCAGTTCCAGTTCGGCGTCGGCTACTCTCAGGTGTCGGGTATCATCCTTTCAACCTCGATTTCCAACAACAACTTCCTCGGCACCGGCAACCGGGTGTCGGCGACATTCCAGAAGAGCCTGTTCCTCAAGCAATACCAGGTTTCGTTCTTCAACCCGTACCTCACCGACAGCGGCATCGGCATCGGCTACAGCGCCAGCGTGCTGAAGTTGAACCAGGCCGAGCAGAACATCGCGTCCTATCTTTCGGACACGGATTCGTTCTCGACGTACCTGAGCTTCCCCATCAGCGAAACCGACAGCATCAACGCCGGCATCGGCATCAACAAGACCAGGCTGGACCTCATCCCGGGTTTCACGCCGCAGGTGTTCTTCGACCAGATCTACAAGGTCGGCCACTACACCATCCACGAAACCCCGCTGACGCTTTCCTACGCGCACGACACCCTCAACCAGTTCTTCAAGCCGACCCGCGGCGGCCTGCAGCAGGTCAGCGCCGAAATCGGACTGCCCGGCGGCACCGTGCCGTACTACAAACTGACGCTGTCCACCAGCGATTACTTCCCGCTGCCGTTCGGATTCACCGGCCACGTGTCGGGCACGCTGGGCTACGGGAAGGCGTATTCGAAGGACGTGTCGGTGCAGTACGCCGACAGCGAGGGCAACATCCGCACGATGTCGTTCCCGTTCTTCCAGAACTACTACGCGGGCGGCGTCCGTGACGTGCGCGGTTTCCAGGACAACACGCTGGGTCCGCGCATCTGTTCCGGGCTGATCGGTGCGGACGGCAAAGCCGCCACGAGCGCCATTTCGGTGAGCGGCACCTGCTCCGGCGGCAGTTACTTCCGGCCACAGCCGGTCGGCGGTGCGTTCAAGATGCTGGGCAGCGGCGAGCTGGTGCTGCCGTTCTTCAAGGACAATCCGAAAGCGCGCATCTCGCTGTTCGCCGACGTGGGCAACGTGTTCGCCAGTTACGGCGACTTCAATGCCTCGGACTTGCGTGCCTCGGTGGGTATTTCGCTGCAATGGATCGCGCCGGTCGGCCCGATCGTGATCAACCTGGCGCAGCCGATCCGCGACAAGCCGGAAGACAAGCCGTACGAAGAGCGGCTGCAGTTCTACTTCGGCCGGACGTTCTAAGCCTTGCAGCCGCGCTTGCGCCCGGTTCGAGGCCAGGACGCGATCGCCGAACGCCACGACTCCGGTCTGTGCAAACCAATGAACGCACCGCTCCCTTGAATCAAGGGGCCGGGACAGCGCGTGCGTCGATACAATCAGGCGCGGCAAGTGCAAGCACTTCCATGCGCGTGCTCTTGAATCCTCTCAAGCCCAGGGCGAATGGAACCATCAACCGGCTATCGCATCGACGAACTGGCGCGCCGCTTCGGGCTGGAAGCGCGCGGTGACGCATCGCGCGTGATCCACGGCGTCGCGCCCCTGGCGCACGCGCAAGCCGAACACCTGGCCTTCCTCGCCAATCCGCGCTACGCCGCCGACCTGGCGCATACCGGCGCGGGCGTGGTGGTGTTGCGCGCCAGCCAGGCGGACGCCAGTCCGGTGCCGGTGCTGATCGCCAGCGATCCGTATCTCGCCTACGCCCGCATCGCCGCATTGTTCGAGCATGCGCCCGCCACGCCGCCCGGCGTCCACCCGGCCGCGGTGGTCGCGGACGGCGCCAGCGTCCATCCATCCGCGAGCATCGGCCCGCACTGCGTGATCGACGCGGGCGCAGTCATCGAAGCCGGCGCGCGTCTCGGGCCTGCTTGCGTGATCGGGCCGGATTGCACCGTCGGCGCGCAATCGCACCTCGCCGCGCGCGTCACGCTGGTCACGCGCGTGATGCTGGGCAAGCGCGTGTTGATCCACCCCGGGGCCGTGCTGGGCGCGGACGGCTTCGGCATCGCGCGCGACCGGGACGGTTGGGCCAAGGTGCCCCAACTCGGCGGCGTGCGCGTCGGCGACGATTGCGAAATCGGCGCCAACACCACGATCGATCGCGGCGCACTGGAAGACACCATCCTTGAAGACGATGTTCGGCTCGACAACCTGATCCAGATCGCGCACAACGTCCGCATCGGCGCGCACAGCGCGCTGGCCGGCTGTGCGGCGGTGGCAGGCAGCGCCACCATCGGCCGGGATTGCCTGATCGGCGGCGGCGCGGGCGTGCTCGGTCATCTCGAAGTTGCCGATGGCGTTACCATCACGGCGAGAACACTCGTGACCCATTCCATCCACGAAGCCGGCGTGTATTCTTCCGGTGCACCGCTCGAAGAAAATCGCGCGTGGCGCCGCAACGCCGCGCGCATGCGCCAGCTGGACGGCATGGCGCGCCGCATCGCGGCACTCGAAAAACGACTCGAAGCACTGACCAAGGAACGCCATTGATGAACCCCACCACCGCCCCCGTGAACCTGCCGGTCGACGCGGAGCAGATCGCGGCCATCCTGCCGCACCGTTATCCGTTTCTCATGGTCGATCGGGTGGTCGAACTGGTGCCGGGGCAAAGCATCGTCGCCATCAAGAACGTCACGATCAACGAGCCGTTCTTCGTGGGGCACTTCCCGGACCATCCGGTGATGCCGGGCGTGATGATCGTGGAGGCACTGGCGCAGGCATCGGGGCTGCTGATCGGGTTGTCGGGCACGCTGGCCGACAAGGACGGCCACATTTTCTACCTCGCCAAGGTCGACAATGCCCGCTTCCTGAAACCGGTGGTGCCCGGCGATCAACTGCGTCTCGAGGTGCAATTGAAACGCCGCCTCCGCAGCATGGGCATCTTCACCGCACACGCACGTGTCGACGGCGCGGACGCCGCGACCTGCGAACTGATGTGCGCGGAAACCACGCGGTGAGCAATATCCACCCGAGCGCGATCATCGACGCGGGCGCGACGCTCGCCGACGATGTTGCGATCGGACCGCTCGCCGTGATCGGCGCGGAAGTCGAAATCGGGCCCGGCAGCCGCGTCGATGCGCATGCCCTGGTCCGGGGACCGACCCGCATCGGACGGGACAACCACATCGGCGCGTACGCGTCGATCGGGGGCGATCCCCAGGACAAGAAATATCGCGGCGAACGCAGCCGCCTCGAAATCGGCGACGGCAACACCTTCCACGAGTTCGTCACAATCAATCGCGGCACGGACGAAGGTGGTGGCGCGACCCGTATCGGCGACGACAACTGGATCATGGCCTACGTGCACGTCGCGCACGACTGCCACATCGGCAGCCACACCATCTTCGCCAACAATGCGACGCTCGCCGGCCATGTCGAGGTCGGCGATTACGTGGTGCTGGGCGGGTTCGCGGGGGTGCACCAGTTTTGCAAGGTCGGCGCGCACGCCTTCGCCGCGATGTTCTCGGCGATCAACCGCGACGTGCCGCCTTTCATCTACGTCGCAGGACAGTTCGCGGTACCGCGCGGCGTGAACGCCGAAGGCCTGAAGCGCCGCGGCTTCGACGTGCAACGCATCGCCGCGATCAAGCGCGCCTACCGCACCCTTTACATGTCGCACAAAACGCTGCAGGAAGCGCGGGAGGCGCTGGCCGAGCAGGCCCACGCCAGCGAGGACGTGCGTGCGTTCCGGGATTTCATCGATCGCAGCGAACGCTCGCTTGTGAGGTAGGGACCAGGGTCCGGAAAGCGTCGCGGCCGCAGCGTGCTTGCAGCCTGGCAAGGTCGAATCCGGCAATCCGCGTCTTTGCTCTTACAATGCGCAGCCGTGGCTCCACCTGCGCAGCAAATACCCCTCATGGCGCCGGATTTCCGCCTGCGCGGGAATGGCGGCAAGAATCGCATGTCCCAACCGAGTCCCGCGTTCCGCGTCCCGCGTCCCGTGTTTGCCTTGCTGGCCGGCGAGGATTCCGGCGACCAGCTCGGCGCCGACCTGATCGAAGCCCTGCGCGCGCGGTTTCCGGACGCGCGCTTCGTGGGGGTGGGCGGTCCTCGCATGCGTGCAGCCGGCTTCGAGGCCTGGCACGACATCGCCGAACTTTCGGTGATGGGGCTGGCGGAGGTGTTGCACCACCTGCCCCGCCTGTGGCGGTTGCGCAAAGCGCTTGCGGAGCGGCTGACCGCCCTGAAACCGGACGTGTTCATCGGCATCGACGCGCCGGATTTCAACCTGGGGCTGGAAAAGCGGCTGAAGCAGGCGGGCATCCGAACCGTGCACTACGTCAGCCCGTCGATCTGGGCGTGGCGCGAGAATCGCGCCCGGAAGATCGGCGAGTGCGCCGATCGGGTGCTGTGCCTGTTTCCGATGGAACCTGCGATCTACGCAAGACACGGTGTCGACGCCCGCTTCGTCGGCCACCCCCTGGCCGACCGCTTTGCGCTGGAGCCGGACCGCGACGCCGCGCGCAAGGATATCGGCATCGACCCCAAGGCACCTGTCCTGGCCGTGTTGCCCGGCAGCCGCCTTTCGGAAGTCCGTCGACTGGGCAGGATTTTTTTCGAGGCCGCACAACGGGTGGCGGCAGCCATGCCCGGACTGCAGATCGTGGTCCCGGCGGCCAACGAAAGGTGCCGCGTCGAACTTGAAACCTTGTTGCGGGGTTGGCACGCCGACCCCCGGGTCCCGGATCCCGTGCTGCTCGACGGCCATGCCCATCGCGCCATGGTGGCAGCCGACGTGGTGCTGCTGGCGTCCGGCACCGCGGCGCTGGAAGCGATGCTTGCGAAGCGTCCGATGGTGGTCGGGTATCGCATCGCACCGTTCACGCACGCCGTCGTCAAGGGACTCGGCATGTTGAAGACGACCGTCTATTCGCTGCCGAACATACTCGCGGATCAAGCGATCGTGCCCGAACTGATGCAAGGCGATTGCACGCCCGAACGCCTCGCCGACACGGTGCTCGGCCTGTTCCGCGACAACGACCGGCGCAACGAGCTCGTGCACGAGTTCGAACGCATGCACCTTTCGCTGCATACCGGCGGCGGTGCCGCCGCGAGTGCGGCCCGGGCAATCGAGCAACTGCTGCTCCCGGACATGGAGTCGCTCCCGCCATGAACGTTGCCACCCGGTTGCTCGATCAGGCGCGTTGGCGCCAGGCCTGGCGACCCGTCCTCGCGTTGTTGGTGTTGCTCACGACCGTGTGGCTGGGTCCGCTGGGCGAGCACACGGTTCTCGAATCCGCCTTCGCGGCGTGCATCCTCGCCGGATCGATCCTGCTCGCGATCGCCGCCAGCCGGCGCGTGACGTTCGGGGCGGTCGTGGGTTGCCTGCCGATGCTGCTGCTGGTGCTCGCCGCCAACCTGAAGTTCCGTTACCTGTCGACGCCGCTTTTGGCGCCCGATCTCGTCTATTACTTCAACGCGGAGATCGCCGAAACGCTGCTGCGCTATCCGTTCATCATCGCGGCGATCGCGGCTGCACTCGTGCTGGTGCCTCTGTTGCTGGTGCTGTTGTGGCGCGGCGACATCCGGGGCGCGCGCGGGGCCCGCGGCAGGCGCGCCATCGCGATCGGCGCCGCCGCCACACTGCTGGCCGTGATCTTGTACCCCCAAGGTCCTTTCGCGACGGTGTATGAAAAGGGCATGTGGGAAGCGATGATCGACCAGAGCTTCGTGTCGGATTTCATCGTGTCGATTCCCAACGCGCACGTCCGGGAGCCGCACTTCCTGCCCGCGGATGCCACGCGCGACAACTGGCACGATCTCGCTGCCGCCGCCGCGGATGTCCCGCCTCGGCCGGACATCGTCGCGGTGCTGGAGGAAAGCACGTTCGATCCGCGCATGCTGACCGCGTGCACCTCGAGGTTTTGCGACGCGCAGATGTTCCACGCGGACGCGAACACCATCGCGCACGGCTGGATGAATGTGCACACCTGGGGCGGCGGCACCTGGACCAGCGAATTCGCCTTCCTCTCGGGCCTGCCGCACACGCTGTTCGGGCCGGCCGGCATCTATGCGCCGTTCAATCTCGCGCCGCGCATCCGATTCACGCTGCCACGCCTGCTGGATGCCGACGGTTACCGCACCGTCGGCATCTATCCCACCGACGGCGATTTCATGAACGGCCGCGACGCCTACGCCGACTATGGCTTCGACGCGTTCCACGGTGGCCGCGAGCTGGGACTGGGCTGGGGCGCGACCGATGCGGAGGTGTTCCGCGCGTTCGAGCGCGTGTTCGAAACGGAACGGGAAAAGGCACACGGCAAGCCGCTGTTCGTGTTCTTGCTGACCCTGCACCAGCATGGCCCGCACATGACGCCACTCTCCGAGTTGCCGGCGCCGTACGACAAGCCGCTGTTCACGGACAAGCTCGCACCCGGCAACGCGGCGCTGGATGATTGGCTGAACCTCAACCTCGCCAATTACCTGCAGCGCCTGGCGATGTCCGATGCGGCGCTTGCACAGCTGGAGGGATTCCTCCGCCACGACGGCCACCCGGTGCTACTGTTGCATTTCGGCGATCACCAGCCCTCGTTCGACGGCGCGATCAACACGCTCGCCAAGACGGTGCCTCCCACGGTACCCGATCCCCAGTACGTGACGTACTACATGTTGAAGGGTTTCAACCTGCCGATCCGGCGCGAAGACTATCCGGTGCTCGACATCAGTTACCTCGGATCGCTGCTGCTGGATGCCGCGACCCTGCCGCGCAACCCGTTCTTCATTGCCAACACGTTGTTGCGCGATCGCTGCGACGGCCACGATCTCGACTGCCGCAATGTGGCGCTGCGCGACTCGTACCGCGCATATGTGTTCGGGGACCTGCATGATCTTGCCGATTGACGACGGCGACAACTTCGCCACGCTGCCGCCGCACAAGCTTCGGCGCTGGCCGGATGTCGGCGACCTCGCCGGCGTGGACGAGGCGGGCTGCGCGCCGCTGGCCGGTCCCGTGGTCGTCGCGGCCGTGATCCTCGATCCGGCTTCGCGTATCAATGGACTGGACGATTCCAAGGTCCTGCCGGAGTCGACGCGCGAAAAGCTCTACGCACGCATCGTGGCGCGAGCCGTGGCATGGAGCGTCGTGGCCGTCGGCGTCGAAGAGATCGACCGCGTCAACATTTTCCATGCGCGGATGGCAGGCATGGTTCGCGCGCTCGAGCGCCTGACCCGCGTGCCGCGCTTCGCGCTGATCGACGGCAACCACTTGCCGCGAATGCTGCCCTGCCCCGCACGCGCATTGGTGGACGGCGACGCGATCGCACCGTCAATCAGTGCGGCGTCGATCATCGCCAAGGTCACCCGCGACCGGCTGATGCGGGAGATGGACGCGCGCTGGCCCGGCTACGGCTTCGCCCGGCACAAGGGTTATCCCACCCCGGGGCATCGCGAGGCGCTGCAACGGCTGGGGCCGTGCCCCGAACACCGGCGCAGTTTCGCCCCGGTGCGTGCAGTGTGCGCGGAAGAGCCGGTGCCGGTGCCTGTCCAGGCGCAACTCCTGAACCCGTTGTGACAGAGCGCCCAGGGCTGATCCTGTTGCACCGCAACGGCACCGTGGCCAGCGTCCATGTCGGCTACGACGAGGAAATGCTCAACCGGCTGGCTGCCGAAATCACGAAACTCCTCAACGAGCCTGTGCCGCCGCCGGCAACCACCGTTTCCGGCCCGGTGGCCGTGCCTTCGCACCCGCATTGGCGAGATCGATGCACGCCGCAAAAAACAAGCTTGCCGCACCCGCGCGGCGACAATAGGCTTGCACGGATACCACGAACCCCGTCATGCCGATCCGCTACGTCCATCTGCGCACGCACAGTGAATACTCGCTGCGCGATTCGACCATCCGCATTCCGGAAAAACCGGAATACGGCGATCCGGCCAAGGCCAAGCAGGCGAACCTGGTCAGCCGCGCGGTCGAACTGGGGCTGCCGGCGCTGGCGCTGACGGACGATTCCAATCTGTTTGCGCAGATCAAGTTCTACCGCGCCGCTGAAAAAGCCGGCATCAAGCCGATCATCGGTTGCGACGCGTGGATCGCCAATCCCGACGACCCCACGCGCCCCGATCGCCTCACCCTGCTTTGCCGCGACCACGCGGGCTACCTCAACCTGGCCCGGCTGATCTCGCGCGGCTGGCTGGAAGGCCAGCACGCCGGGCGCGCGCAGCTGCAGGCAGACTGGCTGGACGGCGCAACCGTCGGGCTGTTCGCGATCGCGGGACGCGACAGCGCCTGTGGCCGCTTGCTCGTCGCGAAACGCGAACACGACGCGTGCACGAACCTGGATGCCCTGCGCCGCCATTTCGATGGCGGCCTGTACGTCGAAATCACCCGCACGCAGCGCGAAGGCGAGGACGCCTTCAACGCGCATGCGCTGCAGCTTGCCGCGCAGCTCGACCTGCCGGTGCTGGCCACCAACGACGTGCGCTTTCTCGACGCCGACGATTTCGAGGCGCACGAGGCGCGCGTGTGCATCCAGCAGGGCTACCAGCTTTCCGATCCGCGCCGGCCGCACGAATATTCAACCGAGCAATGGTTGAAACCCGCGGGCACGATGGCGGAACTGTTCGCCGATCTCCCCGAGGTGTTGGACAATACGGTCGAACTCGCCAAGCGCTGCAACCTCGAACTGTCGTTCGGCAAGTATTACCTGCCCGCGTTTCCAGTGCCGAAGAACGAGACACTGGAATCGTGGATCGGGAACCAGTCGCGCGAAGGGCTTGGACAACGCCTCGCAGAAAGCGGCGTGGCCGATGGCCACACGCGCGAGGACTACGCATCGCGTCTGGAACTCGAACTGGATGTGATCGGCAAAATGGGCTTCGCCGGCTACTTCCTGATCGTGTCCGATTTCATCCGCTGGGCCAAGTCGCGCGACATCCCGGTGGGTCCCGGCCGCGGTTCGGGCGCGGGTTCGGTGGTCGCGTGGTGCCTCAAGATCACCGACCTCGATCCGCTGCGCTTCGGCCTGCTGTTCGAGCGCTTCCTCAATCCCGAACGCGTGTCCATGCCCGACTTCGACGTCGACTTCTGCATGGAACGCCGCGACGAGGTGATCGCCTACGTCGCGGACAAGTACGGCCGTGACCAGGTCAGCCAGATCATCACCTACGGTTCGATGGCGGCGAAAGCCGTGCTGCGCGACTGTGGCCGCGTGCTGGGCATGCCGTATGGACAGGTCGACAAGATCGCGAAAATGATCCCGCGCATGCCGCTGGACCTGACGCTTTCCGATGCGCTGGGCCTCAGCGAAAAATCGCGCAAGGAACCCGATCGCGTGGTGCGCGAGTTCTGCGACGCCTACGAGCAGGACGAGGAAGCGCGCACGCTGATCGACTTGGCGCTGAAGCTGGAAGGCCTGACCCGCAACGCCGGCAAGCACGCGGGCGGCGTGGTGATCGCGCCGACGCCGCTGACCGACTTCGCGCCGCTGTATTCGGAACCGGGCGGTGCCGGCGTCGTCACCCAGTACGACAAGAACGACGTCGAAACCGTGGGCCTCGTGAAGTTCGACTTCCTGGGGCTGCGCACGCTCACGATCATCGACTGGGCGGTGAAGGCGATCAACGCGCGGCGTGCGCAGACCGCCGAAGCACCGCTCGACATCGCGGCGTTGCCGCTCGACGATCCCGCGGTCTTCAAACTGTTCCGCGAAGCGCGCACCGGCGCGGTGTTCCAGTTCGAAAGCGGGGGCATGCAGCGGCTGCTGAAGGATGCCAAACCTGACCGCTTCGAGGACCTGATCGCACTGAACTCGCTGTTCCGCCCCGGCCCGATGGACCTGATTCCGAGCTACGTCGCGCGCAAACACGGCCGCGAGAAGGTCACCTACCCCGACCCGCGCGTCGAACCGGTGCTGAAGGAAACCTTCGGCATCATGGTGTATCAGGAGCAGGTGATGCAGATGGCGCAGATCGTCGGCGGTTACTCGCTCGGCGGCGCCGACCTGCTTCGGCGCGCGATGGGCAAAAAGGTGCCGGCCGAGATGGCCAAGCATCGCGGCATCTTCCGCGACGGCGCGATGCAGAACGGCGTCGATGAGAGAAAGGCCGACGCGATCTTCGACCAGATGGAAAAGTTCGCGGGCTACGGCTTCAACAAGTCGCACGCCGCCGCGTATTCGCTGGTTGCCTACCAGACGGCGTGGCTGAAGACGCACTACCCCGCCGAATTCATGGCCGCGACGATGTCGTCCGACATGGACGCCACCGACAAGCTGGTGCAGTTCATCGAGGACACGCGCGGCATCGGGCTGTCCGTATTGCCGCCCGATGTGAATGCGTCCGACTACCACTTCGTTGCGATATCCGGCAATGAACCGAAGACGCACGACGCAATCCGCTATGGACTCGGCGCGATCAAGGGCGTGGGTCGCGCGGTATGCGAGGCGATCGTGGTGGCGCGCGCATCCGGCGGGCCGTTCCGCGACCTGGCGGACTTCTGCGCGCGCATGGATCCCGGCAAGTTGAACAAGCGCGTGTTCGAAGCGCTGATCCAGTCGGGCGCCATGGACTCGCTGGGCGCCAATCGTGCCACGCTGACCGCGCAGTTGCCGGAAGCGGTGAAGGCCGCCGAGCAGAGCCTGCGTGATCGCGAAGCGGGCCAGAACGACATGTTCGGCGCCGCGCTGGCACCGGTCGCGACGGTTTCCATCGCGACGCCACCGAAGCCGCCGTGGACGCTGGAACACAAGCTCGCCGGCGAGCGCGCCACGCTGGGGCACTATCTTTCCGGGCATCCCACCGATCCGTGGCGCGGGGTGTTGGCACAACTTGCGACCTGCCCCCTTGGTGAAATCGCGGCTCGCTACGAGCCGCCCGCGCCGCGGGGCGGCGACGATGGCGAGAATCATTACCGGCGTCCGCCGGAAACCCCGTGGGCCGTCGCGGGCATGGTCGTCAAGGTGTTCCGGCACGGTGAGGCCGGCGCCGGGGTGCGCATCGAGGATTGGTCGGGCGCGATGACCACCAATTTTTTCCGCGATGCAATGGAGGAATACGGCGGGCTGCTGCAACCCGATGCGATCCTGGTGATCGAAGGCGGATTGGCCTTCGATGATTTTCGCGGGGAATTGCGCGTGCGCGCGCGCCGCGTGTGGACCCTCGACCAAGTCTGTGAAGCAGGCACGCGGGTATTGCGCGTGGGCGTCAACGGCATCGACGCCGGTTTCGTGACCAGCTTCAAGCGCGCGCTGGCCGGCCATTGCGGCGGCCGCACGCCGTTGCTGCTCACCGGCTACCGCAACGCGACCGGCAGCGCCGATCTTCGGCTCGGGGACGATTGGCGCGTCAAGGTCAGCACGCAACTCTTGCGCAGCCTCGCCGAGGTGCCGGGCGTCAAATCGGTGCAGCCCTCGCTGTCGCGTCCCGCCACGTGAAAACCGGGGTCAAAGTGCAATTTCGCGCTTTTGCGCCGCCATTCATTGGTGCGAATGGGAAATTGCTCTGACCCCGGTTTTGGGTCGGTATAATCGCCGCTTCGCCGGATCAGACGCAGTGAATGAATCCCAATTTCCTTGATTTCGAGCAGCCGATCGCCGAGCTGGAAGACAAGCTGCGCGAGCTGACCGCCGCCGGTCGCGACAATGCCATCGACGTTGACGACGAGGTCGGCAAGCTGCGCTCGAAGCTGCGCGGCAAGACCGCCGAAATCTTCCGCGACCTTTCGCCGTGGCAGATCACGCAACTGTCGCGCCACCCAGGACGTCCGTACACCAACGACTACCTCGCGGTGATCTGCGACGAATTCCACGAGCTCGCGGGCGACCGGATGTATGCCGACGACGCCGCCATCGTGGGCGGACTGGCGCGCGTGATCGGCCGGCCAGTGATGGTGATCGGGCATCAGAAGGGTCGCGACATCAAATCCAAGGTACGCCGCAACTTCGGCATGCCGCGCCCGGAAGGCTACCGCAAGGCGCTGCGCCTGATGAAGATGGCCGAACGTTTCGGCCTGCCCATCCTCACCTTCATCGACACGCCCGGCGCCTACCCCGGCGTCGGCGCCGAGGAACGTGGCCAGAGCGAAGCCATCGCCCGCAACCTCGAGGAGATGGCCGGGCTGAAGGTGCCGATCGTGTGCACCGTGATCGGCGAAGGCGGTTCCGGCGGCGCGCTGGCGATTGGCGTCGGCGATCGCGTCAACATGCTGCAGTATTCGACCTATTCGGTGATCTCGCCCGAGGGTTGCGCGTCGATCCTGTGGAAGAACGCCGGCCGCGCCAAGGACGCCGCTGAAGCGTTGGGCCTCACCGCGCCGCGCCTCAAGGAACTCGGCCTGATCGACAAGATCATCCGTGAGCCCACCGGCGGCGCACACCGCAATCCACGTTCCATGGCGATCCGCCTGAAGGCCGTCCTGCTGAACGAACTCGACGAACTGCAGGCATTGTCGGTGGAGCAATTACTCGAACAACGCTACCAGCGCCTGCGCGGTTACGGCGCGTACCAGGATTGAACCAATACCGGTGCGCTGAATCCTCAAACCGGTTCCGGACTCGGGCCTGCGGCCCGCTCCGGAATGACGAGCAACGGCGGCGTTGACCCGCAACCATCGGCGTCCCTCCCGAGGCGCGAGCCACGCGCTACCCCGGCGCGCTACCATCGACGTACCCCGCCGCGATGGAGCCGCCCATGGCCACCGAATCCGCCTCGAAACTGGCGGTCCTGATCGATGCCGACAACGCGCAACCATCGCTGCTCGATGCGCTGCTCGCGGAAATCGCCAAGTACGGCACCGCGCATGTCAAGCGTGCCTACGGGGACTGGACCGACAACCACCTCAAAAGCTGGAAGGACACGCTGCTGAAGCAGTCGATCCAGCCGATGCAGCAATTCGGCTACACGCGCGGCAAGAATTCCACGGATTCCGCGCTGATCATCGATGCCATGGACCTGCTGTATTCCGGCCGTTTCGACGGCTTCTGCATCGTCTCCAGCGACAGCGACTTCACGCGGCTGGCCGGGCGCCTGCGCGAATCCGGGCTGATCGTGTACGGCTTCGGTGAACGCAAGACGCCGGAGCCGTTCGTCGCCGCGTGCGACAAGTTCGTGTACGTCGAAAACCTCTCCGGCAAACCCGACGAGCCCACCCCGGAAAAGCCCCGCACGGCGGCACAGTTGAAGCAGGATTCCGCGCTGGTCAACCTGCTGCGCAACGCGGTGGAAGCGGCTTCGGACGACGAGGGCTGGGCCGGCCTCGGGCCGGTCGGCTCGATCATCAGCAAGCAGCGTCCCGACTTCGACGCGCGCAGCTACGGCTACGGCAAGCTGAGCGACCTGATCACCGCGACGACGCTGTTCGATATCGAGCGGCGCAGCGCCGGAGAAGGTCGTGCCAAGACCATCCACGTCCGCAATCGCGCCAAATCCGGCAAGGCTTGAACCGTGTGGACGGATGACCTGCGGACGCAGATCGAGGCGAACGCGCCGCCCGCCCTGTGCGTCGCCTTGAGCGGCGGTCCCGATTCGACGGCGCTGCTGCACGCGCTGGCGCAGTTGCCGGAAGCGCGCGAACGCGACTTGCGCGCACTGCACGTCGATCATGGTTTGCATGCCGCCAGCGCGGATTGGGCGAAACGCTGCGCGGATTTCTGCAAGTCGATCGACGTGCCACTGACCACGCTTCGCGTGCAGGTGGATCACGCACGCGGCGAAGGCGTCGAAGCGGCGGCACGCCGCGCCCGTTACGCGGCATTCTCCGAAACGATCGATGAAGACGAATGGCTGGTGCTGGGCCACCATCGCGACGACCAGGTCGAAACCGTCCTGCTGAAGCTGTTGCGCGGTGCGGGACCGGAAGGCCTGGGCGGCATGCGCGCGCGGCGTCCATTCGCGCGCGGGTTTCTGTGGCGTCCGTTGCTCGAAACGCCACGCGAAATCTTGCGCAAGTACTTGTCAGAAAAAGGTCTTTCTTGCATCGAGGATCCCGCCAACGCCGACCCCCGCTTCGCACGCAACGTATTGCGGCGTGACATCCTGCCGCGCATCACGACGCACTGGCCGCACGCCGACACATCCATCCTGCACGCGGCGCAGCTTTGCCGCGTCGCCGCCGATTACATCGACGGTGCCGCGCAAGCTGCGTTGGCGACATTGCGGCGCGATGCGGACACGCTGGACGTCGCCGGCTGGCTGGCGCTTGCCGGGGCCTTGCGCGCGCCGGTGCTGGATGCGTGGCTGCACGCACGCGCACTCTCCGCGCCACCCGATGCATCGCGCGCCGAACTGGCGAAGCAAGCCGCAACGGCCTCGGAAGACAGCACGCCCGTCATCGCCTGGCCAGGCACGGAGGTCCGCATCTGGGACGGGCGGCTGCACGCGACGACGCCGCTGGCGCCGACTCCGGCAGATTGGCAAGCGCAATGGGGCGGTACGCCGCTCGCATTGCCGCCGGATTGCGGCGAACTGCAGCTCGAATCGATGGACGCGGCATCGATGCACGTGACCAACCCACCGTTCGATCCGCCGCTGGCCGTGCGTTTCCGCCGTGGCGGCGAACGGATCAAGCCCGCCGGCGATGCGCACACCCGCGAACTCCGCGACCTGTTCCAGCAAGCACGCGTGCCGCCGTGGGTACGCGTGCGCTGCCCGCTGATTTACGTACATGGTGAATTGGTTGCGGTCGCCGACCTGTGGACCAGCCCGCGCGGCGAGGCAATCTTCGGTGCAATGGGCAAACGGCCTCGATGGGTGCCACCGCGGTGGCAAGGCGGGTCGTTCCGTGATGCGCCGTTCAGTTTGCGTGCGGGGAACCTGCGATAACACTGGCGCGAGGGGATCAGGAGACCACGATGAATTCCACGCGCATTGCCGTCTTGCTTCTGCTTGCTTTCGCAACCGTCGGCCTGGCTGCACCGATGGCCTGGGCCGACCCGCCGCCATGGGCGCCCGCGCACGGCTGGCGCGCCAAGCACCGCTACGTGTACTACCCCTCGGCCGAGGTCTACTACGCGCCGGATACGCGCATGTGGTTCTGGCTGGGCGGCGACGGCTGGCAGGCCGGCGTGAGCCTGCCCGTCGCGCTGCAAGGCTACGTGCAGGTGGGAGGCGTCGAGATCGATCTGGACGTCGATCGTCCCTATTTGCGCAATGACGACGTGGTGCGTCGCTACGGAGGCCAGCGGCATCACTGGCGGCAGGGTGGCGACGACCAGGGACATGCACACGGCCGCGACCAAGGGCACCCGCACGGCCATCACGACCACTGAAACTGCGGTCGGTTCTTCGGTCCCGTCCGCGAAGCGCGCGTCTGCCAAGTCGCCGTGATCGGGGCAGGCGTGGTGGAACCGATCGCGACGATCGGGAAATCGTCCATGGGGAGCATACCGCAATCCCGCCGCGCGGCAACGTCGAGGCCGGTCACCTCCTCCACCCTGCGGTGATGTTGCGCTACCGCCACCGATCCCCAGCAACGGCACCATGACGCCAAGGCCCGTCAGCGCGGTGCCAGCCATCCGGCGCGGCAGGGCTTGGACACGCGTTGCGGATCGACCCGCGTCGCGCGCACTGCCGCCAGCGCATGACCGCCGGCACTGGACACGCCGCGTACGACGTGCGAATCATTGGAACTTGCCCAACACGGGGATGCGCCATGTATCGATTGCACGGGTTCATGCTGGCCGCGCTGTTCGTCACGGGCGCCGCGCTGGCGCCACCGCCTGCAGCCGCGGCATCGCCGCAGAGCGGCTTCACGCTGGCACAGGTGCTGTCGTATCCGTTCCCGCTGGATCTGACATCGTCGCAACACGGCAATCGCGTCGCCTGGGTCATCGACCGGAACGGCGTGCGCAATGTCTGGGTGGCGGAAGCGCCGGACTTCCAGCCGCGCGAGGTCACACGCTTCACGCAGGACGACGGGCAGGAAATCACGCAGCTCACGTTTTCACCGTCGGGTGACGCGCTGGTGTTCGTGCGCGGCGGCGACCACGACGCCAACTGGCCCGTCAAAGTGGCGGTCAATCCCGTGTCCAGCCCGATCGAACCGAAGGTGATGATCTGGGCGGTGGATCTCCAAAACGGCACCTCGCGCGAACTCGTCGAGGGCGACGCGCCGGCGATTTCGCCGGAGGGCACGCTCGCCTACATCAAGGACGACCAGGTGTGGACGGCGCCGCTGTCGGCCAGCGACCGGGCCAAGCCGAAGCATCTGTTCTTCGATCACGGCAAGGACGGCGATTTGCAATGGTCGCCGGATGGCAAGCGGCTGGCGTTCGTGTCGCGTCGTGACGACCACGCATTCATCGGCGTGTTCACCGATGACCAGACGCCGATCCTGTACGTGTCACCTTCGACCAGCGTCGATGACGGCCCGCGCTGGTCGCCCGACGGCGCGCACATCGCGTTCACGCGCCAGCCGGGCAACGGCGGCCCGCCGCAACCGATCCTCGTGCAGACGCCGCAACCATGGTCGATCCGGGTTGCCGACGCGCGCACCGGCGAAGCCCATGTGGTGTGGCAAAGCCCCGACACGCTGGTCGGTTCGTATCCGCAAACGGCGGGCGGCGCGAACCTGCACTGGGCCGACGATGGATCAAAGCTGGTGTTCCTCAGCGATATCGACGGCTGGCCGCATCTTTATTCGATCGACGCAAACGGCGGCACACCACTGCTGCTGACGCCCGGCGAGTTCATGGTGGAAGACGTCGTGGTGGCGCCCGACGGCCGCTCGATCGTTTACAGCGCCAACACCGGCACCGCGAAGAACGATGACGATCGCCGGCACCTTTTCCGCGTGGCGGTCGATCGCGCGCAGCCGGTCGCGCTGACTTCGGGCACCGCCTCGCAATGGTCGCCCACCATCGCCAGCGCGGATGCCGTGGCCTTCATCGACGCGGGCGCGCAACGCCCGCCGCTGGTTTCCGTGATGCAAGCCGACGGCAGCCAGCGGAAGGCGCTGCAAGCCAACCTGATCCCGAAGGATTTCCCGACCGCGCAACTGCTCATCCCGCAGGCCGTTGCATTCAAGGCCGCGGACGGCACGCTCGTCCACGGCCAACTGTTCCGCAGCGCCGATGCCGCCGCCAACCAGCCCGGCATGATCTTCGTGCATGGCGGCCCGCCGCGGCAGATGCTGCTGGGTTGGCACTACATGGATTACTACACCAACAGCTACGCAGTGAACCAGTATCTCGCCACGCACGGTTTCACCGTGCTGTCGGTGAACTACCGGCTCGGCATCGGCTACGGGCACGCGTTCCACAATCCGCCTGACGCGGGGCCGGCCGGCGCGTCCGAATACCAGGACGTCGTCGCGGGCGCGAAATACCTGCAACACGTGCACGGCGTCGATCCCGCGAGCATCGGCATCTGGGGCGGTTCGTACGGCGGGTACCTGACGGCGCTGGCATTGGCACGGAACTCCGACATCTTCAAGGCCGGCGTGGACATGCACGGCCTGCACGACTGGTCGCGCGCGATCGGCTGGTGGTTCGACCAGAACCCCAACGGGCGCTACGAACAAGGCGACTACAAGAAAGCCCTCAAAGTGGCGTGGGATTCCTCGCCCGACGCCGACATCGCGAAATGGAAATCGCCCGTGCTGCTGATCCAGGGCGACGACGACCACAACGTGCACTTCTTCCAGATGACCGACGTGGTGCCGCGCCTCAAGAAACACGACGTGCCCTTCGAGGAAATGGTGATCCCCAACGAAATCCATGGCTTCCTGCGCCACGCCTCGTGGCTGCAAGCCGACACTGCGACCGCGGATTTCCTGCAGCGCAAACTCGGCAATGCCACGCACTGGGCGGGGAAAGGCGCTCCACGTTGACGCAGCAGCGATCCCGGATCCTTTTTTTGCCCGTCATTCCGGGGGCGCCCGCGCTGTATGCGGGCGAAACCCGGAATCGGTCTTCTTTGCCAGGTTTGCAAAACCGATTCCTGGTTCCGCCGCAAGAAACCGCGGCGGCCCCGGAATGACGAGAAATGTCGATCGTCGACAGATTGCGCGAATCACTTTTCCGGAATGGCAGATCACCCCATGCAGCAAGCACCACCAACCGAATCCATCGACCTCCACGCCTATCTCGAACGCATCGGCGTCCAAAGCCCCGTCGCGCCCGACCTGCAAACCCTGCGCACCATCACCACCGCGCACGTCGCCACGATACCATTCGAAAATGTCGACCCGTTCCTCGGCATCTCCCCTGCCCTCGACATCGCGTCAGTCCAGCGCAAGTTGGTGCGCGATGGCCGCGGCGGCTACTGCTTCGAACAGAACCGCTTGCTGAGCGACGCCCTGCGCGCAATCGGCTTCCAGGTCACCGACCTCGCCGCGCGCGTGCTGTGGGGACAACCCGAGGACGCGATCACCGCGCGCACCCACATGCTGCTGCGCGTCGAGGCGGACGGAGGATCATGGCTGGCTGACGCCGGCTTCGGCGGCAACACGCCCACCGGCCCGCTGCAACTCGTGCCCGACATCGAACAGGCCACGCCGCACGAACCATTCCGACTGATCCGCCGCAACGACAGCGACTGGCGGCTGCAACTGTTCGCAGCCGAGGCGTGGCAGACGCTGTACCGCTTCGACCTGCAGCCGCAATTCCCGGCCGATTACCGCGTCAGCAACCATTGGACATCCACGAACCCCGATTCGCACTTCGTCACCGGCATCAGCGCCGCCCGCGCGCCAGCCGGCCGCAGGCTCACGCTCCGCAACCGACAGCTCACCGAGCGCGCCATCGGCGGCGCCACCACCATACATGCCCTCGCCAACGCCGCCGAAATCCGCGCGGTGCTGCAAGAAGAATTCCTGATCCGCCTGTCCGGAATTCCCGGACTGGACAAACGACTGGATCGCTTGCCGGACGTGTAGCCGGCGTCCACCAGCAGAACGATCCGAAGGCATCCTGCCGCGGCCCGCCGGGAACAACCGCTGGCGGCCGATGCGCAGCAGCCGCGACCCGCCCGCGCACGTCTGCACGAGAGGGCTACTCGGGCTGTCGAACCGTTCGATCTTTGACTTGCCGCCTCCACGCTGCCGGCGGCACACCCATGAACCGCTTGAACGCCCGCGAGAAGGACGCCTCTGATTCATAACCCACTTCCTGGGCCACTGCGATCACCGAGGCGGTTGTATCGCGCAACAGTGCCGCTCCGGCCTGCATGCGCCAGTCGGCGAGGTATTGCATCGGCGTCGCTCCGAGCATGTCCGCGAAGCGTTGATGGAATGCAGACCGTGACAAGCCAACGCGGCGACTCAGTTCGGAGACCGTCCATGCCTCTGCAGGCGATGCGTGCATGAGCTTCAATGCGTGCCCGACAAACCGGTCACGCAGCCCCGCAAGCCAGCCGTTGCTCTCCTCGGGCAAGTCGTTCATGTACTGCCTGATGGCGTTGATGAACAACATCTCGCTGAGTCGCTCCAGCATCGCATTCGTGCCCGGCCGCATGTTCGAAGCTTCCAGCGCGGCTTGGCGCATGCACTGCACTGCCCAGTCCTGCCCGGAACCGGACGGCAAATACAGCAGCCGGGGCAACGCGGCGACCAGGGGATTGAAGGGGCGCAGGTCGCAGCCCAGGAAGCCGCACACCAGCGTCGTGTCTGATGATGCCTCCGCAGGCTCGCCCAGGCGGGTCACTTGTGCACCGAGATGCAGAAGGAAAGGCAGCCGCTCTCCCTTGCGCGCGAAGTAGCTCGCGGGTTCGGCAGGCGCGCGCATGCCCGGCGCGCTGGAAACGACATGCGGGTCGCCTTGCGGGAAGAGGATGACATCGCCCGCTTCCAGGCGCACCGGCGTGCCATCGACGGCGGCACCCCACGCGGCACCGGATGTCACCGCGTGGAACTCGATCACGTGTTCCGAACCCGGCATCACGGCCTTCGCAATCTCGCGTGAGGGAGGCGCTTCGGCCACCCAGTCGCGCGATCCACTGACGTGGAAGTAGAGCGCTCCGCGGAGGCGCACGCTACGCAAGACGTCGGAGAGGATGTCCTGGTTCATGGAAGCAGCACCACCGCTTGGGCCTGGACCGTTTCCGGCGCAATGGAATGAGTGGTACCCGGCCAAATGTGGACGCGCGATCAAGCATCGGAGACTGCAAGCAAGGCGTGGGTTGGCCCGACACGCAAAGATGTCGTCCACCGCTTGCAGGCACACGGCGGTTCGAATCCGCCACTTGCGGCTTCCCACTTGAAAGGCAGAAGAAGGTCATGAACTTCCAGCAGTCCGTCGCAAAATCCCGGCCATCCGTCACGGAAAACGTCGTTCGCGCCCACCTCCTGGCATTTGTCGACCAAAAGGGCGTCGACGCCATCATGGGTGACTACGCCGAAGACGCAAATTTTCTTTCCGGGGACCGAACGTATCGCGGCAAGTCGGAAATCCGCGAATTTTTCGAGAACTTCCTCGCCGCGCTGCCGCCACAGGCGGTACGGGAATTCGTGCTGAAAAGCCTGCGGTGTGAGGGCAACGTGGCGCATATCACCTGGAGCGCAGGTCATCGATTGCCGCTTGGCACGGACACCTTCGTGGTGCGCGACGGCAAAATCGTGTCCCAGACCTTTGCCATGTACGTACCGGCGACAGCATAACAGCCGCCCCGTCCACATCCTCCCTGACCGGAACAAAATCCCATGGCTGCACGTTTCGCTTTCCTCTACGGCTTGGCCGCGTATGGTGCCGGCCTTGTTGCCCTTCTTTACCTGATTGGCTTCATCGCCAATTTGTTCGTGCCTGCTTCCATCGACGTCGGCCGCACCGCACCGTGGCCCGAAGCAGTGTGGGTGGACCTGGTGCTGATGGGTGTATTTGGCGCGCAACACAGCGTCATGGCGCGCCGGTCATTCAAACAGTGGTGGACGCGCTTCGTTCCAAAATCCGTGGAGCGCAGCACCTACGTGCTGGCCACCAGTGTTGTGCTCGCGCTGTTGTTTTGGCAGTGGCGTCCGATCGTGACGCCGACCGTGTGGCATGTCGATTCCCCTGCCGTAGCGCAAGGATTGGTGGGATTGTTCTGGCTGGGTTGGCTGTTGGTGCTGATGAGTACGTTCCTCATCAATCACTTCGAACTTTTCGGCCTCCAGCAGGTATTCGTCCGACTCCGGGGCACCGGAATGCCGGCCATGAACTTCAAGACACCGATGTTGTATCGCGTTGTCCGCCATCCCCTGTATCTGGGCCTTTTGCTTGGTTTCTGGTCGACCCCCACCATGTCGCCGGGCCACGTGCTGTTCGCGGCGAGTGCCAGCATCTACATCCTTGTGGGCATCTCGTTCGAAGAGCGGGACCTGGTGGCACAGTTCGGCGAGCGCTACCGCCGCTACCAGGGAGAAGTCGGCATGTTGCTGCCGCGACCCGGCCGCAGCTGGCCAAGAGAACGCAGTCGGGTTCACGCTCCTCGCGAGCCGTAATTGAGCCCGGCCCTCATCTGCAGAATCGTGCGCAGGCGCATGCATGCCAAGGCCGCGCAGCGTGACCAAAGCGGGCATCCCGACGACGTGCGGCACCGCGGGCTCCGGCCGGCATGACCAGCACAGCTGGGGGCGTCTGGCATTCAATGAACGCTCTTGTCCAGCGCAACTTGTGCCAGTGGCCGCGCGGTGCCGCGATCCTTGCGCCCTTGCGTGATACGCTCGCGCCAAACAGTACGTATGGGTATGGAGATGCGTCGCTGGAACGGCTGGGGAGACAACACGGTAACCTTTCCGGTAACCGATGCTGCCCGGGCGTTCCTGCGCCAGCGCATAGGCGACGGCACGGCGCCGCGCGACGCCACGCGCGAAGAGGTCTTGCGTGAGGTCGCCCCCTCGCGCATTCGCCGCGCAAACCCGCTGTTCAATGACGATGCGGCGCTGAGACTGGACCACTCGCGTGGCCAGAGCTTTCCGGACTGGGTGGCGATGAAATCCGGTCGCGTGGGACCGGTCGCCGACGCAGTGGCGCTGCCGCAATCGCATGACGAGGTTACCGCCGCGGTGGCGGAGGCAGCGAGGCTCGGTGCAATCATCGTGCCGTACGGCGGCGGCACCAGCGTGGTCGGCCACCTCGGCGTGCCGCATGGCGATCGCCCGGTCGTCAATCTCTCGCTGGAGCGCATGGACCGGCTGCTCGCGTTCGACGAAACCACGATGACCGCAACCTTCGGCGCCGGCACGCCTGGCCCGCGCATCGAGGCGCAGCTGCGACCGCATGGCTGCCTGCTGGGGCATTTCCCACAATCCTATGAATACGCGACGCTCGGTGGCTGGGTGGTGACGCGCTCCTCCGGCCAGCAGTCGTATCGCTACGGCCGCATCGAGCAGTTGTTCCATGCCGGCCGCGTGGCGACGCCGAAGGGTGAATGGGTCGTCGGTGGCGTGCCCGCGTCGAGTGCGGGCCCGGACCTGCGCGAGGCGCTGATGGGTTCGGAAGGCCGCCTGGGTCTGCTGACCGAGGTCACCGCGCGCGTGCGCAGGCTGCCTGAACAGGAACGCTTTCACGGCGTGTTCTTTCCGTCGTGGCCGGCGGGCCTCGATGCGGTACGCGACCTGGTCCAGCACGATGTACCGGTGTCGATGCTGCGCTTGTCCAACGAAGTCGAAACCGAGACCCAGCTCGCGCTGGTGCAAGGGCACGCAACCGCGTTGAAGTGGCTGCAGCGCTACCTGGGCCTGCGCGGCATCGGCGCCGGACAGTGCCTGCTGATGGCGGGCATCACCGGCACCCCCCGCGAATGTGCAGTACAAAAGCGCATGCTGCTGGACATCGTGCGCCGGCACGGCGGCGTGCATGTCGGACCGATGCTGGGAGCCGGCTGGGCGAAAAATCGATTCCGCGGTCCATACCTGCGCAACGCGTTGTGGGACGAGGGTTACGCGATCGATACCCTGGAGACCTGCGTGATGTGGCCGCAGGCGACCCCGGTGATGCGCGCGATCGAGGCGGCCGTGCAGGGCGTGTTTGCCGCCGACAACGAGCGCGCGCATGTGTTCACGCATCTGTCGCATGTGTACCGGCAGGGCTGCTCGGTCTATTGCACCCTCGTGTTCCGTTCCAGTGGCGATCCCGACACCGACCTCGCGCGATGGCACCGCTTCAAGCACGCCGCGTCGGACGCGATCGTCGCGCACGGCGGCACCATCAGCCACCAGCACGGCGTGGGCATCGACCACGCGCCATGGCTGCCGGCGGAGAAAGGTGCGGCGGGCATGGATCTGATCCGCGCGATGGCACGCGCGTTCGATCCGGACGGAATGATGAACCCCGGCAAGCTGTTCGCCGACGCATGAGCGCGCGCCCGGCATTGTCCCGGCTGGCTGACCGCTACGACCTGCTGGTGATAGGCGGCGGCATCACCGGCGCGGGCGTGTTGCGCGAAGCGGTGCGGACCGGTGCGAAAGTGCTACTCGTCGAGCAAGGCGATTACGCCACAGGCACCTCGTCCCGCTCGTCCAAGCTGGTGCATGGTGGCCTGCGCTACCTCAAGAGCGGACAGTGGCGGCTGACGCTGGAATCCGTGCACGAGCGCGAACGCCTGCTGCGCGAAGCGCCTGACCTCGTGCACCCACTGCCGTTCCTGATGCCGCTTCACCGCGGCCGCAAACCCAGCCGCTGGCTGATGCACATCGGTCTCGCGGTGTACGACCTGATGGCAGGCAGCCGCAAGTCGCGTTTCGTCGGCGTGGATGAAGCCGTTGCACGCGCACCCGGCGTGGCCCGCAACGCATTGATCGGTGGCCTTGCCTACGAAGACGCCAGCACCGACGACGCACGCCTGGTGCTGCGCCTCATCTTCGACGCGACGGCGATGGGCGCGACGGCAGTCAATTACACCCGGGCACAGATTGTCGCACCCGGCCAGGTGCGCCTGACCGACCGTGTCGCCGGCAGCGTGCGCCAGATCGATGCCGACATGGTCGTCAACGCCACCGGTGCCTGGCAGGACGCCACGCCCGGCGCGCCGACGCTGCGGCCGTTGCGAGGCAGCCATTTCGTTTTTCCCATGCGCAAGTGGCCGCTGCAGGGCGCGGTGTCGTGGCTGCATCCGCGCGATGCGCGTCCGGTGTTCGCGTTGCCGTGGCTGGGTGCGGTGGTCTACGGCACCACCGACCTCGATCATGCCGGCGGTATCGATGCACCTCGCATGACGGCGGACGAAGCCGTCTACCTGCTCGAAGGCCTGGACGACAGGTTCCCCGGCCTCAAGCTGCGCGCTGGAGACGCGTTCGCCACCTACGCCGGTGTCCGGCCCGTCATCGCCAGCGGAAAGGATTCGCCGTCGGCCGAGTCGCGCGAATCGGCGATCTGGAGCGGGCCACGCAGCGTGGGTGTCACCGGTGGCAAGTTGACCACGTTCCGCGTCACCGCCCGCGATGTGCTGAAGGAGGCCGCGAAGCAGGTGGCGCGTCTTGCACCGGCAACGGACGGCCCGCTGTTCACCGCATCGGCGCAGGTTGCCGGCGAACGCATCGCCGCCACGCCGTTCACCTGGGGTGGCGCGCGGCACGGGATCCGCCACGAACAGGTCGTGCATCTGGCCGACCTCATGCTGCGGCGCACGCGCCTGGGCCTGATCGTGGAAAGCGGTGGCGTGGACTTGTTGCCGCGTATCGGGGAACTCTTCCGGCAGGAACTCGGCTGGGACGAAGCGAATTGGGCGCAGGAGCAGCGCGACTACCTCGACCTCTGGCAGGACCAGCACGCCCCACCGACCGTATGAAGGATGCTGCATGAACCATACACGCTTGCTCGCCCTTGATGTCGGCACCCAGAGCGCGCGGGCGATCGTGTTCGATGCGCACGGCAACATGCTGGCCAAGGCGCAGCGCGTGTTCGACCCGGCCTTCGTCTCACCGCAACCGGGCTGGGCGGAACAGGACCCGGAGGCGTACTGGCGCGCGCTCGCGCAGTGCTGCGAGGAGCTGTGGCGTGGCGCCGCGATGAAACCCGACGAGATCAGCGGCCTGTCATTGACCACCCAACGCGCCAGCATGATCTGCGTCGATGGTGGCGGCAAGGTGCTGCGCCCCGCGATGCTGTGGCTGGATCAGCGGCGTGCCACCCGTCCACCGCCGATGGGGCCGCTGTGGAACGCCGCATTCAAGCTCGCCGGCGCGTCCGACCTGGTCGGCCACCTGCAGGCTCAGGCCGAAGCCAACTGGCTGGCGCAGCACGAGCCGGACCTGTGGCGGCAGACCGACAAGTTCCTGTTTCTGTCCGGTTGGCTGTTGCATCGGATGTGCGGCGAGTACGTCGATTCCACCGCCGCGCAGGTGGGCTACGTTCCGTTCGACTACAAGCGCCATGCGTGGGAAGCGCCATCGAACTTCAAGTGGAAGGCGATCGCACTGCGTCCATCACAGCTGCCGCGGCTGGCGCTGCCGGGCGCGAGGCTGGGCGCGCTACAGCTAACGGCCGCCGACGCGCTCGGCCTGCCAGCGGGCCTGCCGATCATTGCCTCCGCCGCCGACAAGGCCTGCGAGGTACTGGGCTGCGGTGTACTGGAACCGGATCTCGCCCAGCTTTCGTTCGGCACCACCGCGACGATCAACACCTCCCAGCCGAAGTACATCGAAGTACAGAAGCTGCTGCCGGCCTATCCCGCCGCGGTACCGGGCCACTTCAACACCGAGGTCCAGATCTTTCGTGGCTTCTGGATGGTGTCGTGGTTCAAGCGAGAGTTTGCCCAGCGCGAGGAAGCGTTGGCGCGCGAGCGTGGTGTCGCGGCCGAAACACTGTTCGACGAGCTCATCCGATCGGTGCCGCCGGGTTCGATGGGGCTGACCCTGCAGCCGTACTGGACGCCGGGGGTGCGCAATCCCGGTCCCGAGGGCAAGGGCGCGATCATCGGTTTCGGCGACGTGCATACCCGCGCGCACCTGTACCGGGCGATGATCGAAGGACTGGTGTACGGCCTGCGCGCGGGCCGCGAGCAGATCGAGAAGCGCGTGGGCCGGCACATCCGCCTGCTGCGTGTGTCCGGCGGAGGCTCGCAAAGCGACGCCGCCATGCAGATTGCCGCCGACGTGTTCGGCCTGCCGGCGGAGCGCCCCGATATCTTCGAGACCTCGGCACTGGGCGCAGCGATGAACTGCGCGGTGGGACTGGGCCTGCATGCGGACTACGCGGCCGCGGCGCGCGCGATGTGCCGCGTCGGATCACGCTTCGATCCCAATCCGGATGCGCGGAAGACCTACGACGCGCTTTACCGCGAGGTCTACCTGCCGCTGTATCCGCGCCTGCGCCCGTTGTACCGCCGCATCCGTGCGATCACCGGCTATCCGGAATGAACCCGGGCCCAAGCCGCGAACGACGATTGGGGGTGGCCGGCGGCGTTGATTGCATCAGACCCTCGAAGCCGGAGTGACGCCAGCAACTGCTTGTGGCTGTCAGCCGCCGGATACTCCGAACGGATCGGGCGCCCAGCCCTCACACTACCGGCACCCCGCCGATGTTGTTCTTGGGATCGAGCCAGAACGATTCGGGGACGAAGCGGTTGAAGATCTCGAGCGGCAGGATCGGCTTGCGTTCGGGGGCTTCGACTTTCGCGCGGACGGTGTGCAGGCCGGGCATGCCGACGCGCGAGTCGAACTCGCTGGCGCCGTATTCGACGCTGTCGAAGTCGTGTTCGAACCACGGCTCGCCGATGAAGTCGTAGACCTTGCGCAACGCCGCTTCGGGGCTTTTGGTCAGGGTTTCGTAGGTCAGCAGCAGCAGGTGGCCGGACGCGTATTGGCCGTAGAACGCATCCTTGATGGCCTGGAAAGAAAATCCCACCATGCCGCGCGGATCGGCCAGCGCCTGCGCCCGCGAATAGACGGTGGTGTTGGTGTCGAAGCGGAACACCTTGCTGACGCTGACCGGCTGCTGGCGGACCAGCCGTTCCATGCTGTCCAGCACCCACGGCAGTTGCCGCACGCAGGCGATGACCCTGGCGCGCGGAAACAGCGCGTCGAGCATCTGCATGCGGCTGCACCACAGCCGGCTGGTGTCGAACACCACTTCGGCATCGGTTTGCGCGGCGTAGAAATTCTCGACCAGGCCGCGCATGACGGAAACGCGTGCCTCGTCGGAAATCGCATGCGAGAAATCGTTCTTGGTGCTCATTTCCGCGACCACGACGCCCATGATGTCGGCGATGGGGCTGGTCATGCCCGCGTGGAACCGCGGGTTCTGCTTCAGGATCGCCGCCAGCAACGTGCTGCCGGAACGCGGCAGGCCGGAAATGAAATGGAACGTTCGGGATGGCTTCGCGGAATCCGGTGCGACGGACATGCTGCGCTCCTTTGGTGAACGTGTTTTGCCGTGGGCGAAGTATCGCAGGTGCGGCGCAGAAGTATTCGTGATATCGCAGGTGCGGCCCACGCAACCACGCGACCGCAGCGAATGTAGGAGCGGCCCATGGCCGCGATCAATGCCCAGGCCAGGGTGTCGGTCGCGGCCATGGGCCGCTCCTACAACGTTTGCAAATTGAGGCCCAACGTTGTCCCGATGTCGGGCTTCACCCGGAGCATGCTCCGGATTCAGCGCCAACCTACGCGTTGATGTCGTCAACGGGCAGCGCCTACGGCCGCGGCCCCGTCGAAGCGCGTATGCGCATTTCGTAATCGAGTTCGACCATGCGCGCCTCGCCGCGGCCGAGCACCAACCGCAACAGTTCTTCGGTGGCCCGCCGGGCCATGGCGTGCACCGGTTGGTGGATCGTGGTCAATGGCGGCCAGACCTGGGTTGCGATGGTGGTGTCGTCGAAGCCGCACACGGAAATGTCGCGGGGTACCGACAAGCCTGCCTCGGATGCAGCCCAGATCGTGCCGGTGGCCATGTCGTCGTCGCCGGCGAAGATGGCGGTGGGTCGCTGCTTCAACGCCAGCAGTTTGCGCGCGGCGGCGACGCCGGATTCGAACGAGAACCTGCCTTGCACCATGTAGGCCGGGTTCTCCTTCAGGCCCGCGCGCCGCATGCCGTCGCGATAGCCGGCCAGGCGCCACACGCCGGCGCCGTGCTCCAGGTCGCCCACGATGTGCGCGATGCGGCTATGGCCCAGTGAAACCAGGTGCGCCACCATCGCGGCCGCGGCCTCGCGTTCGCGCAGGATCACGCCGACCTGGTTTTCCGGATGCCGCGGAGAAATCGAGGCGAACGGAACACCGTTCTTGCGCAAGTTCTTCAGCAACGCCGCATGGTCGGTGATCGGTGGGGTCAGGATCAACCCGTCGGGCCGGTGCCGCGTCAGGATGTCATCCACGCGTTCGACAAAATCGGGCGAAGTGGAAATCAGCGGCTGCACGGTCATGCTGTAGTGCTGCGCTTCGCACGCCTCCAGCACGCCGGCCTGCACCGCCATGATGTAGCTGGGCGACCGGTTGTCGTACAGCAGGCCGACCGTGAAGGAGCGGTTGGTCGCAAGGCTTCGCGCCGAGGTGAGCGGGCGGTACTTGAGCGCGGCCATCGCATCCAGCACCTGCTGGCGCGTGGATTCGCTGACGTTCGGCTCGTCGTTGAGCACCCGCGAGACGGTCTTGCGCGAAGTCTTCGCCGCACGGGCCACGTCGCTGATGTTGGCGCGCTTCATCGAGGTTCTTGTCGACCAGTTTCAGTGCAGGTTGGGGGAGCTTTGATTTTGCTCGTCATCCCGGACTTGCGAAGCAACATCCGGACTGCGTTTGCAGGATGGCAAACGCGAACGCCGAAGGCGGCCCGAAGGGCGAGCGCCTAGGATGGCGAGAGTAGCCCATTGCCTTTGCATTCAGCGAATGCCGCGAAAGTCACTGGATCCCGGCTTTCGCCGGGACGACGAGAGACGGGGGATGCTTGGCAGGCGCGGCCGGCACATGCTGCACCGGTACGTTCCAACCGCTCACTTCGACGACCGGCGCGGTAATGTCCTGCGCCGCATAGCGCGCGGTCAGCGTCGCCGATTCGCCGGGCCACAGGGTAACGTCGTTGTCGCTCCACAGGATCGGCAGTGCGGCGTCGCCGTCCGCGGACTGGCGGACCGACAGATGCTGGAACAGGGCCACGGCCTTCGACAAGTCGGGCACCGACAGCGTGACGGTGGTGACGTTGTCGTCGCCGTCGCGTCGGGTCGTGGCCTGCACGTCGGTCGTGGCGGCGGGCAAGGATTGCAGCGCGGTCAGGTCGGCGTATTGCGTCAGCGGCGTCAGGTACCAGTTCGAGTTTTTCCAGTCGAGCACGTCCTTCTGCACCGAAAGCCAATAGACGTTGCGGCTGACGGGTTGGCCGTCGCTCGATGCAAGCTCCAGCTCGACAAAATAGGTCTGCGACAATCCGGAAATCGCCGGGAGCTTGGTGACGCCGAGCGTGTGGTTGCCCGCAAGATCGAGCCCGGCGAACGACTTGTCGTAACGCACGCTGCCATCCAGGTTGCGCACGCGCACCCTCGCCCGCAGGCCATGCGCATCGGTGAGCGTGTGGTTGACCAGCACGATCGCGTTCGTGTCGTACGAGTACTGGATGTGCAGCGGCTCGTTGGCCTTCTTGGCGCCGAAGTATGCGCCGGCCGGATTCATGTACCAGTCGTACAGGTGCCAGTGCAACGACGGCCACGCGTTGTTGAGCATCCAGTAGATCACGCCCGTGGACGGATTGGCCGAGTCCATGTGCACGTTGAAGGCTTCGAACTGCGCGCGCACGTTGTCGTAGTTGTCGAGCTGGGCCTTCTGCACGTAATCCGCGAGATCCTTCGGGGGCCCGTAGCGTTTGGCCAGTGCGTTGTCGAAGGGCTCCAGCTTCGCGAACGGCGACCACGATGCCGTCGCGTGGTATTGCCGGACGTCCGGGTATTTCCACAGCGCTTCCTGCGCCAGCGGCGACAGCATCCGCTGCACGTCCTCCAGGCGCGGAATGTCGGCGCCCGCGCTCACTTCGGAATCGAACCCGAACGCACCGCCCAGCTTGTCGGCGTACCAGTACGAAGGCGGAATCCATGCATAGGGGCCGGCCATCTTCATGCCGGAAGGGCCAGCCACCGTGCTGGTCTGGTCGACTGCGGCGGAGACGATGGGCAGGTTCCAGTCAGCGGCCTGCAGCGTGTCGACGTACATCTTCGCGATTGCCGGGGGTGGCGCGTTGTCGCTGCCGATCAGGAACCCGATCACCGAAGGATGATTGCGCAGCAGACGCGCTTCGCTCGCCATCGAGGCTTGCGCGATCTTCATGTCGGCGTCGTCCCACGGTTCGCCGCCCGTCTTCGCTGCGGACTCCCATTTGTCGCAGCATTCCCAGCCCGGCAGGATCATGAGCCCAAAGCGATCGGCGAGGTCGTAGAAATGCTGGTCCTCGAGCTTGCCTTCGCTGCGGATGGTGTTGAGCCCCATGTTGCGGATGTAGCTGAATTCGGCATCCATGCGCCCGGGCTTCTCGCGCAGGAACATATCTGGCGCCCAGCCGCCGCCGCGGATCAGCACCGGCTTGCCGTTGATGAAGAACTGGATGTAACCCTGCTTGGTGAGCTTCGAAGTCGCGCTGCGGACGCCGAACGTGGTCGTGGCGCGATCGGATTCCGTGCCGTCCACCGACACGGTGAGCTTCAGGTCGTACAGAGGATGGTCGCCCATGCCGATCGGCCACCACAACTTCGGATGATCCAACACGAGGCCGGGATCGGTCTTGGGTGAAAACGAAACGGCCTGGGTCTGCCCCGCTTCAAGGTGGATCTCTTGCTGCAGCGAAACGCCCGCCACGTTGCCGCTCACGATCGCATCATGCGGAACACTGTCGAGATTGACCGCGTCCACTTTCACCGTGAGCCCCGCGCGCGCAAGGTCCGGCAACGAAAGGTCGGTAGTGACCGCCGGGAAACGCAGCTCGACCGGCCCGGTCTCGACGATGTCGACGCCGCGCCACGGCCCCATGTTGTTGTCGGGCGGCGACGGGTTCCAATCGACCCAACCCATCGAGAAATCCGTGAAAGGATCGCTCGGATGCACGCGCAGCGCCAGCGTGTTCGCGCCCTCGTGCACCCAGCGCGTCACGTCGAATTCGTGCACCGGATACGCGCCGCGAAGTTCCGGTTGCGCCGCAATTTCGTGACCGTTGAGCCACAGGTCGGCGCCGCCGATGATCCCGTTGGTCCGTACCACCACCTGGCGTCCGCCGGCGCCCTGCTCCAACGTGAACTGGGTGCGATACCACCACGGCACCACGAAATGATGGCGCGCGACGGTGCGCAGTTCGTCGTCATGGAAGACATTGCCGTATTTGCCGTTCTCCATCAGCCCGGCCATCACGGTCGCGCGACCGCTGACCGGATACCAGCCCTTGGTCGAAAAGTTTGCCGACGAAATCTCTGCCCCGCCCTGCTGCGCCTCGGCGCTGGACCGGATCTGCCAATGCGCGATCGGCGTGGCCTGGCCAGGTTCCTCGGCGATTCGCGTGGGTGCAAAAGCGGTTGCCGCATACGCGGCAGGTGTGGCCAACATTGCGATCACGGCCACGACGCGAAAGACCTGTTGCAGGAAATATTTTGTCATTCCGGACGAGCCCCCGAAGGGGCGAGACCCCGGATCGGTGCGCCAAATGGATTTCGGGTTCCCGGGCCGATGAAGCCGGTGCGGGCCCCGGAATGACGACGTAGGGCTTTTTGCAGGACAGCACGTCAGCATGGCGCATTCCCCAGGTAGGCTTCACGAATTTCCACGGGTGCGAACGGCCAGGCCTTGTTGACCCTGGCCCACACCACGAACACCACCAGCCCGGCGACGATCCACGCACCGGACAGGATCAGCGACAACGTCGAAGCCGACATGTACACGTAGATCCATCCCAGCATCGCGACGACGCACGGCACCGGGTACAACCATTGCCGATATGGCCGGTGCAACGCCGGTTGCCGCTTGCGCAGCACCACCAGCGCCACGATCTGCGCCGCCGACTGCACGATGATCGTGGCGGCCAAAAGCATGTTGATGACCTGGGTGAGGTCGAAGAACGTGCCCGCCGCCATCACCACGCCCATGGTCAACAGCGCCACGTGCGGGAAGCCGTGTTTCGGATGCAATCGTCCGAACGAAGCCAGGAACACCTTGTCCTGCGCCGCCTGGTACGGCACCCGCGAGCCGCCCAGCAGGCCCGCGAACACCGAGGCGAACGCGGTCACGATGATCAGCACGGTCATCACCGCGGCGGCGGTATGACCCCAACTGTGCTCGACCACCAATGATGCAATCGACTTCGACGTGGCGACGTCCTGCCACGGCACCACGCCAAGCACGCTGATGTTGAGCGCGAGGTAGACGAACATCATCGCGATCACCGAGATCAGGATGGAGCCTGGCATCGTGCGGCCGGGATCGCGCAGCTCGTCGCCCATGTACGCGGTGGTGAAATAGCCGAGGTAGTCGTAGATGCCGATCACCAGGCCCGCCCCCAGCCCGAAGAAGAACTGGCTGCCGAAGGCGTTGGCCGGAAAATCGAACGCCATTGCCGGATGGAAATCGGCGAAGCCGGCCGCCGACGTTCCCACCACCGCAACCAGCATGATGACCCACAGCGCGACGGTGATCGCACGGATGGACTCGATCCGGCGATACAGCAGGAATACCACGAAGAAACTCGCGAGCACGCTGACGAGGTGCACCGCCGTCCAGCTCATGTGCGGGAAAAAGAAGCCGAGGTATTCGACCATCCCGATGATGCCCGTCGACATGATCAACGGAATCGTCAGCAGCACCGTCCAGATGAACAGGAACGGCATCAGCTTGCCGGTGCGGTACTGGAACGCCTCGCGCAGGTACACGTAGGTGCCGCCCGAGCCCGGCATCGCGGCGCCGAGTTCGGCCCACACCATGCCGTCGGACGCGGCAAGGATCGCGCCCGCGATCCAGCCCACGATCGCCTGCGGCCCGCCCATCGTCGCCACCATGATCGGAATCGTGATGAACGGCCCGATGCCGCACATCTGCGTCATGTTGATCGCGGTGCCGGAGAACAGGCCGATCGATCGCCGGAAGCCGGTGCCGCTGGCGTGTTGGCTGTTTTCCACGGCTTGCTTGCTGATTTCAGCTACTGGCATGTCGTTTCCGGTTGGGTCTCATGCGACGGGTGTGCGGCAAATGATCCGTTCGCGCTGAGCGTAGCGGCCGACAGGCCGCGAAGTCGAAGCGTCGCAGCTTTCGCAGGTTGGGCTGAGCAGTTCTTTGCGAAGCCCAACGGTGCGCCGGGCATGTTGGGCATCCGCCGATGAAGCCGGCGTCAGCCCAACCTACCGAAACATGCAGCGGGTCACCACTGCCCACGTATCCCGGCCATGTACGTGCGTTCCGAGAAATTCGAATGCGCGGGCTGATCGGGCCACGTGAGATAGAACCGCTGGTACTCGTTGCTCAAATTAGTGCCTTGCAGGAACACTTCGGCGTACTTGTTGATCTTGTACGACACCGAGGCGTCGACGTATTTCTGCGGCGCCTCGTACATTTCCAGGCCCGAGATCGCGCCCACGTCCGACGAAACGGCGCGCCGCGAACGATAGTTGTAGGCGACGCGTGCCTGGAACCGGCTGTCCTGGTACCACAAGATCAAATTGCCAGACTTGGTCGAATTGTCCTGGAACGGGATCTTGTTGCCCGCGAGATCGGTGCGCCCTGAATCGCTCGGCGCGTAGGTGGCGTTGAATTCGAGCCCGGTGTTGCGCAGCAATCCCGGCAGGAACGTGAAGGCCTGGCGATAGTCGAACTCCGCGCCGTGGATGCTGTTGCCGGTGCCCTGCACGGGTTCGGTGATCACCACGCAACGGTTGCGCACCACGCCATCCTCGTCAGGCAGCGTGCAGTTGATCACGCTGCCGCTTTCGATGAAGCTCTGCACGTTGATCCGGAAGAATGCCAGGCTGACCATGCTCGACGGATTGATGTAGTACTCGAGCGACGCGCCGTAGTTCTTGGAACGCCACGGATCGAGGTTCGGATTGCCGTCCGAATTGCCGCCCGCCACGCGGAACAGCGTCGGCTGGCCGGGCACCACGGTCAACGAATAGTTCAGCGACAAGCCGCCGCCCCACGTACTCAGGTCCAGCGGCATCATGTTCTTCGAATACGCCAGCCGCAGTTTCAGATCGTCGGTGAGGTTGATCGCGAAATTCGCCGCCGGCAGGTAATCCCGGTAGCTGCGTCGGGTGACCTGGGTGCCGGCATCGGCGGCCTCGACGCCATAGGGCGCGGGCGCGCCCGTCAGGTGCTGGGTGATGTCGAGGTTGGTGTTGATCACGCGCATGCCGACGTTCGCGGCATACGGCATGCTGCCGATGTTGCCGTCCAGATCGAGTTGCAGGTACGCCGACGACTCCTTCATCCACACCGCCCAGGTGCGGCCCGGCGACACCTGCCGCCGCGTGTCGGGATACAGCGAATGCCAGTACGCCTCCGGGTTGTCCATCGCGGACGGATCGACAGCCCAGAAGGTGATGCCCGAACCGAGCAGGTTGGTGTATTGCTTCCAGTTGTTGGCGAGCGGCGGCGGTGTCTGCGACAGGTGCTGCGCCGAGAGCGGACCCGCACGGAAGAAACCCTGCGCATTGCCGGCAGAGCACGAATCGTCGTCCATGACCACGTCGGCGGCGACGTACCGCACGAGGCAACCGTTCGGGTCGCTGGCGCCCATGCCGGCGTACACCGGCGTGATGAACGTGAAGCCGATATTGTCGGCGCTGCGGATGCTGTTGCGCACGCCGAAGTCGAGCTTGATGCCGTTGTCGAAGGCGTAATGACCGTCGAAGCGCACCGCGCTCAGGCCGACCTTGCGGTCGTAACTGCCATCGGACTCCAGGGTCTTCATTGACCAGCCATCCGGATTCGCGAAATTGCTGGCGAGCGCGTCCGGCAGACTGATGCCAAGATTCCGATAACGGAAGTCCGCGGTGAACGGAATCGTGTTCGCCGGAATGCCGTTGTCGTTGAATACCCGGTTGCCGCCCAGTTGGTCGGGGTAGATGTAGGTGCCGGGAGGCGCCGCGTCTTCCGGATCGTTCGGCCATTGCGCGCCGTCGGCGTTGGCGATGTTGAGGTCGGTTTCGAGGTTCACCTGATGCGCCGAGTCGCGGATGCCGCGCAAGGTGGCCGTGAACGGTCCGCCATTGTCGAAGTCGACCTGGACATTGAAGTTCCTCGCGATCGAATCCGTCCGCGTGATCTGCGAAAACGATTCGACGTCGCCCGGCCATTTCTTGTAGACCTGCGTGGTGTAGAGATTCATGTTCTGCCACGGCGGATCGTCGGGCGTGCCGTACTGGCCGCCGACGCTGGCGCCGGTATTGCGCGAAGTCACCGGCACGTAGGTCGCGCCTTCCCAGTCGAGTGAATTGAACTGGATGCCGACGTTCCGGTCGTAGCGATCCTGGCGCGCAAAGAAGAGGTCGCTGGTCAGGGTGAACCCGCCACCGAGGTCCATCTGGAACGAAGCATTGCCGGACTTGCGCCGGCGCTGGGTGGTGGTGTCGTACAGCGCGATGTTCTGGCTGCCCATGAACACGCCGTCGGACTTGCCATCACCGTTGACGTCGACGCTGCCGTCCGGATTCTGCCTGATGTCGGGCGGAATCGGCGCATTGCCCCACGGCGTCAGGAATCCGTAGTAGCTGTCCGCGCTGAGCGCATTCTCGCCGTTCAGCACCACGCCGTATTGATCGAGGCCCTCCGTGGAATTCTCGGTGGTGGTGTCGGAAAAATCACCCGACAACAACAGGCCCCAGCGTCCGCCCGCATTGTAGGAAATGAGGCCGCTGGCCGCCTCGCCCCACTTGTCGGTGGCATCGCCATATTGCCCGTGCGCGGAATAGCTGTAGGTGAACCCGTTCGGCAGATCCCAGGGCCGATAGGTATGCAGGTTCAAATCACCGCTGATGCCGGAGTCCAGCATGTTGGCGGTGGGCGACTTGATCACGTCCACGCCGCGGAACAGCGTGGCGGGCAGCATCTCGAAATCGGGCTGCTGCGAATCGATCTGGTTCGGCGTGATGAACACCTCGCCGTTCAACATCGTGCCGACTTCCGGCAGGCCGCGCACGTCCACCGAGGTTCCGACGCCGGCGTCGCGGTTGATCTGCACGCCGGTGACGCGCTGCAACGCATCGGTGATGGTGACGTCGGGCAACTGGCCGATGCTTTCGGCCGTGATGCTGTCCTGGATGTTGGGTGCGATGCGCTTCAGCTCGATCGCGCGCATCTGCGAGGCGCGCACGCCGACCACGTTGACGACCGACAAGGTGGCCGGTGTCTCGTTTTCGGCCGTGCTGCCGGTCCTGGGCGTCCTGGCCTGCGCCTGATCGGAAGCCGGCGCGGCCTGCGTCGTGGTCGCCTGCGCGGACGGATCGTTGGCCGAGGTTCCGGCCTGCGGCGCTGCCGCCGCCGAAGTTGCGAATGCCGCGAACAATGCTGCCGATACGGCAACGGACAATGAACGCTTGCGATGCACCATGGGCATGACTGTTTACCCCTCGCTGGTTGTCGATCGAGTCCGCCGCCACGCGCCGCTCAAGCGCGCCTCCGGCGGATTGCGATCATGCGTTGTTCAATGACTCACCCCGGCGGATTGCGTCCCGTCGTGGCTCCCCTCCACCTGATCGAGCCCGCGTCGTTCGAGGTAGAACCTCGCGGCACCGAGCACGCCGTTCTGCCCGTGTTCCATGACGCGCACGGGGACGCGCTCCAGGAACGCGCGGACACTCCGCCCGTGCAGGAATCGCGTTGCGAAATCGCTTTGGCGCAGCAGGTCGAACATCGAGAAGAGAAAACCGCCGGCGAGATACACTCCGCCGCCGGCCATGAACGTCATCGCTAGGTTGCCGACGTAACTCCCCAGCGATGCACAAAACAGGTCGACTGCTTCCTTTGCATGCTTGTCGGAAGCGCGGGCAGCGGCGCCAACGGCTTCTGGACTCGCCAGCGTCGGTGCCTCGCCGCGCAGTGCGCACAGCGTCCGGTACAACGTCAGCAACCCCGGACCGGACAGGATGCGTTCGCACGCAACGTAGGCGCCATCCGGCGCCAGTCGCGCGAGCACCTCGCGCTCGCGCAACGTCTGGGGCGCGAAATCCACCTGCCCGGCTTCGGTCGCGATCACGAACGCGCCCGCAGGTGCAGGCACGCGCACGGCCGCGCCCAGTCCGGTGCCGGGCCCCACCACCAGCATCGGACCCGCCCGATGCACGTCCGGCCCGCACAGCAACCGCGCGTCCAGATGCTGCGCATCGGCGAGCGCATACCCCAGTGCCTCGAAATCGTTGAGCACGACCAATTCGTCGAAGGCCAGCGCCCCGCGCAGACGCGACAGGCTGATCGGCCACGCGAGGTTGTCATGCACCACGTCGTCGCCCACCACGTGGCCGGCGCAGGCCAGCACGCAGCGCCGCACCGCCCGGGCCTTCTCGGTTTCGACAAAAGCGCGCAGCAAGTCTTCAAGCGTCGAATGTTCGCTGCACGCGAACCTTTGATAAGCGAGCACTTCGATGTCGCTTCCGCGTGCACCGCCGGACCGCACCAGCGCAATGCGCGCGTGCGTGCCGCCCACATCGGCTGCGAGAAACGACTGCGCGGAGCCTCGCCCCCGCCGGCGTCGATGGTTGACCACTGCGTCCACGGCACCCCCGCAATGCGAACGCCCGCTAGTGTGGTCAGCTATGACACCGGTGTCAATTTGCGGCGCACCAAATGCGGGAAGCCGCGCCGATGGCATCGCGCACGTCTTGCCATGCAAGGAAATCGCAGGCATCGCGCCGCTGGTTCACGGCAACGTTCTTGCTGCACTACAGCAATCCAGGGCCTGCGAGCGGTAGGGAGCGGCTGCCGGCGGCCGCTCAGTCGCTCGCCTTGGCGGGCGCCTTCGGTTGCGCACGCCCGGCCCGGATCGCCTTCGCGTCCAGCCGGTCAATGCGCATGATCCTGCAATGCTCGCCACCAGCGATCACGGCGTCGCGGTTGGAGCTCACCAGACCGTCCTGCGAGGTCAGGCCGATGACGCCCGCCGCGCTCTGGAGACCGAGGCATGGCCCCACCAGTTGCAGCCGGTAGGCTTGGCGCGGCGTGGTCCACACCACCACGTATCCGAGCTGGTCCGAGTCCCAACTGTACAGGGAGGTGAAGTTGAACCACGGCACCGTGCCTTGCACGTACTTGCCGTAATCGATCGTCCGGGACGGTGCGCGTTCGGAGGTTTGCCGCGCGGCTTGTGGTGCGCACGCCGCGAGCGCGGCCAACACCAGCAACAAGATCCACTTGAAGTGAGACATGTCGGCTCACCGGTGGAAGGAAGGGAACTCCATCATCCTCTGCCCGTCGGCGGCGTGCAACGCGCGCCGCGGGGCGTGGCATGGCCCGGATCCACGGCCATGAAGGCGGGGAACCCCGCGTTCATTGCACACGCGAACTTGCGCTGGACGCCTACGTTGTCGGGCTTCGCAAACAAGCGCGTGCAGATCGGGTTGCTTCCGGCACGGCACGGAAGAAGCCCAACGGTGGTCGCAAACACGTCGGGCTTCCGCCGATGAGGCCGGGGTCAGCCCAACTACTTCAGCAATGCGGTCAACTTGTCGAGCTGGGCACTATAGTTGTCGAGGACCCTGGCCGTGACCGCCGCGTACTTGTCGGCACGGCCCCAGTCGCGTGCATCCAGCGCCTCATGCACGGCCGGGATCGTCTTGGGTGCGTAACCGGTCAATTCACCCGGCGCCTGGATCAGGTTCTTGTACCACGGACGGCCCGGCAGGCCCTGCTCGTCCAGCAGGCGTTGCTCCAGCGTGCCCATCAACTGGTTGACCCTGGCAAGCTGTGACGCCGGAATATCCAGGCCCTTTGCGGCCCGTATGTTGTACGCCTTTTCATAGGCTTGCGCACTTTCCCTCAACTTCTTTGCAGCCGTATCCAGCGGCGCGAAATCGATCTTGGGAACGTTCGACAGCCGTTCGGGCGGTGCGACCGGGTGCAAGGGATCGGCCGCCAGTCTGTACGCCCCCGCGTCGAGCAGCTTCTGCTGCGCCTCGGCGGCCTTGCGCGCGTCGTCCGCCTGCTTGTGCAACTGGTCGACGTAGCGATCGACGGTGCTGCTGAAATCGCCGAAGCGCATCGGCAGCACGTCGGCATCGGCGGTGCGCAGCATCACGTGTCCCGCGACCTTCGCCAGCGCCACGCCGTACTCGAACGTCGGATCGCCGAAGCGGATGTAGTGATCGAACGAATCGTAGCGGGAGTGGTACACGCCGCCCTGATTCGACTCGCCGCCGAAGCCCAGATCCAGCGTGGCGATGCCGAGGTGCTGCAGGAACGCGCTGTAGTCCGACCCCGATCCCAGCGGTTCGATCGGAATGTCGCCGTGCTCGCCCGCAAGCTTCGCGCTCTCCTTCACCCGCGGACTGGCGCTCTTCTCGTTCGCGTTCACCTGCAGGAACGCGCGCTGGCGTTGCTGCACGCTCACCTTCGTTTCGGGATCGGTGACGCCGGCCGCAACCTGGTTGACCATGTGCTGCAGCGAATGGCTGCCGCCGGCGAACAGGGAGCCGCGGCCATTGGTGTCGGAGTTGGCGTACAGCACGGCTTTGTCTTTCAGTTCCTTGCCGTGTGTTTCCGCCCATTCGGTGGAACCGAGCAGGCCCTCTTCCTCGCCATCCCAGCTGGCGTAGACGATGGTGCGCTTGGGCCGCCAACCCTGCTTGTACAGCGTGCCCATCGCCTTGGCTTCGGCCAGCAGCGAGATCGTGCCGGCCAGCGGATCGAAGGCGCCGAACACCCAGCCGTCATGGTGGTTGCCGCGCAACACCCACTGGTCCGCGCCGCTGGAACCGGGGAGTTTCGCGATCACGTCGTAAAGCGTCTTCATCGTCCAGTCGGACTTCACCACCATGTGCACCCTGGCCGGACCCGCGCCCACGTGGTAGGTGAACGGCAGTGCGCCGCGCCAGCTTTCCGGCGCATCCGGGCCACCGAGCGCCTTCAACAGCGGCGTCGCGTCGGCGTAGGAAATCGGCAGCACCGGAATCTTCAGGACGGTTTTCGCATCTTCGACCGCGAGGTGTTTGGCGCCGGGCACCGAACCGTAACCGGGCGTGGTCGGGTCGCCCGGATGGAGCTGCATCTTCATCACCGAGCCGCGCTGCACGCCTTCCGGCGGACGCGTCGGGCCCGCGGGATAGGTGTCGCCGTTGAAGTAGCCGTCGTCGCGCGGGTCGGAATAGATCAGGCAACCGATTGCACCATGCTCGTGGGCGAGTTCGGGTTTCAACCCGCGCCAGCCGCCGCCGTAGCGCACGATCACGATCTTGCCCTTGACGTTGACGCCACGGCGCGCAAGCGCCTTGTAGTCGTCGGGCATGCCGTAATTGACGTACACGAGGTCGCCGGTGACATCGCCGTCGGCGCCGTAGATGTTGTAGGGCGGCAGCGCGCCCTTCAACGTGGAGGTGTCGTCGCCCTTGACTGGCGGTTCGTGCAGCGTGGCTTTGAAATGCGTCGGCGCAACCAGCTCCACCAGTTCCTGCTTCGGTTCCGGGTTCAGCACTTCGAACTTCTCGATGTGTGCGTCCCAGCCCCACTGCTTGAACTGCGCCAGCATCCATTCGGCGTTGGCCTTGTCGTGCGGCGAGCCGACGTGGTTGGGTTCCGATGACAGCTGCTTCAGCCAGTCGCGCATTTCGCTGGCGCTGAGCAGGGCGTCGAAGCGCCGTTCGAGTTGCCGCTGCCGTGTTGCGCCGGCTGCGGTGAAACCCTGCATGCCGTGATCGGTCGCGCGGCCGGCTGGTTCGGGCGGCGTGGCCGCGCCCGCAACGAAGGTCAACGACAGGCACGCCAGTGCCAACCCGAACTTGCGCGCGTGAACGGATTTCATGGGCAACCCCTCAACGTCGAGCCATCGCTCCGCACGCGCCACCCGCGTGGTTTTCACGACGGCGAAAGTCCCCTTTTACGCCCATTCGCGCCGCTTTGCATGGGGCAATGGTCACGCCCGCTTCCGCCCAAGAAAGACCCGGGCGCAGATGGAAACGATCAGCCCGAACGCCAGCATCGCCAGCAGGTTTTCGACGAAACCGGCAGGGGTGAAGTGGTTGATGCGATGCCACGCGGAGAAATACACCACTACGTAATTCATCACCACGAACACCACCACGCCGTAGGCGAGACCCGCGAGCACCGGCCTCGCCGTCAGCCAACGCAGGCGCGAAGCCGCGAACACGAAGATCGCCGCGATCAGCAACGACATGCCCCACTGCAGGAACAGGCCCAGCCATGCGACCGCGGACCCTCCCTGCAGCGCCGCCTTGCCCAGCAGGCCGCCGGCGATGAAGCGCAGGATCACCCGCGGATCGATCATGTTGATCAGCGACGCCGCGCCGATGTCCAGCGTGCCTGCCAGCAGCCCGCCAACCAGGATCGCAAGCAACGGGCGGCCGCCACGTGCCCGTTCGAGTACAGCCGGGGATGCGTTCATGGAATGGGTTCCCTCGAGAGGAGCGCGCATCCTCGCCGAACGGCCTGCCGCCGACAAGTAACATTCGTCATGGCGGCGGTTGGCGCGCCCATGGCGGCTTGCTATGGTGTCCGCCCGCTCATTGCCTCGGCCACGATGCTGTTCCGTCCGACCCAGCTGATTCGCAACCGGATGCAACGATGGCACCAGCGCGCCGGCGGCCGCCACTGGTTTCCGCACGTGCCGCTGGCCATCCTGCTGGGGCTCGGCGGGTTCTGGCTGCTGCAAAACGACCTCGGCCCCCAGTGGCGAACCATCCTCGCCCAATTGCTGAACCGAAACCTCGAGGGCGGCCTCCATCCTGCGTACCTGCCGCCGCTGCTGATCGGCGCCGGCATGGTGATCATGGCTGCCGGGCTGCTGCTGCGCTCGCGCCTCGCGTGGACCATGGCCTTGTTGCTGGCGGCGCTCGCAGCGGTCAGCATGCTGTTCGGGCAGCACGCGCACGCCCACCTGCTGCTGGGGTATTTCATCCTGATGCTGGCATTGCTGGCGTTCGCCTGGCGCCAGTTCGACCGCAGCAGCATCACCGCCAGCACGTTGTTCGCGCTGACCTCCGTGGTGATGCTGGTGGTGTACGCCACGTTCGGCACGTACTATCTGGGCGCGGACTTCAAGCCGCAGATCACCGATCTCGTGACCGCGTTCTATTACGCGATGGTCACGATGAGCACGGTGGGTTACGGCGACATCACGCCGCAAACCCCGGAGGCGAAGCTGTTCGCGGTGTCGATCATCGCGCTGGGCGTCGCGGTATTTGCCACCTCGCTGACCGCCGTGATCGCGCCCCTGGTCACGCGCAGCCTGCAGCGCATCGTCAATCGCAAGGACCATCGCATGCAACGCGAAAACCACTTCGTCGTGATCGGCAACACGCCCCTCGCGCTCAACACCTGGCGCGAACTCGCGCGCCGCGGCCAGCCGGTGACGCGGCTGCTGCGGCAGGCGCCGGAAACTCCCATTCCCGACAGCGTCGACAACGTGATCGGCGAACCCAGCGACGCCGACGTGCTGCGCAAGGCGGGCGCGGACAAGGCCCAAGCGGTCCTGGCGATGCTGGACGACGATTCGGAAAACGCTTTCGTGGTGCTGGCCGTGCGCGAACTCCGGGGAACCGCGCGCACGGTCGCGGCCGTCAACGACGCGAGCCATCTCGGGCGCGTGCGACTGGTGCAGCCGGACGTGGTGGTCGCGCCGCAGATCCTGGGGGGCGAACTTGCGGCGATGCTGCTGACCGGTGAACAGGTCACGGCGGATTTCGTGATGCAGCGGGTGTTCCAGCAACCCGGCGAGCAAGCAAATGGCGCACCGAAGCACGCGACCTGAGTTCCGCCCGCTTTGCAAACTCCACGATTGACGAACAGAGGTTGATGGGATGAATGACTGGCTTCAACACGGTCAATGGCTGGGCAACCCCGCGCTGGCGTGGGTGATCGCGGGCGCCGCGGCGCTGGGCGGCTACGCGATCGCGCACGTGGTCGCCGCAATCATCGCCGCGCGCCTGCGCAAGCTCGCCAAGCGCACCCACCGCAACGGGTTCGCGATCGCGGCCCGGGTGGCCGAAGCGACGCGCGGCTGGCTGCTGCTGTTGATCGCGATCGTGATCGCGCTGGACTTCCTGAATTTCGGCGGCTCCGCCGCGAGCACCGGCAAGACGCCGCGCTGGACCGTGCAGGACGGGTTGCACCTGGTCACCTATGCACTGGTGGGCATCCAGGTTGCACTGTGGATCATCGCGCTGGTGGTGGCGTGGCTGCACCGCTCGACGTCCGAGGAAGACACGCGGCCGGTGAACCCCGTGATGCTGGGCGTCCTGACCTGGGCAGTGCAATTCGTGGTATGGATCACGCTGGTGCTGGCGCTGCTGGCGGAGGGCGGGGTCAACATCACCGCGTTCGTCGCAAGCCTGGGCGTCGGCGGCGTGGCGGTGGCACTGGCGTTGCAGAACGTGTTGACCGACTTGTTCTCGTCCATCGCGATCGGTCTGGACAAACCGTTCGAAGTCGGTGAATACATCGCCTTCGGCGACGAACAAGGCACCGTCAGCAAGGTCGGCATCAAGTCCACGCGCATCGCGTCGCTGTCGGGCGAAGAGCTGGCGATCTCCAACTCGGTGCTGCTGAAGAACCTGATCCACAACTATTCGCGCCGGCAGGAGCGCCGCGTGCTGTTCAACTTCCGCCTGCCGTTCGACACGCCGCGCGAGCGGATTCCCGACGCGGTCGCTCGCGTGCGCGCCATCATCGAGGGGGAGGCACAAACCCGCTTCGATCGCGGCGCGCTTTCCGGTTTCGGCGACTACGGCCTGGATTTCGAGTTCGTGTACTACGTGCTCGACCCGGGGTACAACCTGTATGCCGAAATCCAGCAGCGCATCTACCTGAAGATGCTGGACCTCTGGGATGAACTCGGGATCGAGTTCGCGGTACCCGCGCGCAGGTTGCAGGCGCCCGAAGATGGTATCGCCGTCACGCGGGGCGGCTCACCGAAACATTGATTCGCGGCACCTCCGCGTGTCGCGTCGTGACCGTTTCTACACGCAGCTTGTCGATAATCGTGCAGAAGTCCCCGAATGCCCGACGAGTGTCTTGAGCCACCACGCCGGGCGACCCTTGGAGGGGGTCGGCATGCACAAAACCGCAAATGTCTCCGCGTCCGGCTACGCCGCCTTCGCGTCGACCCTGTGGCTGGCGAGCATGGGTCCGGCGGGCTGGTTCGACCAACCGGGCGTCACCCTCGCGCCGTTGCTGTACGCACAACCCGGCAACGTGTTGCTGCCACTGCTCGCGGCGGTGCTGGGCGGTTGCGTGCTCGCGATTGCCGGCCTCGGGCAAATCTTGCGCGGCTGCACGCTCGACGCGGTGCTGTTCCTCATCTTCGCCGGGTATTGGTGGGTGGCTGCCCTGTCGCAGCATGCGATGGCGCTTGCCGGGTCCGCGACGCCGGGATTTCTCGGCTGGTACTACATCGTGTGGGCGTTCCTGGTGTTCTGCCTGTGGCTGGCGGCGTGCCGGAACGGCGTCGCGCGGATGTTGTTCACGCTGGGCCTGTGGCTGGCGCTGCTCATGTTCGCGCTGGCGCACTGGACGCATGCCGGCGCATTGAGCGTGCTGGGCGGCTATCTCGGACTCGTCACCGCCGTCGTCGGCATCTACATCGCCGCGGCGGAAGTCGTGAACGAAATCCACGGCCATATCGTGTTGCCGTTGGGCAGCGCCGCCGACGGCTCCGGCCCGCCGTCCTGACCGCCCCTTCCCCTCGCTGGTGCGCCGCCGCATACCGTGCTAGCTTTGCGGCATGGCATCATCGCGCGTCATCAAGAAGTACCCGAATCGGCGTCTGTACGACACCCGCGTGTCCAGCTACATCACGCTGGAGGAAGTGCGGCAGCTCGTGCTGTCGGGAGAACCGTTCGAAGTGCGCGATGCCAAGACCAACGAGGACCTGACCCGTGCGGTACTGCTGCAGATCATCGCCGAGCACGAACAGCACGGACAGCCGATCTTTTCCACCGCCCTGCTTTCGCAGATCATCCGCTTTTACGGCGACGCCATGCAGGGCTTCGTGGGCGGCTATCTCGAGAACAGCCTGAAGGTGTTCCTCGAACAGCAGGACAAGTTCCGCGACCAGTTGAACAACCTGCTGGGCCAGACCCCCTGGTCGATGTTGAACGACATCACGGAACGCAACATCGAACTATGGAAGTCGTTGCAACCCGGTGCCGCGCCCGCCGCGAAGCCCGCGCCGGAACCCGATGCCAACGACAAGAAGCCCGCGCACAAGCGTCGTTGACACCTCGCGCCCGGCTCCGTACCATCGCTTGATTGCTGCAGCGCAACACATGCCGCTGCGCGGCATGGCTGTGCGTGAAGCAGGTCACGGAGGACCGCGCTCGATCCTGGCAATCATGGTGGATTGCGTCCAATCCGAAGAGAAACCTCAATGACCAAACGTGTAGCCGTCGTGACCGGCGGTATCGGCGGGCTGGGCACCGCCATTTGCAAGCGACTCGCGGAAGATGGCCGTCAAGTCGTCGCCGCCGACCTCGGCAGCCGGCAGGAACGCCTCGCCGCGTTTCGCGAGGAAACCCGCGAGTACGACGGCGACATCGTGTTCGCCCCCGCCGACGTCGCGAATTTCGACGACTGCGCCAACCTGGTGAACCACCTTGCCGAGAAATATGGCAGTGTCGACATCGTGGTCAACGCGGCCGGCATCACCCGCGACACTTCGCTCAAGAAGATGAGCCAGGCGCAATGGACCGACCTGATGCACGTCAACCTCGACGGCGTGTTCAACATGTGCCGCAATACCGTCGACGGCATGACGGCCCGCAACTTCGGGCGTATCGTCAACATCAGTTCGGTCAACGGCCAGACCGGGCAGTTCGGGCAGACCAACTACTCCGCCGCCAAGGCCGGCATGCACGGGTTCACGATGGCACTGGCACGTGAAGTCGCGAAAAAGGGCGTCACGGTCAACAGCGTGTCGCCCGGCTACTGCAAGACCGAAATGGTGATGAAGGTTCCGGAAGACATCCGCGCCCAGATCGTCGCGCAGATTCCAGTGGGTCGATTGGGTGAGCCGTCTGAGATCGCCCGCACCGTCGCCTTCCTCACCGCCGACGACGCCGGCTTCATCACCGGCGCCAACATTCCGGTGAACGGCGGCTATTTCATGTCGTTCTGAGGGACCCGGTTCAGGCCGGGCCGCCTGCCACACGGCGCGCCGGCCTCAGGCCTGGAGCGTTGCAAGCCGGGCACGCAATGCGTCCAACCGCAAGTCGGCATGTGCGCCCGGCGAGGCGCGCGCGGCGAGGCTTTGTTCGGGCGTGCGACCCTGCCCTGCCGTACCCGCCGCCTGTGCGGCCGCGCGGTAGGCGTCGCGGAACGGCACGCCCTGCGCGGCTTGCTCGATCGCGACGTCGGTCGCGTACATCGCGGGTTCGATCGCCGCAAGCAACGCGGCTTCGTCCCACTGCAGCCGCGCCAGCAAGTCAGGCATGAGTTCCATGGCCATCAGGCCACGATGCACTCCATGGAAGATGCCGCCCTTGCTGAATTGCAGGTCGCGCTGGTAGCCGGATGGCAACGACAGCAACTGTTCGACTTCGGTGCGCGCGGCGGCGACGCTGGCGTAACTGGCGCGCAGCAGTTCGACCACGTCCGGATTCCGCTTGTTGGGCATGATCGACGAACCGGTGGTGTATTCGGGCGGCAGTCTCACGAAATCGAATTCGCGCGTCGTGAACAACGACAGATCCCACGCCAGTCGGCGCACGTCGAGTAGTGCGCTGCCGATCGCTTCCAGCGCCGCCATCTCGAACTTGCCGCGCGAAAGCTGTGCATACGTCGCCGCCACCTGCATCCGGGCGAAGCCGAGGGCGTGCGTGGTGTGGTCGCGATCGAGTTTCAGGTTCACGCCGTAGCCGGCGGCGCTGCCGAGCGGATTGGCGTCGATCCAGTCGCGCGTCTGCCTCGCCCGCCATGCATCGTCGATGAAAGCTTCGGCAAAGCCCGCCCACCACATCGAGGTCGACGACACCACCGCGCGCTGCAAATGGGTGTAGCCCGGCATTGGCAGCGACTCATCGGCAGCGCGATCCAGGCAGGCCCGTGCGGCCGCCGCGCAATGCTGCTGCAGCGCCGCGAGCTTTTCCTTCAGCCACAGACGCGTCGCCACCAGGACCTGGTCGTTGCGGCTCCGCCCCGCATGGACTTTCCGGCCGGTGTCCCCCAGGCGTTCGGTCAACTGCGCCTCGATGGCCGAATGCCCGTCTTCGAACCTGTCGTCCAGCACGAACGCGCCGCTGCGGAAATCAGCGGCCAGCGTATCGAGCTCGCGCTTCAATGCAGCCGATTCATCCGCACCCAGCACACCGATGTTCGCCAGACCTTCGACGTGCGCCTTGCTGGCCATGATGTCGTGCAGGAAGAACTCGCGATCCAGCAACACGTCGTCGCCGGCCAGGAAGCGCATGATCTTCGCGTCGATCTTGCTGCCGGGTTTTTGCCAGAGTGGCTGGGTCATGGGACGTCCTTGGTTTCTGGGATTCCGGCGGAGGCCGAACGCCATGGTTTCCCGCTGACAACGATTAAGATGGATCCCGGCTTTCGCCGGGATGACGGGAAATCGAAATTCCGGTCAGCTCATCCAGGCCCAGCGCAAGATTGATGTTCTGCAGCGCCTGGGTCGCGGCGCCTTTCAACAGATTGTCCAGCGTCGCCACGATCACTGCGCGCCGGCCATCGGCAGACAGTGCGAATCCGCCGATTTCCGCATGATGCCGGCCCGCGATCCGGCTGACCCATGGCGGCTCGTCCACGACGCGCACGAGCTGCTCGCCTCCATACGCGGCCTGGAAGCGCGCCAGCACCGCGTCCCGCTTCAGCGCGCGTGACAAATACAGATTGATCGTGACCGTGAGGCCACGGAAATGCGGCGCGACATGCGGCATGAATTCGATGGGAACGCCGAGTTGGAAGGACGCTTCCCTTTCGTGGATGTGTCCCGTCAACGCGTAAGGCATCAGGTTGTCCCGGAGGTTCTCCGGATCGTTCTTGTCGGAAGGCGTGGTGCCCGCGCCCGAATAGCCCGAGACGCCGAAACAGACCGGCGGCGCGGCCAGCACGTCCTTCATGGGCGCCACCGTCAACTCGATCGCGGTCGCGTAGCAGCCGGGATTGCTGATGCGGCGTTCGCCGTGCCACCTCCCACGCGTGAGCTCGGGCAGGCCGTAATACCACGTTCTGTCGAAGCGATGATCGGCGGACAAGTCGACGACAAGCGTATCGCCTGCGGCAGCGTCGATGGCCGCCACGAAGGAAGCCGCCTTGCCATTCGGGAGCGCGAGGATCACGACGTCCGCGCGCCGGGCCACGACGGCCGGCGGATCGAGGCGTTCGTAGCGCAAGTCGCCGGTGTACGCATCGTTGTGGGCGTCGACACGCTGTCCGTCCAGTTCCCGTGAAGCCACGAAGACGAGATCCAGCCCCGGATGCGCCGCGATCAGCCGGATCAGCTCCGCGCCGGTGTGGCCACGTGCTCCGACGATACCGACGGATTTTCTTGATGTATTCATGTCACCCGATCAACGTCGGTTGTCGCTGCACGCCATGGGTCACGCAGCCTTCGATGGTTTTGAAATCGGCACCGAGGCCGTACCAGAAAACCTTGAATTTCGGTGCCTTGAAGCAACCGTCCGATTGCTCGTGATAGAACGCGTTGATGCGGTTGCCGTGGCGCGAGCGCCAGAACAGCTTCGGGTTCTCGGCGCGCATCACCTGCCAGACCGCACGACCCAGGCCCTCGCCCTGCGCCTCTTCCAGCACCGCGAACTTGTCGAGATAGGGCAGGCCCTGTCCTTCACCGAGGTCTTCCAGCGTCAGGATCATGGCCGTGCGGTAATTCTGGCTGACGTAAACGCGGTATGGCTGGACGCGTTCGAAGTAATCGCCTGCCAGATGACGCGGCGCAAAGCTGGAATCGATCAACCCGCGCATCCGGTCCCGGTCGATACCGTTCCAGGAATCGAACCGCAGGACCTTCTCGCCGCGCCGCACCAGCGTGCCGGAGCCCTTGTGGGTGAACAGTTCCTTCGCCAGTTCCGCGGGACGCGTGATCGAGACCGACGACGCCAGCGGCAGGTCAAGCAACAGATCCGCGATCTGCTCCAGCTTGAGCCGCATGCCGCCGCTGACCCAGGGCTGCGCCATCAGGTGTTCGTATTCGGTGGACAGGTTGATGGAATCGATGACCTTGCCCGCAGCGTCCAGCAAGCCGCCGGTACCTGTCAGGAACACGATCTTGTACGGTTGCAGCACGCGCACCAGTTCGTTGGCCGCGAAGTCGGCGTTGACGTTGAGGATCTGGCCTTCGTCGGTTTCACCGAGGCTGGCGATGATCGGGATCGAACCCATGCGCAGGCTGGCCTCGATGGGCGCAAGCTCGATGCGCTGGACCCTCCCGACAAGTCCGCAGTGCTCCCGGTCCAGCCAGTCCGCCGCGAACACGCCGGACACCACCGATGTCGCGCGCGTATCCATCGCGTGCAAGGCATCGACCAGCGCAAGGTTTTGCTGGTGGAACACGCGCCGCACGACGCCGAGCGCCTGCGGCGGGGTCACGCGCAGGCCATTCACCGTGCGCTTCTCGATGCCCGCCTTCGCGAGTTCGTCGTCGAGTTGCGGACCGGCGCCGTGCACCACGATCGGCGTCAGGCCGACGCGCTGCAGGAACGTCAGCGACGAGGCCAGCTCGGTCAGGTCGTCCCGCAGCACCGCGCCGCCGACCTTCACGACGGCAAAGCGCTTCGCATCCAGTTGCGAAAATCGCTTCAGGTACTGCTGGACTTCGCGTGCACTGCCCATCGCCGAGAGCAGGCGCACGATAGTGTTGCGGACTTCGCTCATGCCGATCGTATCCTCACGCGTGGACCACCGGAAGCGACCCCCGATGGCATCGCACCGTTGCATCCAATTCCGCACCTGCGGTTCCCAAGGCAAGACGCTTCATGACGATTTCTCCGTGATTCGCAGATAGGTTCGCGCTGCAGCTTCGAGCTCATCCAGTGCCACCCATTCATCGGCGCTGTGCGCCTGCGCGATGTCCCCCGGCCCGTACACGAAGGTGGTGCAGCCGGCCTCCGAAAAAAGCGCGGCCTCGGTCCAGAAGTCGACCGCGTCGCAAACCGGGATGTCCAGACCCCGCGCGAGCAGGCGCGCTTCGCGCAGGCACTGTTCCGCATGGGCCGCATCCGCCGGCAACGGCGACCCGCGGAAAGCTTCATCGAAGACCGCGGGTGCAGGTTCGACCAGCGTGCGCAAGTCTTCCAGCAGACCGTCCATGTCGACCGACGGCAACGGCCGCGTCCCGAAGCGGACTTCGGCCTCCGGCGCGATCACGTTGGCCTTGATGCCGCCTTCGATCCGGCCGAGATTGAAACGCATTCCGTGCAGCCCGCCGAAGTGCTCCTGCGATCGCGATTCGGCAAAATCCAGTGCCGCGGCGCTCCAGCGCACGGCCTGGTGCAGGGCGCTGTCGGCGGGCCCTTGCTGGGCCGATGCATGGCCGGCGCGGCCTTCGAATTGCGCGCGCACCGACTGGATGCCGCGGTGAGCGAGCACGGCCTTGCAACGCGTGGGTTCGGAGACGATGACACCTTCGAAGTGTCTCCCCCATCTGCCTTCGGCGCCTTCCCCCGCAAGCTGGGGAAGGAAAGCAGCGCGCAGGAATGCATGGACGCAGCGCGGGTCGGCGCCTTCCTCGTCGGTGGTGAACAAGAGCGCCATGCCGCCCTGCGATGCATTCGCCGCTGCAAGCAGCGCCGCCGCCGCGCCCTTGATGTCGCACGCGCCCAACCCGAGCGCCCGATCGCCATTCACGCGCAAATCGAACGGACTTGCGCTCCATTGCGGTGAATCCGGCACGGTGTCGAGATGCACGTTGAACAGCAGCTGCGGCCGGCCGCGTATCGCGAACAGCGACACCGCGCCCGCCCCGTGATCGCTTACCTCGACATCGAAACCCGGCAATTGCGCGCGCAGGTAATCGAAAATGCCGCCAGTATCGATCGCGCGCGGCGGGTTACGGGTATCGAACCCGACCAGCGCCTTCAGGTGCACCAGCGTGGATTGGAGGAGCGCATTCATGGCCCGGACGGCGCCTTCGCATAGAGGTCCGAGTCGAACTTTTCCATCAGGGTTTCGGGTCGCAAGGGCGCAGTGAACCCGAAGGATGCATACAGTCCGTGAGCATCGAGCGTGGCCAGCGTGAATCGGCGCAATCCCTGCAGATGTGGATGCGCCATCACCGCGGCCATCAGCGCCTTGGCATGGCCCTGCCCGCGATATTCCGGCACCACGAACACGTCCGCGAGATAACCGAAGGTGGCGCTGTCGGTAACCACCCGCGCGAATGCCACCTGGCGCCCATCAAGATAGCCGCCGAAACACAACGAACCCTCGATGGCACGCTCCACTACCGCGCGCGGAATGCCGCGGCTCCAATAAGCCTCTTCGCGCAGGAAGCGGTGGATCAGCTCGATATCGAGCCGATCTTTGTCCGTGCTGACCTGCAGGACGCCCATGCGAGTCAATGCCCGTTCGCCACGCGATTGACTTCGGCCCAAAGGCTGGAACTCATCCCGAACAATTTGATGAAGCCTTCCGCCTCCGCCACGCCCCAATCCGCGGCCTGCGCGTAGGTCGCGCCCTTGGCATTTAGGGCATGTTTCGATGCCACCGCCACTGCGTCGACGCGACCGCCATGCGTTTCCAGCGTGACTTCGCCTTCCACGCAGCGCTGGCTGGATTCCAGGAACGCTTCGAGATCGGCTTTGAGCGGATCATGGAAGAAGCCCTCGTACACCAGCTCTACCCACTTGCGTGCCACATCCGGCTTGAACCGGTTCTGGTGTTTGCTCAAGACCGCTTCCTCGAGCGCCCGATGCGCGGTGAGCAAAGCGACGAGACCCGGCGCTTCGTACACGATGCGGCCCTTCAAGCCGATCGTGGTGTCACCCGTGTACAGCCCGCGACCGACGCCGTACTGCGCGAACAACTGATTCAACTTGGCCAGCAGCATGTGTCCGGCCATGCGCTCCCCGTCCAGCGCCCGCGCTTCGCCACCCGAGAACCCGATCTTCACCCGCAGCGGCTCGGACGGCCATTCGCTACGTGGCCGGCACCAGCCGCGCGCATCGTCGCCGGGCGCCTGCCAGCGATCGATTTCACCCCCCGAGAGCGTCACGCCCAACAGGTTCTCGTTGATGGTGTAGGCCTGCTGCCGCGCGCGCACCTCGAAACCGTGCTGCTCCAGGTACGCCTGCTCGTACGCACGGACCGCGGTGTGTTCCTTCTGGATCTCCCGGATCGGTGCGACGATTTCGAAGCTGCCCAGCGCCTTCACCGTCAGGTCGAAGCGCACCTGGTCGTTGCCCATTCCGGTGCAACCGTGCGCGATCGCGCGCGTGCCAAGTTCGATTGCGCGCTTGATGGCGGCTTCGACGATCAAATAGCGGTCCGAAACCAGCAACGGATATTGGCCCTGGTAGCCCTCGCCCGCCCACACGAACGGCTTGACGAAGTGCTCCCACAGCGCGGGTCCGCCATCGACGGTGATGTGCGATGCGGCCCCCAACTCCCTCGCGCGCGCCTCGATGTACTCACGCTCATCCGCGCCCACGCCGCCGGTATCGGCGAACACGGTGTGTATCTGCCAGCCGCGCTCCGCGAGATACGGCACGCAGAAGCTGGTGTCGAGGCCGCCACTGAAGGCAAGCACGATGTGCCTGCCTTCGGGAATCGGGGGCCGGGGGGCGGGAATCGAAGACGTGTTTGGCATGACGGTGTTCTTGATAGGCATGGGGAGGTCGCGGCGGATGGGAAGCGGGAAACTGCTTTGGGCGATTCCTTATGCCCGATTCCCGATTCCCGGCTCTTCAACGACGATGCGCGGCTCGCAACGCACCGGAAAATTGACGGAAGCAGCGACGAAGCACCCGTGGTGCGCGCCCTCGTGCGCGGCTTCGGCCTTGGCGGCGTCGCTCGCGGCAGTGATCGTCACGACCGGCCGCAACACCACTTCGGTGAAATGCCCACCGTTGCCCTCGGTCATCATCGTGCCTTCCGCGGTGTCGGTGTAGGCCGTCACCACCACGCCCGCGAGGGTCGCGACGTGCAGGTAGGCCAGCATGTGGCAGGTGGAAAGCGCCGCAACCAGCATGTCTTCCGGATTGTGCCTTGCGGCGTCGCCGCGGAACATCGGGTCGGACGAGCCCGAAATGTCAGGCTTGCCCTCGATCCGGATCACGTGCTCGCGTCCGTAGTTGCGATACCCGTCGGTGCCGGTACCGTGGTTGCCGGTCCATTCGACGTTCACGCGATAACCGTGTGCATGGTCCATGATTCGAGCCTTGTATCAGGTGGATGAAAACGAAGAACGGGATTCAAGCCCTTGTCACCGGGTGCCGCCAGCTTGCGTGGCAAGCCTCGCCATCACGGCCTTCTGGACATGCAGCCGGTTTTCGGCCTCGTCGATCGCGATGCAATACGGCGCATCCATCACCGCGTCGGTCGCCTTCACGTTGCGGCGCAGCGGCAGGCAATGGCTGAACACCGCATGGTTCGTCAACGCCATCTTGGCCTCGTCCACGATGAAGTGTCGATGCGCATCGCGGATCGGCCTTTCGTCTTCCCAGCGACCGAAGTACGGGAGCGCGCCCCAGCTCTTGGCATACACCGCATCGGCGCCCCGGTAGGCCGCCTCGATGTCATGCGTCATCCGCAGTGAGCCGCCGTTTTCGCGCGCATTCTGCTCGCCGCAAGCCATGTAGCGCTCGTCCAGCACGTAGTCCGGCGTGGGACACAACAGCGTGACGTCCATCCCCATCTTCGTGGCGATCAGCAGCGCTGAATTGGCGACCGCGGTATTGAGCGGCTTCGGGTGATACGTCCAGGTCAGCACATACTTTTTGCCGCGCAGGTCCCCGAGGTGCTGGCGCAACGCCAGCGCGTGCGCGAGTTCCTGGCACGGATGCGTGATGGTTTCCATGTTGACCACAGGCACCGTCGCGTAGCTTGCGAACGCCTTGATCACGCGATCCTCGCGATCGACCGACCAGTCCTTGAATTTCGGGAACGCGCGCACCGCGATCAGGTCCACGTAGCGCGACAGCACGCGCGCGACTTCCGCCACGTGCTCCTCGGCCTCGCCGTCCATCACGGTGCCCGCTTCGAACTCGATCGGCCATGCATCCTTGCCAGGCGACAACACGACTGCGTGGCCGCCCAACTGGAACGCGCCCAACTCGAAGCTGGTGCGCGTGCGCATGGACGGGTTGAAAAACAGCAGCGCGACCGACTTGCCCGCCAACTGGGTGCCGGCCGGCGAACGCTTGAACGCCGCGGCGACATCGAGCAATTCGTCGATCTCGGCACGGCTCCAGTCCTGGGTGGTGATGAAGTGGCGGATGGTCACGGATCCGATGCTCTTGCGGAAGTCAGGCCATGGGGCCGTTTCCCCTCCCTGGTCCTGGGTTCGGGCCAATCCGTGGCCGTGGTGGCGGAAAAGAAAAACCCGGCACGAGGGCCGGGTTTTGTCGTTCGGTACAAACACCAATGCGCGACTGCCTACCCGGCCGTATGGGGGAGGTCCGGTCGGCGCGCGCGCGAGGTCATCCCGGCTGCCGCGCGGGCGCTGGTGAGGACAATCGCGTCAGTGGAGAAGGCTGTCGTCATGTTCGGGTTGGAGCGGTGAGCGGCGAATCCTTGCATACAAATTGCTGCAACGCAACTGACGCAACCTGCCTTGGCGATGCAGGAGCAACCAGGGAAGACTTCGAAAGTCTCCAAAAACCAATCATTCCGCCGGCGCCACCGTCACCCTCACCCGCAACCGCTCACCCGGATCGTAAGGCAGGCGCGACATGTACACCTCGCCGCGGAAGCGGTATTCCACGTCGTAAGCCACGATCTGCTGCGGCGGTGCATAGTTGGCGACCGGCCGGCACACCGTTTGCTGCGTGGTGTAGCTGCGGTCGTGCGCGGCCGATACGCGATTGCCGACCGCGCCACCCGCGACGGCGCCCGCCACGGTTGCCGCCGTGCGGCCGTCGCCCTTGCCTACCGTGCTGCCGAGCACGCCGCCCACGATCGCGCCAAGCACGGTGCCGCCCGTGTGACTGTCGTCCTGTCGCGTGACCGTCTGTGGATAACATTCCTGAGGTGGCGGTTGCGCCACCGCCGCGTAAACGGGATCCACGCGCAATACGTCGGCCCAGCCGTAATGGATATTGGCCGGCCCTGCCGGGGGAGGCGGGTAGTTCTGGGCACTGGCCGCTACCGCGAAGGCCAGCAAACCCGATGCAACGATTATCTTCAGCATGGCGTACCCCACCGCGAGAACGCGATCTTCGACCATCACGAGTTGTTCACATTGAACCACGGTGATGCTGAATCCACGCTCAAGCCATGCGTCCAACCTGATAAAATTGATCGGTTATTTGCCCCGAATGCCACGCCAATCACGCCTCATGGCCCTGCGCCTCTACAATTCGCTCTCCCGTCGCGTCGAGCCGTTCGTGCCGGGCGACCCCAACCGCGTGACGATGTACCTGTGCGGCCCGACCGTCTACAGCTACGTCCACATCGGCAACGCGCGCGGCCCGGTCGTTTTCGACGTGCTGGCGCGGCTGCTGCGCCGGAAGTACCCGCATCTGGTGTATGCGCGCAACATCACCGACGTGGATGACAAGATCAACGCGGCAGCGCTCGAAGCCGGCGTGCCGATCGCGGCCGTCACGGACAAATACGCGGCGATCTACCGCGAGGACATGGCCAGGCTGGGCGTGGCGCCGCCCGACGTCGAGCCGCTGGCGACGCAGCACATCGCGGCCATCGTCGCGATGTGCGAAAGCCTGGTCGCATCGGGCCATGCCTACGCCGCCGAGGGCCACGTGCTGTTCGATGTCGCGAAGTTCGCGGACTACGGCAAGCTCTCGGGCCGTTCGACCGATGAACTGATCGCGGGTGCACGTGTCGAGGTCGCACCATACAAGAGGAACCCCGCCGATTTCGTGCTGTGGAAGCCTTCCACGCCCGACCTGCCCGGCTGGGCCAGCCCGTGGGGACGCGGACGGCCGGGCTGGCATATCGAATGTTCGGCAATGGCGGCCGCACACCTTGGCGACGTGATCGACATCCACGCCGGCGGGGTGGACCTGGTGTTTCCGCACCACGAAAACGAGATTGCACAATCCCGTTGCGCGCACGGCACGCCGACGTTCGCGCGCTTCTGGCTGCACAACGGGATGCTCACCTTCGGCGGCGCCAAGATGAGCAAATCGGTCGGCAACGTGAAGCAGCTGCATGCCCTGCTCGCGCAATATCCGCCGGAGGCGCTGCGTTACGCGCTGTTGTCCGCGCATTACCGGCAGCCGCTGGACTGGTCGGAGGCGCTGATCGAGCAAAGCATCGCGACGCTCGACCGGTTGTACGGCACGCTGCGAGAGCTTGCCGACTACGCTGTCGCTCCCGGACCGGACACCGGCGGCGACATCGACCTCGCTCTCGAAGACGACCTCAACACCCCCGTGGCGCTCGCGTCCCTCAATGGGCTCGCTGCCGAAGCCCGTCATCTCCTGGAAAACGGGCGCAAGCCGTTTTCCGATGCAGCGCGCGCCGAATTGCGTCGCATCAAGGCGGAGTTGCTCGGATGCGGCAGGATGCTCGGCTTGTTGCAGCAGGACGCCGAAGCCTGGTTCAAGCGCGGGACGGAACGCGTGGATTCGGCGGAGGTCGAATCCTTGATCGAGGCGCGCCGTGCTGCCCGCGCCGCCCGGGACTTCGCCCGTGCCGACGCGATCCGCGACGAACTCGCAGCCATGGGCGTCGCGATCGAAGATGGCCCCCAAGGCACACGCTGGAAAATCGCCAACTGATGAACGCATCCAACATCCAAAGCGCGCAACAGGAAATCATCGAGGAGTTCGGATTCTTCGACGACTGGACGGGGCGCTACCAATACCTGATCGACGTCGGCCGCAAGCTGCCTCCATTGGCGCCCGAAGACATGACGGACGCCAACAAGGTCGATGGTTGCCAGTCGCAGGTGTGGATCGTGGTGTCGGGCGACGCGAATCGGCTCGACCTGCGCGCGGCCAGCGACTCGGCCATCGTGTCGGGCCTGATCGCGTTGCTGCTGCGCGTGTACTCAGGGCACGGCGCCCGGGAAATCCTCGACACCGATCCGGCATTCATCAACGGGATCGGGCTCGGCAAGCACCTGTCCCCCACCCGTTCCAACGGTCTCGCCGCGATGGTGACGACGATCAAGGCCCACGCCGAGCACGCGTTGGCGCAGCGATGACGTCGAGTTTCCGATCCCAGCCGTATCGGGCTTGCAGGTTGGGCTGAGCGGGCTTCATCGCGAAGCCCAACGCGGAAGAGCCGCAAGGAGTGCTGGCCCGCGCATCTTGCGGGGGAAGCCAACGTTGACGTGTTGGAACGTGGGCTTCCGCCGATGAAGCCGGCGTCAGCCCAACCTGCCGGCGGACGGCCGTAGGCCGGCCCCCGAGCCTAGCGAGGGGTGAGCACCAGGAACGATGCGAACAATCCCGCCGCCCGAAGGCGGGTTGGCACCCGCCCCACAAAAGCAATTCGACCGTCGCGCGCCGACACGCAAAGCGGGGTGGCACCCGCCCTGCGAAGGAAGTCCAGGTGTGACGCTTCAGGCTGCGTCGCCCTCGCCTGCGGCGCGCTGCTGCTGCAGGTTGCCGCGGTAGATCAGGTACGGTTCGGCCTGGCCGTTGATCACGGCTTCATCGACGACGACCTTGCTGACGTGCTCCAGCGACGGCAGCTCGTACATGGTGTCGAGCAGCACGCTCTCGAGGATCGTGCGCAGGCCGCGCGCGCCGGTCTTGCGTTTGATCGCACGCTTGGCGATCGCGTTCAACGCATCCGGGCGGAACTCGATCTCGACGTTTTCCATGTCGAAGATCTTCTTGAACTGCTTGGTGATGGCGTTCTTCGGCTCGGTGAGGATCTTCACCAGCGCGTCTTCGTCCAGCTCGTCCAGCGTCGCGACCACCGGCAAGCGCCCGACGAATTCCGGGATCAGGCCGTACTTGACGAGGTCCTCCGGTTCCACATTCGCCAACAGCGTGCCGACGTTCTGCTTGCGCTTCTTGCTGCGGATCTCGGCCGAGAAGCCGATGCCGGTGGTTTCCGAGCGCTGCTGGATCACCTTGTCGAGACCCGAGAACGCGCCACCGCAGATGAACAGGATGTTGCGGGTGTCGACCTGCAGGAACTCCTGCTGCGGGTGCTTGCGCCCGCCCTGCGGCGGCACCGAGGCGATCGTGCCCTCGATGAGCTTCAGCAGCGCCTGCTGCACGCCTTCGCCCGACACGTCGCGGGTGATCGACGGGTTTTCGCTCTTGCGCGAAATCTTGTCGATCTCGTCGATGTAGACGATGCCGGTCTGCGCCTTCTCGACGTCGTAGTCGCACTTCTGCAGCAGCTTCTGGATGATGTTCTCGACGTCCTCGCCGACATAGCCCGCTTCGGTGAGGGTGGTCGCGTCGGCGATGGTGAACGGCACGTTCAACAGCCGCGCCAGCGTTTCGGCCAGCAGCGTCTTGCCGCAGCCGGTAGGGCCGATCAGCAGGATGTTGGACTTCGCAAGCTCGATGTCGTCCTTCTTGGCACGCGACTCCATCCGCTTGTAGTGGTTGTACACCGCGACCGCCAACGCCTTCTTGGCGCGGGTCTGCCCGATCACGTACTGATCGAGCGTATCCATGATCTCGCGGGGCTTGGGCAACTGGGTACGCCCCGAGGCGGCCTTCTCTTCCAGCTCCTCGCGGATGATGTCGTTGCAGAGCTCGACGCACTCATCGCAAATGAACACGCTGGGGCCCGCGATCAGCTTGCGGACCTCGTGCTGGCTTTTGCCGCAGAACGAGCAATACAGGATCTTGCCGCCTTCGCTGCCGCGGCCGGGCCGGTCCTCGCTCATCTCGTGCTCCGTCGATCAGTCTTGCGATGCGTCATGGGGATTACCCGGATTTCGGCCGCAGCATAGCACAGCCGGACGCTTGGCCCAGCGCTGCGGCGCGCTCAAAAATACACCCGAAACGGTGAAAAATCGCGAAGTTGCGACCGATGTCTCAGGCCGACTTCACCGACTCGTCGGGCCGGCGCTCGAACACCTGGTCGATCAGCCCGTAGTCCTTCGCTTCGGACGCGCTCATGAAACGATCGCGTTCCATGTCGCGGGCGATTTCCTCGACCGTCTTGCCGGTGTGCTGGGCATAGATCTCGTTGAGGCGTCCGCGCAGGTACAGGATTTCGCGGGCGTGGATTTCGATGTCGGTGGCCTGGCCCTGGGCTCCACCGGAGGGCTGGTGGATCATGACGCGCGAGTTCGGCAAGGCATAACGCTTGCCCTTGGTGCCGGCCATCAGCAGCAGCGATGCCGCGCTGGACGCCTGCCCCACGCACATGGTGCTGATGTCGGGTTTGACGAACTGCATGGTGTCGTAGATGGCAAGGCCGGAGGACACCACGCCGCCCGGGCTGTTGATGTAGAAGTGGATGTCCTTCTCGGGATTCTCCGATTCCAGGAACAGCATCTGGGCCACGACCAGGTTCGCGACGTTGTCGTCGATCGGGCCGACCAGGAAGATGATGCGTTCCTTCAGCAGGCGTGAGTAGATGTCGAACGAACGCTCGCCACGCGCGGTCTGCTCGACCACGATCGGGACCAGATTCAACGCCCTGGACTGCTCGAATTGCTGCTGCATGGAATTCTCCGGTTGACGGATGCGGTCAGCCCGCGCTGTTCTGCGGGTGCATCACCTCGTCGAAGGTCAGGGAAACCTCGGTGGTGTCCGCATGGTCGGCCACCCATTCGGAAACCTGGTCCTCGAGGACGGCGGTGCGAACGTTGTCCATCATCTGGGGGTTGCCGCGATAGAGTTCAATGACCTGCTCGGGTTCTTCGTAGGTCGAAGCGATCTTGGCGATCCGCTCGGTCACCTTGCGATTGTCCACCCGCAGGTTGTTGCTCTGGGCGATTTGTCGCAGCAGCAGCCCCGCGATCACGCGCTGATGGGCGATCGGCTGCGCGGCTTCCATCGCGGCCGCGGGCAACGACTGCTCACCGGAGAGATTCGGCATGGCCGCGCGGACCAGCGATTCGGCTTCGGCGCGTGCGAGCACCTTCGGCACCTCGACGTCGGCGTAGGTGGCCGCCAGCTTGGCACCCACCTCGTTGCGCAGGCGCGCACGCAGGGCGTTGTCGAGTTCGCGCTCCAGATTGGCGCGTACCTCGGTGCGGAAGGTTTCGACGCTGCCGTCGGCGATCCCGAAATTGCGTATGAACGCCTCGTCCACCTCGGGGGTCTTTGGCTCCTGCACTTCGCCGATTTTCAGTTCGACGCGGGCCTGTTTGGCCGCGAGCTGCGGGATCGGGAAGGTCGGCGGAAATTGTGCTTCGAACGACAATTCCTCGCCCGCCTTGTGGCCCTGCAGCGCCCCATCGAACGCTGCGAGCGCGGTGTTGCCACCCAACACGGTGGCGGCGCGTTCACGTCCTTCGGCAGGATGACGGAAATCGTCGGCCTGGGCGGTGTAATCCACGATCACCATGTCACCGTCGGCCGCGGCACGGTCGACCTTCTCGAATACCCGGCGCTGCACCTGCAGGGTCTCGATCATCCGGTCGACGTCGGCATCGCCCACTTCGGCCTTGGGACGGTCGATCTTCAGGATCGCGACTTCCACCGTCGGCAATTCCGGCATGACTTCGAAGGTCGCGGTGTAGGCGATTTCGCCGTCCCGTGGCTTGCCGTCGGTGTCGATGCTGGGGTTGGCGACCGGCTGCAGGTTCTGCTGCTGCACGGCTTCGCGGAAGGTGCTGCCGATCAGGTCGGAAAGCGCCTCGCCGCGCACCTGCTCACCGAAGCGCTGCTCGATGACCTTGGCCGGCACCTTGCCGGGCCGGAAACCCTTCAGCCGCACGTTGCGCCCGAGTTCGCTGATGCGCTGGCGCACCTTCGACTCGTACTGTTCGGCCGGGAATTTGACCGTCAGCTTGCGCTCGAGCTTGCCGACGTTTTCCAGGGACACTTGCATTGCAGCTCCTGATGTTCAGTGCGATGTTGCGTTCGTGCCGGCCGTGCTCGCCATTGCGCCGTCGCCGAGTCCGGCGAGCCGCCATCCATGGGCATCGGCCGTTTCGCGCTGGCTCGATGTCGCCATCCATGGCTTGAAAATGGTCTGGGGCAAGCTGTCTGATTGCCCTCCATGGCAAAAAAGTACTTCCTCATCCATGGCAAAAA
>JBDZUX010000043.1:0-27101 GCA_040255405.1 Lysobacteraceae bacterium
CGCTACGTTCGGGACGTAGAAGTCGCAGGTTCAAATCCTGTCTCCCCGACCAATGTCTGCGGAATCGCCGCCTACCCGGCACCGCACTTCGCTGCGAGCGGTCGCTTGTGGATCCTCCCACGAAGCCACGTCGGTGTCGTTGCCCCTCCGGCGCCGCGACGACCCGCTGCCGAATGCACAAGCTACATCGTATGCGTCGGCTTGTCCCCGCCCTGCAGGCCCGCCAGCAGCGTCTCGATCTTGGTGCGGGCGTTGTCACCGTCGGCGTTCTCGGCGAACTGCACGCCGATGCCGGCCGGACGATTGCCCTGCGCAGCGATGGGCGTGATCCAGACCACGCGACCGGTCGTCGCCACGCGCTCGGTCTCTTCCGGCAGCGTCATCAGCAGGAACACTTCGTCGCCGAGGTTGTAGCGCTTGTTGGTGGGCACGAACAGACCGCCGCCCTTCACGAACGACATGTAGGACTGGTACAGCGTCTGTTTGTCCTTGATGACGACGGGCAGGATGCCTTGACTCCCCATGCCGCCCATGCCGCTCGCGCCGCCCATCATTGCCATCTTCATCGATCCTCGCTGACCAGCGGCGTCAGCTTGCCGCCACAGGCAAGCCGCGGTCAAGCGCCGAAGCGGCACCAGCCCCAACCGTCGAACACCCACGGCGAAGGCAACGGGCAATACAGCTTGACGTAGTACGGCGGGTGCAACGTGCGCGAGGTGTGTGCGGCAGGGCTGCCGTCGCGCCAGAACAGCGTGGCGCCGTCGCCGGCATCCAGGCGCACCCGTTCGCCGCCCGCGGCGTCCACCGCCAGCAACGCGAGCAACGGCCGCAAGGCGCGCGGCGGCAGCCACGGCAGGGCCGCGCCGGCACGATCGTGGGAGTCGAGCCCCGCCACGAAGGTTTCCGTGGCCGCAGCGAAGCGCAGGAGCCGCCCGCGACTCAACGCGATCTGGCTGGCGTGCGCTTCGACCGCACGACGCTTGCGCACCTGCTCGTCGTCATCGAGCGCGAACACCGCGCGCTGCGGCACGCCGGGTTGCGAACGACCATGCAGCAGGTAACCGAGGCAATCCGGCTTGCGCAGCCCCGGCGAGTTCTGGAACACCATTTCCATCAGCACATGGATCGCGCTGTGGTCGGGATGCCGATCGACCAGATCCGGAAGCACCAGCAGTGTCGGACGTTCGCGCTGGACCAGTTCGCGCATCGTCGCCAGCATCACCACCGTGTCGTCCAGCAGCATCCAGGTGACCCCGCCATCCGGCCAGCCGAGGCGGTGCACGTGGGCGGGCTCCACCCGCAGCGTGCGCAACGCGGCATCGGCTTCGCCACGCCGCCGCGCCGCCCAGCCCGCCCGCTGGCGCGGGCCAATCCAGGCGCGCCGTTCCAGCACGCGCTGCGGCCAGGGATTGTTTTCGCCGTCGCTGGCGAACACCACGCTGACCCCGGCGCCGTAACCGAGCGCGCGCTGGATCAGGCCGCCCGCCGCCAGCGATTCATCATCCGGGTGCGGCGCCAGCACCATCAGGCGGGCGCCCGGGCGCTTCAGCAGCGCATCGGGATCGAGCAAATCGGAGGGTCTTTCCACACGCAAGCCGGCATCCTTTCGTCGCGCACAAGATTCAACCGCGGGGCGCGGCGCGATTGTGCCCGGAACCGGTTGACCCGGCACTGACCGGCTATCCGCAATCCGCGCCATCATTCCCGGTCCAGGCGGTCCCCGGGGCGATCAAGCAACCCCTGATCAATTCCATCATTCGTCATCCCGGCGGAAGCCGGGACCCGGTGACTTTCGCGCGACGCGCGGAACCCGGAATCCAGCTTGGTCTTTGTCGGCCGCAACACCGATTCCGGGTTCGCCTGCGATGCAACTGCAGGCACCCCGGAATGACGAGCAAACCCATGGGTGTTCTAACGGGAAGCAGCCGGCAAACCGTTCAACCAGTCGAACAAGGCCAGGTCGCCGCGCAAGGGACCGTTCAACAACACGCGCAGGCGATTCGCCTCGGCGATGTGACCGGCCACGGTTTCGTCATTCCAGCCCGGATCGAAACGCGCGCGTTCACCGCGGGTGCGCGCGCGCAACGCGCCTTCGAGCAGGCGTGCCGCCTGTTCCAGTCGTTGTTGCGGCTCGTCGCCGGCCCAGGTCCGCCCGATGGCCCACGCATCGGCACGGCCCGCCGCCAAGGCCAGCAAGTCGCGCGCGACTTCCTCGCGGCGCTGCATGCCGCCCTGCTCCGCCAGCAACCAAGCCTGGCCCGGATTGCCACCCGCCGCGGCCAGCACGGCTTCCGCGGATTCGGTGCCGCGCGTTTCCAGCCAGGCCAACGCCTCGCCCGGCGGCGGCACTGCGATGTCGATGCGCTGGCAGCGGCTGCGGATCGTCGCGCTCAATTGCCACGGCTGGTCGGCCACCAGCACGATCAGGCTGGCCTCGGTCGGCTCTTCCAGCGTCTTCAACAAGGCGTTCTGGGCGGCGACGTTCATCGCGTCGGCGGGGTCGATCACGGCGACCTGCCAGCCGTCGAGCTGGCTGGACATCGCGAGGCGCGCAGACAACTCGCGAATCTGGTCGACCACGATTTCCTTGCGCATCACGCCGGTCTTGGGATTGGGCTCCAGCTTCACCCGCATCCGGTCGGGATGGGTGCCGGCCGCAAGCAGCTTGCACGTGCGACACGAACCGCACGCGCGGCCGCCTTGCGGTGCACCGCACAAGCGCGCGCGCACGAACATCTCGACCAGGGCGCGCTTGCCGAGGCCGCCGGGTCCGCACACCAGCAAGGCGTGCGGCAGCGTGCCGTTGGTTGCGCGCGCGGCGAGCAGGCTCCAGGCCGGCTCGCACCATGCCGGCAATGGATCACCGGGCGCGATCGCGGCGACGATGGTTTCCTCGTCCGTCATGTCGTGACACCCGACCGCAATGCGTCGACGGCCGCCACCGCAGCCTGCAGCACGGCGTCGGCAGGCTGCGAAGCGTCGATGACGTGAAAACGCCCCGGCTCGGCCTGCGCGCGCGCGAGGTACTTCGCACGCACGCGCTCGAAGAAATCGTCGCGCTCGGCCTCGATGCGGTCCGCATCGCCACGCTGGCTGGCGCGCGTGCGGCCATGTGCCACAGGGAGATCCAGCAGCAAGGTCAGGTCCGGCTTCAAGCCGCCGGTGGCAATGCGTTCCAGTTCGCCGATGCGCGCGGCGTCGACGCCGCGTCCACCGCCCTGATAAGCGTAGCTCGCATCCGTGAAACGATCGCACAGCACCCAGCGGCCGGACGCCAGTGCGGGTTGCAATGTCTCGCGCACCAGTTGTGCGCGCGCCGCGAACATCAGCAGCAACTCCGTTTCGACCGCCATGCCGCGATGCGCCGGATCGAGCACCAGCGCGCGTATGGCTTCGCCCACCGGCGTGCCGCCGGGTTCGCGGGTGTACAACACGTCCACCCCGCTGCGTTCGAAATGCGCGCGAAGGCCTGCCAGCAGCGTGCTCTTGCCCGCACCCTCGCCACCTTCGAGGCTGATCAAGCGTCCCTTCATCGCCTTTTCTTGTCCAGGATGTATTTCCTCACCGCTGCATTCTGCTCGGCCAGCGTCGCGGAAAATTCGTGGGTGCCGTCACCTTTGGCAACGAAGTACAGCGCATCGCCCGCCGCGGGATGCAGCACGGCGTGGATCGCGGCCCGGCTCGGCAGCGCGATCGGCGTGGGCGGCAGCCCGGCACGCATGTAGGTGTTGTACGGCGTGTCGGTTTCGAGATCCGACTTGTGGATCTTGCCGGCGTAACTCGAACCCATCCCGAAGATGACACTGGGGTCGGTGTCGAGCTTCATGCCCAGCTTGAGCCGTCGCTCGAACACGCCTGCGATCTGCGGACGCTCGGCCGGCACCGCGGTTTCCTTTTCGACCAGCGAGGCGAGGACCAAGGCCTGGTACGGCCGCTGGACCCAGATGGACGTATCACGCTTCGCCCACTCTTCGGCCAGGAACGCCTGCATCGCCTTGCGCGCACGTTCGAGGATGTCGAGATCAGACATGCCGAGCACGTAATCGTAGGTATCGGGCATGAACTCGCCTTCCGGCGACAAGCTTGCATCGCCGAGCTTGGCCATCACCTGCTGGTCGCTCAAGCCCTGGATGCCGGGCGCAAGCTTCGGTGCATCCTGCAACGCCTGTCGCACCTGCGCAAAAGTCCAGCCATCGACCAGGGTGACGCGCCGATGCAGCACCTTGCCGGCCGCCATGGTTTCCAGCAGCACCGTCGGCGTCATGCCGGGCGCGAGTGCGTATTCACCCGCGTGCAGCTTGTTGGCGACGCCAAGGCGCATGGCCAGCGCGCGCCAGAGCAGCGGCGGTGCATCGGTGAGTTTTTCCTGTCGCAGTTGCGAAACGATGCCGTTGAAGCCTTCGCCCCGGGCGATCTCCAGCGTCTGTCCCGTGGCGCGCACGTTCAAGGGCGTGCGGGTGAATTGCAGGTACGTGATACCGCCCCACGCGATGGCCGCGACGATCGCCAACAGGGCCAGGAGCAGCAGCGCGCGCACCACCGCGTTGCCCTCGTTGGAAGGTCTTGCCGCGATGCCGGCGCGACGAATCATGCCTCGCCTCCCGGAAATCCCAGCGCACGCCAATGCGCCTGCGCGGCACGCGCGTACCGGCCGATGCGAAATGCGCGTTCGTCCAATGTGCGCACCGGCAATACGCCCCGCACGCTCGAAGTGAGGAACATTTCATCCGCCCGCATCAAACCCTCCTTCGTCATCGGCCGGACGCGGATCTCCGGCAGGTCGTCCAGCAGCGCGCCACGCAGCACACCCGCCACCCCGCACTGATCGACGGACGGCGTCAGCAGTCCGCCCTCGATGCCGACGAACACGTTGGCCGCGGTCGCGGAAACAAGGTTTCCTGCCGGGTCGAACAGCAACCCCTCGACCACCGCCGCGTCCGACCATTCCGCGCGCGCGAGCACCTGTTCGAGCCGGTTCAGATGCTTGATGCCGGCCAGCCGCGGTTGCGCTGCAAGCCGCAATTCGCAACAGCGTACCCGGATTCCGTCGCGGTACCAATCCATCGGCAACAACGGCGATGGAAACGCGGCGATGATGCGGGTGACGTCAACCTGTTCCGGCGGTGCATAGCCGCGTTCGCCACATCCGCGTGTCAGGATGATCTTCACCACCGCATCCGGGATGCTTTCGACGACGCGCGCGAATTCCTGCGACAGCACGCCGGCATCCGGCGCCGGCAGGCCCAGGCGCCGGCATCCATCGCTCAACCGCGCAAGGTGGCGCGCCCAGAGCGGCGCCTTGCCGTTCACGGCGCGGATCGTCTCGAACAATCCATCCCCATAGGCAAGGCCGCGATCCAGCGCTGACACGCGCTCTTCGAGGAAACCATTGATCAGCACGCGCGCAGTCATTCGGCGTCGCGCCCCAGCGCGCGCAGCAGGCCGCGGGCTTTCGCACGGGTTTCGGCGAACTCGTGCCCGGCATCGGAATTCACCACGATGCCGGCGCCCGCGCGGAATGTCAGTCGCTCGTTTTCCAGAACCATCGTGCGGATGAGAATGTTGAGATCGAGATCGCCGTTCCGGGAAAGATAGCCCAGCGAACCGGTGTACGCGCCGCGCGCGGCACCTTCCAGTTCGGCGATGATCTCCATGCAACGCACCTTGGGACAGCCGGTGATGGTGCCGCCGGGAAACATCGCCGCGATCGCCTGCCCCGGCGTCACGCCCGCACGCAATCGGCCACGCACGTTCGAGACGATGTGGTGCACGTGCGCATAGCTCTCGACCGTCATCATTTCGTCCACGCGGACACTGCCGGGCACGCAGAAGCGGCCGAGATCGTTACGTTCCAGGTCGACCAGCATCACGTGCTCCGCGCGTTCCTTGGCGTGCGCCAGTAGTTCGGCGATGCGTGTCCCGTCGTCATCGCCCGCAGCTCGCGGACGCGTCCCCGCGATCGGGCGCGTCTGTGCGATGCCGTCGTGGACCTGCAGCAGGCGTTCGGGCGATGAACTCGCGATGGACCAGCCGGGCTGCTGGAGCAGGCCGGCAAACGGCGCGGGATTGGCGGCTCGCAAGGCCGCGTACAATGTTGCCGGAGACGGCGCCACATCGAAGCGCGCCCGCCACCCCCTCGACAGGTTCACCTGGAACGTATCGCCCGCGCGAAGGTACTCGTGCACGCGCGCGACGCCGTCCAGAAACCGGCGCGGGTCGTCTTCATGCAATTCGCTCAACGACGGAAGACCCGCCCGGAAGGGTGGCCGTCCAGGCAGCGCATCCAGATCGCGCTGCATCGCATCCAGCAATCCCTCGCGGCCGCGTTCGGCGACCAGCCACGTGCATCCGTGGGCGCGGTCGACGAGGATCGCGGCCGGACAGCGCAGCGCCAGCGCGATCGGGATGCGTGGGTTCTCCGCCGCGGGCAACACCAGTGAAGGCTCGACTTCGGCCGCCAATTCATAACCGAGGTAGAGCAACCAGCCCCCGGCGAATGGCAATTCCACATCGAGCGGATGATCGTCGCGCCCGGATGACCATGCACTGTCCAGCGCGTCCAGAAACCGTGCATCGCGGGCGCGCCCGGTCCCATCGCGCACCACGCCGTCGCTCGCAAGCGTCAGGCTGTCCTCCGGAAACGCGAGCAGGATGTCCCAACGCGCCGACGGCCCGGGCGCGGCGCTTTCCAGCAACGCCGGATAACGCTCAGGGTCGGCGGCCGCGAGCGGCAGCAGGTCGCACGCAGCCGCGACGCGGCGGCGCGTCGGGATGCCGCGTCCGGCGTGATTCAAACGCGCTTGAACAGCAACGTGCCGTTGGTGCCGCCGAAACCGAACGAGTTGGAAATCGCGACGTCGATCCGGCCGTCGCGCGCGGTGTTCGGCACGAAGTCGAGATCGCAGCCCTGGTCGGGTTCATCGAGGTTGATGGTCGGCGGCAACACATTGTCGCGCATCGCCAGCAGCGTGAAGATCGCCTCCACGCCGCCGGCCGCCCCCAGCAGATGTCCGGTGGTGGATTTGGTGGAACTCATCGCAAGCTTGTAGGCGTGCTCGCCAAACACGCGTTTGGCGGCATCCACTTCGCCCGGATCTCCGACGGGCGTGGAGGTGCCGTGCGCATTGATGTACTGCACCTCGACCGGGTTCACTGCAGCATCGCGCAGTGCGTTTTCCATGCAGCGTCCCGCACCCTCGCCGCCGGGGCTGGTACCGGTGATGTGGTACGCGTCGTCGCTCATGCCGAAGCCGGCGACCTCGGCATAGATGTTCGCGCCACGTGCCTTGGCGTGTTCGTATTCCTCGAGCATCAGGATGCCGGAACCATCGGACAGCACGAAACCGTCGCGGTTCTTGTCCCATGGCCGGCTGGCACGGGTCGGATCATCGTTGCGGGTCGACATTGCCTTGGCGGAGCAGAAGCCACCGATCGCGGTCGGGGTCACCGAGAATTCCGCGCCACCGGCCAGCATCGCGTCGGCGTCGCCATACTGGATCATCCGCGTCGCCAGCCCGATGTTGTGGGTCGCGGTGGTGCACGCGGTGACGCACGCGATGTTCGGGCCTTTTATCCCGTGGATGATCGCCAGGTTGCCCGACACCATGTTGATGATCGAGCCCGGCACGAAGAATGGCGAAATCTTGCGCGGACCGCCATCGTGATAGGCCAGCGTGGTACGTTCGATGCTGGCGATGCCGCCGATGCCTGCGCCCACGGCGATGCCGATGCGCGTGGCATTGGCATCCGTGATGTCGATACCCGAATCCTTCAACGCCTCGGTGCCCGCCGCGATGCCGTAATGGATGAAGGTATCCATCTTCTTGATGTCTTTCGGCGCGATGTATCGCGCCGGATCGAAACCCTTCACCTCACCCGCGATGCGGGTGGGGAACGCGCTGGCGTCGAAGTGCGTGATCGGGCCGATGCCGCTTTTGCCGGCGACTACGTTCTGCCACGCCGTCGCGACGTCGTTGCCGACGGGCGAAACGATGCCGAGGCCTGTGACCACTACACGCCGCTTGTTCATGGAAACTCCAGATTCAGGAAACTCGGTTCACGCAAGCCATCGCGATCGGTGCGGGTGCCGGAACGGGCTTCGCCCCATCACCCGCCGTTCACCCAAGGCGCCTTGCACCCTGCGGATCGCATGCGGCGCCCGGGCGCGCCCCGTGCGTCGCGTGGAAGCGGCGCGCCGCTTTCCCACCCATACGCCGACGCATTGTTCATGGCCCCATCAAAGCGAAAGCTGCGCACGGAAGGCGCAGCTTTCGGGTTGCCGCATCGCACAAGGTCGCGCCGCCGGAGGGCATGCGCAGAAGCCCTTCGATCAGGACTTGACGTGCGCCTTGATGTAATCCACCGCCTGCTGGACGGTGGTGATCTTCTCGGCTTCCTCGTCGGGAATTTCGGTTTCGAATTCCTCTTCGAGCGCCATCACCAATTCCACGGTGTCGAGCGAATCCGCGCCCAGATCGTCGACGAACGAGGCATTCGGCGTGACGTCCTCTTCCTTGACCCCCAACTGATCGACCACGATCTTCTTGACGCGCTCTTCGATGCTGCTCATGAGACAGTGCCTCCCGGGACATTGGCATTCGAGGTCGGGACTGACCCTTCCCCACTCGACCCGCACGCGCCGCGGAGGGCTCGCACGGTACAGGTTTTCATTCAAGGCCCCGAAGGGCCGGTGCAGCGGTTGTTCGACCTGCAGATCGCCACACGAAAGACGCCATATTACAGGGTTTATCGATTGCGATCATCCCTGGTCGCTGCTGCACCCGATGGCGGTCGAACCGGGGGTTCCACGCGTGCCGCCGGCACCAGAACGGCCATCCTTGGCCCGCCATTCGACAACAGCGACTGCGATCGAATCATTGCCTCTCACGCCATGTACATGCCGCCGTTGACGTGCAGCGTCTCGCCGGTGATGTACGCAGCGGCCGGCGACGCCAGGAACGCCACGGCATGTGCGATGTCGGCGGGCGCGCCCAGTCGCCCCAGCGCGATCGTGCCTTCCAGCGCCTTGCGCTGGTCTTCGCTGAGCGCGCGGGTCATGTCGGTGTCGATGAAGCCCGGCGCGACCACGTTGACGGTAATGCCACGCGAACCGACTTCGCGCGCCAGCGACTTGGAGAACGCGATGATGCCGGCCTTGGCGGCGGCGTAGTTGGTCTGGCCGGGATTGCCGGTTACCCCGACCACCGAGGCGATGTTGATGATGCGGCCCTTGCGCGCCTTCATCATCGCGCGCATCACGGCCTTGGAAGTGCGGTAAACCGAAGTGAGATTGGTGTCGAGGATCGCCTGCCAATCCTCGTCCTTCATGCGCATCAGCAACTGGTCGCGGGTGATGCCCGCGTTGTTGACCAGGACGGAGAGGCCACCGTGCTGTTTGATGACCGCCTCGATCAGCGCTTCCACCGCCGCGCCGTCGGTGACATCCAGCACGCGTCCCTCGCCGCCGTGCGCGGCAAGCCGCTGGCCGATCGCCTGTGCGCCAACATCGGACGTCGCGGTGCCGATCACCGTTGCGCCCTGGGCCGCGAGTTCGTCCGCGATCGCGGCGCCGATGCCGCGGGATGCGCCGGTGACCAGCGCGATTTCACCCTGCAATGCGTGCGTCATGCCATGCTCCGCCAAGAAATCAGGATTCGGGCCAGACGATGGCCTGCGCCACGATGACGCGCTCGCCATTGAAAGTGACCGCAGGCGATCCGTACAACACGTACCCAAGTGCCAGGGCTTCGCTGACGCGATGGCAGAATGCAGCGTCGTCCGGGCCGGTCAACACGCGATAGGTCGGCAAATCGCCGGGTGGCTTGCTCATCGCAATCCCTCGATCAACGGGAAACGTCGGCCATCGCCTGGGCAAGTTCCGCGGGCGTGCCGAGCGCACGCGCGTCGAGGGATTTGTCGATGCGCCTGCACAGGCCGGTCAGCACCTTGCCGGGTCCGCATTCGAAAATCTTGGCGGTGCCGTTGCGTACCAGCGACTGCACGGTGTCGGTCCACAACACGGGCATGTACAACTGGCGCTCCAGGGCGGCGCGAATGAATTCGATACCGGCATGCGCCTTGGCATCCGCATTCTGCAGCACCGGGATTTCGGGCACCTGCCATGGCAGTTCGGCCATGCGCGCCGCGAGTTGTTGCGCCGCGTCCCGCATCAACGGGGTGTGCGAAGGTACCGACACGGCAAGCTTGATGACCTTGCGCACCCCGAGTTCGCCGAGGCGCTGGATGGCGCGATCGACGGCAGCGGCGTGTCCCGCGATCACCAGTTGGCCTGGGCTGTTGAAATTGGCGGGGGTGACGATTTCTTCGTCCGACACTTCCTTGCAGACTTGTTGGATCATTTCGTCGTCGGCGCCCAGCACCGCCGCCATCGAACCGACACCCGCGGGCACCGCGGCCTGCATCAGGCGGCCCCGCTCGGCCACCAGCGCCGCTGCATCGCGCAGCGGCAATGCCCCCGCGCATACCAGCGCCGAATACTCACCGAGACTGTGGCCGGCCATCTGGGCAGGAATCGGGCCGCCCTTCGCCCGCCAGACTCTCCACACCGCAACACTGGCGGCCAGCAATGCCGGCTGGGTGTTTTCGGTCCTGCCGAGCTCGGCCTCCGGTCCGTTCTGCGCAAGCGACCACAGATCGAGACCCGCGCCGTCGGAGGCCTCGTCGAACGCCTGGCGCACTTCCGGAAATTCGGCGCCGAGCTCCGCCAGCATCCCGACCGACTGCGAACCCTGGCCGGGGAAGACAAAGGCCAACGACGGGAATGGAGAATCGGGAATCGGGAATCGTGTCTCACTCATCGTGCATGTTCCACGCATTTATGCGGTAGTCGGCTGATTGCTTCATCGAGAATGGATTGGCCCGGTGGCGGGATACCCACGATTCCCGATTCCCGATTCTCCATTCCCGATTCCCGGCTCAATACCTCACCATCGCGGACGCCCAGGTAAACCCGCCGCCGAAGGCTTCGAGAAGCAGGTTCTGGCCACGCTTGATGCGCCCCGAGCGCACTGCCGCATCCAGCGCCAGCGGTACCGATCCCGATGAGGTGTTGGCGTGCTTGTCGACCGTGACGATCACCTGCTCCATCGGCATGCCGAGGCGCTTGGCGGTGGCTTCGATGATGCGCAGGTTGGCCTGGTGCGGAATCAGCCAGTCGAGCTGGTCGGCTTGCATGTTGGCCGCCTGCAACGTTTCATCGACCAGTGCATCGAGCGTCTTCACCGCGATCTTGAAAACCTCGCGCCCGCTCATGCGGATGCGCACGCCGTGGTTCTTTTCGTCGCTGAAACCCACCGACACGCCGACCGGGTTGTACAGCAGGTCCTTGTAGCCACCATCGGCGTGCAGGCAGGTCGCGAGGATCCCCGGTTCGTCCGACGCTTCCAGCACCACTGCGCCGGCGCCGTCACCAAACAGTACGCAGGTTTCGCGTTCGGACCAGTCGACCATGCGGGTGAGCGTTTCCGCGCCCATCACCAGTGCCTTCTTCGCCTGCCCGGTGCGCACGAAATTGTTGGCCACGCCGAGTGCGTACATGAACCCGGAACACGCGGCGTTGATGTCGAACGCCATGCAGCCGTTCGCGCCAAGCCGGTTCTGGATCAGGCACGCGGTGGCCGGAAAGATGATGTCGGGCGTGGTGGTGCCAAGCACCACCATGTCGAGCTCGGACGCCTTCACGCCGGCATCCTGCAACGCCTGCACCGCGGCACGATAGGCCAGGTCTCCGGTGGTTTCGCCGTCGGCCGCGACGCGGCGCTCGCGGATGCCGGTGCGGCTGCGGATCCATTCATCGCTGGTGTCGACCAGCTTTTCGAGGTCGGCATTGGTGACGACGCGCTCGGGCAGCGCACTGCCGGTGGCGAGGATACGGGCGTAGGTCAAGGTCTGGATCCCGGTTCAGGTATTGCGCGCACACCGCACCGCGACGGTGCGATCATCGCGCCGCACGCCGGTCCGCAACATCGTGCATGTCGCGACAAGGACGTTCAGTCCTCGTCGACGATCGCCTGCTTGTCCTCGATCACCTTGCGGCCGCGGTAGTAGCCGTCCTTGGTGATGTGGTGGCGGCGGTGGATCTCGCCGGAGGTCGGGTCGGTGGCGAGCTGAACCGTGTTCAGCGCGTCGTGCGAACGGCGCATGCCGCGGCGGGATGGGGATTTGCGGCTTTTTGCAACGGCCATGATGGCTCTCCTAGTGTTTGCTCACGCAAAACCGGGCGTCGTGCCCTGGTTTGTACGCCGCCCCGCCCGTGGATCGATACCTCCCACGTACGGGGTCAAATACCTGGCCGTGTCCCCCAGGTACAGGGGTAAACGGCCGCGTTCAGGCTTCCTTAGCGATGTTTCGTGCGGTCTTCGAGCAGTTTGCGCAGGTCCGCGAACGGACGCGTGGTGGGCTCGTCCCGCTCCGCATCCTGCGGAGGGTCACCGGGCGTGGTCCATTCACCCTGCATGATCTCGCTGCCGGGCTTCACGGGCACCAGCGGCAAGGCCAACAACAATTCGTCCTCGATCACCCGGCGCGGCGACAACGCACCGCCTTCCAGCAGCAGCGGTTCGCATTCGCCCGGCAACGCGTCTGCATCCTGCTCGTCCGCCAACAATCCCAGCCGGGTGTCGACCCTCGCCGGATAAACGAACGATTCGAGCGTGCGCTGGCATTCGAGGGTCAGTCCGGCACTCAACACCACGTGCAGTTGCGGACCACCCAGCTCGTCTTGCTCGAAGTCCAGCCGATAGGTGACATCACCGCGATCGTCCGCCAGCGCTTCGACCAATCGCGGCAATTCCGCGACCGGCAAGACGCCCTCGAAAGACCGCCGCCCGGCCACCATGCGTTCGGCGTCCACACTCGCTGGCAGGGACGCAGACATAAGCGCGGAATGCTAGATTCCGCACTGCACAAAGTCAACCGCCGAGCAGGCCGGCGGCTTGGCCCGTATCATGCTTGCCGTATCCGCATGCCATTGTCCCGGCCCCAACCTTGACCGCCCTGCCCGCAACCTTGCTCGCGATCGTCCTGCCCGCGGTGGTGGCGGTGATCGTGTGCGCGGTCGTCGTGTTCCTGCTGGCCCGCCAGATACGCCACCAGCGCGCGATGCGCACCCTGTACCTGGAAGCCGACGGGCTGGAACACGACCTGAAGGAATGCCGCAACCGGCTCGCGCGCGCGCACGCGTCCATGTCGATGGGGCCCAACCAGCCCGCGGCCGGCGAAACCGAGGCGCGCCTGGCGGTCGATGCCGCGCTGCGTGAACTGCTGGCGCACCGGCTGTGGCTGCGCGATGAAGCGGACAACGCCAACCAGCGCGAGCTGGATGCGGCCGTGACCGCAATCGGCAAGGCGCGCGGAGCGCTGGGCCGGCAATTGCAGGAACTCGATTCCGCGCAGCGCGCGCTGGAAACCGCGGTGCGCGAAAAAATCGAGGACCTCTCGCAGCGATGACCACGCCGCGGATCGTGCTGGCTTCGACCTCGCGCTACCGGGCCGGATTGCTGCGCCGCTTGCTGGACGATTTCGAACAGATCGCGCCCGACGTCGACGAGCGGCCGCTGCCCGGTGAGGCGCCAGCGGCGCGGGCCGCGCGGCTCGCCGCCGCCAAGGCCGCGGCCGTTTCGGGGCAGCACCACCATGCGGTGGTGATCGGTTCGGACCAGGTTGCCGCATTGGGCGATGCGATCCTGCACAAGCCTGGCAGCAGCGACAAAGCACATGAGCAGTTGTGCGCAAGCAGTGGAAATACCATTGATTTCCATACCGGACTCTGCGTACTCGATGGCCGCAGGGGGCGGCTGCAGAGCCACATCGACCACACCCGTGTGGTGTTTCGCACGCTGGCCGACGAAGAAATCCGGCGCTACGTCGTGCGCGAACGCCCGTTCGACTGTGCCGGCAGCTTCAAGTCCGAAGGCGCGGGGATTGCCCTGTTCGAACGCATCGAAAGCGAAGATCCGACCGCCCTCATCGGGCTGCCGCTGATCGCACTGGCACGACTGTTGCGGGAAACGGGCATTCCCGTACCTTGATCCGCTTCGCGCAGATGTGACGCAGGCTGCCGTACACTGCCTGGACGTCCCGATTCGCCCGGAAAACGCATGGACCAAAGCGTACCCTCAGCCATCGCGGCGCCCGCCGACGCCCAGTTGCGCCAGCGGCTGGACCGCGCGATCGCACAGGTCAACGAGGTGCTGGTCGGCAAGAACCGCGCGGTGCGGATGGCCTTCGCGTGCGCGCTCGCCGGCGGTCACCTGTTGGTCGAAGACGTGCCGGGTGTCGGCAAGACCACGCTGGCGCATGCGCTGGCGGCCACGCTGGGGCTGACCTTCCGGCGCATCCAGTTCACGTCCGATCTGCTGCCCACCGACATCGTCGGCGTCAGCGTGTTCGATCGCGACAGCGGCGGTTTCCGGTTCCAGCCGGGTCCGATCTTCGCGCAGCTGCTGCTGGCCGACGAAATCAATCGCGCCACACCGAAGACCCAGAGCGCGCTGCTGGAAGCGATGGCCGAAGACCAGGTCACGGTGGATGGCGCAAGCCGCGCCTTGCCGCAACCGTTCTTCGTGGTAGCGACCCAGAATCCGCTGGACATGGCCGGCACGTATCCCCTGCCCGACTCGCAGCTCGATCGCTTCATGTTGCGCATCGCGCTGGACTATCCCGATGCCGAAGCCGAACGCCGGCTGCTGACCGGCGAGGACCGTTCCGGCATGGTGGGCCGGCTGCCGCCGTGCCTGTCCGCATCCGACATCGTGGCACTGCGGCAGCGCGCCCGCGCGGTCACCGCCAGCCCGGCCCTGATCGATTACGTGCAGGCACTGGTGACCGCCAGCCGCAAGCATCACGACATCCGCACCGGGCTTTCGCCACGTGCAGGCCTGGCTTTGCTGGCCGCCGCGCGTGCGTGGGCGCTGCTGGGTGACCGCGACTACAGCTTGCCGGAAGATGTGCAGGCGGTGTTCGTGGCGGTGGCCGGACACCGGCTGATTCCGGCCCGCACGCTCGCGCGCGACGCGCTGGCGCAGACGCTGCTGGACACCGTGGCGGTGGAATAGCGCAATGGATGGCGTCGCGCACCGCGGGTCGTTTGCAGCCGCAGCGCGTGCCCTGAACCGCATCCCGGTGCTCGCGCGCGGACGCAAGCCGGAACCCCTGCCGGTCACGCTGGACCGCCGCCGCGTCTACATCGTGCCCACGCGTGCGGGGCTTGGATTCGGGCTCGTGCTTCTGGTGATGCTCTTCGGCGCGCTGAATTACCAGAACAACGCGGCGTTGCTGCTGACCTGCATGCTGGGTGCGGCGTTGGCCGGCAGCATGCTGCTGACCTGGCGCGAATTGCACGACCTGACCTTGCGCGCGCTGCACGCGGAACACGGATTTTGCGACGCGCGCCTGCCGTTGCAACTTGCCTTTGCGGACGACGGCCGCAGCCGGCCGGGTCTCACCATCGCAGTCGATGACCTTGAACAACCCTGCCCGCTGCGCGCTGGTACCGAACGCGCCCGCGTCACCATGCCGACCGACGCGCGCGGCTGGGTCGAGGTGCCGCGGATGCGGATTGCCAGCACGCTGCCGTTCGGATTGTTCCGCGCATGGAGCTGGATCACGCCCGCACAGAGCGTGCTGGTGTATCCGCGCATCCTCGCCGACACCCCGCCGGCCACGCGCAACGAGGATCCCAACGAACGTATCGCCGGCGGCGATGAATTCGCGGGCCTGCGCGAATACCACCCCGGCGATCCGATCCGGCACGTTGCGTGGAAAGCCAGTGCGCGCCACGCGCACCTGCTGGTGCGCGAATTCGACCGTGCCGCACCGGGCCAGCCGCTGCGGTTCGACTGGCACGCGCTTGCGGGCATCGATCGCGAAACCCGTATTTCGCGCCTGACCGGATGGATCTGCGACGCATATGCCGCGGCGCATCCGTGGGTGCTGGTCCTGGAAGACCAGCGTGCCATCGGACCCGCCAGCGATGCCGCGCATTACCACCGTTGCCTGACCGCATTGGCGGAACTGCCATGAAGCGGCGCGCTGCCCCGCCCGGCACCCGCATCGTGGCGTCAACGCTGGGGCCATTGCCTTTCGCCTTGCTGTGCGTGACGGTGTCGTGCGTGCTCGCGGCGCACGCGGCGCACATGCCCGCGTGGTACACCGCGGCGCTGGCGGTGGTTCTTGCTGCGCGCTGGTGGCAACGCCGCCGGCACCCGCGACGCGTCGACGCGTGGTTGCGCATCGGCATGCTCATCGCGGTGCTGGCAGCCGCCATCCTCGTGTACGGCACGCCGCTCGGCCGCGAACCGGGCGCCGCGATCGTGTGCGGCCTGCTGGTGCTTAAGGTACTGGAAAGCGAATCGGTGCGCGACGCCCGCATGGCGGTCGGATTCGCGTGCTTCATCCTGATGAGCGCGTTACTGTTCGACCAGTCGCTCGGATTCACCCTCCTGATCGGTTTGATGCTGCTGCCCGCGCTCGCCACCCTGCGGGCACTGCAGCCGGGCCTGCCGGACTCCGGCTGGCTGCCGGCCTTCAAGACCGGCACGGTGCTGCTGGCCGCGGGCCTGCCTGCCGCGTTGCTCGGATTCCTGTTGATCCCGCGCCTGTCGACGCCGCTGTGGAGCGCCCCCGACCGCGGGGCCGCGCGCACCGGCATCTCCGATCGCATGGCGCCGGGCGACTTGCATTCGCTGTTGACGAACAACGCCGTGGCGATGCGGGTCGGTTTCGACGGTCCACCACCCCCCGAAACCAGGCGCTATTTCCGCGGCATGGTGTTGTGGAAGTTCGATGGACGCGCGTGGCTGCCCGGCCCCGCCGCGCGCCGGCCGTCGCGGCCGGCGCCGGTCGGCGTCCGCGACCCTGCCACGCATTACGACGTCACGCTGCTGCCCAGCCACCAGCACTGGATGTTTGCGCTGGACGTGCCAATCGAGACCCCGGAAGGTTCGCTCATGGGACCCGACCACACCTTGTGGTCCACCAAACCCGTCGACCAGACCCTGCGCTATCGCGTCACATCGGCCACCGACTACCGGCTCGCACCGGAGCCGCTCGACCCGCACGTCCGCACGGCGGCGTTGGAACTCCCCGCCGGCTTCGATCCTCGCGCGCGGACGCTTGCGGAAGCCTGGCGCCGCACGGCCGGCGCGAACGACGCCGCAGTCATCCGCGATGCACTGGATCTTTTCCGCAGCGGCGGCTTCGTATACGACCTCGACGCGCCGCCGCTCGGGCGCGACAGCATCGATGATTTCCTGTTCGACACCCGGACCGGCTTCTGCGAACACTACGCCAGCGCATTTACGTTCCTCATGCGGGCTGCGGGCATTCCTGCGCGCGTCGTGGTCGGATACCAGGGCGGCTACTGGAACGACTTCGCGCATTACCTCCTGGTCCGCCAGTCCGATGCCCACGCATGGTCGGAAGTCTGGCTCGCCGGACGCGGCTGGGTGCGCGTCGACCCCACCGCCGCAGTGAGCCGCGTGATCCTCGCGAGCACCGGGGGCGCTGCCGATGGCATCGACGGCGCCGGAAGCGACGTGTGGATGCCGTGGCGCAACCGGCTGGATGTGATCAACCGCTGGTGGGGACAGACCGTGGTCGGTTTCGATGCATTGTCGCAGACCCATCTGTTGCGACCGTTCGGCATCGAACACGCCACCGCACAGATGCTGGGCGTGGCGCTGGCCATTGCGGTGTTCCTCGCGTTGGGCCTGGGTGCGCTGCTGGCAACCCTGCGTCCGCGCGCCCGGCGGCGCGACGCCCTGGCCACCGCACAATTGCGCCTCCAGCATCGACTGGCACGGTTTGGCATCGTGCGCGGCCACGCCGAAGGTCCGCGCGACTTTTATGCGCGTTCGGCCGCAGCGCTACCCCACGCGTCGGCTGCCTTGGACGCACTCGCCACCGAATACCTGCACCTGCGCTACGCCGTTCCCGAACCGCCGCCTGAACGAATCCGGGAATTCATGCGGCGCGTGCGTCATTTCCGGCCGCCCCGTGTGGTCAAATAGCTGAAGCGGTCCATCTCGGAGGCATGTCATGTCACGTCGCGTCTTGTTTCTTACCGTCGTTGGCGCGCTGGCTTTGAGCGGTTGCGCCACCATTCCGCAGCCGTTGGCCGGCAATTACGCGCCGGTAACGCTGGATGCCGCCCGCAGCGGCACCGCCAACGCCGCGCAAGTGCGATGGGGCGGCGAAATCGTCGAAACCCAACCGCAGGAGCAGCAAACCTGCTTCTTCGTGCTGGCCGAACCACTCGATTCGCAGGCACGGCCAAAGGCCGGCGGAGAAAGCCTCGGCCGTTTCGTCGCATGCAAGCAGGGTTTCTACGATCCTGAAGTGTTCGCCAAGGGCCGCGAGATCACCGTGACCGGCACGTTGAATGGCACGGTCCAGCACAAGATCGGCCAGTTCGACTACGCCTATCCCAAGGTCGAGGCTTCCAATGTGTACCTGTGGCCGAAGCGCCCGCTCTACATCCAGCGTCCGTACGATCCGTGGGACCGCTGGGGCCCGTGGGGCGATCCGTTCTGGGGCGGCTGGGGCCCGTGGGGGTATGGATACAGCCCCTGGTACGCACCGCCGCGCGTGATCGTGGTGCCGCGGAATCCGCCACCGCCGCCACCGCCGAAGAAAGGCTGACGGATCGCGCCACGGCGACGCCCGCGCAAGCGGGCGTCTTCATGTGCAGACACTGAAGATCAGGACATGCGCTCGGGCATCTTCCTGCCCGCGAGCAAATGCACATGCAGGTAGAACACGGTTTGACCGCCACCTGCGTTGCAGTTGACCACGCAGCGATAGCCTTCGCCGGCAAAGCCTTCGCGCTTGGCATACGCGGAGGCGGCCAGCAGCAACCTGCCGAGCAACGGTGCATCGGCTTCGCCGCAGTCATTCAAGGTCGGCAGCGATTTCTTCTTGGGAACGAACAACACGTGCACCGGCGCCTGCGGGTGGATGTCGCGGAACGCGAGGATCTCATCGTCCTCGTAAACGATGTCGGCCGGGAGTTCGCGGCGGACGATTTTGTCGAAGATGGTATCGCTCATGCGTACTCTCCTTTTTCCATCCGCAGCGACATCCCCTGCGATTCGGGCGCGACCAACCTGAAACCGAATTTTTCGTACAAAAGGTACGCAGGGCCATCCGCAATCAGGCCCACCTGGGTGTATGGAAATGCACGCGCGTGCACCTGCTCCATCAGCGCCTGCATGATGCGCCGCCCCAGACCCCGCCGCTGCCAGGCCGGCGTCACCGCGATGTCGACCACGAACAGGAAAAGACCGCCGTCACCGACCACCCGACCCATGCCGATCAACTCGGCGCCGGTGCGCACGCACACCGAACACCAGCTCGCCTGGAGGCCTTTGCGCGCACCCGCAGCGCTCATCGCGCTGAGGCCTGCGGCCACCCGCAATGCGAGATATTCCTCGATGGCGGGAACCTGCAGCTGCAACTCGGGTTCGGCATGGGTGGACATCCTTTACTCCATCGTCAGGCGGCTGCCGAATGCGTGCGCCAGCGTACCGCGGTCGACGTATTCCAGTTCACCGCCGAGCGGCACGCCATGCGCGAGCCGGGTGGCGCGCACACCGGCCGCGCGCGCGAGTTGTCCCAGCCAGTGCGCGGTGGCTTCGCCTTCGACGGTCGGGTTGGTCGCGATCACCAGCTCGCGTATCTCGCCGTCGCCGAGCCTGCGCGTCAACAGATCGCCGCCGAGTTCGTGCGGCCCCATCCCGTCCAGCGGCGAGAGCCGCCCCATCAACACGAAGTAGTGGCCGCGATAGCCGGTGGCCTGTTCGATTGCAAGCAGATCGGCGGGCGTCTCGACCACGCACAGCAACGTGGCATCGCGCGATGCATTGGCGCAAATCGCGCATTCATCCGATTCGCTGAAGTTGCGGCACGACTTGCAGTGGCCGATGCGCTGCATGGCCTGCTGCAGGGATGCCGCCAAGCGCAGGCCGCCCTCGCGGTCGCGCTCCAACAGATGGAAAGCCATGCGCTGCGCGCTCTTGGCGCCGACGCCCGGCAGGCAGCGAAGGGCTTCGATCAGTTCGGCGAGCAGGCTGGGCGAGTCGGCCATGCAATGCGGATCCGGAAGGCAGGGGTCAGAGTCACTTTTGCGACTGTTCGTTCGGGAATCGTCGCCACCCGCCGGAAAAGTGACTCTGACCCCGGTTTCACCGGTTTCAAAACGGCAATTTGAATCCGGGCGGCAAATTCATTCCCGAGCTGACACTGCCGAGTTTCTGCTGGCTGACTTCGGCGACCTTGTTGACCGCGTCATTGACGGCGGCCGTCACCATGTCTTCGGCCATTTCCGGATCGTCCGCCATCATTTTGCGATCGATGCGCACGCGGCGCACTTCGTGGCGCCCGGTCATGGTGACCTCGACCATGCCGCCGCCGGCGCTGCCGGTGACTTCCAACTTCGCGATTTCTTCCTGCGCACGCTTCAGGTTCTCCTGCATCTGCTGCGCTTGCTGCATCAATTGTCCCAACTGTCCTTTCATGCCTGTCTGCCTGCGGGTCGAATGCTCTCGGGGATGATTTGCGCGCCGAGCTGGCGCTGCATGTCCTGGACGATCGGATCCTCCGCCAGCGCGCGCTCAGCCGCGGCCTGATCGTCGGAACGCGCCTTGGCCGCGCGCGTGGCGGGCGTTTCGGCGACCGACTCGTGCACGATGCGCACGCGCAGCTTGCGTTCGATCGCCGCACCGAGCCTGTCCTGCAATTGCATGTTGGCCGAATCGGTGCAAAAAATCCTGTGTTCCGGGGTCACGGCCAGGGTCAGGACATCGCCTTCCAGCGATTTCGGAACCGCGTGCCGTGCAAGCAGACCGGCCGGGCCGCCCAGTTCCGCCCGCGCGATCCACCGCTCCCAGTCGGCAATGCCCTCGATGCGGGGCTCGGCGACGCGCGGCCGTGCGGGCGCCGCATGATCGGCCACTGGTGTTTCCGCGCGGGGTGCGGTTGTCGCGGAAGCAACCGTTGCCGGTCGTGACACTACATTTGCAGGCCCCGCCTGCGACACGCGTTTCGCGTTGCCGCCGTTGCCAGCCGCTTCGACGCCACGAAATGCCAGCATCCGCAACAGCGTCATCTCGAATCCGGAGCGGACATCCGGCGCCAGCTGCAAATCGCGGCGGCCCTGCAACGCGAACTGGTACCACACCTGCACGTCTTCCGGATCGACTTCACCCGCAAGGGCGTCCAGCACTTCGCGTTCGGTTTCCTCGCCGGCAAAATCCGGCACCAGTTGCCGCAACTGGATGCGGTGCAGCGCGGTCGCGAGTTGTTCCAGCACCACCGCAAAATCGGGTGACAGGCCGGCGACGCGATCGGCTTCATCCATCAGCGCCTTGCCGTCGCCATCGGCCAGGGCCCGCAACAAGGCGCCCACGTCGTTGTCGGCGATCGTGCCCAGCATCGCGCGGACGTCATCCGCACGCAGTGCACCGCCACCATGCGCGATGGCCTGGTCGAGCAATGACAAGCCGTCGCGCAGCGAACCGTCCGCGCCACGTGCGAGGGCCGCGATCGCCCCATCGTCGAAGCCGACGCCTTCCTCGCCCAGGATCATCCGCATCTGCCCGGCGATCTGCTCCGGCAGGAGGCGCTTCAAGCCGAACTTCAGGCAGCGCGACAGCACCGTCATCGGCAGCTTTTGCGGATCGGTGGTGGCAAGCAGGAACTTCACGTGCCCGGGTGGCTCTTCCAGCGTCTTCAACAAGGCGTTGAAGGCGCTCTTGGAGAGCATGTGCACCTCGTCCACGAGGTACACCTTGTAGCGTCCTTGCGCCGGTGCGTACTGCGCGTTCTCGATCACCTCGCGCACATCGTCCACGCCGGTATTGCTGGCCGCGTCGATTTCGATAAGGTCCACGAAACGGCCGGCATCGACCGCTTTGCAGATCGCGCATTCGCCACAGGGATGCGCGGACATCCCGTTCTCGCAGTTCAGCGACTTCGCGAAGATGCGCGCGATCGTGGTCTTGCCGACGCCGCGCGTGCCGGTGAAAAGATACGCGTGGTGCACGCGCCCGGAATCCAGCGCGTGGGTCAGCGCCTTGACGACGTGTTCCTGCCCGACCAGTTCATCGAACTGCTTCGGACGCCATTTGCGGGCGAGAACCTGATAGCTCATCCACCCATTGTGCCAAGTCGGGGCGATGAGACCAAGCAGCGCGATTTTCGCTTGTTGGATATGCCGCCGCCCGCTATCCTGTGCGGCTCGTTTGGAGAGGTGTCCGAGCGGTCGAAGGAGCACGCCTGGAAAGTGTGTAAGCGGCTAAACCCCGCTTCGCGGGTTCGAATCCCGCCCTCTCCGCCAGTTTCGAGAAGTTCATGGTGGCCCCGTTGGCGCCTCCGCGACGATAGATCGAAAATCCCGCCAGATCCGGAAGGAAGCAACGGTATCGATTGACTCGTGCGCCGGAGATCCGCTGGCGGGGCCGCCGCCATTTTGCCGGCGAGGGATTGGAACGCGCAGCGCGCACCCTCAGGTTCCCGCAACCATCCAGAATTCCACCTCAAACCATGAACACGACCCTGGCGGCGCTGGCCGAATTCCCCGAGAAGCTTGAGGCGTACTACAAGGAAATACCGGTGGAATTTGCGAATTGGCGCCCGGTTTCGTGGAACGGCATTCCGAGCGAACCGTTTTCGCCAATCGAACAAATCTGCCACGTGCGCGATGTCGAAGTCGACGGCTACCATGCCCGCTTCCGGCGCACGTTGGAGGAATCGAACCCGGCGCTGCCCAACCTCGACGGCGAAAAACTGGCGCGCGAGCGCAATTACGCAAATGCCGACGCGGGGGAAGTACTGGCGTCGTTCCGGCGCGCCCGCACCAAGACCCTCGACCTGATTTCCGGATTGACCTCGCGACAACATGGGCGAACCGCCGAGTTCGATGGCGTTCCGGTAACGACACACGGCCTGATCCACCTGCTGTGCAGCCACGATCAGCAACATCTTGCCGGTCTGCAATGGCTGCTGGCGCGTATCGATGCGGTCAAGCTCAGCCGCTGACGGGCGTACCGTCCGGATGCAACCAGCCTGATTCACCGTCGGCGTAGTGCTCGCGCTTCCAGACGGGCACGCGCGCCTTGACCTCGTCGATCACGTAGCGGCAAGCGTCGAACGCTGCCGCGCGATGGCCTGCCGACACGCCAGCCCAGACCGCGACGTCACCCAGCGCGAGATCGCCCACCCGGTGCACGCAGGAAATGCGCTCGATCTCGAACCGGCCACGCGCCTCCTCGACGATCCGCCGTCCCTCGGCCTCGGCCAGTTCGATGTAGGCCTGGTACGAAAGTCCGTTCACCGCCCGCCCTTCGTTGTAGTTGCGCACGCGGCCTTCGAAACAGACGACCGCACCTGCCCCATCCGCTTCAAGTCCGTGCTGGAGGCGGAGGGTGTCGATGGGCGCCTCGCTGATGGCGAACATGTCAGCCCCCGCTCACCGGCGGCAGGAACACGACTTCGTCGTTATCGGCGAGTCGATGATCCCAGTCGGTGAACGCGCCATTGACCGCCACGCGCAGGCGCTCCGGCGCGAACGTGAATCCATGCCGCGCGGCCAGCTCGGCGTACAGCGCGCGAACGTCGCCGGCCTCGCTCGCCACCCGCTCTTCGGCCCGGCCCGCGGCGTCGCTCAGGGAAGCGAAATACAGCAACCGGTAATTCATTGCGCCCCCGCCTGCTCGCGCGGCGCGGCCTTCCCGCCCTTCACTGTACGCTTGCCGCCGGATTTCTCCAGCAGCCGTACATGCTCGATCACGATCTCGTGCGACAACGCCTTGCACATGTCGTAGATCGTGAGCGCCGCCACGCTGGCGCCGGTGAGCGCTTCCATTTCGACACCGGTCTTGTGCGTGATCGCGACGTCGCAGCGTATGGCGAGTTCGGTGTCGGACACGAAATCCGCCTCGATCCGGCAGCGTTCGATCGCGAGTGGATGGCAGAACGGAATCAGCTCATGCGTACGCTTGGCGGCCATGGTGCCGGCCACGACTGCGGTATCGATCACCGGTCCCTTCTTGCTCCGCATCCCGCCCTCGCGCAAGACATCCGCGACGTCTTTCGGAAAGCGCACCACGGCTTCGGCAACGGCGGTCCGCGCCGTCACGGCTTTTGCGCCGACGTCCACCATGCGCGGGCGATTGGAGGCGTCGATGTGGGAGAGCTTGTTCATGGAAGTCGCGTGGAGCTGCTGGAGCCCGGCTTTCGCCATGGCGGGGTATTGATCGACCGGCATGTCGCCCTCGAATTGCCGCTCATGCTGAGCGTAGCGGCCCAAGGCCGCGAAGTCGAAGCGTCACGCCGCCATCCTACGCCTTCGGAGCTGCGCGCCCGCCGCCTGCAATTCCGCACGACGTTCGCTGCAGCGGTCGCCGCGATGTTTCCGGTTCCATCATCCGGCGTCCGCGCGCACCGGATGCGGCGCATGCAAGGGGTAGCGGCCATCGGGCTCGGCAACCTTGAACCCGCCTTTGCGCAACGCTTGCGCGTCGGCATCGCTGCCGTAGTGATACAGCAGCAGTCGCACACGCAAGTCGTCGGGATATTCCCGATCGATGTCGTCGGCCCCGGTGTGCGAGGGATTGCCGACGAGCGAGCAGTCGTGCGCCACCAACGTTTGCGCATCGGCGATCCCGGACACCACTTCCGGAATTGGCCGGGTATCACCGGTCCACGCGAAGCAACCGCGCAGCACGACGCCATGCGAAGTGCCCGGCACGTGGTGCCGGGTTGCAAACACGTCGAACCACCAGCCGTCCAGCCAGAACCCGCGGGAGAATGGAACCAAGCGGAAACCCTCCCAGAAATTTGCGCCGCCTTCGGCGATCGCGCTCGGGTAATCGGCAACCCGCGTCTGCAACACCGGCAGCAGGTTGGCGTGCACGAACATCCGGGTCTTGCCGCGCCGCGCGGGATCGAACCACGATTCGTGGAACAGGCGCTCGAGTCCCGCCACGTGGTCCATGTGGCCGTGGGTGATGAACACCGCGGGCGGCAGGCACTCGTAACAGCGCATGAAATGCTCCAGCGTACCCGGCCCGCAATCGATCAACAGCATCGGCTTGCCGTCGCGTTCCAGCACGGCCGCGGACGAACCAAGCTGGATCGCGTTCGCGGCGCCCGTACCGAGCACATGCAGCGACCAGATGGACCCGTCGTGTCCGGGGTCGTGTGCGTGCGCGTTCGCCTGAACCTCATGCTTGCTCATGCAGCATTTCCGAGAACCCGCTCGTATCCACGCATAAGGGGCGTCCAGACTTCACGGTCCAGCGCGGCTTCATCATGATCGCACGCGCCGACCTTCAACAGCGAGCGCTTGAGCCGGGCAAGATTTGCCAGCTTCCATGCCGTGCCGGTCACGCGGATCTCGCCGCGGTCGAAATCGATCAGCCAGAGGTGCTCGCGATCGAGCAGGATATTGTGCGCATTCAGATCGGCATGGTCCACACCGGCCGCGTGGAACCGGGCGACCAGGGCGCCGACCCGCTCGGCCAGCGCCGGATCAAGCCGCCGGTCGCGCACGGCCTGGGTCAGCGTCGAAGCGTGTTCGACTGCGCGGGTGATCAGGTCGGCCCGGTAGTACGGGCCGCGCCGTTGGAAACGCGCCGCGATTGGACGCGGTACCGGCAGGCCCCGCAGGCTCAGGGCCGCAAGCAGGTCGAATTCGGCGAACCCGCGGCTGCGCGCGCGTCCGTTCCACAAATAGCGGTCGCCCATCAGCGGGGCCATCCAGCCGCCCCGTCGATAGTGGCGCAACACGCACGCGCCCAACGGCGTGTCGAGGAACGCCACCCCGCCGCGCCCGCCTTCGACGCGCCGGATCCGCTCGTGCGCTTGCCACCATGAGGGGTCGAACCATTCCGCGGTAGGGGCTTCCGGCAGATTTGCATCGAACACCATCGCATCGCGGCCGGATGCGACAATGCGCGGGTCGACCGCGCGGCGTTCGGTGTCTGACCGCGTCGAATGGTTCACGCCTCCAGTCTAGCAAGCCATGCCCGAATCCTTGTCATCGCTGTGCCTGTTGCGCACTTCCGCGCTCGGCGACGTCACGCACGTGGTGCCGCTGGTGCGGACACTGGAAACCGCGTGGCCATCGACGCGACTGACCTGGATCATCGGCAAACTGGAACGCAAGCTGGTCGGCGACATCGCCGGCGTCGAATTCGTGACCTTCGACAAGGCCGCGGGCCGCACGGGCTACGAAAACGTGCGCCGTGCCCTGGCGGGGCGCCGCTTCGACGCATTGCTGCACATGCAGGTGGCCCTGCGCAGCAACCTCCTCGGCCTCGCCGTGCACGCCGACCGCCGCATCGGCTACGACCGCGCGCGCAGCAAGGACCTGCATGGCCTGTTCGTGCGCGAGCGCATCCCCGCGCGGACGGGCGAACACGTGCTGGATGCGATCGGCAGCTTCGTCGAACCGCTCGGTTTGAAACAGACGCTGGTCCGCTGGGACATTCCCATCCCCGGGGAAGCGCGGGAATGGGCCGCCGCACAATGGCCCGGCGACGGACAACCGACGCTCGTCATCAGCGCCGCGTCCAGCCACGCGTTGCGCAACTGGCGCGCGGAACGCTATGCCGCGGTCGCCGACCACGCGATGCAGAAACTGCGGATGCGCGTGGTGCTGACCGGCGGGCCAGCGTCGGCCGAACGTGCGCTGGGCGATGCCATCGCATCACGCATGCGCACGAAACCGCTCGATCTGATCGGCCGTGACACCCTGAAACGCGCCCTGGCGCTGTACCAGCGTGCCGACATCGTGCTGACGCCCGACTCCGGCCCCATGCACATGGCCAACGCGGTCGGCGCGCGCGTGCTGGGCCTGCATGCCGCCAGCAACCCTGCGCGTTCCGGTCCGTATTCGGATCGCCGCTGGTGCGTGGACCGCTACGACGACGCCGCGCACAAGTTCCTGCACAAGCCGGCCGCGGAAATCCCCTGGGGCAGCAAGATCGAATATCCGGGCGTGATGGATCTGGTGACGGTCGACGATGCGATCGGGAAACTGGAAGCCGCGCTTCAAACCGCCCCGTAATCCTGGTACGACT
>JBDZUX010000044.1:0-25565 GCA_040255405.1 Lysobacteraceae bacterium
ATCACATCGACGGGTTGGCACCCGCCCTACATCGAAGCGTGACGGGACGGGTGTAGCACAACGAATCAGGCATCACTGGCAATTGCGCAATTGGCCCTGCAACTGCTGCTCACGCTCCCGCAATGGCGGCTGCTCGTGTGGCATCGCCCTGCGCAATGCGCGGTGGTTCTCGTCGTATTCCTCTTGCACGTAACCGCACACCTGCGCGTGGGTGGCCGGCAAGCAGAAGTCCTGCACTTCGGTCATGCCGGCGGCGATCCTCGGACCGCCGATGCGCGGCCTCGACAGCTCCGGCGCTGACACACCCGCCCCGCCGCGCGTGCCGTACGCATGCGCCAGCGATTGCGGCGGATAGCCCATCACCCCGAGTGGCGCGAGGTACGGCGGTGGTGGCGAACGCGCGAGGTATTGCTTGCCATTGACCGCCCCCACGCACGCATACATCACGGGCAGGGGCGGTGGTGCCGGCACTGGGGCCGGTGGCGGCGATGGGTTGGCCGTCGCCGCGGACGTTGCAACGGTGGCGGCGGGCGGCGGGATGTAACCCGGCGGCGCGTGGCTCGGCACGTCGATGATCTGCTGCTTCTGCCCGGGAAAGCAGGCGCGATCCTGGTAACTGACGCTGCCGCCCGATCCGGTGCACCGGTACACCTGCGCGTGTGCGGGCGCGCACCCGACGCTGCAAACGAAGATCCCTGCGGCAAGCGCGGCCTTCATGCGGCGATCTTACGCCGCCCGCCTCAGGAACGAAGCCCCACGCCCTTGCGCAGCAACCACAACGCGACCGCGGCGAGCATCACCACGAACGCCAGCATCACCACGTACGCCACCCACACCGGCACGTCGCCAATGCCGAGGATGCCGAAGCGGAACGCGTTGACCATGTACAGGATCGGATTGGCCAGCGACGCCTCGCGCCAGGGCGAGCCCAGCATGTTGACCGAATAGAACACGCCGCCGAGATACGTGAGCGGCGCGAGCACGAAGGTCGGCACGATCGCGATGTCGTCGAAGCGCTTCGCGAACATCGCATTGATGAAGCCCGCCAGTGAAAAGATCGTCGCGCCCAGGACCACCGTGGTGATCGCCACCAGCGGATGCGCGATGTGCAGCGAGGTGAAGAACAGTGCGATGCCCAGCACGATCGCGCCCACCAGCAGCCCGCGCAACACCGCGCCAGCCACGTAGCCCGTCAGCACCACCCAGCTCGGCATCGGCGAGGCCAGCAGTTCCTCGACGTAGCGACCGAACTTGGAGCCGAAGAAACTGGACGTGATGTTGCCGTAGGCGTTGTTGATGACGCTCATCATCACCAGGCCCGGCACGATGTACTGCATGTAGCTGAAGCCGTGCATCGGTCCGACGCGGCTGCCGATCACCTTGCCGAAGATCACGAAGTACAGCGTCATCGTGATCGCGGGCGGCACCAGCGTCTGCGTCCAGATGCGCAGCATCCGGTGCACCTCGCGGCGGGTGATGGTGCCGAGCGCAACGAGGTTCGCACGGGTCCGCGCGGGACCGGTGTAGGTGGGCGTGTCGGTGAGGCGAGGCCGAGCGAAACCATTCATGCCACGGCTCCCTTGCTGTTGCGTTCCACCAGCCGCACGAACAATTCCTCCAGCCGGTTGGTCTTGTTGCGCATCGAGGTCACGGTGATGCCGTGCGTCGTCAGCGCCGCGAACAACGCATTGAGGTCATGGGTGCTGGGCATCTCCGCTTCCAGGGTCTGGCCGTCCAGGCGCGTCAGCTTCACGCCATCGAGCTGCGGCAACACGCCTTCGAACCCGGTGACGTCCAGTACGAGCGTCTGCACGTCCAGCTTCGACAGCAGCCGCCGCATCGAGGTGTCTTCCACGATCTCGCCGTGGTCGATGATCGCGATGTTGCGGCACAGCTGCTCGGCTTCTTCCAGGTAATGCGTGGTCAGGATCACCGTGGTGCCGGCGCGGTTGATGCCGGTGATGAAGTGCCACATCGAACGACGAATCTCGATGTCGACGCCCGCGGTGGGCTCATCCAGGATCAGCAGGCGCGGCTCGTTCATCATTGCGCGCGCGATCATCAGGCGCCGCTTCATGCCGCCCGACATCATCCGGGTCGGCTGGAAGGCCTTGTCCCAGATGCGCAGTTCCTTCAGGTACTTTTCCGCGCGCGGCTTGGCGATCGCGCGCGGAATGCCATAGAACCCCCCGACGTTCACACAGATCTCGAACGGCGTCTCGAACTGGTTGAAGTTGATTTCCTGCGGCACCAACCCAATCTGACGCATGACCCCGCCGCGATCGGCGTGGATGGACAGCCCGAACACCCGCGCGTCACCGCTGGTGGGATTGACCAGCGACGACAGGATGCCGATCAGGGTGGATTTGCCCGCGCCATTCGGGCCCAGCAGCGCGAAGAAATCGCCCTGCGCGACCTTCAACGAGACGCCCTTCAGCGCCTCGACGCCGCTGGCGTAGGTTTTGCGCAGATCAATGACTTCCAGCGCCGGAACGGCACGGGAAGCATCGGCAGAGGGCATTGGGGGAGATGGGTTAGGCGAAGCGGAGTCGGCAGCCATCCCCTATTATAGAAGTTTCGTCTACGCGGCCCCATGCCGGACGGCATGGCCGCGGCGCACTGCACTCCTTACGCTGGCGACGGGTTCGTCGCATTGCCAGAACGATGATCGAGCACTTCCAACTCAAACTTGCCGACAGCCACATGCTGGCACCCGGGGTGCGGCACCTCGCGTTCCGACGCGCCGATGACGCGCCGTTCAAATTCACGCCCGGCCAGTTCATCCAGATCCATTTCAACTACGACGACGGCAAGCCCACCAAACGCAGCTATTCGGTCGGAACGCCGGCAAGGGATGCCGAAGTCGCCACGCTGGAACTGGCGGTGTCCTTCGTCGAAGGCGGCGCCGCGACCCGGCTGCTCGGCAATCTCGAACATGGCGGCACCGTGGTGGCAAGCGGTCCCTACGGGCGCTTCTGCCTGATGGACGACGACGCCAACCAGCGTTATTTCCTGATCGCGACCGGTACCGGCATCACACCCTACCGCGCGATGCTGCCGAAGATCGAGAAACTGATCGCCGAACGCGGCACGCACGTGGCGCTGCTCTACGGCGCCCGCAACGAACAGGAACTCCTGTACGGCGAGGAATTCGAAGCCTTCGCCGGCAAGCACCCGGAATTCACCTTCCGCGCCTGCCTCTCGCGCGCCGCGCGCGCCGCGCCGCGTCCGCACGACCGCCGCGGCCACGTGCAGGACGTGCTGCCGGAACTGGCACCCGACCCCGAGCGCGACATCGCCTACCTCTGCGGCAACCCCGACATGATCGACGCCACCTTCACCCAATTGAAGGAACTCGGAATGCCGATCAAGCACATCCGGCGCGAGAAGTACGTGTCCTCGCGCTGACCGGTCGACCACAACCCACCTCTTGCTTGTCACTCCCGCACAGACGGAAGCCGGGTGACATCGTTCTTCGATTTGCAGCGCCATCGGGCATGCTGGAAGCAATCGGCATTCCGGCGGCTGCGCCGCTCACATTGGGCTCGCGCAACCCGACCGCCTCGGCAGCTTCCGACGCCTGACCTTCCCGAACCGGTGGCTGGCCCACCGGTGCTGGGACTTGCCCGCCATTTCGGACCCGGACTGTTTTTCAGGCCGCCGCGATCGGCATCCGGCCCATATATAGAAAATAAACTTGCTATTTGTACATCAAGAAGCTCGTTTATTTTCCATGTCGAAGCGTACGCCGCCCGTTTTTCCAGCCACCTCCCGCCAACTTGCCGAGCTCGGCGAACGGCTGCGCGCGGCTCGCCTGCGGCGGCGCATGACGCAGGCGGCGTTGGCGACACGATCGGACGTATCGCTGCCCACCTTGCGCAAGCTGGAACAAGGGAAATCATCGAGCAGTCTTGCGACCCTGTTGCGAGTGCTGCAGGTGCTGGGATTGGACAAGGACATCGACGTGCTGGCGAAGGACGATGAAGTCGGCAGGCGCCTGCAGGATATCAACCAAGTCGGTGCGCCGCGCGGCAGGCGCCGCACGCCATGAGCACGCGAACTGGTGAAACGCTCGAAGTCGTGCTCGACGACACCACATTGGGACCGATGGCCGTCGTCGGATCGTTGCGGTGCGAACGTCGCGGCAGCAACGAGGTCGTCAGCTTCGAATACCGCAGCGACTATCTCGACGCGCGGCATGCGGTAGCCATCGACCCGCAATTGCCGTTGCTGCCCTGCCCGGCCCCAATTATCCCGTGCGCGGACAGCACCTGTTCGGCGTCTTCCGCGATGCGGCGCCAGATCGCTGGGGACCCATGTTGATGGAGCGACGCGAGGCACTGGAAGCGAACGAAGCGGACCGCCGGATACGGCACCTTTCCGAGTGGGATTTTCTTGTCGGCGTGAGCGACTTCACCCGAATGGGCGCTTTGCGCCTGCGTGATCCGACGCAGTCATCCACTTTTGTCGACAATCGGGAACTCGGCGCGCCACCCGCCGCACGATTGCGCGAACTGCAGGCGATCGCATGTGCCTTGAGCCGCGACGACGCCGACGACAGCCCGATTACCCAAAGTGGCTGACGCAGTTGGTCGCTCCGGGCACCAGCCTGGGCGGCGCCCGCCCCAAGGCAACGTTCACCGCCGAAGACGGCGCGTTGTGGCTGGCCCAGTTTCCCGCCCCCGACGATCGTCGCGATGTCGGTGCGTGGGAGTTCATGGCTTGGCGTCTCGCGCACGCTGCGAACGTGGCTTTGCCCGATGCGCGATTGTTGCGCTTCGGACGTGGCCACCACACTTTTGCAACGCGGCGCTTCGATCGCACGGAGGATTCGCGCCGGTTGTACGCCTCGGCCACGACATTGCTGATGCGCTCTGACGGCGACGCCGGCAGCTACCTGGATTTGGCCCAAGCCATCCAGACGCATGGCGATCCGGCCCACATCGCCGACGATCTCGCGCAACTTTATCGGCGCGTGGTGTTCGCGATTCTCATCGGCAATCGCGACGATCACCTGCGCAACCATGGCTTCCTGCGTACACCCCACGGCTGGCGATTGGCACCTGCGTTCGATCTCAACCCGAATCCCGACAAGCGCGAACACGTCCTGACCATCGACGCGCACGACCCGAGCCCCTCGGTACGCCACCTGCACGCCACGCACCGCTTTTACCGATTGACAGCGAAAAAAGCGACCTCCATCGAGCAGGAGGTGCACGAATGCGTCGTGCGCTGGCGTGGCGTCGCCGAAGAATTGACGCTGGGTCGCTTGGCACAGAGGCAACTCGCCGCGATCATCGACGCCGCACACGACTGAAACAGGTTGCGAACAGCAGTCGCAGGTCCACTTCGGCATGGTGATCCCGATACCGCAGCTCCGTGCGCACTGCTTGTCCTGCCGTGCAGGCAGGAGCAAAAATCTTCGTATCGTCCATGTTTCCGGGGCGATGCGCCCCGGCTTCATTGAAGCAACACTCAAGTGAACATCGACGACTCCGGCACGCCTGCCGTGAACGCTTCAGGCCGCGCCCATGGAAACCGTCAACGCGCCACCGAACAACGAAACGCCACGCTGATGCGCGGGCCCACGGGAGTACGTTGCTTGGGGATGGCGTGGTCGTAGTGCAACTGGGTTGCGTAATCCATCAGCAGCAGGCTGCCGGGTTCCAGTTGCAGGCGCAGCACGCGTCGTGGCGGGCGTTTCGCGCGGATGGTCATGAGGCGGGTGGCGCCGAGGGACAACAGCGCGATGGGCTGGCCGTGAACGATTTCATCGAGATGATCGTTGTGCGGCGCGACGCTGTCGTGCCGGTCCCGGTAGAAATTCAAACCCACCGTGGTGAACGGCGCGCCGACGCTGGCGCGCGCCCGCGCGGCGGCCTCGCCCAGCGGCGGCGGCAACGCGGGATCGTCCAGCCGAAAGTGCGCGGTGAGCCGCGGCACGGGCAGCATGCGCTCGTACATCATGCGGCGCTGGCTGCGCCAGGCGATGCCATCACGCAGCTGCCGGAACCATTGCGCGGCGCACGCGGGCGCGATCCAGCCCGGTGTGTAGGCGACGCGGCCGGTGGCGTCGGCGATCGGGACGAAAACGTCCGATTCAGGCTGGAACAGCCCGGCCTGGAACGGATCGGGCGGGGGGCAAATGCGGGCGGCGGCAGGCATCTGGTATCTTGTCGGAATGGTACATATACTTGTACCTGCCATGATACCCCTCACCGACCGCCAACGCGAGATCCTGGAGTTCATCGCCCGGCGTATCGGCGAGGGCTTGCCGCCGACGCTGGCCGAGATCGCGGCGGCGTTCGGCTTCAACCAGCCGCGCGCGGCGACCAAGCACCTGCAGGCGCTGCAAGCCAAGGGCTGCATCGAACTGTTGCCGGGCCGCAACCGCGGCATCCGGCTGCTGAACCCTTCCGCGCGCGGGCGCAGCGCCGGCCTGCCGCTGGTCGGACGCGTGGCCGCGGGTGCGCCGATCCTGGCGGTCGAACACGTGGAGCGCCACGTCGCCGTCGACCCCGCCCTGTTCAAGCCGCGCGCGGATTACCTGCTGCGCGTCAAGGGCGATTCGATGCGCGACGCCGGCATCCTCGACGGCGATCTCGCCGCGGTGCACCGCGCGCGCGAGGCGCGCAACGGCCAGATCGTGGTGGCGCGCATCGAGGAAGAAGTCACCGTCAAGCGCCTGCGCGTGCTGGCCTCGAAGCTGCGGCTGGAACCTGCGAATCCGGATTACGCGCCGATCGAAGTCGATCCCCGCCGTACGCCGTTCGCAATCGAAGGCCTGTACGTCGGCGTGATCCGCGCAGGCTGACATGAGCGCGATCCTGCAACCCCTCATCGAGAACGGCCGCCTGTGGCGCGGCCAAGGCACGGCGCCGCGTCGCGACGCGTTGCCGACCGGCTTCGACGCGCTGGATGGCATGCTGCCCGGCGGCGGCTGGCCGCACGCGGCCCTGAGCGAAATCCTGTTTCCCGCCGACGGCACGGGCGAACTGCGCCTGCTGCTGCCGGCGCTGGCGACGCTCAGCCGCGAAGGTCGCCCGGTCGTGCTGGTCGCGCCGCCGTACTTGCCGTTCCCCGCCGCGTGGATCACGGCCGGCGTGGATCTGCGATGCCTGCAGATCGTGCAGGCCAGCGAACACGATGCGATGTGGGCGGCCGAGCAATGCCTGCGCTCGGCCGCGTGCGCGGCGGTGCTGTGCTGGCCGCGGCAGGCCGATACCGCGACGTTGCGGCGCCTGCAGCTTGCCGCCGAAACCGGGCAGACGCTCGGCTTCATGTTGCGCCCCATGCAGGCCGCGGCACAGGCTTCGATGGCGGCGGTGCGCATCGGCATCGAAACCGGCCCGGCGCGCCTGCATGTTTTGAAATGCCGGGGCGGCAATCCGCCAGCGCACGCGGTCGCCTTTGCGGCGCTTGCCGCGTGATGGAACACCGCCATGCAGTGGGCATGCATCTCCTTTCCGCAACTCGCACTCGATGATGTGCTTCGCCGCCGCGCCGACCACGCCTTGCCCTTGGTGTTGTTCGAAGGCGCGGGATCGCGCGCACGTGTGCTGGCCGCCAACGCCGCGGCCCGGCACCATGGCTTGCGCATCGGGCAATCGCTGACCGCCGCGCGTGCGCTGTATCCGCGCGTGAACGCGGTCGAGCACGACGCGGCAGCAGTCGAACGCTGCCACGCTTTCCTGGCGGCGTGGGCCTACCGCTACAGCTCGCAAGTGTGCCGCACGTTTCCGCAAACCCTGCTGCTGGAAGTGCGCGCGAGTTTCCGCCTGTTCGGCGGCTGGCCTGCGCTGCAGGCGGAATTGCGCCGCGACCTGGCCGCGCTCGGTTTCGAGCACCGCATCGCCGCGGCGCCCAACCCGCACGCGGCGATGGTGCTGGCGGGCGCGCGCGATGGTTGCGCGATCGAGGACGGGGCGCACCTGCTGGATGCACTGGGCACGCTTCCGGTCGAGCACGGCGGGCTCGACGCGGTGTGCGCGGAAAGCCTGCAGCGGATGGGCTTGCGCCGGCTGCGGCAACTGTTCGCATTGCCGCGCGCGGAACTCGGCAAGCGCATCGGCGCGCAGGCGCTGCTGCACCTCGACCGCTTGCGCGGCGCAGTCACCGACGCGCTCGCGTTCTACCAGCCACCGGATATGTTCGACCAGCGCATCGAGCTGCCATACAACACTGCCTCGCACGAATCGCTGCTGTTTCCGCTGCGACGGTTACTGCGCGACTTCGCGGCCTTCCTCGCCGGCCGCGATGGCGGCGCGCAGCGCTTCACGCTGGCTTTCGAGCACGAACGCGGCGCGTCCACCGACATCCGCATCGGCCTGCTGGCGCCGGAACGCGATCCGGAATTGCTGTTCGCGATCGCGCGCGCACGGCTGGAGCGCACGCGTTTGCGCGAACCGGTCTGCGGCCTGCGCCTGGTCTCCGACGCATTGCCGCCGTTCACACCCACGCGGCGCGATCTTTTCGACACCCGGCCACAGCAGGCTGTCACGTGGGATGCCCTGCGCGAGCGCCTGCGCGCACGCCTGGGCGAACAGGCCGTGCAAGGCCTGGCGTTGCATCCCGATCATCGACCGGAACGCGCGTGGCGCATCCATGCCGGCACCGATGCTCCGCACGGCGCCAGCGCTTCCCGCATTGCGAACGCACCGCTGCCGCCGCGCCCCACCTGGCTGCTGGCGCGGCCCATCCCCTTGCGCGAGCGGGTGGAACGCATCCTCGCCGGACCCGAACGCATCGAAAGCGGCTGGTGGGACGGCGCCGACATGCGCCGCGATTACTACGTCATCGAAACCGCGTCGCACCAGCGCGCGTGGGCATTCCGTCCCGCGGGCGACGACGGTCCCTTCATGCTGCAGGGATGGTTTGCGTGAAAGCCGCACACCGAAGTACCGATGGCCGCCAACGACTTCCCACCTTACGCCGAACTGCACTGCCTGTCGGCCTTCAGTTTCCAGCGCGGCGCGTCGGTCGCGCAGGAACTGTTCGAGCGCGCGGCCCAGTTGCAATACACCGCACTCGCGATCACCGACGAAGCTTCACTGGCCGGCATCGTGCGCGCACTGGAAGCTTCGCGCAAAACCGGCGTGCGCCTGATCGCGGGCAGCGAAGTGCAACTCGCGGACGGCCCCAAGCTGGTCTTGCTGGCCGAAACCGCGCAGGGTTACACGCGGCTTTGCCAATTGCTGACGCTGGCGCGGCGGCGCGCAGGCAAGGGGGCGTACCGATTGCTGCGCGAGGATCTCGCCGTCGCATCGAACGACGGATTGCTGGCCCTGTGGCTCCCGGCCGCATCCCCTGATGCCGCGGAAGGCGCGTGGACCCAACGGATGTTCCCGGATCGCACGTGGCTTGCGGTGGAACTGCACCGCGGACCCGACGATGTGGCGCGGCTCGCGCAGCTTCGCGCCATCGGCGTGCAACTCGAGATGCCGCTGGTCGCCGCGGGCGATGTGCACATGCACGTGCGCGGCCGGCGCGCGCTGCAGGACACGCTGACTGCGATCCGCCACAAGACCACCGTCGACGCAGCCGGCTTCAAATTGTTTCCCAACGGCGAGCACCACCTGCGCACGCGCCGTGCCCTGGCCGCGATTTATCCCGCCGAACTTCTGGAGGAAACCGTCCGCATCGCGGCGCGCTGCACTTTTTCGCTGGAAGAACTGCGCTACGAATACCCGCACGAACTGGTGCCCGAAGGCCGCACCGCCGCGGACTGGCTGCGTGAGCTCACCGAGACCGGCGCGCGCACGCGCTGGCCGGATGGCGTGCCCGGCAAGGCGCGCGCGCTGATCGAACACGAACTGGCGCTGATCTCGGAGCTGCACTACGAATCCTATTTCCTGACCGTGCACGACCTGGTGCGCTTCGCGCGCGGCGAGGGCATCCTGTGCCAGGGCCGCGGCTCCGCGGCCAACTCGGCGGTCTGCTACGCGCTGGGCGTCACCGAGATCGATCCCGCACGCATGAACATGCTGTTCGAGCGCTTCATGTCGCGCGAACGCAACGAACCGCCCGACATCGACATCGATTTCGAGCACGAGCGCCGCGAGGAAGTGATCCAGTACGTGTTCCGCCGCTACGGGCGCGAGCGCGCGGCGCTCACCGCGGTCGCCAGCACCTACCGCGGCCGCGGCGCGATGCGCGACGTCGCCAAGGCCCTGGGCTTGCCGCCCGACATGGTCGATCGGCTGGCACGCTGCATGGACCATTGGGGTGGCACGCAAGGGCTGGATGAAGTGTTGCGCGGACACGGTTTCGATCCCGATGCGCCGTTGCTGCGTCGCGTGCTCACGCTGACCGCGCAGTTGATCGGCATGCCGCGGCATCTTTCGCAGCACCCGGGCGGATTCGTGATGTCCGAACATCCCCTGAGCACGCTGGTACCGGTGGAGAACGCGGCGATGGAAGGCCGCACCGTGATCCAGTGGGACAAGGACGATCTCGACGTGCTGGGGCTTTTGAAGGTCGATTGCCTCGCGCTCGGCATGCTGACCGCGATCCGCAAGACCTTCGACCTGCTGCGCGCAGCCGGCCGGCGCGACATGACGCTGGCCGACATTCCGTCCGAAGATCCCGCGGTCTACGAAATGGTCGGCCGCGCCGACACCGTCGGCGTGTTCCAGATCGAATCGCGCGCGCAGATGGCGATGCTGCCGCGCCTGCAGCCGAAGTGTTTCTACGACCTCGTGATCGAGGTGGCGATCGTGCGGCCCGGCCCGATCCAGGGCGACATGGTGCATCCCTATCTTCGGCGGCGCAACGGCGAAGAGCCGATCGATTATCCATCGCCCGCGTTGCAGGCCGTGCTGGAACGCACGCTCGGCATACCGCTGTTCCAGGAACAGGTGATGCAGATCGCGATCGTCGCGGCCGGTTACTCGCCCGGCGAAGCCGACCAGTTGCGCCGTTCGATGGCGGCGTGGAAACGCCACGGCGGACTGGAGCCGCATCGCGAACGCCTGGCGCGCGGCATGCTGGCCAAAGGGTATTCGCAAGCCTTCGCCGATCACCTGTTCGAGCAGATCAAGGGTTTCGGCAGCTACGGCTTTCCCGAATCGCACGCCGCGAGTTTCGCGCTGATCACCTGGACGAGTTGCTGGCTGAAGCGCCACGAACCGGCGGCGTTCGCCTGCGGGCTGATCAATTCAGCGCCCATGGGTTTCTATTCGCCCGACCAGTTGCTGCAGGATGCGCGCCGGCACGGCATCCGCGTGCTGCCCGTCGACGTGCGCTCCAGCGTGTGGGATTGCGTGCTGGAAGCGCCGCACGGTGCAACCCAGCCCGCAATCCGCATGGGCCTGCGCATGGTCCGCGGGTTTCCGGAGGACATCGCGAACAGCATGGTGGCGAAGCGCGTGCAACAGCCGTTCCATGACGTGACCGACCTGTGCCGACGCGCCGGCCTGGATGCGCGGCAGCGTGCCTTGCTGGCCGACGCCGGTGCGCTGCGCGGCCTCGCCGGCCATCGGCATCGCGCACGCTGGAGCATCGCCGGCGTGGAAGCGCCCACGCCGTTGTTCGCCGGCGCGCCGGCGACCGTCGAAACCGAAGTCACGTTGCCGTTGCCGACGCGCGCGGAAGACGTTCACGCCGATTACGCATCGACCGGCACCACGCTCGGTCCGCATCCGCTGTCGTTCCTGCGCGCGCTGCTCGCGCACCGGCGCTGCCGGCGCTCGGCGGAACTGAAGCGCTGCGGCAACGGCGCCCGGGTGCGCACTGCAGGGCTCGTGACCTTGCGGCAGCGTCCACAGACCGCCAGCGGCGTGATCTTCATGACGCTGGAAGACGAAGACGGCATGACCAACGTGGTGGTCTGGAACGACCTCGCGCAACGCCAGCGCCGTGAATTGCTGGAATCACGCTTGCTCGCGGTGGAGGGCAAGCTCGAAAGCCGGCACGGCGTGCAACATCTGATTGCGGAACGGCTGCACGACTGGACGGCGTTGCTGGGGGAACTGGACACGCGCTCGCGCGATTTCCACTGATGCACCACGCCCTTTCTCCGCTACAACGTCTTGCGTTCAGCCCCGCTTGTCGAATGCTCCCTGACGGTGCGCAAATCCCCGACCAGCTGCCGATACATCGCCTGGCTGCGATCGCGCCCGCGCAGGATCGCGGACGGATGCCAGGTGGCCATGCCGACCGCATGTTCGCCCAGTGCACGCCATTCGCCGCGCTCGCGGGTCAGGCGAAACGCATTGCCGAACAGCGTCTGCGCCGCCATCGCACCCAGCGCGATCACGATCTTCGGGCGCACCCGCGCCAGTTCCGCGGCCAGCCACATCCGGCACGCCGCCTGCTCCGCCGCGTTGGCGCGTTTGTGCAATTTGGCCGTGCCGCGTTGCTCGTACTTGAAGTGCTTGACCGTGTTGGTGAGGAACAACGCGCCGCGATCGAGCCCGGCTTCAGCCAGCGCGCGATCGAGCATCCGTCCGGCGGGCCCGACGAACGGCTCGCCTTCGACGTCTTCGCGCAGGCCGGGCTGCTCGCCGATCAGCATGATTTCCGCATCGGCCGGCCCTTCGCCGAACACCGTCTGCGTGGCGGGCTCCCACAATGGACAGGCGCGGCAATCGCGCGCCTTGCGCTTCAGCGCCGCGATGCTTCCGTCCGGGATTTCCGTTACGGGCTTGGCGAGGGGAACGAAGGGTTCAGGCCGTTTGCGCGGCATGGCACGTCCATGTGTGCTCGACCGTTGGTGGTGCGGCGTCAACCCTGCGAAGGCAGTCGCCCACGCACGGTTCCGGCGTCGAAGGGACCAGGCAACGCGATCAGGTTGCGCGCGGCATCGACCTGGCCCCAGGTGTTCCACAGCAGCACCCCGCGCACGCGGCCGGCGTCGAGGTAATACACCACGCCCTCACGGAACGGCGTCACCCATTGCTCCACGGTTTCGAGGCGCGAATCGAGCACGCCGACCGCCTCGTAGCCGAGGTCAAAGAGATCGGAATAGAAGAACGGCAATTCGTCGTACGGCGCGTCCTGCCCCGCCATGCACTTGCCCGCGCGGCTGCCCATGCTGTTGGCGGCGTTTTCGTGCTCGACGCGCAGGTGGCGGCCCAACGCCGACGCCGGAAACGAGGCAACATCGCCGGCAGCGTAGACATCCGGGTCGGACGTTTGCAGGTGATCGTTCACCACGATGCCGTTCTCGACCTTCAAACCCGCTTCTTCCGCGAGGCGCGTGTTCGGGGTGATGCCCAAACCCGCAACCACCACGTCAGCGCGCAGCGTACCGCCATCGGACAGCTCGACCGCCACGCCATCGCCATCTTTCGCGCCGCCCTTGGCCGTCACGCCGGCACGCACGTCCACGCCCTTCTCGCGGTAATAGGCCGTGACGGCGTCGGCCAGCGCATCGGGGTACACCCGCGCGCCGATCGCGTCGTCCGGAAACAGCATCGTGACCTTGCAGCCGTTCATCGCCATCGCGGCCGCGATTTCGCTGCCGATGAACCCCCCGCCGATCACCGCGATCCGCGCGCCCGGCTTCACCACCTTGCGCAACCGCTGGTAGTCGTCGAACGTGCGGTAGTAGATGAAGTCAGCGCCGCCGGACGGCAACCTGCGCGGCGTGCCGCCGGTGGCGATCAGCAATTTGCGGTATTGCCAGCTATCGCCAGCATCGTCGTGCACGCGGTGTGCCCCGCGGTCGATCCGGGTCGCGCGCCGCGAAAGCTGCACCTGCGCACGCGCCTTGTCGACGGGACGCCAGATGTCCGATTCCTTGCCATCCTTCCACAAGGCCTTGGTCAGCGGCGGACGATCGTAGGGCGGATGCGACTCCTCGCCGAGTATCCCGATACTGGCGCTCGCGTCGGCTTCGCGCAGCGCCTGCGCGGCGGCTTCGCCGGCCATCCCGGCGCCGAGGATCAGATAATCGAAAGCATGCTGCATGATGGCATCCTTGTTCCGCGTAGAGTGCTTCGAGGATACTCCGCGGCACCGCGCGTCCACAACGCGAAGTGTGTGAACCCGGCCTGCGCGACCGGGCTGCCCCCTACTGGCGCGTGGCCCGCAGGTTTGCGAGCGTGGCGGCGAAGCCCGGCGTGGCACGCCACGGATTGATGTCGATGCCGCCGCGGCGCAGGAAACGCGCGTAAACCAGCAGTTGCAGCGGTGCGCATTGCCGCTGGATGTCGACGAACATGCGTTCGACGCAGGCTTCGTGGAAATCCGCGTGGTCGCGGAACGACACGAGGTAGCGCAGCAGGCCCGCGCGATCGAGCGGCATCCCGCGATAGCGGATCTGCACGCTCGCCCAATCGGGCTGCCCCGTGACCGGACAACGCGAACGGAACGCGTGGCTGACCAGCGCCTCCTCGACCAGCCGCCGCTGCGGCTGCACCCGCAGGTGGTCCGCACGCGGTTCGGCGTAATCGGCGATGTCGAGCGCCTGTTCGTCCAGCGACTCGCCGGCGAAATCCGTCGCCTGCAGGCGGCCAAACTCCGCCGGCTCCAACAACGCGACTTCGACTTCCGCACCCACGCACGCGGACACGTCGCGCGCGATGCGTCCGCGCACCGCAAAAGCATCGTCGCAGCGTGTCATTGCGTAGCCATTGAGATACAGCTTCAGCGACTTCGACTCCACGATGTGGGGTGAATCGTACGGCACCCGCAGCTCGGCCACCGCGACGCGGGGTTTGCCGCGCGCGTCCAGCCACGACAGTTCCCACGCGTTCCAGATGTCGGCCCCGACGAAAGGCAGTGCGGCATCATCGGCGATGCCAAGCGGCGCGCGCGCCGCGGCACGCGCGACCGGAAACAACACCGAAGCATCGACCTTGGTCGGGTATTCGGCATGACGTCCGAGAGGAATTGTTGAAGGCATGGCCGCACTAACCCTCCGGTGCGACGATGTACTGCTCCAGCTTGCCGTCCGGCTGCACGTAGGTGGTGATCGAGAGCTTGGTTTTCGGGAAGGTCACGGTATAGCCGCGCATCTGCATGCCGCCGCGCTCGCGCGCCGCGCGGATGGTGAACGATTGCGGCTTGCCGAGCGGCGCAAGGCTGGTCTGGTAATCGTGCACCGCGGTATCGCTGAAATAGCTGTTGGCGTCGGCGGTGAAGAGGCTGCGGTCGATCTTGCCCTTCTGCAGGGCGGCGAAGATGGTCCTGGCCTGCTCCAGCGCCTTCGTCGCCGCGGGATCGTGGACCTCGAACAAAGCCTTGGCAATGTCCTTCCCGATCGCACTGAACGTGCCCACCGCATCCTGGTTGGTCAGCACCACGACCGCGACCTTGTCGTCGGGGAAGATGGCGTTGCCGGCGGTGAAACCCATCACTTCGCCATCGTGCGAAATCATCCGGTGGCCGTCCATCTTGCCGACGAACACGCCGAGGCCGTAACCGGAGCCAAGTCCGTTGTTCAACAGCACTTCGGTCTGCATGGCATGCCACGAAGCCGGCTGCAGCAACGTGTTGCCGATCATCGCGATGTCCCATTTCGCGAGATCGCTGGCGGTCATCGCCAGTTCGCCCGCGCCGAACATCCAGTCCACCCCTTCCTTCTGCGAGGGCCGCAGCGGGCCGAGCGCGAAGCGAGAATAGCCGCGGGCGTCGCTGTCCGGCAGCGCATGCACGTTGGTGTCGTAGGCATCGGTGATGCCGAGCTGCGGGAACACGTGCTGCTGCAGGAACCCGAATGGGGTCTGCCCGGTGACCTTCTGCACGATCGCGCCCGCGATCGTGTAACCCGTGTTGCTGTACTGCCATTGCGAACCCGGCGCGAAGTCCAGCGGCTTCTTCGCCCAGCCATCCATGATGTGCGCCGGCGTGGTGGACTGCTTCATCATCGGCATCAGGTAATCCTGCGGCCAGAAATCCTGGTAGCCGGAGGTGTGCGACAGGATCTGCCGGATCGTGATGTGGGCGGCGTCGGTGAGGTCCGGGAAGAACTTCCCGATCTTGTCGTCGAGGCTCAGTTTGCCCTGCTGCTGCAACATCAGGATTGCCGCCGCGGTGAACTCCTTGCTGATCGAACCGATGCTGTAGCGCATCGCGGGCGTCGCCGGTGTTTTCGGGTCGAGCCTGGCGTTGCCGTAGGCCTTCGCGTACGCGAGCTTGCCGTCGCGCACGACCGCCACCGACGCGCTGGGCACGCCGGATTTCGCCAGGGCGTCGTTGGCGATCTTGTCGATCTTCGCGGCCAGGTCGGCAGGCAGCGTCTCGTTCGCGAAAGCGGGCACGCTCGCCAGCGTCAGCAGAGCGGCCAGAATCAGGCAACGCGGGATCATTCGCATGGAACCGCCTCGGCACGCGTAAAGAAATGCGCACGATAGCACCGACGCTTCCCGCGCGCGGTGGGTTTCAACGCCCGGATTCGCGACTGGGCGCCGGCCCGGCGCGGAATGCATGCATGAAGGCCCGGAGATCGCTCTCGGCAACGCTGGATACCGCGACGAACCGCAATCCCGTGTCGTTCCACTCCAGTACGTGGTAGCCATCGCGGGTCCATGACGCGCTTGCGGCCTGCTCGCTGCCCGGCCACTGAAACAGGTTGATCGTGTGCAGGTGACGCCTGTACACCAACGCGGCGACCTCCCTGCCGCCGAGCACGTCGAGCCGTCCGCCGACCAGCTCAAAACCTTGCGCGGTCAGGTCCTTCACCTGCGGCGAGAAATCGACGCGGCCATCGAACCACGGTTTCACGGTGTGCTCGTTGGACGTACGCACGTCGATCAAGTGACCCGGCAGCAACGAACGCACGTGATCCGACACCGCTTCGGCGACCAGCCTATCGCCGGCTTGCCGCCGCAACTGCAAGGTTTGCCAACCGGCGAACACGGCGACGATCACGAACAATGCGGCGAGCGCGGCGAGGGCCATGCTCCAACCGCGACGAGGCGAGCGCGGGACGACAGCAGCTCGCGACACCTGCGGCTCGATGCGCGCTCGGAGTGCCGCCGGCGCAGACCGATACAAAGTCGCTTTGCGCAGATCTTCGCGCAGCCGCGTGTACGCGCGCAGGCGCTGCGTGCAGCGGTCGCATTCGGCAAGGTGCCGCACGACCGCGAGGCCGTCGGCCGCTCCCAGTTCGTCGTCGAGGTAAGCGTGCAACAGCAGGCGGATGTCCTCGCAGTTCATGCCGCCACCTCCTTGCCGGTCAGCTCACGCTGCAGGCGTTCGCGTGCGCGCGCCAATCGCGACATCACCGTGCCGATCTTCAGATTCGTGATCGACGCGATCTCCTTGTAGGAACATTCTTCCAGCTCGCGCAACACCAGCACCTCGCGGAATTCCGGCGGCAAGCGTTCCAGCGCAGCATGCAGGCCTTGTGCGTCCGCCGCGCGCAACAGCAGGGCTTGCGGATCGTCATGGCCCTCGCCGCCATGGATCGCCTCATCGAATTCATCGACACGGCCCGCGGTGGGCACCTGCGAACGCTGTGTGTAGAACGTGTTGCGAACAATCGCCAGCAGCCACACTTTCGCGTCACCGCCGCGGAACCCGCCGAAGAAACGAAACGCGCGCAGCATCGCTTCCTGCACCACGTCTTCGGCGTCCTGGTCGTTGCGGGCCAGCCAGCGCGCAAGGTTGTGCGCGGCATCCAGGTGCCGCATCACCTCGCGTTCGAAGGCGGCGCGAGTGTCCATGCCGTCAGGCCATCCCGGTGCGGTGGTTCCATCGCCCATCAGGACAAGACCGAAGTCCCGGCGGATTTATTCCCGGCCCGCGCCCGCGGGAATAACCGTGCACGCGCAGCGGTATGGCATTCGGAAAGGCGCGCTGTGCGTCTTCCTTCGAACCGAGGACACACCCATGCAAGACAATCGTGACGACTTCGATCCTGACAACATCCGGTCGGGCCGCCGGCGCTTTCTCGAATGCATGGCGTGGGCCGGCGCTGGCACGCTGTGGCTGATGCAGGGCGGCGTCGCGCACGCCGGTGCACTGCTGAAAGGCGCGGCGCAGCCGGACGCCACCTTCGGCTTCGTGCAGATCAGCGATAGCCATATCGGCTTCCACAAGGCGCCGAACCCGGACCCGGTCGCCAGCTTGCGCCAGTCCATCGCGCTGGTCAACGCGCAACCGAAGCGGCCCGATTTCGTGGTGCACACCGGCGATCTTTCGCACCTCTCGAAGCCCGAACAGTTCGACACCGTGGCCGAACTGTTGAAGGAAGCAGACACCGGTCACGTGTTCTACGTCCCCGGCGAGCACGACGTGATCGGCGACGATGGCAAGGCGTTCCTCGCGCGCTTCGGCGGCGGCGTCGACGGCAATGGCTGGTACAGCTTCGACCACCACGGCGTGCATTTCGTCGCGCTGGTCAATGTGCGTCACCTGCAGGGTGCGGGGCTGGGCCTTCTCGGCGCCGATCAAATCGCGTGGCTGAAGCAGGATCTCGCGGGCCTTTCCGCCAGCACGCCGATCGTGGTGTTCGCACACATGCCGATGTGGTCGCTGTACCCGGCCTGGGGCTGGGGCACACAGGACAGCGCGCAGGCGCTGACGCTGCTGAGACGCTTTGGCTCGGTGACGGTGCTCAACGGGCACATCCACCAGATCCAGCAGAAGATCGAAGGAACCATCAGCTTCCATACCGCACGCTCGACTGCCTATCCGCAGCCGGCGCCCGGCGTGGGTCCCTCGCCGGGCCCGCTGCAGAACCTGCCGGCCGGCGAGAAGCTGCACGACACCATCGGCGTCCGCGACGTGCGGCACATCCGTGGCTCGCAGGCGCTCGCCCTCACCGAGCACACGCTCGCTTGATTCTTTTCAATTCTTCTGGAGCGCTTCCATGCAACGTTTTTTCGCCGTAGCCGCCTTGCTGCTCGCCACCTCATCCACGCACGCCGCTTCGCCAAAGCCTGCCGGCTACCAGGTCGGCATCCGCGACTTCCATTTCCAGCCGATGCAACGGGTGGTGCCGGTCGGTGCAACCGTGACCTGGACCAACCACGACGAAGAACCGCACGTCGTCACCAGCACGGGCGGCCAGTTCAAGTCGTCGCCGGCGCTGGACACCGATGATCGCTACAGCGCGGTGTTCACCAGGCCGGGCACGTACGCGTATTACTGCTCGATCCATCCGCAGATGACGGGCACCATCGTCGTCAAATGAGACGGGGCAGCTTGCGCTGCCCCGTCGATCACGTCTTGCGCGCCGTTCAGTGCGGCTGCGGTTCCGGCGGCGGCAGCACTTCGATGCCGTCGGCGTCTTCGCTGCGTTCGGCATGGTGGTCCTGGCCCAGCAGCAAATACATCGCCGGCACCACGAACAGCGTGAACAAGGTACCGATCGAGATGCCGGTGAAAATCACCAAGCCGATGCTGTGGCGGCCGGCCGCGCCGGCGCCCGCAGCGATCACCAGCGGAATCACGCCCAGCACCATCGCGAAAGTGGTCATCAGGATCGGACGCAAGCGCACCGCGGCGGCCTCCTCGATCGCGTCGCGCTTGCTGAAACCGTGCAGGCGTTGTGCGTCGTTGGCGAACTGCACCATCAGGATGCCGTGCTTGCTGATCAATCCGATCAGGGTCACCAGGCCCACTTCGGTGTAGATGTTGAGCGTCGAGAGCCCGAGGTTGATGAACAGCAACGCGCCGAAAATCGCCATCGGCACCGACACCAGGATCACGATCGGGTCACGGAAACTCTCGAACTGCGCCGACAGCGCCAGGAACACGATGATGATCGAAAACATCAGCGTGAACAGGAAGCCGCCGGATTCCTGCGTGAACTGGCGCGACTGACCGGCGTAATCGGCGGCATAGCCGGTTGGCGCGACCTGCTGCAAGGTGTCGCGCATGAACTGCAACGCCTGTCCCAGTGAGACGCTCGGGCCAATCACGCCGCCGATCGTCGCCGAATTCAACTGCTGGAAGTGGTTGATCGACTCCGGCACCGTCTGGTAGGTCAGGTGCGCCACGGTCGAGGCCGGGATCATGTCGCCCGAAGGGGTCTTGATGTAGTAGTTGTCGAGCTGCGCGGGATTCAGGCGATCGGCCTGCGCGACCTGCGAGATCACGCGGTAGGCGCGTCCCGAGATCGAGAAGTAATTGACGTAGTTGCCGCCCAACGCCGCCGACAAAGCCGCGCCGACGCTCTGCTGGGTCATGCCCAGCGCCGCAACCTTGCTGCGATCGAGCGTCAGCGTCGCCTGCGGCTGGTCGATCTTGAGGTCGCTGTCGACGTAGAAGAACATGCCCGACGCCTTGGCCTTCGCCAGCACCTGCTGGGCGACATCATTCAGGTTCTGCAGCGGTTCGGTGGTCTTGATCACGAATTGCACCGGGAAGCCGAATGCACCCGGCAGCGATGGGAACTGGAACACCGCGATGTTCGCACCGGCGATCTGGCTGACCTTCTGCTGCACATCCTGCTGGATCTCGTTGGCGCCGCGGCTGCGCTCGCCCCACGGCTTCAGCATGATGCCGGCGAACCCGCTGTTGACACCCTGGGCGCCATCGACCTGGAAGATGTGGGTGTATTCGGGCAGTGACTTGGCGATGTCGAACACCTGTTTCGAATACAGCCCCATCTGGGTGATGGTGGCATTCGGGGGCCCCTGGGTGTTGGTCAGCACGATGCCCTGGTCTTCCTGGGGCGCCAGCTCCGACTTGGCGGTCCTGAACAGATACACATTGCCCAGCAGGATCAGGGCGCCGAACACGATCACCACGATCCACGTGTCGAGCGAGGAATGCAGCATCCGGCGGTAACGGTCGCGTACCGCATCGGCCACCCGGTCGATGCGCTTTACGAACGGTTTCTGGTGATCGGCCTCGCGCAGGAAACGCGAGCACAGCATCGGCGACAGCGTCAGCGCCACGATCGCCGAGATCGCCACCGCGCCGGCCAGCGTGAATGCGAACTCGGTGAACAACGCGCCGGTAAGGCCGCCCTGGAAACCGACCGGCACGTACACCGCGACCAGCACGACCGCCATCGCCACGATCGGGCCGGCCAGTTCGCGTGCAGCCAGCAGCGCCGCCTGCAGCGGCGCCTGGTGTTCCTTCATGTGGCGGTCGACGTTCTCGACCACGATGATCGCGTCGTCGACCACCAGGCCGATCGCCAGCACCAGCGCCAGCAGCGTCAGCAGGTTGATCGAGTAGCCCAGCAACAGCATCACCAGAAACGCGCCGATCAGCGACAACGGCATCGCGATCACCGGGATCAACACCGAACGCAGGGTGCCGAGGAACAGGAAGATCACCGCCGTCACGATGATCAGCGTTTCGGCAAGGGTCTTCACCACTTCGTCGATCGAAGTGCGGATGTAGTCGGTGCCGTCGAACACGATCCGGGCGGTCATGCCGGTCGGCATCTGCGCCTGGATCGACGGGAACACCTGGCGCACGCGGTCGATCACGTCCAGCACGTTGGCGTCCGGCGCGGCGTTGATGCCCATGAACACCGAGCGGTTGCCGTCGAAGGCGACGTTGAAGTCGTAGTTTTCGGCACCGAGGGTGACGTCCGCGACATTCTGCAGGCGCACGATGTCGTTGCCGTTGGCTTTCACCACCAGGTTCTTGAACTCGTCGACCGTGTGCAGGTCGGTGGCCGCGGTCAGGTTGACGCTGACCATCTGGCCCTTGGTGGTGCCGATCGCGGACAGGTAATTGTTGGCGGCCAGCGCCTGGTTGACGTCGGTCGCGGTGACGCCATGCGCGGCCATCTTCACCGGATCCAGCCAGGCACGCAGCGCGAAGGTGCGGCCACCCAGGATCTGGGCGTTCTGCACGCCATCCACCGCGTTCAACTGGGGCTGCACCACCCGCGTCAGGTAATCGGTGATCTTGTTGGTGGGCAGCTTGTCGGAATAGAAGCCGAGGTACATCGACGCGACCTGCTGGCCGGTCTGCAGCGTGATCACCGGTTGCTGCGCCTGCTGCGGCAACTGGTTCTTCACCGAATTGACCAGCGCCGAGATCTCGGTGAGCGCCTTGTTGCCGTCGTAGTTCAGGCGCAGCGTCGCGGTAATGAACGACACGCCGGGCGTGCTGGACGAGGACATGTAGTCGATGCCCTGCGCCTGCGCAATCGCCTGCTCCAGCGGCTGGGTGATGAAGCCCGCCATGGTCTGGGCGTCGGCGCCGTAGTACACGGTCTGCACCGTGATCGTCGCGTTTTCCGTCTTGGGGTACTGGCGGATGGGCAGCGAGGTCACGGCGCGCAGGCCCAGCACCAGGATCAGCAGGCTGACCGTGGCGGCGAGGACCGGACGCTTGATGAAAAGATCGGTGAATTTCATGGGGGAACCTGCTGCAGATTATTCCGGGATGGCCCAACCGCCTTCGTCATTCCGGACGCCGCGTCAGCGGCGACCAGACTGCGTTTGCAGAGCCTGTCCCGGACTCGATCCGGGAATTGCAGACGCGAACGCCGAAGGCGGCCCGAAGGGCGAGCGCCATGGACGGCGCGAGTCAACCCGGCGTCCTTGTCGGTGGAACGGCGAATTCCAGAAAATCACTGTTCCACCGGATTGGGTTTCGGATTGAACGCCGGCTGCACCTTGTTGTTGATGTTTACCGGCGTGCCGTTCTTCAGCTTCAGTTGCCCGCTGGTGACGATCACGTCGCCTTGCTTGATGCCGCCCTCGATCGCGACCTGGTCGCCGCGGGTCGGCCCGACCGTAACGACCACCTGCTGCACGTAATGCGAAGGACCGTTCTTGTCCTTGGCGGCGGGCTTGGCTTCCGCGGGCGGCTTGGCCTTCACCGGCTGTCCGTCGGCGCCGGTCTCGGGCGGCGCGCCCTCGTGCACCACGAACACGGTGTCGCCGTAGGGCGCGTACGAAATCGCGGTCTGCGGCAGGGTCAGGTAACGCTGCGTGGCGCCCGAATCCACCGCCACCTTGGTGAACATCCCCGGGACCAGCAACTTGTCGGGATTGGCGACGGTCGCTTCCACGCCGACGTTGCGGGTGGCGAGGTCGATCTTCGGGTCGGTCGCCGACAAGGCGCCCGCGAAGGTCTTGCCCTTGAAGGCATCAGCGGTGACTTCGACCTTGCCGCCCACCCGCAACTCGTTCAGCGACGATTGCGGCACCGTGAAGTCCACGTACACCGGATCGAGTTGCTGCAGCGTCACCACCGTGTTGCCGACATTGATGTACTGGCCGGGATTGGCGGTGATGATGCCGATGCGGCCCGCGAATGGCGCCCGCAGCGTCTTCTTGTCGACCAGCGCCTGCTGCGCGGCGGCATTCGCCTGAGCGCTTTTCAGGTTGGCCATGTCGGCGTCGTACTGCGCCTTGCTGATCGCCTGCACCGCGAGCTGCTGCTTCGCGCGCTGCGCGGTCAACGAAGCGAGTTGCGCGGTGGCCTTCAACGCTTCGAGCTTGGCGCGGTCGTCGGCGTCCACCAGCTTGATCAGCACCTGGCCTTTCTTGACGTCGGCGCCGGACTTCACGCCCACACTTTCCACCAGCCCGGCGACGTCGAACGCAAGATCCGCGCCATGCACCGCGCGCACGTTGCCGACCGCCTCCACGTGCGGTTGCCAATCCTGGTACTCGACGACCATTGTGCTGACCGTCTGCGGTGGGTTGCCCATGGACTTCATGAACTTGCCGATCATGATGCCCTTGAAGGTGTTGAAGCCGATCAGCAGCGCGAACAGGATCACCACCGCGGCAACCACGATGATCAGGCGCTTGCGCTGGTTGGGCTTGCGGGGGGCTTTGTAGTCGGCCATGGAGTTCATCTCGTTTTCTGGCGATCGCCCTGATCGCCGGGACCAGGCACACGAAGGCGGGTTGTAGGTATTCGGTCGAGGCGGGTTCGAAACGGTCTCGGGCTGCCATCCATGGCTGGAGTCACGATCATTCGCCGGCGGTCGCGTCCGCTTCCGCGGGGCCCTGCCAGCCGCCACCCAGTGCGGCATACAGCGCGGCCGTGTCGGCCAGGCGCGCAGCACGCGCCGCGATCGCGGCGATGCGGGCCTGCTGGTATTGGCGTTGCGCGGACAACAGCGTCAGGTAATCGACGGCGCCCACGCGATACTGCGCGCGGGTCAGCGACAGCAGTTTTTCGGCGTCGCGTTCGGAAATGCTCTGGGCCTTCAACGATTGTGCGTCGTAATCGAGCGCCTGCAACGCGTCGGCGACGTTCTGGAACGCGACCAGCACCGTCTGCTGCCAATCCGCGAGCGCAGCGTCCATACCCGCTTCGGCCGCACGCTTCTGGTGCAGCAATTGCCCGCCGTGGAACAACGGCTGCAACAAACCCAGGCCGATCGACCAGCCGCCGCTGCCGGCGGCGAACAGGCCGGACTCGGTGAGCGACTGGCTGGTCAGGCTGCCGTTCAAGCTGAGCCTGGGCAGCATGTCGGCGGTGGCGACGCCGACCGCGGCGGTCGCGGCATGCAGCTGCGCCGAGGCGGCACGGATGTCCGGCCGTTGCGCGACCACCGTGGATGGCAGGCTCACCGGAATATCGGTGGGCAGCGTGACGTCGGCCAGCGTCACCGGCTGCATCTTCAATTGCGCCGGCGTGACGCCGAGGTAGGTCGCAAGCTGGTTCTGCGTGGCCGAGAGTTGCTTCTCCAGCGGCGGCAGCGTCGCCTGGGTCGCGGCCAGTTGCGAGCGCACGGCGAGCGTATCGGACAACGACTTCGCACCGATCGCCTGCTGCTTCCGGGCGATGTCGAGCTCCTGCTCCAGCGAATCGACGATCTCGCGCGTGGCCTTGACCTGCTCGCGCAACGAGGCCTCCTGCAGCGAGGCGGTGATGACGTTCGCGGCCAGCGTCAAATAGGTGGCGTCGAGCTGCGCGCGACTGACGTCGGCCTGGGCTTCCTGCGACTCGATGCCGCGGCGCACCCCACCGAAAATGTCGAACACGTAGCCGACGCTGACGCCGGCGTTGTAAAGCGTGAACGGCCCTGCGCGCCCGCCGGTGGCGGACTCGGCCGCGGATTGCTTGGCGCGGGTCGCACCCGCGTTCGCATCCAGCGACGGGAACAGGCTGCCACGCGCGGCCCTCGCGGTCTCTTCGGCCTGGCGCAACGCGGCTTGTGCGGCCGTGATCGAGGGGCTGTGCTGGAACGCCTCGTGCACGCGGCGATCCAGTTCGGCATTGCCGAACGTGGTCCACCAGTGCCGCGGCACGTTCTCGCCCTCGAGGAAGCGCTGCGCGTCCCCACCCGCCGCGTCGACCGATGCGGTGGCGGCCGGCAACGACGTCGCCGTGTAGCGATCGACCTGCGGCGCGGCCGGTTCCCGGAAATTCGGGCCCACCGCGCAACCGGCCAGGGCAAACACGGCGATCGCCACCGCGGTCCGCCGGACTGCGGACTTCATTGGAGTCTTGGGGTGCGTCATTCAGGCAGACGAACGGTCTGATGGATGTGGAAAGGCGCCGAATGGGGGGTTCAGATAACTGAACTGCACGGTATTGTATTTTTCACCTGCGCATTGTGCAAGCGCAGCATCCGGGGCGGAAGGGCTGGATGTCATGGGTTCGCGGATGACAGTTGTCACGCGTGCTCCGCTGTCGGGTCTTGTCATGATGACGAATGGAGCGCGCACGTTTCGACATCGGCGCGCTGCGGCGAAACGCAAGCCAGGGACGGTCACGCGACGGGAAAAGATGAG
>JBDZUX010000045.1:0-9760 GCA_040255405.1 Lysobacteraceae bacterium
AAGCTGTCTGATTGCCCTCCATGGCAAAAAAGTACTTCCTCATCCATGGCAAAAAAGTACTTCCTCATCCATGGCAAAAAGGTACTTCCTCATCCATGGCAAAAAGACACTTCCTGGTGCGAAAGGCGGGACTCGAACCCGCACGGGTTGCCCCACTGGAACCTAAATCCAGCGCGTCTGCCAGTTCCGCCACTTTCGCCCGCTCGATCGGGATCATATCGTCGCGCCGGGCGAGATGATCGCCCTTCCACAGCCGGGCGATGCAAGGAAGAGGGCAAATCTGCCCGCGTCAAAATGGTGGGCCGTGAAGGACTCGAACCTTCGACCAAGAGATTAAGAGTCTCCTGCTCTACCAACTGAGCTAACGGCCCCGCTTTATTCAAAATGGCTGTCCCCGCGAGGGGGACGATCACTCTCCCTCTCCCGTTCACGGGAGGGGGCAAGGGATGGGGGCCACATATCGAACATGACCCGCACACAAGCATTCATTGTACAAAAAATGGGGTGGATGATGGGATTCGAACCCACGACAACCGGAATCACAATCCGGGACTCTAACCAGCTGAGCTACATCCACCACAGTGAGCCGGCAATTTTCATCGACCTGCCCGAAACTTGCAAGCACGGCCGGCCGGCGATTGATTCGCCCGCCCAGCTGCGCTAGTTTGCCCGCATGTCCAGATCCACCCAACCCGACGCGCCTGCAGCGGACGTTTCGCCGGTCGCGCAGTTCGAGCAGTCGCTCGATGAACTGGAACAACTGGTCGCGAAAATGGAAGGCGGCGAGTTGAGCCTGGACGAGTCGCTGCGTTCGTTCGAGCGCGGCATCGCGCTCTTCCGCAGTTGCCAGTCGGCGCTCGAACAGACCGAGGCGCGCGTCAAGCTGCTGCTCGACCCCGGGCACCCGGAATCAGCCCAGCCGTTTGCGCCAGCTGAAGAACCCTGAAGCGACGCGGGCGCGCCGGAATGCCGGACGCGCCCGACCATGGATCCCGCGTCGACACCCATCCATGGGCTGCACGGGATGAGTGCTTCATGCACTCACTTGATCAGCCGCAGCGCGAACGGATAACGATAGGCCACGCCCTCGTTGGCCTTGATCGCGGCAATAATGATGAACACCAGCGCGGCGATGCCGATGATGACCATCAGCGGCAGCGCGATGAAGAACCCGACACCCAGCGTGGCAAAACCGAGGATGGTCAGGATCACGAAAACGATCGCTATCGTGATGTTGAAATTCAGCGCTTCCTTGGCCTGATCGTTCACGAACGGCATGGTGTCCTTCTTCACCAGCCAGATGATCAACGGCCCGAGGAACCAGCCCCAACCGCCGACCCAGCCGGTGACGAAGGCGCCAAGCAGCGCGGACAGGTGCGCAAACATGGCCCACTGGCGTTCTTCCGCGGAAGGTACGCCTGCAGGTGGTGGTGTGCCGGCAGATGCCGGGGGTGTCACGGACTCCGGTGGAACGCTCATCGCCAACCTCCCTCAAAGCAGTGATGGACGGGCCGCGACAAGACTGTCGTTGCTTGGGCAGCGCCTGTCAAGCACTGTCTTGGAAAGGGAAATCAGGCTGCCGCGCGATTTCGCACGCCCGGATTTCCGCGGCGCCGCACGACTGCTGCCGGAAACTCGCATCCTTCCGGCAGCGGCTTCGAAACAGGAGTGCGCGATGCGAGCCGGCGCGCGGCCGCCACTGGCGATTCTCGACCAGCCCCGCTCGCGCCCCGACAGACCTACTCGCCCGCAAGCGTCATCTTCCCGACAAGGATCGATCCGACGAGGATGGACGAGCGCGGGTCGACGTCGGTGCCGATCGCCTGCATATTCATGAACATGTCGCGCAGGTTGCCCGCGATGGTGATTTCCTGCACCGGATACGCGACCTCCCCATTCTCGATCCAGAAGCCCGCCGCGCCACGCGAATAATCGCCGGTGATGATCGATACCCCCTGTCCGATCAGTTCCGTGACCAGCAGGCCGGTACCCATGCGGCGAAGCATTCCGCGAAAGTCGGTCGCGGCGCCGTCGACGGAACCGGCCGCGATCGAGAGATTGTGGACGCCGCCCGCATTGCCGGTGGTCTTCAGTCCGAGTTTGCGCGCGGAATAACTGCCCAGCACGTAGCGCTGCAACACGCCGCCCTGCACCAGCGCCGACTCGCGGGTCGCCACGCCCTCGGCGTCGAACACCGACGACGCGTGCCCGCGTGGCAGCCACGGCTGTTCAACGGCGCGGACGAACTTCGGCATTACCTGCTTGCCGACATGGTCGAGCAGGAAGCTCGCGCGCCGGTACAACGAGCCGCCGCTGACCGCCGCAACCAGGTGTCCGACCAGGGAACGAGCGACCTCCGGCGCGAACAGCACCGGACACTCGCGCGTGGACACCCGTCGCGCACCGAGGCGCGCCGCTGCCCGCCCGCCCGCCTTGCGGCCGATCGAATCGAACGGCGGGAAATCGCCCGCGTCGCGCACGTATTCGTACCAGCCGTCGCGCTGCATCGCATCGCCCTTGCCCGCGATCAGCGAACAAGAGACCGAATGGTGCGTACCGCGCTCCCGGCCGACAAAACCATGCGAATTCGCATACACGCCCAATGCGTCGCCGCACTGCACGCTCGCGCCCTCGGAATTGGTCACCGCAGGATGGTCGCGGCCGGCGACCTCGACTTCGCGGCCGATTTCGATGGCGCGATCGACGTCGAGTTGCCACGGGTGCCAGAGGTCGAGATCGGGAAATTCCGTCTGCATCAATGCCGCGTCGGCCAGTCCCGCGCAAGGATCGGGTTCGGTGTAGCGCGCGATCGCACACGCCTGCCCCAGCGTCGCTTCGATCGACTCGGACTTGAGGTCGGCGGTGGACGCGCTGCCCTTGCGCTGCCCGAAGTACACGGTGAGCCCGAAACCGCGGTCCCGATTGCGCTCGACGGTTTCCACCTCGCCCATGCGCACGTTGACCGAAAGCCCGCTGCTGACGCTGGCGGACACTTCCGCCTGCGACGCGCCGGCCGCACGCGCCCGCCGGATCACGTCTTCCGAGAGGTCGGCCAGACGGTCCAGTTCCGCGCTGCTTCCTTCGGCTGTCACAATGTTCGTGTTCACTCGATTCCCGTTCAAACCATGCATCCCATCGAAGAAGACGCCGACAACGAACGCCCGAGCCGCACTGCGCGCCGCCGCGAAGCGCTGGACGTGCTGGCATTCGCCAGGCAACTGTCGGAGCTGCCATCCGCGCGGCTCGACAAGCTGGAGCTGCCCGACGACGTCCGCGACGAACTGGCCGAAGTACAACGCACGCCGTCGCACATCGCGCACAAGCGCCAGCTAGCGCACCTTGCCAAACTGATGCGCGCGCACGACGAGGAAGCCTTCGCTCCCGCCCGCGCCGCCCTGGCCAACGATCGCGGCAAGAACGCCCGTGAAACCGCCGCATTGCATCGCACCGAAGCGCTACGCGAAGACCTGCTGGGCGACAACGGCGATGCCGCGCTCACATCATTCATTGCCGGAAATCCAGCCGTCGACCACCAGCACTTGCGCTCGCTGATTCGGCAGGCGCGCCGAGAACGCGCCGCGAACAAGCCGCCGCGCGCGCAGCGCGAACTGTTCCGCTTGCTGCGTGACCTCGAATCCATGTAGGAGCCAGCCTGCTGGCGACCGCGTTTCGGCATATCGTGGCGACGGCATTCGCGCGCAGGCGCGCTCCTACATGATTCGGACCGGATCACGCGGACGTTCCGCCCACCGTCATTGCGGTGATTTTCGTCGTCGGCATCCCGACACCTACCGGCACGCTCTGGCCTTCCTTGCCGCACACGCCGACACCTTCGTCGAGCTTCAGGTCGTTGCCCAGCATCGCGACGCGCGTCAACACGTCGGGGCCGGAACCAATCAGGGTCGCACCCTTCACCTGACGCGTGATCTTGCCGTGTTCGATCAGGTACGCCTCGTTGGCGCTGAACACGAACTTGCCGTTGGTGATGTCGACCTGCCCGCCGCCGAAATTGACGGCGTACAACCCACGCTCGACCGAGGCGATGATTTCCTGCGGATCGTGCTTGCCGGCCAGCATGCAGGTGTTGGTCATGCGCGGCATCGGCAGGTGCGCGAACGATTCGCGCCGCCCGTTGCCGGTGGGCGCCATGCCCATCAAGCGGGCGTTGTGCTTGTCCTGCATGTAGCCGACCAGGCGTCCGTTTTCGATCAGCGTGGTGCAGTGCGTGGCCGTGCCTTCGTCGTCGATCGAAAGCGAGCCGCGCCGTCCCGGCATCGTGCCGTCGTCCACGACGGTCACCCCGTCGGCGGCCACCTTGTCGCCGATCCGGCCTGCGAACGCGGATGTGCCCTTGCGGTTGAAATCGCCTTCGAGGCCGTGCCCGATCGCCTCATGCAGCAACACGCCCGGCCAGCCGGGGCCGAGTACCACGTCCATGGTGCCCGCGGGCGCATCGACCGCATCGAGATTCACCAGCGCCTGCCGCACCGCCTCGCGGGCCCATCCGTGCGCGCGCCCGGAATCGATCAGCTCGCGGTACGCGCAGCGCCCGCCGCCGCCCGAGTAACCGGATTCGCGGCAACCGCCGTGTTCGGCGATCACCTGCACGTTCACGCGCGTCAGCGGGCGCACGTCTGCGGCCAGCGTGCCATCGGCGGCGGCGATCAGCACCGATTCGTGGGTCGCGCTCATGCTGACGATCACCTGCTTGATGCGCGTATCAAGGCTGCGCGCCAGTGCGTCGAGTTCACGCAGCAGCCCGATCTTGGCCGCGTTGTCCAGTGCGTCGATGGGATCGTCGGCCGGATACAGCGCACGCGTGCCGCGCATCGCCAGCGGCTTGCCCGCGCCGTTGCCGCCCCGCGCGATCGCACGCGCCGCGCCGGCGGCTTCGAGCAACTGCGGCAGCACGATATCGTCCGAATACGCGAATCCGGTCTTGTCGCCGGACACCGCACGCACCCCCACACCCTGCTCGATGCTGTGGCTGCCATCGCGCACGATGCCGTCCTCCAGCACCCACGATTCGCTGCGCGAATGCTGGAAGTACAAATCCGCCGCGTCGATGGACGGCGCCATGACCCGCGCAAACACGCGTTCGAGATCGTGGATGGACAGCCCGCCCGGTGCGAGCAGGCTGCGTTCGGCAAGCGTCAGTGGGGAATCCATCGGGCCACGCGAGAAGACTGCAATCCAACTGAACGTAAGGGCGCACCGCCGAATTCGCAAGCGGGGCGCGGCCTTCCAACTCGAAAGCCGGCCGTTCGCGCTGGGCCCTTCGTCAAGCCGGGGACAGGCTATGCGGGCGGAGCGAACGACGTCGAAGCGCCGTTTGCCCCTCGACTCCGAGCCTACGACTCCGAGCCTTCGACGCCGTGCCTCCGGCGCTGCGCGCGGAGCCTGCCCCGGACCTGATCCGGTGGCGGACGGACTCAAATCGAACCGCTGGCGTGCGCTCAACCACCGCTGCCGGCGCTGGCGGGCGCGGCGGTTGGGGGCGTCGTGGGCGTGGCGGCCGAGGTTTCCATCGCCGGCGGCGGAACGCTCGCGGCTGGCGGAGGCATCGTGGTCGCGGGCGGCATCGGCGCGGTGCCGGCGGGCGCTGCGGCGCTCCCCGCGGGCGCCGGCAACGGCAGCGAAGCGACCGTTTCGATCTTCGGCTTGTCCCAGGTGCCGGTGACGCGATAGATGCTGCCCGCAGCCTTGTTGAGGCCCTTGCCGATCAGGCCCTGCACCACCAGCCCCGCGGCCGCGCCCACCGGGCCGCCGATCACCGCGCCCACGACCGGCAACGTCCCGCCGACATGCGGCGTGACCTCGACGGTCAGGTCGTAATCGCGCGCGCGGAATCCGGTGCGGCCTTGCATCACGATCCGCGCCGCGGGCGCGGTGATGACCATGTTGCGGGTGTAGGCACTGCCGTCTTCCAGCCGGAAATTGGCGGTCACGCTGTCGAAGCCGAAGCCCGACTTGAACACGTCACCGAAATGCAGCATCAGCCGGCTCGGGATTTCACGCAGCGACAGCAACCCCAGGAGGCGGCCCAAGCCGGGCTTCACCGCAAGGATGCGTCCATCGCCGACCTTGATGTCGAGGTCGCCCGTCATCCATGCCAGCGAAAACCCCGACGGCGCGCCGGGCCAGGTGCCGTCGATGTGCAGGTGCGAGTTTTTGCCGCCCGCCAGCAAGCCGCTGAAGCCGAACGCCCCAAGCATCTTGCCGAAGTCATCCGATGCGACGTCGATCACGAGATGCGACTGGCTGGAAGCCTTGGTGCCGTTCCAGTCGCCATGCGACCGGATCGTGAAATCGGCGCCCTTCGATTCGAACTTGTCGATACGCATGCCTTCAGGCGTCGGCGCGCTTTCGAACGTGGTCGCGCCGAGTCGCGCCTTGCCGAGCTTCAGGTCGCCGATCGCGACGTGCAGCGGCGGCACCGCGGCCGGCGCGATCGGCGAATTCGCGGGCGGCGGCGCCGTTGGCGGCGGAGGCCCCGGTTCCCCGGGCGCTGGTGGTGGCTCGGGCCAATGCAGGTAATCCAGTTTCGCGGTGATGCCGCGCGTCGCGAGATTGCCGGTCGGCAGATCGATCGTGCCCTTCACCGCGGTACCGTCGAAAGCGATGGCGTCGCTGTCCGCGCCCGCCTCGAACGAAAACTGCAGCGCGCCAAGATCGGTGCCGAACACCTCGGCGGCATCCGTCCCCACGTCCGCCCTCGCGAGTTCCGGGAACGCGCCACCCGACTGGCCGCCCAACGCCTGCTGGATCCAGCCGCTCACGTCCAGCCGCGGCGCGCGGCCGCTCACCACCAGCCCCCGCTCGGGCACGCTCGCCGGCATGCCTCTGCCGAAGTTCATCGCCAGCGCGGTGGGCACATTGCGGGCGGCGTCGGCCAGGCGCCCGCGCACCTGCAGCACATCGCCCAGCGATACCGTCAACGGCGCACCGGCGGGCGGAAGCTGCAGCGTCAGATCGAGCGGCAACGGCACCGCGGCAGGTTTGTCCAGCGGCGCCGGGAAATCCAGCGCCAGCCCGACAAGCGTCGATTTCACGTTGAGGATGGTCGCCGCCGGCGCGTTGTTATCGCCGTTGACCACGCGCACCGCGATGTGAAAAGGCGCCGCGCCGCTCGCGTGCGCCACCAGGTTCGTCAGGTCGGGGTAACCCTGCACCAGTGCCTGCGCGGAAGCCGTGGTGTCCATCGATGCTTCGACCATGTCCCTCGGATCGCCCACCGCGTTGCCGCCGACCGCCATCGACAGCTTCGCGGGTGCGCCCCGAAACCGCGTGGAGAGGTTCTGCGCGCGGAATCCCTTGTTGTCGATGAACAACGGACCGCTGAGATCCTTGAGCGCAATGTTCCACTTCGCTGCGGTCACATCCGCATGGGCCAGATCGACCTTGCCGTCCAGCGTGAAGTTTTCCGCGTGGTCCAGCGGAATGGACAACTTGATGCCGAACCGGGCCGTGCCACCGACGTTCAATCCTTCCAGCACGCCCTTGGCGCTGGTGCCGACCGGGCTGTGGCGCACGAAATTCAGCAACTCGGCGCCGGTGCCGCCGCCCTGGATGTCGAGGCCGAGCACGCCGTGGTGCAGATCGGGGATCTCCGCCACCGCGTGGGTCGTGGTGACACCCTGCACCGTCGCGCGGGTGGCGACGATGGCCATGTGGTTGTCCACGAAATCCAGCGCGGCATCCACGCCGGTCGCGCGCGGCCATTGGTCGGAGAAATCGAAAGTGGCGTCCTGCACGGCGCCGGTCGCTTCGAAGCGGCCCTCGTGATCGAGGAACGGCCAGTGGGCCAGGTCGCCACGCACGACCACGCGTCCGGCGGTCACCGCGCCACCCACGAAGGCATGGTCCAGCCACGCGATCAGCGATGGCGGCATGCTGTGGTAAGGCCAGAACATCCGCGCATCGGTGATCGTGCCGTGCTCGAGTGCACCGGAGGCGGAAATGAAAGGCTTGTGCCCGCCGCCGCGCCAGATCAAATGCGCCTGGCCATTGCCGGCGAACCCGCCGGTGTCGAAGTGCAGGCCGTCGGCTGCGATGTTCCACTGCCCATCCTCGCGCCACGCCACCATCGTGCCGCCGAGCCGGCGGAACTGGAACGGCTTGCGGAACACGTCGGTGAGCGCGAGCGTCGCGGCTTGCGGCGGCAGCTCCAGCGACAACGCCTCGTTGTCGGCGCGGGCGACGCCCCGCGACAACGCGATGCCCGGGATCGCACCGGTCGCACTCGACCGCAATCCGGAAAAACGCACCGTCGCGTCGTAGCGACCACCTTCGCGCCATGCCAGCGCCGCGGCATCCAGTCGCACGTGCGGCTGCGCCTGCGCAGCCCAGTCGATCAAACCCTGCGGCGCCTGCGGTGCCATCGCGGCCAGTGCCAGCCACGGCGAAAGATCGACCGCCCGCGCCGCCGCCGTCACCCGGCGCGCACCCGGGTGCCCGCGCACGTGCACCACCGCACCGCCAGCCCCGTCGATGTCCGCGCGCGACGCGCCCGGTCCACGCCAGGCAATGTCCCAGCCATCGTCGACGTGATTGGCCTCGAACGTGCCCGCGAGCGCCGCCAGCGTGAGGCTTCGGCCCCGTGGTCCCGAGGCGACCAGATCGCGCATTGCATAACGCGCCGCCGCGGACTCGAACGCGCCATCCCGCCAGTGCCCCCAGATTTCGATGTCGGCAAGTCCGTTGCGCACCGCGTAACCCTTGAGGTCCAGCCCCCGAACCGCTTCGGCAAGGTCGAAATCGCGGGTCGCGACATACAGGTCGTAATTGCGCTCCGACGCATCCATGCGTCCGCTCACCGTCACTGCCTGCCGGGTTCCAAGTTGTTGCAGGCTTCCGCCGAAGCGCACCGAGTCGCCAATGTTCACCACTCGCAGCCGGGGCGCCAGCACGCGCCACGAGCGCTTGGTCACGTCGTCGACGATGTCGACGCGCACGTCGCCCAGGTCCAGGTCCACCGGCAACGACTGCAGCGGCGCGTGCGTTTCGCCGGGCGAGTTGGCGAATCCGACTACCTGCCAGCCAGACACGGAGTGTTCGACGCGCAACTCGATACCATTGAGGCGCAACGTGACCCAGCGGTGCGACGGGCGCAGCCACGCGCCGAAATCGAACTTCAATTGCGCCCGCTTCAAGGTGACCGAACCGCCACCCGGTTTTTCTGGCCCGAGCGTCAGGTCCCTCACGGTCAGCAGCGGGCCCGATGGCTGCCAGTGGCTCGTCACACCCGCGAATGTCACCGGGCGGTGCAGCCGCTCCGACAATTGGCGCGCAATGAAATCCGGATAGTGCGTCGCGACCGGCAACAGGATCTGCACCAGCCCCATCGCGACCGCCGCAGCGATCAACAGCACCGCCACCGACGCGGTCAGCGCGAAACGTGCGCGACGCAGGTGGTGGCGCCATGGCGTCATGGCGCGGCTCCGGCGCAGGTTAAGCTGTACCCGAACGCAGTTCGAGTGAAGCCCAACGTCATCGCACGTACGTGTTGGACTTCGCTGCGCTCAGCCCAGCCTGCAAATCTGCGCGTACACCCATGAACCAGGATGTAGGGCGGGAGTAGCGCAGCGACAAATTCGTCCGGAATGAAGTTGGACGGCCGCAGGCCGGTCCCGAGCGCAAGCGAGGGATGAGCATCAGGGATGATGCGAACAATCCCGCCGAATGACGACACGAAAGGCGGCTTGTCACCCGCCCTACCCGAGCCGTGATGCTCGGAATTGTGCAAGAAAAAATCAGAGCA
>JBDZUX010000045.1:9860-22055 GCA_040255405.1 Lysobacteraceae bacterium
CACCCGCCCTACCCGAGCCGTGATGCTCGGAATTGTGCAAGAAAAAATCAGAGCAGCACGACATCGAACTGCTCCTGCCCGTATTGCTCCTCGGGTTGGAAGCGGATCGACTTCCCGATGAAGGCTTCCAGCTCGGCCACCGCGGACGATTCGTCTTCCAGCATCCGCGCGACGACCGCCGGCGCGGCCAGCACCAGCAGTTTCTCGGCCTCGAACTGGCGCACGGCGCGGGTGATCTCGCGGAAGATTTCGTAGCCGACCGTTTCGGAAGTCTTGACGATGCCGCGGCCGGAACACGCGGGGCACGGTTCGCACAACTGGCGTGCCAGGCTCTCCGTGGTGCGCTTGCGGGTCATCTCGACGAGCCCCAGCGGACTCATTTCGTACACGGTGGTCTTGGCATGGTCGCGGGCCAGCGCCTTTTCGAGCGTGCGCAGCACCTGCCGCTTGTGCTCGTCGTCGTGCATGTCGATGAAGTCGATGATGATGATGCCGCCGAGGTTGCGCAGGCGAAGCTGGCGCGCCGCAGCCTGCGCCGCCTCCAGGTTGGTGCGGAACGCGGTCTCCTCCAGATTCCGCGAACCGAGGTACGCGCCGGTGTTGACATCGATCGTCGTCATCGCCTCGGTCTGGTCGATCACGAGATAGCCGCCGGATTTGAGCGGCACTTCCTTGCGCAGCGCCTTCTGGATTTCGTCCTCGACGCTGTACAGGTCGAAGATCGGCCGCTCGCCGGAGTAGTGTTCGACGCGGTCGGTCAGCGCCGGCATGAACTGCCGCGCGAACGCCAACGTCCGCTCGAAGGTTTCGTGCGAATCCACGCGCACCTTTTCGATGTCGTCGTGCATCAGGTCGCGCAGCACGCGCAACGGCAACGGCGGCTCCTCGTAAACGCGCTCGCCGGGTTGCGCATGGGCGATGGCCTCGGACACGGTTTGCCACACCCGCGTGACGTAGGCCACGTCTTCCGCCAGCGCCGGACCGTCCAGCCCTTCGGCATTGGTGCGGGCGATGAGGCCGAATCCGCCCGCCGCCAGGCCGGCGAGCACGCCGCGCAGGCGCTCGCGTTCGGCTTCATCCTCGATCCGCACCGACACGCCCAGCGTGGTGCTGTCCGGCAGCAGCACCAGGTAGCGCGATGGAATGGAAAGATACGTCGACAGCCGCGCGCCCTTGCTGCCGATCGGGTCCTTGATCACTTGCACGATCACGCGCTGGCCTTCGTGGACCAGTTCGGTGATGGGGCGCACGCTGGCCGGCGCGGGCGCAGGCACGGACGCCGAGAGCGCATCGCTGCCCAGGCCCGGGCGCGCCATGTCGCCCGCGTGCAGGAACGCGCTGCGTTCGAGACCGATGTCCACGAACGCGGCCTGCATGCCCGGCATCACGCGCTTGACGCGCCCGCAATAGATGTTGCCGACGTAGCCGCGATGCCCGCTGCGCTCGACGTGCACTTCCTGCAACATGCCGTTCTCGACCACGCCGACCCGCGCCTCGCGGGGCGTCACGTTGATCAGGATTTCCTCGGTCATGTCGGGCGCTCGTGGGCTGTGGGAGGGCAGTCATCGCTGCCGCGATCATCGTCCGCGCTTCCGTGCGCATGCGTCGGCCGACGCGGAGCGCCATCGAAGGCGCCTCGCGAAGCCCGGCTTTCCCGTTATAGCCCGGCCGGTCTGTACCTGTCGATGCAGCAATCGCGCCCGTTCAGTCGCGGTCAGGCTGCGATCCCGGCCACGCGCAGCAACCGCGCGGTTTCGAACAGCGGCAAGCCCATCACCCCCGAGTAGCTGCCGGACAGGTACGCGACGAAGGCGGCCGCCCTGCCCTGGATCGCGTACCCGCCGGCCTTGCCGAACGGCTCGCCGGTGGCGACGTAATCCGCAATCGCGCGTTCGTCCAGCTCCGAGAACCTGACCGTCGATTCGCACGCCGCGATGGCTTCCACGGACGCGGTGGCGCAACACACCACGGAGATCACCGCATGCTCGCGGCCCGACAACGCACGCAGCATTGCTGCAGCGGCCTCGGCGTCACGGGGCTTGCCGAACACCTTGTCATCCAGCACCACTTCGGTATCGGCGCCCAGCACGATTGCGCCCGGATCGCGTGCAATCACCGCCTGCAAACCCGCCCGGGCCTTCGCGCGCGCCGCGCGTTCGACGTACGCGCGCGGCGCTTCGTCCGCCCCGCGAACCTCCGGCACATCCACGTCGATGATTTCGAAACCGACGCCGATCTGCGCGAGTAGCTCGCGGCGGCGCGGGGATTGCGAGGCAAGGTAGAGCATCGCGCAAGCATAACCGCAGGTCTGCATGCTCCAGAACCTGTCTCTCGAGATTTCACTCGCCCTTGAGCTAGTTCCAACCATTCCCGTCACTCGTCATCCTGGCGAAAGCCGGGAACCAATGACTCATGCGACACACAGACAAACGCAAGGTCACTGGGTCCCGGGCATCGCTTCGAGACTGCGTTTGCAGGATTGCAAACGCGAACGCCCCCGGATCAAGTCCGGGGCAGGCGTCGGCGGCGCGTAGCGCGAGCGCCATGGATGGCGCGAGTATTTTCCGGGATGACGAGTGAAACCAGAACCGTGGATGTCGGACGACCTTTCTTGCCTGGCGCCGCCCATGCAAATGATTCCCTCACGCCGCCGCATCCACGCGCGCGCCCTGCTGCGGCGGCACCAGCGCGACCACCGTCCAGCCGGAACGCGGTTCGGCTTTCTCGCGATTGCTGTTCACGCGCAGTTTGCCGCTCGGCTCCAGGCCGAACAGCAGCACCGTGTCCGCGCCGTGCTGCGCGACGAAGTCCGGCCAGCCGAACGCAGCGGTCAGCGCATTGGCCTTGATGCGCCAGCCGCCCTCCAGCAGATCGACGAAGCGCGCGCGCGTCATGTCGGCGCCGAACAACGCCTTCGCGCGCAGGTTGCCGGCGAACGCGGAACGGTTGCTGGTATCTTCGGGCGCCAGCACGCGCAGGCGATAGACGTTCTCGCGTCCGAACTCCTGGCGATAATGCAGGCACGCGAGGGAATTCAGTTCACGCCGCTTCGACATCGCCAGCAAGCGTCCGATGCCGGTCAGGTCCAGGTTCAACGCCGCGTGCTGCGAAGTGGGATTGCCGAAGAACGTCGGCAGCCCCGCCATGCGCGCCTTGCTGATGCCTTCCCAGTCGTCGTCGGCCAGCACCACGTGTAGTTTCTGGTCCGCCAGCGCTTGCGCAATGCCGCGCGCGACCTCATCGGAACCAAAAATCAATACGCCGTCAGGATCGGGATCGGCCACCTTCAACCAGCGCGCCAACGGCCGCGCCGTCGCGCTTTGCAACACCACGGTCGCGATGATCAGGATGAACACCAGTGGCACCAACGCGTCCGCGCCGCGCACGCCAAGGTCGCCCAGGCGCAGCGCAAACAGCGACGATACCGAAGCCGCGACCACGCCGCGCGGCGACACGTACGACAACAACGCCCGCTCGCGCCAGTCCAGGAGGCTGCCGAACGTCGCCACCGCGATCGACACCGGCCGGATCACGAACTGCGCCACCACGAACACCAGGATGCCCGCCATCAACAGGCCCGGCGGCAGCGGCCAGTGCAGGCGCGCGGCCAGCACCACGAACAGCAGCGACACCAACAACGTGGACAGGTGTTCCTTGAAATCCATGATGTGATCGACGTGGATGCCGCGCAGGTTGCCCAGCGTGATGCCCATGACGGTCACCGCCACCAGTCCCGATTCGTGCGCGAGCTGGTTGGACAACGTGAACGCGCCCAGCACCGCGATCAGCGTGCCGTAGGCCTGCAGGTATTCGGGGATCAACTGGCGGTAAAGCATGAACGCCAGCGCAGCCGCGATGCCGAGTCCGATCCCCGCGCCGATCCCCACCGTGGCGCCGAACACCGCCAGTGAATGACCTTGCTCGTGCGTCATGATCGCCTCGAACACCAGCACCGCGAACAGCGCGCCCAGCGGGTCCAGCACGATGCCTTCCCAGCGCAACGCGCTGGCGATCCGCGCGTTCGGCCGCAGCGTGCGCAACATTGGCGTGATCACCGTCGGGCCGGTCACGCAGGTCAGCGCGCCGAACAGCAACGCGATCGACCACGGCACGCCCGCGATCCAGTGCGCCGCCCCGGCCAGCATCAATAGCGCCAACACCGCGCCGTAGCTCACCATGCCGCGCACCGCGCGGCCGATGCCGCGCAGCTCCGAAAAGCGCAGCGTCATGCTGCCCTCGAACAGGATCAGTGCGACCGCCAACGACACCGTCGGGAACAGGAATGCGCCGAGCGTCTTGTCGGGATCGAACAACCCCGTCGCTGGCCCGATCGCGATGCCGATCAGCAACAGGAACAGGATCGCCGGCAGCCGCATCCGCCACGCCAGCCACTGGGCGAAGAAACCCACGACCAGCAGCACGGTGAGCCCTACGCCAAGATCGATCGCCATGCCACCTCGCGTCCTTCGGGTTGCGGGTCATGGTACGGCACGAATCATCCGATTGGCCGCCGCTGGACGGGCCGCCCGTGCACCACGCGGGAATGGTCACGCTGGATCACCATCGCTTGCGATCTTAGCCGTGTTGCTGCGGATCGGTGGCGGCATCGATTGCCGGTACCGGACGTCCATGCATGCATCGCGCGAAAGCAGTCGGCCTGCGCCCCCGCATTGCTTCAGCGCTTCCGCGGAGGGCGCTCAATGAGCCTGTCGGCGATGCCGCGTGCGGTGCAGTTTCCTGAGGTCGTAACCCATTGCCGCGGCGCGTCGCCGCAGGCCGCTCACGAGCGACGGCTCGGGCGTGGCCTCGCGGTGCAGGATCCATAGGTAACAGCCCGAGGGTTCGCCGACGATCGCCCATTGATAGTCGTCGTCGTGATCCAACACCCAGTAATCGCCGGCGTAGATCGGTCCGAAGAACGACACTTTCAACTTTGCAGCGCCCGAATCGGGCACGACTTTCGCGCGGCCGCGCGAAACCTTCTGCTCGCCTCCCGCCGTTTCGCACGCATTGATGACGTCGATGAGACCGTCCGATCGCACAGCGTATTCGGCGATGACATCCCGGCAGCCACGCTCGAAGCGGTTTTCGTACCTGGCAAGCTCGTACCACTTGCCGATGTAGCGCGAGATATCCACCGGCTTTGCCGGTTCCGGCACGTTCCGGTTTCCGCAATGGCGGCTGCGCCACCACGCGCGCCACCCGAAATACAGCGTCGCAACGCTCGCCAGTGTTGCGACGGCAGCCAGCGCCGTGTTCCTTCTTTTCAAGCCCCGGGCCATCCTGGCCAACTCCGATGCGCTCAGCCCAACATCATGTAACGCTAATCGTCCACGGGTGAAGGTTGGGTGCAGACCATCCGTTGAGGGATGGTGTGGTTGAACGCGGCGCCTGCTATCCGCGATGATACGGATGCCCGTTGAGGATCGTCACCGCGCGATACAACTGCTCGACCACGACCAAGCGCACCAGCATGTGCGGCAACGTCAGCGGTCCGAGTGACCAGCGCTGGTCGGCGCGCTGCAGCACGTCGCGTGAATGGCCGTCGGGGCCGCCGATCAGGAACGCGAGGTCGCGGCCGGCCATGCGCCAATTCGACATCTGATCGGCGAGTTGTTCGCTGGACCAAGTGGTGCCGTGGCCATCCAGCGCAACGACGTGCGAGTTGCGCGGCAAGGCGGCGAGCAACGCCGCGCCCTCGTCCGACATCGCGCGCGCATCGTCGCGGCCCTTGCCGCGCGCGCCGGGCTTGAGTTCGACGAGTTCCAGCGGCAGGTCGCGAGACAGGCGTTTCGCGTATTCGGCGAAACCTGTCGCAACCCAGCCCGGCATGCGTTCGCCGATCGCGATCAGCTTGGCACGCATGCCGCGCCGCTCAGTGGTCGTTGGCTGCAGCGGCCTCGGGTTCCTGGTCGCCCACTGTCCACAAGCGTTCCAGCCCGTAGAACTCGCGGACGCGCGGCAGCATCAGGTGGACGATGATGTCGCCCAGGTCCACCAACACCCATTCAGCCTCGGCTTCGCCTTCCACGCCCAGCGGAAGCATGCCTGCCCGCTTGGCGTATTTGACGACTTCGTCGGCGATGGATTTGACGTGGCGGGAAGAGGTGCCGGACGCGATGATCAGCAGGTCGGCGATCGAGGTGCGGCCGCGGACGTCGATTTCGCGGATGTCGCGCGCCTTCAGTTCATCGAGGGCGTCGAGGACACGGCGGCGCAGCGTGGCAGTGGTGGGGGTGCGGTTGACGGGGGTGGCAGTGGAGCGCGACGCGTTTTGATGGGTCAAGTTCTCGAAGGCCTCGGCCTCTGGTTGGCGCGCGGAGTGCGCAGGTCCAGTATGCACTGCCCGGATTCGAGCGCAAGTGGCGGCGCGGCGCTGCGTTCACACGGCGGTGCCTCGCATGGAAACCCGATCCCGGGTTCGGTCCGCGATGAAGCCGCGGACAGCCCCGGAATGACGAGCAATCAAGTTCCAGATGGCTTCCTGGCAGCGGGTGGTGCGGTGTGGATCTGCCTGGAAAACCGAACCGGCTTTTGTTTGTGATGAAGCAGCGGACCGCCCCGCAATGACAAGCGACTATGGCCTTCCACCAGCCCCGCGATAGGGCTGCAGCAGCGCCGGATCGTCCAGCAATGCATCCGGCACCAGCCAGCGCGGTTCGCGACCTTGCGCCAGCAACGCGCGGATGCGGGTGGCGGAAATGCCAAGGGCTGACACGACCATGTTCAACACGCAACCGGCCGGCCCATCGCGCAGGCTGGCGAGATCGCCCACCGTGCGCGAGGCCACTTCGGCCGCAAGCTCGGCGGGCATCGCCGGAATCTGCCCGGGCCGGGTCAGCACGCACATGTGCGCGAGACCGAACAGTTCCCGCCAGCGATGCCACTCGGACAGCCCGGCAAAAGCGTCGGCGCCGATCAACAACACCAGCGGTCGTGCGCTGCCGATTTCCGCGCGCAGGGACGTCAACGTGTCGAACGTGTACGACGGCCCCGCGCGTTCGAGTTCGCGCAGGTCGAGGGCGAGGCGATCCTGTCCCGCAAGTACGACGCGCAGCATCGCGGCGCGCTCGATGGCGCTGCCGACCGGCTGCGGTCGGTGCGGCGGAATCTTCGCGGGCACGATGCGCACTTCGGCGTCCAGCGCCTCGGACGCTTCCCACGCCGCGCGCAGGTGGCCGATGTGGATCGGATCGAAGGTGCCGCCGAAGATCGCGAGCGGACGCGCGGACATCAGGCGGCCAGCAACGTCGCCGCGGCGCGCGGCTGCGCGATCGCGACCAGCAGGCGTTCCATCTCGCGCCAGGGATCGCCCCATTCGCGCCCCTTGGCCATGCGGTCGATGCGCGCGCATTCGGCGAGGCAGCGCCGCCAGTGCGCGTTGCCGCGCCCCGCCCGCTGCAATGCGCCCGCGAAAAGCTTCTGGCGCGCCGGCCACATGCCGTATTCATTGCGCACGGCGCTCGCGAAATCGGATGCCGAGGCAAGCCGCAGGGCAAGGTCGAGCTGGTTGAGCACCCAGCCCAGCATCGGGATCACGTCCTCGCCTTCCGCGCGCAGTCCGTTCAATATTTTCAACGCGCGTGCCGCATCGCCGCCGAAGGCCGCGTCGGTGAGCTTGAAAACGTCATACACCGCGTTGTCGGCACCCAGCGATTCCAGGTCTTCCGCGCTCACCGCGCCGCCACTCCGCTGCGCCGCCAGCTTGTCGATCTCCTGCGCGATCGCGAGGAGGTTGCCTTCCGCGCGTTCGGCCAGCAGTGAGACCGCGTCTTCGCCGGGCGCAAAACCCTTGGCGTGCAAGCGCGCACGAATCCACGCGGGCAGTTGTTCCAGATGCGGAGCGCGCAGCCAGACATACACGCCGGTGCGTTCGACGGTTTTCACCCATGCACCTTCGTGCTTCCTGCTCCATTGCGCGGCACTGATCATGAGCATGGTGTCGGGCGCAGGCGATTTGCACCATTCGGTGATCGCGGCGGCGCCGTCGCGATCGGGCTTGCCGGTGGGCAGGCGCAATTCGATCAGGCGACGCGACGAGAACAACGACAGGCTCGCGCTGCTGCGTGCGAGATTGTCCCAATCGAAATGCGCCTCGACGTCGAGCACTTCGCGCTCGGCGTAACCCAGCGCACGGGCACGTGCGCGCAGGGCGTCGCCGGCTTCCTGCAGTTGCAGCGGTTCATCGCTGGCAAGCAGGTACACCGGCGCAAGCTCGCCCTTCGCCAGCGTCTTCAGGAAGTCTGCGAGGGCGTCGGCCACGATCAGCGTTGGGTGGCGGCGGAGGCCGGCACCCCGACGCTCGAAGCGGTGGCGGGCGCGCCCGCACTCGATACCGCGGCGGGCGTGCCGAGATGCGCCTGCGCTTCGAGGCGGCGCATCACCGCATCGGTCATTTCGCGCACGAGGCTGCGCTGGATCGCTTCCGTCTCGCTGGAAATCGCCGAGAACTGGGTCTGGTCGATGGCGAACTCGTGCGACAGCGAGATCGACTGCATCGGCACGACCGTGTGGCCGTCGGCGTCGATCAGGGTGAACCTCACGTTGAAGCTGACCACGTACTCGCCGACGCGCTGTACTGCGCCGCTGGTCAGCATGCGCGAGCCGAATGAGGCCTCCGGCACCGAGAGCGTGGCGACACCCTTCGCCGACTCGTCCAGCACGTCGACCTTGTTGGCGCGCAATGCGCCGGCAAGCGAGCGCGTGAATTCCCCGCCGCCGCTGATCTGCAGGTACACCTGCTGCTGCATCACCGCCGGCAGTGCGGCGCTTCGGCGCAGGTGGAAGCCGCAGCCGGCGAGCACGGCGATGCAGACGATGCACGTCAATCGGAGCAACCAGGTTTCAATGCGGCTCATGCGTACTCCGAGTGAAGCAGGGACCAGGGGCCGAAAAATCATAGCAGCGGCGACTCGACTGCCCATCGGGAAACCACATCGGTCATTCCCGCGAAAGCGGGAACCCGGTGCCTTCGCACTTCAAGACGCATCGTCAAGCCACTGGGTCCCGGATATCGCTTTGCGATTCCGGGATGACGAACGAACTTGTCATCCGACCACGATGTTCACGATCTTGCCGGGCACTACGATCACCTTGCGCACATTCTTGCCGCCGATCGCGGCGACGACGCCCGGCAGCGAACGTGCGGCGGCTTCGAGTTGTTCGCGCGGCGCATCGGGCGCGGCTTCCAGCGTGCCGCGCAGCTTGCCGTTCACCTGCACCGCCAGCGTCACGATGTCGCGCACCAGCGCGGTTGGGTCGGCCTTCGGCCACGGCACGTCCTCGATCAAGGTTTCCGCGTGGCCCAGCACCTGCCACAGCGCGTGGCTGGTGTGCGGCGTGAACGGGTTCAGCAGCAGCACCATCGCTTCCAGCGTTTCGTGGCGCAACGCGCGCCCGGCGTCGCTCATGTCGTCGAACTTCGACAGCGCGTTCAGCAGTTCCATAAGCGCGGCGATCGCGGTGTTGAAATTGCGCCGACGGCCGATGTCGTCGCCGACCTTGGCGACGGTTTCGTGCAACTGGCGGCGCATGGCTTTTTGCGCGGGGGTCAATGATGCGGGATCGATCTCGCCGCCAGCCTTCCCCCCATCGGCCCTGCGGGCCACTTCCTCCGCAAGCGGGGGAAGATGATCGGCGCGGCCTGCGTCCGTGGTACCCATCGCAGGATGATCCGGCTGCGAGGCATGCGTCACCACCTCGCGCCAGAACCGGCGCAGGAACCGCGACATGCCTTCCACACCGGCCTCGTTCCACTCCAGCGACAGGTCCGGCGGCGACGCGAACATCGAGAACAACCGCACGGTGTCCGCGCCGTAGCGGTCGATCATCACCTGCGGGTCGACGCCGTTGTTCTTCGACTTCGACATCTTCTCGGACGCGCCGATCTGCACCGGCTGGCCATCGGCCTTCAAGGTCGCACCGGCAACGCGACCCTTCTCGTCGCGCTGGATGTCGACGTCGGCCGGATTGATCCACGCCATGTCGCCGTTCGCATCCTGCCGATAGAACGTCTCCGCCACCACCATGCCCTGGCACAACAGGTTGGTTGCGGGTTCGTCCGACTGCACCAGGCCCGCGTCGCGCAGCAGCTTGTGGTAGAAGCGGAAATACAAAAGGTGCAGGATCGCGTGCTCGATGCCGCCGATGTACTGGTCGACCGGCAACCAGTAATTCGCGCGCGCATCGATCTGCGTCGCCGCGCCCGGCGAGGTGTAGCGCGCGTAGTACCAGCTCGACTCCATGAAGGTGTCGAAGGTGTCGGTTTCGCGCTCGGCCGCGCCGCCACATTGCGGACAGCGCGTCATGCGCCATTCCGGATCGGTCTTGAGCGGCGATTGCACGCCGCTGAAGGCGACGTCTTCCGGCAACACCACGGGCAACCGCTCTTCCGGCACCGGCACCGGGCCGCACTTCGGGCAATGGATGATCGGGATCGGGCAACCCCAGTAACGCTGGCGCGACACGCCCCAGTCGCGCAGCCGCCAGTTCACCTGGCGCTTGCCGCGGCCTTCGCGCTCGAAGCGTTCGGCCAGTGCGTCAAACGCCTGGCGGAAATCCATGCCGTCGTATTCGCCGGAGTTGACCAGTGTGCCGTGTTCCAGGAACGGGCCTTCGGTGATGACGCGGTTTTCGAATTCTTCCAGCAGGTCCTCGACCGGCCGCGGTTCGGCCACGTCGATCGCCTCGGACTGGCCGAGCGCCGCGCTCATCGCGTCGGTGTTCTCGGCGGCATCGCGCGCCAGTTCGCGGATCGCGTCGCGCACCGCATCGCTGATGATCACCATCTTGATCGGCAGGTCGTACTTGGTCGCGAATTCCCAGTCGCGCTGGTCGTGGCCGGGCACCGCCATCAGCGCGCCGGTGCCGTAACCCATCAGCACGAAGTTGGCGATCCAGATCGGGACGCGCTCGCCGGTCACCGGGTGCAGCGCGAACAGGCCGGTGTCGACGCCGCGCTTTTCCTTGGTCTCGAGTTCGGCTTCGGACACGCCGCCCTGCTTGCATTCCTCGATGAAGGCCTGCAGCGCCGGATTGTTGCGCGCAGCTTCGATGGCCAACGGATGCTCGGCCGCGATCGCCAGGCAGGTCACGCCCATCAACGTGTCGGGTCGGGTGGTGAAGACTTCCACCGAACCGCCGCCCTCCACGTCGAAGCGGATCTCCAGCCCTTCCGAACGCCCCAGCCAGTTGCGCTGCATGGTCTTGACTGCGTCCGGCCAGCCCGGGAGCTTGTCGAGACCGTCAAGCAATTCATTGGCATATGCGGTGATCTTTAGAAACCACTGCGGAATTTCGCGCTTCTCCACCACCGCACCGGATCGCCAGCCGCGACCATCGACCACCTGCTCGTTGGCCAGTACCGTCTGGTCGACCGGATCCCAGTTCACCACACTGTTCTTGCGATAGACCATCCCCTGCTTGAACAGGCGCACGAACATCCGCTGCTCGTGCACGTAATAGGACGGATCGCAGGTGGCGAACTCGCGCGACCAGTCGATCGCGAAGCCCATGGCCTTCAACTGCCCGCGCATGTGGGCGATGTTTTCGCGCGTCCACTTCGCGGGCGGGACCCCGCGTTTGATCGCGGCGTTCTCGGCCGGCAGGCCGAACGCGTCCCAGGCCATCGGCTGCAGGACGTTCCGGCCCTGCATGCGCGAGAAGCGGCTGATCACGTCCCCGATCGTGTAGTTGCGCACATGGCCCATGTGCAGCGCACCCGACGGATACGGCAGCATCGACAGGCAGTAATACTTTTCGCGCGACGCGTCTTCCTTCACCTCGAACGCATGGGTGTCGGACCAGAACTTCTGGGCGGCGGCTTCGACGGCGCCGGGCTCGTAGACGCTTCGATCGTGGGTGTGCTGCATGGCTGGGATGCGGCGGCAATCGGTTGTGGAGAATGGATCAGCCTACCGCAGTGCAGCAACAGCGCCAAGCGGCGGCCTGCCGGAAGACGCGGTTTTGTTCGTGGTTGTCCATGATTTCGGGTTGTCCACGCTTATTGGACAGAAATCAATATTGGACAACCAGTATCCTCCGACTGCCTCAATCAGCCGTTCACCCGTGATCGGCGCAGACGCGGGTGAACAACCGCGCATGGATGGGACAATACGCCATCAGGTTCGATCCCATCGGGCGGCTTCGCGGTGATCCCGCTGCACACACCTAAATTATCCCTGACACCTTTACACG
>JBDZUX010000045.1:22155-24489 GCA_040255405.1 Lysobacteraceae bacterium
GGCTTCGCGGTGATCCCGCTGCACACACCTAAATTATCCCTGACACCTTTACACGCTGCATCATGGATCAACTTGAAACCAACGGGGACAATGACCTCCTGTGCCACTGGCTTGCCATCCTTCGTTCCGGGCGTGAACGACCATCCTGCAATGCTCCGCAAAGCCGCGGCGTCGAGATCCCGGTATCCACTCGAACTGTAGATTTTCGCGTCGCCAGCCTTGCCGTCGACGTCCACTTCGGCCACAACCTGCGCCGTACCCTCTTCCCCGGCAGACACGGCCGACGCGGGATATTCGACGGGTCCGCGGATGACCGAAGGCGAGGTTTCGGCGGCCGTTGCGTGCGCACACACGGCAAACGAAGCCACAACAAACCATGCCGCTGCCGCGCATTTGCGAAACGTCATGCGTATCCCCCTGTCGAACCCAACAAAGCCGCGTCATCTCTCGACCCGGCCCTCACTTCAGTGATAGTCGTCTTCGCGCTGGTGGCGCACGGCGAGGATGGTGATGGTGGTGTCATCCTCGATCTCGTACAGAAGTACATAGCCCGCGTTGCCAAATGACACCAGGAGCTCACGCAGCAAGGGATTGTCCGGTTCGACCTTGCGGCAGCTGTAAGGAGACCACCGCAGCAGTTCGGCGCCCTTGACGATCGCCGCCAGTGCGCGCCGAGCCGCACCCATGTCCTGCTCCAGCAGAAAGGCGTACAGCCGCTTGAGATCGTCGCGCGCCGCGGATGTATAGCGGACGCGCCAGCTCACGCCTTGGGCTTCGCTTTGGTTTTGGCTTTGGCCTCGGCGAGCATGCCGCGCAGTTCGGCGTGTACGGTGTCGGCGTCGTGGTACACGCCCGTGCGCCTGGCTTCATCGCGTGCAGTCAAACCGCGCGCGATGAATTCGGCCTGCATCCGGCGACGGTTCACCTCATCGCGCAAGGATTGCTCCATGAAGCTGGACAGGCTTTCGCCTTCGTGCAGCACGGATTCGGCCGCTTTGCGCAGTTCGGGTTCAACGCGCAGCGATGGCAGGGTTGCGGTTTTCATGCGGAAATCTCGTGCGTTGCATTTGCGATGCAAACACTACCACCCTCCGGCGAGAACTGCCAGCGGCCGGCCTGCTGCAGGCATATGTGCAACGCTCCTCGGCCCTGGCGCGCCCACGCGAACACGAAATGGCACCACCCAATTAATTGCCTACGTCCCCTTTTGCTCTTTTGCTGTTCTTACTGTCGCTCTCGTGTCCGCGAATCAGTCCTCCAGAGCCGCTTCCGCTTTCCTCAAGTCCAGCATCAATGTGAGCGGATCGAACGTGGACTCCGCGAATCCGTGGTGGAGATAAAACAGGCGGGCTCGTTCGTCAATGGCGTGGCACAGCAGGACCCGCGCGCCGATTTCGCGCGAGGCGCGCAACGCGCGCAGAACCGCATCATGCAACAGGTCCGCGCCGAGCCCCTGCCCTTGCCAGGCGCTGTCCACGGCAAGGCGTCCGAGCACGATGGCGGGAATGGGATCCGGCATGTTGCGCCTCACGGCGCCATGCGCGTGCTCGCGCTGCACGCTGCCGGCCGCAAGCGCGTAAAACCCGACCACACGCTTGCCCTCGCACACTACAAAGCAACGCGAGCCGCGCGCGGCCTCATTGCCCTGCGCGCGCCGGCGCAACCAATCGGCCAATGCCGCATGGCCGCAATCGAAGGCGGAACAGTCGTGATGCGGCGCCAGCGCAACCGGAGCCGCGAGCGCCACCGCTCAGCGTTCCCAGCGGGGTCTGCGCGAGAGCAGCTTCTTGAGTGCAGCCTGTTCGGGCAATGGCGCATCCAGTGACTTCAGGAACCGATCCATCTGCGCGGCCGACAATTCGAAGTGCGTACGATCAGCCAGCACGGCTTCCGCCCGCTGCAGGCTGGCATCCAGCACGAACGCCGTGCGCGTCACCCCAGCGGACTCAGCCGCGCGCTCGATCAGCGCCTTCTGCGCCGGCGTGGCGCGCAGATTGATGTTTTTTTCGCGGATGGCTGTAGCAGACATGGCAGGGTTCTCTGTGCGCACATTGTATACACGATGGTCCGGGCTATCAACCCCCCGTGCCAGTGAACAACACGCTACGACCGGGCAGCCTGGCCAGCAGCTCGAATTGTCAGGTCCGCAATGGCACTACTTCAAATCCCCCGCGATGGTCGCGAACTGTTCCAGCGCGGCTTCCAGGTCTGAAGCAATCTCGGCGGCGATCACGTCCGGCGGCGGTAGGTTGGCGGATTCTTCCAGCGCCTCGTCCTTGAGCCAGAAGATGTCGAGGTTGAGCTTGTCGCGCTTGACCAGTTCTTCGTAGTCGA
>JBDZUX010000073.1:0-4399 GCA_040255405.1 Lysobacteraceae bacterium
GCCTCGCGGCGGATGCGCGCGGCGAACGGCACCTGGTAGCCCGGCCCGCCTGGAATCTTCGGATGCGGCACGGTGCCGCCGGACGACACATCGATGACATCGATGCCCTCCTCGCGCAGCAGGCGCGCAAGCTGCACGCACTCGTCGATGTCCCAGCCCCCTTCGGCCCAGTCGGTGGCCGAAAGACGCACCCACAGCGGTTTCGGTGCCGGCCAGGTTTCGCGCACCGCGGCGATCGCTTCGCGCAACAGCCGCACGCGATTTTCCAGCGGGCCACCGTATTCGTCGCTACGCGTGTTCGACAACGGCGACAGGAACTGGTGGATTAGATAGCCGTGCGCGCCGTGGATCTCGATCACTTCGAATCCGGCATCGCGCGCGCGTTGCGCGGCCACGCGAAAATCTTCGACTACTTTCGCAATACCGGTCGCGTCCAGCGCATTCGGCACTGGATAACCCGCGTCGAACGGAATCGCGCTCGGCGCGACCGGCGTCCAGCCGCCGTGCGCCGCGTCCAGCGGACCGCCGCCCCGCCACGGTGCATCGGTGCTGGCCTTGCGCCCGGCGTGCGCAAGCTGGATGCCCGCCGCCGCGCCCTGTCCGCGGATGAAACCGGCGATGCGCGACCAAGCCTCGGCTTGCGCCACGTTCCAGATGCCGGTATCGCCCGGCGAGATGCGCGCTTCGGGCGAAACCGAGGTCGCCTCCGTGAACACCAGCCCCGCACCGCCGACCGCGCGGCTGCCAAGATGCACCAGATGCCAATCGGTCGGCACGCCATCCGGCGAGGAATACTGGCACATGGGCGACACCACGATACGGTTGCGCAACGTCAACGCGCCCAGCGTGATCGAATCCAGCAACATCGCTTGCTCCGGCAGCATGTCGTGCTGTCTTGATGTGGGCGGCGGGCAACGGTTCAATGGCGCAGGCGATCCAGGCGCGACCGGGGATCATGCGCGCGTTCGATTCGTGGTAGGTTGCCGCACCAATCCCACCGGCCGCGCGCATCGAAGGCATCCATGCTGATGGACAGGGCCGATCTCTATCGCAACGCCTTCGTGCTCGATTGCAATGCGCTCGAGTCCATCGGAAGCCGGTTCGAGGACGCCGGGCGATTCGACGCACTGGCAGCCTCCGGCGTCACCGCAGTGAAGACCACGCTGGGCGGCGCCAGCGGCACGTTCGAGGAAACCGTCGCCGACATCGCCGCGGCGCAGGCGCTGATCGAAGACCATCCGGAATGTTTCATCAAGGTGCGCCGTCACGCCGATCTCGAACGCGCCAAGTCGGAGGACAAGCTGGCCGTGATCTTCTCGTTCGAGGCGGCCTCGATGCTGGAAGACAAGCCCGCGCGCATCGACCTGTTCCGCAAGCTCGACGTACTCGTCATGCAGCTGAGCTACAACCACGCGACCCCGTTCGCCGCCGGCTGCCTCGATGGCGAAACCGGCGGCGTGACCGAGCTTGGCCGCAAGGCGATTGCCCGAATGAACGAATTGGGCGTCGCATTGGACCTCAGCCATGCCAACACCCGGAGCACTGCCGAAGGCATCGCGCTTTCGGCCAAGCCGCCCATGATCACCCACGCCGGCTGCCGCGCGGTGTTCCATCACCCGCGGAACAAGCGCGACGAGGAAATGAAGGCACTGGCCGACAAGGGCGGCGTGATGGGCATCTACATGCTGCCGTTCCTCACGTCCGAAGACCGCCAGCCGATGCTGGCCGATTACATGCAGCATCTGATGCACGCGCTGAAGGTCTGCGGCGAGGATCACGTCGGCATCGGCACCGACACCGCCTTCTTCATTGTCGACGACGCCGAGCTGCAGGCGCTGGCTGAGGAAGCGGAAACCCGGCGCAAGCAGGGTGTCGGTTCGCCCGGCGAGAATCGTCCGCCGTACATTCCCGACATCAACACGCCGCGCAAGCTGGAACGCGTCGCCGACGCGCTGCTGGAACACGGCTATTCCGCGCGTGTCGCGGAAAAGGTGCTCGGCCTGAACTTCAGCCGTGTGTTCAAGGAAATCTGGACAGCTTGAACCCGTACCGGGGTACGGGTTTGGAACGTCGCGAAGGCAAGGCCACGACGAAGCGAACCATCGGGCAATTGGCACGGGATGCCTGCGTCGGCATCGAGCCCATCCACCATCACCAGTGATCGTCGATCGCCAGCGGGCCGGCCGGCACGTCGTATCACGTGTTGTGGGGCGCGAAAGCACTGGCGATGAAAGCCGCCCTGGGCGCCAACGCAACCACGCAGCCCGCGTTGGCCGCACTCGCAGCCCGAGTGCAGGCCTTCGCCGCGGCCGTAATCGCTGGCTTTCCATCCTCCGCGCTGCTCGCAATCATGATCGCCATGGGCCGCAGCGACTATCCGCACTGGCTGGCGTCGCTGACTCCGGTCGTGCCGTTGGCCATCCTGCAGCTCGTTGCGCCTTGCACGCCGCGCCGTTCGGCTTGCTGGTGGCCGGCAGCGCCAGCAGCATTTCGTTCGCCCTTTTTGTGCAGCGTCGCTCGCCACGCTGCGCAAGCCGATGCGCGCGGGCGCGTCCTTCGCCAGCCCCTGATCGCGCGATAGACTCGGCGGGTCGACTTCTCCAGGTACGGCCATGAGCAAAGGCACCCACGACTACACACCCGATGCGCGCAACGCCGCGATCAGGATCAACTTGAACGGCGAACTGGTCGCGCGCGACGAGGCCAGGGTTTCGGTGTTCGACGCCGGCTACGTGCTGGGCGACGGGGTGTGGGAAGGCCTGCGCGTGCACGATGGCGGCCTGCCCTTCCTGGACATGCACCTCGACCGTCTGTACGAAGGCGCGAAAGCGATCGATCTCGACATCGGTCTGACGCGCGCGCAACTGACGCAGCGGATCATCGAAACGCTGCGCGCCAACGGCATGCGCGACCACGTGCACATCCGCCTGATGGTGACGCGCGGCATCAAGGCCACGCCGCACCAGGATCCGCGCTTCGTGATCGGCCCGCCAACCATCGTGATCGTGCCCGAGTACAAGGAGCCGCTGCCGGAAACCGTCGAGCGCGGCATCCGCCTGTTCACCGTGCACGTGCGCCGCGGTGCGCCCGATGTGCAGGACCCGAAGCTCAACAGCCATTCGAAGCTCAACTGCATCCTCGCCTGCATCCAGGCGCAGAAGGCCGGTTACGACGAGGCGCTGATGCTCGATCCGCACGGCTTCGTCGCCACGTGCAATTCCACGCATTTCTTCGTCGTGCGCAAAGGCGAGGTGTGGACGTCCACCGGCAAGTATTGCCTTGGCGGGATCACCCGCGCCAATGTGGTGCGCCTGTGCCGCGACCACTCGATTCCCGTATTCGAGAAGGATTTCAGCCTGACCGACGTGTACGGCGCCGACGAAGCATTCGTCACCGGCACGTTCGCCGGCCTGACGCCGGTACACGAAATAGATGGACGCACCATCGGCGACGGCCAGCGCGGCCCGATGTGCAAGCGCCTGCAGGACGTCTACAAACAGCTCGTGGAAACCGAAAGCCGCGCGGGCGCGCGGATATGACCGTGCGCGACGGCTTGCGCATCGCGATGTGGTCCGGTCCGCGCAACATCTCCACCGCGATGATGCGCGCCTGGGAAAACCGGGGCGACACGGCAGTGATCGACGAACCGTTCTACGCGCACTACCTGCAAGCAACGGGCGTCGATCATCCCGGCCGCGAGGAAGTGCTCGCATCGCAAGTCACGGACGCGGCAGCGGTCGCGGCGATGCTGACCGGCCCGATTCCGGGCGGCAAACCGATCTGGTACCAGAAGCACATGACCCAGCACATGTTGCCGGTCATGCTGCTGGACTGGATCGATCATGTCACCAACTGCTTCCTGATCCGCGCCCCGGAACAGGTGGTTGCGTCCTTCACCATCCAGCGCCCCGACGCCGCGGCCTGGGAGCTTGGCTTCGAGCAGCAGGCGCGCCTGTTCGACCACGTCTGCGACAAACTCGGCCACGCGCCACCGGTGATCGACGCAACCGATGTACTGAAAGACCCGCGCGCAACCCTGGGCGCGTTGTGCGGGAAGCTCGGCATTCCTTTCAGCGAACGCATGCTGCACTGGCCGCCCGGCCCGCGCGCCTCGGACGGCGTGTGGGCACCGCACTGGTATTCCGCCGTCGAACGCTCGACGGGCTTTGCGCCGTACCGGGCGCGCGACGGCAAGCTCACGGCGTTCCAGCAACGACTCGCCGACCAATGCCGCCCCCACTACGAAAAATTGGCCGGGTTTCTCCTCACGCCCGCACGCCCCTGACGAGCGGGTGCTTGCGGGTTGCGCGGGAGTGAAACGGCTCCTGACGCCGGGCGGCTGGACATCCGAAAGCGTTGGACTTCGCAAGCTCAGCCCAACCCACAGAATCGCATGACG
>JBDZUX010000046.1:0-22890 GCA_040255405.1 Lysobacteraceae bacterium
ACGCCCTGGAAGGCGGCCGGGTTGAAGCGGAAGGTGGTGCAGCCCTTGAGGCCCTTCTTGTAGGCGTGGAAGTAGATGTCCTTGAAGTCTTCGTACGGATAATCCGTCGGCACGTTGGCGGTCTTGGAAATGGACGAATCCACCCACTTCTGCGCCGCGGCCTGCATGTCCACGTGCTGCATCGGGCTGATGTCGTCGGCGGCCGCGAAGTAGTCTGGCAGCTTCTCGTTGGGCTCGTCCGAACCCGGCTTGGCATCGGCGTTGATCAGCGCGCGGTACGCCAGCAGTTCATAGCTCATCACCTCGACCTTCTCCTTGGTCTTGCGGCCGGGACGGATCACGTTGCGCGAATAGCTGTGCGCGAACGAAGGCTCGATGCCGTTGGAGGCATTGTTGGCCAGCGACAGCGAGATCGTGCCGGTGGGCGCGATCGAGGTGTGGTGGGTGAAGCGCGCGCCGGTTTCGGCGAGCGCATCGACCAGTTCCGGCGCGACCTGGGCGACGCGCTGCATGTAGCGCGAATACTTCGCGTGCAGCACCCGGCCGGGAATCGAATCGCCCACCTTGTAACCGTCGCGCGCCATTTCCGGACGCTTGCGCAGCATGTCGCCGGTGACGGCGTAGTCCTGCTGCAGCACCGGTGCCGAACCCTTTTCCTTCGCCAGTTCCAGCGCCACTTCCCAGCCGGCCAGCGCCATTTCGCGCGAGACGTCCTCGGTGAATTTCACCGCTTCGTCCGAACCGTAGCGCAGCTTCAGCATCGCCAGCGTGGAACCCAAACCCAGGAAGCCCATGCCGTGGCGGCGCTTGGCCATGATCTCGTTGCGCTGCTGCTCAAGCGGCAGGCCGTTCACCTCGACCACGTTGTCGAGCATGCGGGTGAACACCTTCACCACCTCGCGATACTCGTCCATGTCGAAATGCGCCTTGGGCCCGAACGGGTCGCGCACGAAACGGGTGAGGTTCACCGAACCCAGGAGGCACGAACCGTACGGCGGCAGCGGCTGTTCGCCGCAAGGGTTGGTCGCGCGGATCTGCTCGCACCACCAGTTGTTGTTCATCTCGTTGACGCGGTCGATCAGGATGAAGCCGGGCTCGGCGTAGTCGTACGTCGAGACCATGATCATGTCCCACAGGTGCCGCGCGCGCAGGTGTCCGTAGATCTTGCATGCGACCAGGCCGTCGTCGCGCACGATGTAGTTGTCGTGGCTGGGCCACTCGCGCCACACGACCTTGGTGGCGTCCGTGAGGTCGACTTCGTCCTTCTCCTTGACGTGCACCGGGAACACCAGCGGCCAGTCGGCGTCCGATTCCACCGCCTGCATGAAGCCGTCGGTGACGAGCAGCGAGAGGTTGAACTGGCGCAACCGTCCGTCCTCGCGCTTGGCGCGGATGAATTCCTTGACGTCCGGATGCGCGACGTCGAACGTGCCCATCTGGGCGCCGCGCCGGCCACCGGCCGAGGACACGGTGAAGCACATCTTGTCGTAGATATCCATGAACGATAGCGGCCCCGACGTGTAGGCGCCGGCGCCGGACACGTAGGCGTTGCGCGGGCGCAGCGTCGAGAACTCGTAACCGATGCCGCAGCCGGCCTTGAGCGTCAGGCCGGCCTCGTGGACCTTTTCCAGGATGTCGTCCATCGAGTCGGTGATGGTGCCCGACACGGTGCAGTTGATCGTGGAGGTGGCCGGCTTGTGCTCGCGGGCGCCGGCGTTGGAGGTGATGCGGCCGGCCGGGATCGCGCCGTGGCGCAACGCCCACAGGAAGCGTTCGTGCCACTTCTCGCGCAGCTCCGGGGTGGTCTCGACGTCGGCCAGTGCGCGCGCGACCCGCGACCAGGTGTCGTCCACGGTCGCATCGACCGGTTCGCCCTGCTTGGTCTTCAGGCGGTATTTCTTGTCCCAGATGTCCAGTGATGCCGGTTGCAGGGGAACCTCCGTGACCACCCGCGCTATCTGTTGTGCCCGCGCCGTACCCATCTTGTCATGTGCCTCCGTGTCTTCCGGGTTCTTGTTGGACGCCCGGATGCCGACGAATATCCCCTGCCGCCGCGCCGTCTGGCGCCGCGTTCAAGGGTCCGATTTCTGCGAGAGGGCCGCGCCGCATCGATTCCCGACGCCCTGGCGTGCCCCGCTCAACCACCCGATCACCATCCGATTGTCCCCCGACGCGAAGCTGCCTTGAAGCCAAACTCTTGGGCCCTGCGACAGCCCAGGACACAAGATGTTGTGATCACGAGCGGGAGTCAACCCTACGCTGACCGGTCAGGCCTGTAAAGGGGCGCGCGCAAAAATTTTGCAGGTTCCGCATGGACCGCATGGTGGCGCGGAAAACCCCAGGGCACCGGGCCTGCCGCTTGTCCGATAATGGACGGGTTCGAACCTTGAAAGGAGCCGCCATGTCGCCCGCCACGCGCACCCGCCGTTCGTCTTGCCTCGTCGTCGCTCTCGCCCTCGCCCTGGCCTGCGCACTGCCCGCCGCGGCCGGCACGCTGCCGGCCGCGGTGAACGGACAGGCGCTGCCGTCGCTGGCGCCGATGCTGGCCAAGGTCTCGCCGGCCGTGGTGAACATTTCCTCGACCAGCCACCGGCGGGTCGCGGTGAACCCGTTCTTCAGCGATCCGATCATGCGCCAGTTCTTCGGGCTGCCGGCCGAACCGCCCTCGCGCGAGCTGGTGCAGCAGTCGCTGGGTTCGGGCGTGATCGTCAACGCGAAGGACGGCTACATCCTCACCAACAACCACGTGATCGCGGGTGCCGACGACGTCAAGGTGACGCTCACCGACGGCAAGTCGTACAAGGCCAAGCTGATCGGTGCGGATTCGACCACCGACCTCGCGGTGATCCAGATCCAGGCGCCGAACCTGGTCGCGCTGCCCATGGCCGATTCCACGAAGCTGCGGGTGGGCGATTTCGTGGTGGCGATCGGCGATCCGTTCGGGCTCGGCCAGTCGGCGACTTCGGGCATCGTGTCCGGCCTGCAGCGCCAGGACCTGCGCCGCAACGGCGTGCAGAACTACATCCAGACCGACGCCTCGATCAATCCCGGCAACTCCGGCGGTGCGCTGGTGAACCTCGCCGGCGAACTGGTCGGCATCAATTCGATGATCTATTCGCCCTCGGGCGCCAGCGCGGGGCTGGGTTTCGCGATTCCCTCCGATCTCGCCGCCGAGGTGATGAAGCAGTTGATCGCGCACGGCAAGGTGGAGCGCGGCACGCTGGGCGTGGACGCGCAGGACCTGTCGCCGCGCGTGGCCGCCGCGCTCGGCATCAAGGCCTCCAGCGGCGCGCTGATCACCAACGTCATGCCGGATTCGCCGGCTGCCAAGGCGGGGCTGAAGCCCGGCGATCTGGTCACCAGCGTCAACGGCAAAGCCGTCGCCGATGCGCAGGATTTGCGCAATGCGCAAGGCCTCGCGACGGTGGGCAGCACGCTGGCACTGGGCGTCGATCGCAACGGCAAGCCGCTCACGATCGATGCGAAACTGACCGCGGCCAACAACCAGGCCGACGGTGCCTCGCTGGATCCGCGGCTTGCCGGCGCCAGCTTCGCCGATGCGCCTTCGGGCGGCGGCGTGGAAGGCGTGACGGTTGCGAACGTGGCGCCGGGCAGCCGCGCGGCGCACAACGGACTGGCGAGCGGCGACGTGGTCGTCGGCGTCAACAACGTGGCGACGCCGGATCTTGCGCAACTGCGCCGGGTGTTCTCGCTGCATCCGCGGGTGCTGCTGCTGGCGCTGGTGCGCGACGGTCAGCTGGTGCAGATCCAGATGTGACGCGGCTGTCCGTGATCGCCGCTTGCCCCGGCGCCGCGGTCACCGGTGTCACCGGTCATGGAGCGCCTGGACCGCCAAAGCCCGCCATCCCGGGCCAGGAACGCCGTGGCCGCGACTTTCGCGACCGCCCTCCGCACGACATGAAATGGCTGCCGGAAACGTGAGCACCGTCGTCAAATGCGGGGCACGAAGCTGAACGACGTTGTCGCAGGCGCGATCGATTCCGCCATAATCCGTGGCGTGCTTCCCTCGCACCATCCACACGGTATTTCGTACATGTCCGCACGTTCGCTGGTCCTGCTCGCTGCTTCGTTCTCGCTGGTCTTCGCCTTCGCCGCCACTGCGGCGCCGGCCAAACATTCCAGCCGCCACCACAAGCAATCCGGCCCCGCGCTGGTCGTGCGCGGCGACCAGGTCAGTACCGAGGGCCTGGTCGCCGCGGTCGCGAAAGCGTTCGCGGAATCCGGCGAAGGCCGCCTCGAGATTCAGCCCTTCAACACCGTGGACGGCATCGACCAGGCGCTGGCCGGCACGGTCGACATTGCGGCCAGCGCGCGCCCGGGTTACTTCAAGCGCGTGCAGGAAGCCGGGTTGGTGTTCGCTCCGGTGGCGTGGGACGCGCTGGTAATGATCACCAACGTGTCGAACCCGGTGAGCAACCTCACGCTCAAGCAGGTGCACGACATCTACTACGGCAAGATCACCAACTGGTCGCAGGTCGGCGGCCGCGACGAAAAGATCGACCTCGACGGCGTGGCCTCGCCGCTGGACGGCGTGCAGTTCAGCTTCCGACGCCTGATGTTCGGCAATGGCGACAATCCGGTCGCGGTGCCGCGCCTGTTCATCAACATCGATTCGCTGCAGCAGGAAGTGTCGCTGGACGGCAAGGCGCTGGCGCTGTCGACACTGGTGCACGCGCGTCGCGAAAAGGGCATCAAGATCATCCCGATCGAAGGCGTGATGCCGACGCTGGCGACGCTGGAAAACGCGACGTACCCCCTGCCGCTGACGATCTATCTGGCCTACAAGGCGGACAGCCCGAAGGTCGATACCATCCAGAAATTCCTCACCTTCCTCGGTGGCGACAAGGCTGCCGGCATCCTGCGCAATCACGACTTGCTGCCGTACACGCAGGCCGTGGTGCTGAATTCCAGGGCCGAGAAGGATCGCATCAACCTGCTCGGGGCGAGGATGGTGGCCGAGGGCCTGCCGGCCGAGTACGCGCCGGGCGCGGAATTCGAACGGCTGTCCAGCCAGTCCGCCGATCTGGCGCATGCGATGAAGCTGCAGGAAGCCGCAGCCAGGCAGGTCGCCGCGGCCAACCAGGAACGCATCGCCATGGCCACCGCCGCGGGCGTCGATCCATCGCCGCAGGCTGCCACCGATTCGCCCGCCGCAGCGCCTGCCTACGAGGTCGTCAGCGGCGACACGCTGTCCAAGATCGCGCAGGCGCATTCGGTGAGCGTTGCGGATCTGCGCAAGTGGAACGATTTGCACGGCGACATGCTGAAGGTCGGGCAGGAACTGAAGCTCGCCCCTTCGCGTGCAAGCGCGGGCACCGACGGCTGCGCAGCGAACGCCACGGCGTGCTGATCCGGGGCCCCGGCGTGATGCACACGGTCCGCTTCCCGGCGCGCGGCGCTTGAACGGCCTGGGCGCCGACCGGCGTGGGCGCCGCGCACTGCCGCTGGCGCCGGTCACGGGCGCGAACTGGGCGGATTTCGCAAAGACGCTGGGTGCGCGCCAGCGGCGCTGGGCGGAAGCCAGCGGCTTCGCCGCGCAGGCGGGCGCGTTCTGCGTGTTGCCCGATGCGCAAGGCGCTGCCGCACGCGTCGTGTGCGGCTTCGATGCCGCATCACCGCCGTTCGCACTCGCCGCATTGCCCTGCCGGTTGCCGGTCGGCGATTACCGCCTCGATGGCGATGCGTTGCCGGCACGCGATGCGGCGCTCGGCTGGGCGCTCGGCAGTTACCGCTTCGAGCGTTACCGGGACCCGCACGCCAAACCCGCGCGCCTGCTGCTGCCGCGCGCGGTGCTGGACGACGTGGCGCCGACCGTTGAAGCCGTCGGGCGCATCCGCGACCTGATCAACACGCCCGCGCAGGATCTGGGACCGGCCGAAGTGTGCGCCGCGGTCCGCGAAGTCGCCGGGCGTTTCGGTGCCCGATGCCGCGAGTGGAGCGGCGATGGTTTGCTGAAGGCCGGCTTCCCGACCGTGCATGCGGTGGGCCGTGCCAGTCCGCGCGCGCCGCGCGTGATCGAATTGAGCTGGGGCGACCCGAAGCATCCGCTGCTTGCGCTGGTCGGGAAGGGCGTGTGTTTCGACACCGGCGGCCTGGACTTGAAGACCCACGACGGCATGCGCTGGATGAAGAAGGACATGGGCGGCGCCGCGCACGCGCTGTCGCTGGCGCAACTGGTGATGGCGTCCAACCTGCCGGTGCGCCTGCTGCTGGTAATCCCGACCGTGGACAACGCGGTGGCGGGCGACGCGATGCGTCCGGGCGACATCGTTCGCACCCGCGCCGGCGTCACGGTGGAAGTGGACAACACCGATGCCGAAGGCCGGCTGATCCTGTGCGATGCGCTGGCGCTGGCGGTCGAGCGCAAGCCCGATCTGCTGATCGATTTCGCGACGCTGACCGGTGCCGCGCGCGTGGCACTCGGACCCGACCTGCCCGCCGTGTTCGCCAACCGCGACGACATCGCCGATGCGCTGCTGGACGCCGCGCGCGCGCAGCACGATCCCGTGTGGCGTTTGCCGCTGTGGCAACCGTACCGCGCGATGCTGGTGTCGGCGTTCGCCGATACCTGCAACACCGGCGCCTCGCGCCACGCCGGCGCGATCACCGCCGCGCTGTACCTGCAGCACTTCGTGCCGGGCACCGTGCCGTGGCTGCACGTCGATGTGTACGCGTGGAACGATGCGGACCGGCCCGGCCGCCCGCGCGGCGGCGACGCGCAGTCGCTGCGCGCGTTCCATGCATTTCTGCGGCAGCGTTATCCGACCGCTTGAAACGGTGCACGGTCGATGGCCGCGATCGTCTCGATGCGTGCGCGCCGGATCGCCTCGCCGACCGCGGTGCCGGTGAGCCCTTGTTCGAGGAATGGCTGCGCGGTGACCGTGCGCGCGGCATCGCGCGCGGCGCGCAGGAAGTCGGCCTGCGGATAAGCGTCGTGCTCGTGCTGCAGGCGCCCCCGCTTGTCCGCGGTGCAGGTGATCAGGAACGGCTCCAGCCGCTCGGGGCGCCGGAACGCGTCGAAAGCTTCCAGCAGCATCAGCACCGTGGCGGGTTTCAATTCCAGCGCGCGATGCGAATCCAGGTGATGGCGGCAGGTGAGCGCGGCCAGTTGCGCGTACTCGACCGGCACCTTCAGGCGTTCGCACAATGCGGCCAGCGGTTTCAGGCCGCGGTGCTCGTGGGCGATGTGGCGCGGCAGCACGTCGCGGGGCGTCAGCGCCTTGCCGAGGTCGTGGGTGAGCGCGCAGAAGCCCGCAAGATCGTCGCCCGGCGCGAGCTGTGCGCACTGGTCGAGCACCAGTTCCAGGTGTGCGCCGCAATCGACTTCCGGGTGGTGCTGCGGACTTTGCGGCACGCCGTACAGCGCGTCGATTTCCGGAAACAGCACCGCCAGCGCGCCGCATTCGCGCAGGGCGCGCACGAAGGCGGCGGGCTGGGGTTCGGCCAGCGCCTTGCGGGTCTCCGACCACACGCGCTCGGGCACCAGGTGCGCGGCTTCGCCGGTCTCGACCATCGCGCGCATCAACGCCATGGTCTCTTCGGCGATCTTGAAGCCGAGCGGCGCGTAGCGGGCGAGGAAACGCGCGACGCGCAGGATGCGCACCGGGTCTTCCGCGAAGGCGGGCGAGACGTGGCGCAGGATCTTTTCGCGCAGGTCGTCCGCCCCGTGGTACGGATCGACCAGTGCGCCGGACTCGTCGCGCGCCATCGCGTTGATGGTGAGGTCGCGGCGCGCGAGGTCCTCATCCAGCGTCACGTCGGGGGCGGCGTGGAAGGTGAAGCCGTGGTAGCCCGGGCCGGTCTTGCGCTCGGTGCGCGCCAGCGCGTACTCCTCGCCGGTGTCGGGGTGCAGGAACACCGGGAAGTCCTTGCCGACCGGGCGGTAACCTTCGGCCAGCAGCTCCTCGGGCGCCGCCCCGACCACCACGAAATCGCGATCGAAATGCGCGCGCCCGAGCAGTTCGTCGCGCACCGCGCCGCCGACCAGGTACACGCGGTGATCGCGTTTGGGCATCATGTCAGCCCTGGATCAGGCGCGCCCGGTCGAAGCGGCGTTCGCGCGACCAGGCGCCCAGCACCACCGGCAGCATCGCCGCGAACCGGCGCGGCGTGATGCCGAGTTCTCCGAAGCCGTCGCGGCTGCCGACCGAATCCAGCTTCAGGGAATTGAAGTTGTCGCGCGAGAACGGTTTGCCAGGAATCAGTTCGGCGGCGATCGCCTGCAGCCAGCCGAGTGCGTGCGGCAGCGGCAGCACGGCGCGGCGCAGGCCCGCGGCGTCGGCGACCATCCGCACCATCTGCACCAGCTCGAACGTGTCGGGTCCGTACAACTCGAAGATCTTGCCGGTGCCGCCGCGGCCGGTAAGGCAGCGCTTGATGGCCTGGGCGACGTCGCCGACATGGGCCGGCGCGAACTTCGCGTGGGGCTGGGCGAGCGGCAGGACCGGGGTCATCTGCAGCAGCTTGAGGAACCGGAATACCAGGCCGTCGTCGTTGCCGTACACGACGCTGGCGCGATAGATCGTCCAGTCCATGCCGGAATTGCGCACCTGGGCCTCGGCTTCGCCGCGCGTCTTCAGGTATTTCGATGCGCGCTCGCCGGCGTTCAGCGCACTCATCTGGTGGATGCGCCGAATCCCCACCTGCCGGCAGGCCGCGATCAGCGACGCGGTCAGGTCGACGTGCGCGTGGGTGAACGTGTCGCGACCGGATTCGTTGAGGATACCGACCAGGTTGACGACCGCGTCGTGGCCGGCCAATTGCTTCTCCAGCGCCTTGCGGTTGTAGACGTCGGTGCTGACGGTGTGCACGTAGGGCAGCACGCTGATCGCGCGGCCTTGTTCGCGGTTGCGGCTGAGCACTGTGACCTTGCATCCGGCACCGGCCAGCGCCGCAAGCAGATGGCGGCCGATGAAACCGGTGCCGCCGAGGACTGCGTAATGTTTCGGATTCATGGCGAAGCACTCCCTGCGGAGGCGGGGGAAACCGGTGCGGCAGCCGCCGCGTCGGACGCACGGCACACGACCTGCTTGCGTGCCGGGTCCGCTGGCGGATCATACGGGGTGCCGATCGCGGGGAGGCGTGAGGAGACCGGCACCGGATCGCCGTTGAGCCGCCAACCGTAGATCGTCGCGAACGACAACACGCGCGTCACGTAGTCGCGCGTTTCGTTGAACGGCATCGACAGGATGAACACCTCCGGATCGAGGTTGCCGCGCGCGTCCACCCAGCGCTGCGCGTTGCCCGGTCCCGCGTTGTACGCGGCCGACGCCAGCCACGGGCTGCCGTTGAAGCGCGCCGCCAGGTTGGCGAGGTATTGCGTGCCCAGCGGAATATTGATGGCCGGCTCGTAGAGGCTCGCCGGCCCGTCATAGGGAAGGCCGCTGCGGCGCGCCACCAGCTTCGCGGTGCCCGGCAGCAGCTGCATCAGGCCGCGCGCATCGGCGCCCGATTGCGCGTCGGGTTGCCAGGCGGTCTCGGCGCGGATGATCGCGAATGCCCAGGCCGGATCGATGCCCGCGCGCTCGGCGGAAGCGACCACGCGATCCTTGTCGGCCAGCGGGAAACGCAGCGCGTAGTACTGCACGTCGCCCGACTTCCCGAACGCGAACACCGCGCGGTCGTACCAGCCCTTGCGCGAGGCCAGCGCCGCGGCCTGCTTTTGCTGGCCGGGCGTCAGGTCCGGGAAGGCGCGATTCCATTCGCGGCGCGCCGGCCGCAGCATGTCCAGCGCGAAGAACTCGAACGCGCGCGCGAGGCCCGGCACGGCTTCGAGTTGCCGGTCGGCGGCGGGATCGATCGCGACCGTCTCGGGGCAGATCGAATAATCGAGGTTGGCGCGGTCGGCCGCGAGGAACCCGTAAAACGTCGCCTGTTGCGCCAGCGCGGTGTAGCCGTCCAGCGCGGCCGCATCGTCACCGAGTTTCTGCGCGGCGCGCGCCTGCCAGTAGCGCCATTCGTCGCGCTGCATTTCTTCGGGCGTCAGCGCCTCGATCGCGGCCGCGGCGGCTTGCCAGTCGCCCTGCGCCACCGCCGCGCGCACGCGCCATTCGCGGGTCGCATCGGTTTGTGCGGCGGCCGGCAAGTCCGCAAGGCGCGTGATCGCGTCGGGGCCTGCATCCACCGCGTTGTACAGCGCCAGCATGCCGAGCAGGCGATGGCGTTGCTCCTGGTCGAACGCGAAGCGCTTCGACAGCGCCTCCCAATACGTTTGTGCCTGCGCGCTGTCGCGGCGCGCCATCCGCATCAGCGCGCGCGCGACCGCTTCGCGATCGTGCTTCGTGTCGGCAAAGGTCGACGCCTGCTTGAGCACTGTCGCTGGCGAACGCAGCGCATCGGCGATGCGCATCGCGACGGCGCCCTGGTCGTCCGGCAACCAACTCGCGGATTGGTCGATCGTGGAAGCGTTGCCCGCGTCGGCGGCGCGTTCGATCCGGTCCCACACCCGCTGCGGCGTCAGCAAGCCCTGTGCGGCGGCGGCTTGCAGCACCGGCGTGCAGGCTGATGGCAACTGCGTCCGTTGCCAAAGCTGCGCGAGGTCGCGATCGAAATCGAGCCGCTTGCCATCGGCGAGGTTCGCCTGCAGCGCATCACAGGTGAACGTGTCGCCGAGCCCCGGCTCGTAGAAGTGCCGGAACGTCGCCCAGTCCTTCTGCTGCGCCGTCCAGCGCAGTGCCGCATTGCGCAGGTCGCCCGCCGGAATCAGATCGGGGTAGCGCGCGAGGTAGGCATCGATCGCCGCCGGTGTCGCTGTCTTGATGTCGTGCTGCAACGCCGCCGCTTCGAGATACGGATACAGCGGGTAATCCTGGAGCCCCTTCGCGAACGGACGCCAATCCTGCCCGGCCTCCGCGGCGGCATAGGCGGTGCGGAACGCATCGCGCTGCTGCTGCCGCGTGGGTGCAGGCGCGGGTGCTTGCGCCGTGGCGACCGCGGCGATCGTCGAGAGCGCCACCACTGCGAACCGACGCGTCCATGCGCCTCGCGGCGCGTTCTTCAACAAGACCATTTGCATCCGGACGATTCTAGACGAACCGCTCCGGCGAATCGTTGGATGGATGTTCCAGCCGCGTGTACATGCGGTCGCGCGCACCGCACGGTGACGCTTTCCCGGGTTCGATGGTGCCGGCGCTGCGTCTGGTTGATGCAGGGAACGCGGTTCAGGCTGCGGCGGCTTGCAACGCGGCCACCGGTACCCGGATCTCCGCGGCCAGCGGCAAATGATCGGAAAACGCGGCGGGCAGTGTCCACATCCGGTCGACCTCGATGCGCGAAGTCACGAGGATGTGGTCGATCGCCCGTTGCGGCCGCCAACTCGGAAACGTCGGTTGCGGATGCGCCGGCGGCGCCAGCGAGGTGTGCGCGAACAGGCCGCGCAGCTCCGGGCCGTCGGGCGGGCAGTTGAAGTCGCCCATCAGCACCGCGTTGGGCCGATCGTGCAGCAGGTCGGCGATGAAGTCGAGCTGCCGTTGGCGCGATTGCACGCCGAGGGACAGGTGCGCCACCGCAACGGTGAGGGCTTCGCGACCCACGCCGTAGCGCGCCAGCAGCACGCCGCGTCCGCGCAACCGGCCGGGCAGGGGGTAATCGAGCACTTCGACCGGCTGCGTGCGGCTGATCAGGCCATTGGCGGTGTGCGCGACGTTGGAAAGATTGCGGTTGGGCTGGTGACTCCAGTAGGGCATACCCGCGTTTTCCGCGAGGTAGCGCGTCTGGTTGAGGAAACCGGAGCGGATGCTGCCGGCATCCGCCTCCTGGAGGCCGATCACGTCGAAATCGGCAATCGAACGCGCAAGCGTGTCAAGATTGCCGAGCTTGTATCGGCCCGGCAGTACCGCGCCCCAGCTGCGGGTGAAGTACTCGTGGTAACGCTTCACGCTCGCGCCGGCGAGGATGTTGCAGCTGAGGATGCGCAGGGTGTTGTCGGCCGGCGCCGCGGCGGGCTTGAGATTCATGATCGGATCAGCCTAGCACTTTGCCGGCGTACGCCGCGTGACGGCGTGCGCGTCTCAGCGTTGCTCGACCTGCCGGGCCATCCAGAGGCCAACCTGCTGGAGCTGTGCGTAGCTCCCGACTTCCGCGCTGCGCATCAGCGCGACGAACGGCACGCCTTGCGCATCGCTTGCGCGGCGCCCGACCACCAGCATGGGCGTGGCGTCGATGCCCCAGCCCATCTCGGTGTGCTGGTCATCGGTCATCTGCCTGGTGGTTTCCGCGCTGGTGGCCGCGGCCATGAACTTCTGCGGATCCACGCCGTGGCGGCCGTACCAGATCGCCATGTCCTGCAGGGAATTGAGCGGGTAGTGTTCCAGCATCGCCTGGAACAGCGCGTCGTGGGTCTGCTCCAGCACGCCGAGTTGCTTAGCCGCGTAGAAGGCCTGCGCGTACGGCATCCAGGCGGCACTGAACACCGCCGGCATGTAGCGCACCTCGATGTCCTTCGGCAGTTCGGCGCGCAGCTTGTCCATGTACGGCGCGAATTCCGCGCAGTGCGGGCAGCCGTACGAAAACACCTCGACCACCTCCACCGGGCCGGTGGGTTGCGCCTGTCCGGCCGGAAGCGCCAGCTTGACGTACTGCTGCCCTTCGGTGAATTGCATCGAACTTGCGGGCGCCGGCGCGCTCGCAACCGTTGCAGCGGATGCGGCACTGGCCGGTGCGGCGGCGCTGCCGTTGCCGCCTTCGTTGTGCGCCGAACACGCGGCCGCCAGCAGCAGGCCGCAGGCCAGCAACACCCAGCGGATCATCCGCGCCATGCCCATCTCACTTGGCCTGCTTCGCGGCCAGTTCCTTGTTCACGAGGAACAGCGTCAGGTCGACGGCCTGTTGCCCGCCCTGTGCCGAGGCGGGGGTCAGCCGCCATTTGCCGTCGATCACGATGGTCGGCGTGCTGTCCACGCCCCACGCCATGATCTGCTGGTCGGCACGCTTCATCTCCAGGTTGACCGCGAACGAATTGGCGGTCGCGACGAACTCGTCCGGCTTGGCGCCGAACTTGCCGTAGAACCTGGCGACGTCCTCGATCTTGGGCAGGCTGGCCTCGGCCTTGGGACGCTGGGTGGCTGGATCGTAGGTGGCGAGCGGACCGTCAGGGCCCCAGATCGCCTTGAACATGGCGTCATGCGATGCCTGGTTGTCCAGCCCCAGCGCCTTGGCGGTGAAATACGTGCGCTGGAACACGGGCCAGTCTTCGTTGGGGTGCCAGCTGGCCGGCACGAATTGCAGCACCGTACCGGCGGGCAGTTCGGCGCGCAGCTTGTCGATGAAAGGCTGGAACTGGTTGCACGCCGGGCAGCCGAACGAAAACACCTCGGTCACCACGACCTTGTCGGGCTGGCCGGTCGGCTGCGGATTCGGGATGGCGAAATACTGCTTGCCTTCGGTCCACTGCTGCGGCGTCTGCGCGAACGCGACACCGGCGAGGGCGACCAGCAACAAGGACAGGGCGGTGCGTTTGATCATGCTCGGATCCCCGGGTTTCGGAAGATTGGCCGGCGAGTTGGGCCGGCCCATTCCCGCTTTGGACCGCGCGCGGGCGCGGCGGGTTCAATCCATGGCGCCGGACTTGGCCGTGGCATTGGTTTCCGGCGCGGCGTGCAGGCCTTCGACATAGCTCGACACCGCGGAAATGTCCTGTTCCGTCAGGTGCTGGGAGATCGCCGGCATGATCTTCGCGTGCGCGTCGCTGCCCCAGGTGGCGCCGTCGTGCCATGCCTTCAGTTGCGTCTGCACGTAATCGGCGTGCTGGCCGCCGATGTTCGGCACGCGCCAGCCGGGATTGCCGGCGCCATCCGGGCCGTGGCAGGCCATGCAGGCCGGGATGCCGCGGCCGGAATCGCCCTCGCGATAGAGTTTCTCGCCTTCGCTGGCCAGCTTCTCGTCGGCCACGCCCGGCAGGCGTTTCTGCGAGGCGAAGTACGCACCGACGTCGTGCATGTCCTGCGGCGCAAGCGTGGACGCCATGCCCTGCATGATCGCGTTCTGGCGGGTGCCGCTCTTGAAGCGCATCAATTGGCTGACGATGTATTGCTCGCTCTGGCCGGCGAGCTTGGGGTACTGCGGGTCGGTGGAGTTGCCATCCATGCCGTGGCAGGCGCCGCACGCGGCGGCCTTGGCCTGGCCGGCCTTGGCGTCACCGGGCAGGGTATTCACCGATTGAAGCTGCGCGAGCGCGGCTTCCGCGGCCCGGGACGCGCTTTCCGCGCTGGCCGGTGCGGCAGCGCTGGCCGCGCTGGCGGGCGCGCTCGACGTGGCCGGCTTCGATTCGGCCGTGGTCTGCGGCGCGGACAATGCCACCGCGACCGGCGCCGAGGCGGCGAGCATGACAAGGACAGCTGCTGAGCGCCGGAAACCCATAGAATCCTCTCTCCCGTGAGCATGAGCACCGGCATCGAGGCCGGCGCGAACCGCGGGATTATCGCCGCGAGTACAAACATGCGTCAAACACGTCTTCCTGGCCACGGACCGGCCGGGCCCCATGCACAGGGACCTACGAACCCGTCCGACAACCCGCTCCGCGGCGCGGCATTCGTGCTGGCGGCGCACCGGCCCGACCAGTTGCCGCCGGACGCGGGGGCGGAAATCGCGTTCGCCGGGCGTTCCAATGCCGGCAAGTCCTCGGCGCTCAACGCGTTGGTGGGCCAATCGGCGCTGGCGCGCACCAGCAAGACCCCGGGCCGGACCCAGCAACTGGTGGTATTCGCGCTGCCGGAAAAAAAAGAGACGGCGCTGCGCGCCGGCCGCCGGTTGGTGGACCTGCCGGGTTACGGTTACGCCAAGGTGCCGCCCAGCTTGCGCGACCACTGGCGGCAGGCGATCGATCATTACCTGCGCAAGCGCCAGTCGTTGCGCGGGCTGGTGCTGATCGCCGACATCCGGCACGCGCTCACCACGTTCGACCGGCAGATGCTGGCCTACTGCGCCGAGATCGAACTGCCGTGCGTGGTGTTGCTCAGCAAGGCCGACAAGCTTTCGCGCGCCCAGGCGCGCACGCGCCAGCGCGAGGTCGACACGGAAATCGCGAAGGAACACTGGCGCGCGCAGACCATCGCGTTTTCTGCGCCGGCCGGTACGGGCCTCGACGAAGCACGCAGCGCGACTGCGGCTTTGCTGGGTGAGATCCGGGAAGCGTGAAGCGCCGGTTCTGCTCGTCATCCCGGAATCGCGAAGTGATATCCGGGACCCAGCGACGTCGCATTTTGGTGCATTGCACGAAAGTCACTGGGTGCCGGCTTTCGCCGGGATGACGAATATCGGGATGGTCCAGAAGTTCCCTTGGCCTGACGATCATGCGTCGGCAACCACTTGCGCGGCGCGCGACACCACCCCATCTTGATCGCCTTGCCCCTTCTCAAGGCTTGCGCATGTCCGGTCCCAGCCACGTTGCCGAACAACCGATCGAACGGCGCGCGCAACTCGTGGAGTATCTCGCCGCCGGTGGTCGACCGTCGACGCAGTGGAAGATCGGCACCGAGCACGAGAAGTTCGTATTCCGCACCGACGACTTGCGGCCGCCGCCGTACGAAGGCGAGCGCGGCATCGGCGCCCTGCTGAAAGGCATCGCCGGCTGCGGCTGGGATCCGGTGGAGGAGGACGGCAACGTGATCGCGCTGTCGCGCGGCACTGCGTCGGTGACGCTGGAACCCGCTGGCCAACTGGAACTGTCGGGCGCGCCGCTGGAAACCATCCACCAGACCTGCGGCGAGGTGCAGGAACACCTGCACTGCGTGCGCGTCGCCGCCGAACCGCTCAAGCTCGGCATCCTCGGCATGGGTTTCCAGCCGAAGTGGAAACGTTCCGACATGCCGTGGATGCCCAAGGCGCGTTACGCGATCATGCGCCGCTACATGCCCACGGTCGGCTCGCTCGGCCTCGACATGATGACCCGCACCTGCACCGTGCAGGTCAACCTCGACTTCGCCGACGAAGCCGACATGGTGAAGAAGTTCCGGGTGTCGCTGGCGTTGCAGCCGATCGCGACCGCGCTGTTCGCCGACTCTCCGTTCACGGAAGGCCAGCCGAACGGCTTCCAGAGTTACCGCTCGCACATCTGGACCGATACCGATCCGGATCGCACCGGCATGCTGGACTTCGTGTTCGAGGACGGTTTCGGCTTCGAGCGTTACGTCGATTACCTGCTCGACGTGCCGATGTATTTCGTGCACCGCGATGGTCGTTACATCGACTGCGCCGGGCAGTCGTTCCGCGCTTTCCTCGAAGGCAAATTGCCCGCGCTGCCGGGCGGAAAACCCACCCTGCGCGACTGGTCCGACCACATGACCACCGCGTTTCCGGAAGTGCGCCTGAAGCAGTATCTCGAGATGCGCGGCGCCGACGGTGGCCCGTGGAACCGGCTGTGCGCCTTGCCGGCGTTCTGGGTGGGATTGCTGTACGACACCGCCGCGCTGGATGCCGCGTGGGACCTGGTCAAGGATTTCTCGATGGCCGAGCGCCGCGCGTTGCGCGGGGGCGTGCCGAGGCGCGCATTGCAACTGCCGTTCCGCGGCGGGACGGTGCGCGAACTGGCGTTGCGTGCGCTGGAGATCGCGGGGCGGGGGCTGAAGCGCCGCGCGAAGCTGAATCGCAACGACGCCGACGAAACGATGTTCCTGCAGCCGCTGATCGAATTCGCCGAGGCCAACCAGACACCGGCCGAGCGCAAGCTGGAGCTGTTCCGCACCGAGTGGAACGGCAGCGTCGATCCGGTGTTCCGCGAATTCGCGTACTGAGCCCCGTGTCGATTCAGGGCAGGCGCCCGCAGAAGCTTCAAGGGTCATTCCGGGGCTGACGCCGGGCTTCATCGGCGGCAGAACCCGGAATGACGAAACAGGGGGCGGCGCCGGGAGCATGGTTTTGCGAGGCGCCGCGATCGCCTGCACTCGGCACGCGTTGGTTACGGTTCCGTTAGCCGGAAAACGAGCCGCGGTGCCGTTCACGGCCCAGACCCACTCGTGGCTGAACAGTCATCGCGGACACGGGTTTTGTTCAGTGCGACGCCAGCGCATGTTTGCTTAAGTAGTGCGCAACTTTTGGACCGGGAGTCCACTCGTGTATCTCTGGCGAATTTATCTTCGGGTGCTTGGTTTGCTTGCACCCGAGCGGAAGCTTGCGATTTTTCTTGTGCTGGCCAACCTTGCGCTGGCCTGCGTGCTGTTCGTCGAGCCGATCCTGTTCGGCCGCGTGGTCGATGCGCTGGCCATGCCCGCCAAGCACAACCTCGCGCTGCTGATCGGCGGCTGGGCGCTGGTCGGCTTTGGCGGCGTCGCGACCGGCGTGCTGGTGTCGCTGCACGCCGACCGCATGGCGCATCGCCGGCGGCTGGCGGCGATCCGGACGTACTTCCGGCATGCGATCTCGCTGCCGCTGTCGTTCCACCGCAACCACCATTCCGGCCGCCTGCAGCGCATCATGCATTCGGGCACCGACAACCTGTTCACGCTGTGGCTGAGCTTCTTCCGCGAACACCTGACCACGCTGCTGGCGATCGTGGTGATGGTCCCGATCGCGTTCCACATCAACTGGCGGCTCGCGCTGCTGATGGTCGGCCTGCTCGCAGGTTTCGCGCTGTTCAACGTGCTGGGGGTGCGGCGCAGCCGCAAGGCGCAGGCCGAGGTGCAGGAACATTTCCACGCGATCTCGACGCGTGCCAGCGACGTGCTGGGCAACGTCGCGGTGGTGCAGAGCTTCACCCGCGCGGACGACGAGGTCGGCACGCTCGAAAAATTGACCGCGCGCGCACTGGCGGCGCAGTACCCGGTGCTGAACGGCTGGGCCGCGCTGTCGGTCGCGACCCGCGCGGCAAGCACGCTCACAGTGGTCGCGATCTTCGCGATGGGCGCGATGCTGCACGCCAAGGGCCAGATCTCGATCGGCGGCATCGTCAGCTTCGTCGGTTTTTCCCTGATGCTGATCGGGCGGCTGGAACAATTCGCGAGCTTCATTTCGAACCTGTTCTTCCAATCGCAATCGCTGCGCGATTTCTTCGAAGTGATGGACGTGAAGCCCGTGATGGCGTCGGCGCCCGATGCGCCGCCGCTGCCGCCGGTGCGCGGCGAGGTGGCGTTCGAGCACGTCGAATTCAGTTACGACGGCCGGCAATCATCCGTGCACGACCTTAGCTTCCGGGCCGAACCCGGCAGCCGCATCGCGCTGGTCGGCCCGACCGGCGCCGGCAAGTCGACCACGCTGAGCCTCCTGTACCGTGCCCATGATCCCGATCGCGGCCGTATCACCATCGACGGCCATGACATCCGCGATGTCGACATCGATTCCCTGCGCCGCAACATCGCGGTGGTATTCCAGGAAGCCGGACTGTTCCAGCGCAGCATCGCGGAGAACCTGAAGGTGGGCGATCCCGCAGTGGGCGCGGCCGGCATCGAGGCAGCGGCGCGCGCGGCCGAAGCGCACGATTTCATCAGTGCCAAACCCGACGGTTACGCGACGCAGGTTTCCGAGCGCGGCCGCTCGCTTTCGGGCGGCGAGCGCCAGCGCCTCACGATCGCGCGTGCGATGTTGAAGGACGCGCCGATCCTGATCCTCGACGAAGCCACCAGCGCGCTCGACAGCATCACCGAGGCGCGCATCCAGCGCGCGCTGGATCGCCTCAGCCGCGGACGCACCACGTTCATCATCGCGCACCGGCTTTCCACCGTGCGCAATGCCGATCGCATCCTCGTGCTGGACCAGGGCTGCGTCGTCGAACAGGGGCGCTACGACGAGCTGGTCCGCCGCGGCGGGATGTTCGCGCGGCTCGCGCAACAGGGCCGTTTTGCGCCGGATGCTGAGCCGGGACACGCGATTCCGCTGGAGGTTGCGGCGTAAGGCTTGCAGCATCGTTCCGGTGTTTCGAAAATGACGGCGGCATTCCCCCGAATGCCGCCGTCTTTTCATGGGAACGACCATGCACGTGCTCGATCGACCGGTCTGGGAAAGCCTCGCCACTCGACACGCGGTGTTATCGCAAGGCGGCGCGCTGGCGAAACGCTACCTGCCCGACGTGAACCTGTTCGCGTCGGCGCGCGACGGCGGCGCCGAGGCACTGGCCGCGTTGGCGGAGTTGGTGAAGCCCGGCGAACACGTCTACGTGTTGCAGGTGCCGGAGATCGCGGTACCCGGGGCGCTGCACGCGGCAAAAACCGCGCTTGGCGTGCAGATGGTGGCGACACATTCGATCGCGGCGGAGTCGGGCGACGACGCCATCCTGCCGCTCGGCGATGCCGACGCGCCGGAGATGCTGGCACTGGCGCAGCTCACCCAGCCGGGACCGTTCCTCGCGCGCACCCACGTGATGGGCCACTTCATCGGCATCCGCATCGACGGCCGGCTGGCCGCGATGGCGGGCGAGCGCATGCACGTGCCCGGCCACACCGAATTGAGCGGCGTGTGTACCCACCCCGATTTCCGTGGACGCGGGTTCGCGCGCCGTTTGTCGGCCACCGTTTGCGCAGGCATCGAAGCGCGTGGCGAAACGCCGTTCCTGCACGCGTGGAAAGACAACCATTCCGCGATCGCGCTGTACGAGAAACTCGGCTTCCAGTGGCGCACCGACGTGAACGTCGCGGTGCTGGAACGCTAACGACGCGACGCCGCGAATCGTTTGCGATACGCCATCGGACTGGTCGCGAGCCGCCGCCTGAAATGATGGCGCAGGGTGATCGCGGTGCCGAAGCCGCTGCGCTCGGCAACGGTCTCGACGGAAAGCTTCGAGCGCTCCAGCAGGTCGCGCGCGTACTGCAGGCGCTGTGCAACCAGCCATTCCGCGGGCGGCAAACCGGTCGCGGATTTGAAGTGACGAATGAAGCTGCGCGCACTCATGTTGGCGCGGCGTGCCATGTCGGGAATCGTGTGCGGCTTGCCCAGCGTGCGCTGCAGTTGATCGAGCAGGGGCGACAGCGATCCGCGCTCGTGGATGGAGACCGGTCGCTCGACGAACTGCGCCTGGCCGCCTTCGCGATGCGGCGGAATCACCAGGCGCCGCGCAACCTGGTTAGCCAGCGCGCTGCCGAAATCGCGCCGCACCAGATGCAGGCAGGCATCCAGCCCGGCCGCGCTGCCTGCCGACGTGATCAATGGCCCCGCGTCCACGTACAACACGCCCGAATCCACGCCGACGTTCGCAAACCGCGTGGCCAGCGCATCGGCGTAGCGCCAATGCGTGGTGGCGCGCTGGCCGTCCAACAGGCCGGTGGCCGCGAGCAAGAATGCGCCGGAACAGATCGACAGCAGCCGCGCACCGCGTGCGTGCGCGCTGCGCAGGACGCGAACCAGCGGCTGCGGAACCTCGGCATTGATCGGCCACCCGGGCACCACGATCGTGCCGGCGCGGCGCAGGAGCGCCAAACCGCCATCGGGTTGCATGCGGCCATGATGCTGCGTGCGCACCGCGCGCCCATCCAGCGACGCCGTCGTGAAGCGATACCAGTCGGGCCCCGCTTCAGGTCGCGCGAGACCGAATACTTCGGTGGCGCAGGCGAACTCGAACAGGCAGAGGCCGTCGTAGACCAGCGCAACGACGTTGCGATTGGACGGCGGCGGGCGTTTTGGCATGATCTGATCGAACGATGGCAATTGCGCCAATTATCGCGCCGCCGTGCCGCGCGGACAATGGCCGCACCTTCACTCGAGGTCATCGACATGCGCAATGCCGTCACGCAGGTTCCCGCCGCGTTGCCCGAATCGGCGCTCGCCCATTTCGAGTCGCAGTTTCGTTTCGAAACCGACTGCTGGGACACGCACGACGCGCTGCAATCGCCCGATCCCGGTTTCGTCCTGATCGACGCGCGCAGCCCGGCCGCGTACGCCAGGGGCCACGTGCCCGGCGCGATCAACATCCCGCACGGCAAGATCATCGGCTCGCGCATGGCGCAATGGCCGGGGGACACGCTGTTCGTCACCTATTGCGCCGGCCCGCATTGCAACGGCGCCGCGCGCGCGGCGGTGCGGCTTGCGAAGCTCGGTTATCCGGTGAAACTGATGGCCGGCGGCATCACCGGCTGGCTGGACGAGGGCTTCGCACTTGCCGCCGACGAATCGGTCGCCGCATGAGCACGTTGGCTTCCACCGCTTTGCTGGCAGAACGTTTCATCGCCAACCGCGGCGAGGGACGGGTTGCGTCGGCGGACGCGCTGCCCGGGTTCGAACGCTGGCTCGCGGGCATCGATTTCCGTCAGCCTCAAGACCCGGATTCGCTGGTCGAAGCGCTATTCGATTGGCTCGGACGTTGTGGTGTCCGCAACGATCATCCGCGCTATTTCGGCCTGTTCAATCCGCCGCCGCTGGCCGAAGCCGTCGCGGGCGATTTGATGGCCGCCGCGGTCAATCCGCAACTCGCCGTGGACAGCCACGCTCCGGCGGCCGTGCGCATCGAACGCCGGGTGATCGCCGAGTTTGCCAAGCGGATTGGCTGGCAGGCGGAGGCCGCCGGCATGTTCACCAGCGGCGGCAGTGAAGCCAACCACACCGCGTTGCTGGCGGCGCTGGCGCACCGTTATCCCGACTGGGCGCAATCCGGCGTGCGCGCTGTCGGGAAGCGGCCGGGGATCTACGCCTCGGCGCAATCGCATCTCGCATGGATCAAGCTGGCGCGCATGGCGGGGCTCGGCGCGGATGCGGTGCGGCTGGTGCCGGCGCGTGATGGGATTGCGATGTGCGCGGAGGATCTGGCGGCGTTCATTGCACGGGATGAGGGCTACGATCCGGCGCTGATTGTCGCGACCGCGGGCACGACCGCGCATGGCGCCATCGACGATCTGGGCGGCATCGCCGACCTCGCGCGGAAACTCGGCGTGCATTGCCACGTGGACGCGGCGTGGGCGGGTGCGGTGTTGCTGGAACCGGATGCGACGCGTTGGCTGCACGGCATCGACCGCGCCGACAGCGTCACCATCGATGCGCACAAATGGCTGGCGGTTCCGATGGGCGCCGGCATGTACCTGGGGCAGGACCGCGATCGATTGCAACGCGCCTTCGCGGTCAGTGCCGATTACATGCCCTCGGCCGCGGCGGCGCAGGATCCATACCTGCATTCGATCCAATGGTCGCGCCGCGCCATCGGGCTGAAACTGTTCACGGCGCTGGCGGTGCGGGGCATCGAGGGTTATGCCGCGCTGATCCGCCATCAGATTCGGCTGGGTGACGCGCTGCGTGTGCGCTTGCGGGACAACGGATGGGAGGTGCTGAACCGCACGCCGCTGCCGCTGGTGTGCTTCGCGCCGTCGAATGGCGATGACGCCGCCGTGCGAGCGCTGGAACGGCACGTGGTGGATTCGGGTGCGGCGTGGATTTCGACGGTGCGTCTGCGCGGCAAGCTGGTGCTGCGTGCCTGCATCACCAGCCATGAAACATGCGAGGCCGATCTGGACGCGTTGATCGACGCGCTTGCCGCGGCACGTAAAAGCGCGACGTTCGCATGAACGTGCGTGCTGTTCGACGGCACGACATCCCGGCGCTGATGGCGATGTGCGGCGAGCATGCCGCGTACGAGGGTGCGCCTTTCGACGCCGATGGGCTGCCCGCAAGGCTGGAGCGTGCGTTGTTTGCGGAACCTGCACGGCTCGTGGGCTGGATCGCCGAAGCCGGCAAGCCTGCCGGCTATCTCACCGCCACGCGCGAGTTTTCCACCTGGCGTGCGCGCGAATTCCTGCACATGGACTGCCTGTACGTGCGCGATGGCCACCGCGGCGCGGGCGTCGGCTTGCGTTTGCTCGATGCCCTGCGCACCCATGCGCGTTCGATCGGCATCGATGAAATCCAGTGGCAGACGCCACACTGGAACCGCGATGCCGCGCGTTTCTACCGGAGGCTCGGTGCCGCGGAAGCCGCCAAGTTGCGTTACCGTCTTCAGGTTGCATGAACACACCGCTCGTGCCGGCC
>JBDZUX010000074.1:0-4011 GCA_040255405.1 Lysobacteraceae bacterium
GGGGATTGAGCATGGGTTCGATCCGGCAAACAGCCGATAATGTTACCGTGTCGGCTTTCGATGCCTCGAGGACTTCGACACATGGCCGCACCCGACTGGACCCGCCCGCACTGGAGCCGCGACGAGGCCAAGGCGATGCTGGTCTGGTTCGTGTTCGGCGAATTCCCCGCCGAGCCGAAACTCGACCTCACCGCGCACGGCAGCCACGGGCTGCCGCGGGGCGTCGAAATCCTGCGGATCCCGAAGGACAGGCTGGCGCACTGGGAAGGCCATCCGCTGCGCGGCGCGATCGGCGAGATCCTGCGCGAAGGCAACCCGGGTGCATTCGATGCCGCACGCAGGGCGTCCGAGTGCCTGATGGTGCGCGGCGAGCTGGCCGATGCCGATTCGCTCGCGTACTTGCGCGACACGCTGGGCGTCGTCGCGGCACTGCTGGATGTCGGCGGCGTCGCGGTGGTCGATCCGCAGATCCTGGAAATGTTCTCCGCCGACGACTGGCGTGCACGCTACCCGGCGGACGCGATCGCCGCGCCGCGCAGCCACGTGCTGGTGCTCTGCCAGGACGACACGGGCGGCACGGCGTGGATCAAGACCCGCGGCATGCGCAAGTTCGCGCGCCCCGACATCAGCATCCGGCGCGTGCCGCAAGCCGAAGTGCAACGCGCGGGCGCGGTCGCGGCGCGACTGGCGGACCTGCAGGCGCGCGGGATGCGTTTTGGCGACGATTCGACCGTGGACGTCGAAGGCCTTCCCGGTGGCCTGAAGGTGACGCGCGCCGGATCGCTCGACGATCCGGAGTTCAACAACACGCATCTCGAATTGGCTTGGCCGGACGCGTAGCCCAATTCTTTCTGCTCGTCATCCCGGCGCAAGCCGGAACCCAGAGACTTTTGTTGTCAATGGATCGCGGAAAAGTCGCCGGGCTACTCGCCGCGTCCTGCGGCTCGCCCTTCGGGCCATCGGCTTCGCCGATGTTCGCTTCGGCATCCTGCCTTCGCAGTCCGGATCGCCGCTTTGCGGCGTCCGGGATGACGCCAAATTTTTGCTCATTCCGGCCGACGAATTGACGAACATGGTTTGTGGCGATTGCCCGACGCGGTGGTGTCTTGAATCGTCTAACCTTGCAGCATGCGCATCTCGCCCTCCATCGACATCCCCGAATCGGAATTGACCGAGCGCTTCCTGCGTGCGGACGGCCCGGGCGGCCAGCACGTCAATCGCACCGAAAGCGCGGTGGAACTGCGCTTCGATGTCGCGCATTCGCCGTCGCTGCCGGACCCCGTGCGGGCGCGCATCATGGCGCGCCGCGATCGCCGGCTGACCGATGACGGCGTGATGGTGATCCAGGCGCGGCGCTTCCGCGACCAGGCGCGCAATCGCGACGATGCGCGCGCGCGCCTTATCGACATCCTCCGCGCCGCGCTCACGCCGCCAAAAAAACGCCTCGCGACCAGGCCGACGCGCGCCTCGAAGGAACGCCGGCTCGCGGGCAAGAAACAGCGCGGCACCGTCAAGCGCAACCGCGGCCGAGCGTGGAGCGAAGATTGAGTACCGGCGCGCTGCAACCATCGCTGCCCGCGGCCTTGCCGCCGTCGATGCCCCAATTCCCCGATCGTGCATGGCGCAGGCCGTTCCGCACGGCGGTGCGCCTGAGCGGTTGGCGCCTCGAGGGCGAATTCCCCGACGTCGCCAAGGCGGTGCTGATCGTCGCGCCGCACTCGTCATGGTGGGACGGCATCTGGGGTCTGCTGTTCAAGGTCGCACTGGGCGCCGACATCAGTTTCATGGCCAAGCGCGAACTCTTCCGCTGGCCGCTGGGCGGCTTGCTGCACAAGCTGGGGGGCGTGCCGATCGAGCGCGGCGCCGCGGCCGACGTGGTCCCGCAGATGGTCGAACGCTTCCGCACCCGCGAACGCCTGTGGCTGGGAATCGAACCCGAGGGCACCCGCAAGGCCGTCCCCAGATGGAAAACGGGCTTCTGGCACATCGCGCGCCAGGCGGGCGTGCCGATCCTGCCGGCCTATTTCGACTATCCGCGCAAGGTGATCGGACTCGGGCCCTTGTTCAACCCCACCGGCGACAAGAATGCCGACCTTGCCGCGCTGCGCGCGTTCTACCAGCCCTTCCGGGGCAAGCACCGTGGCGTTTGAGCGCGGGCGGGCTCCGGCGGCCGGGTCTGCTGCCAGATGGGGCCGCCCGTCACTCCGGGCGTCGATGGCACGGTGTGTGCACGTGGAGTCATGCCACCCGAGCCGGTGGCGGTCATCGCCTGCGCCGCCCACAAGGCTGCGGTATGATCCGGCCTTGCATGAAAGGGGGTTGCCGTGTTCAGCGTGCACTCGCAACGGACCGCCGGGGCTTCCAGTCCACCGGCGGATGATGTCCCGGCGATGGGGCGTTTGCCGCGCCAGTTGTCGCCGCGCGAGCGCGAGCTGTTTGCCAGCATCGGCCAGCGCATCGACCTGGATGCTGGCCGTGCCGTGTTCCGGCGCGGCGAATTCGGCCGCAGCATGTTCGTGATCGCATCCGGCCGGATCTTGCTGGAATTCGCGGGTGACCTGCCCGACAAGCTGATCGGTCCGGACGAATATTTCGGCGAACTCGCCTTGTTCGTGGGCAACCATGCCCGCTCCGGCAGCGCGCTGGCGGCCGAACCCAGCGTGCTGTACCTCATCGACCTGGAGCGCTTCGAAAGTCTGATGCGTCGCGAGCCGCTGCAGATGGCGCAGTTCATGCTGCGCTCGTTCACCTATCTCGTGGCCAGCGAACAGCAGCTGATCGCCAACTACAAGCGCCGCAACGAAGACCTGATGCAGACGCTGGATTCGCTGCGCCAGACGCGCGACCAGTTGCAACTCGCGCGGCGCCAGGTGTGCACCGACGACCTGACCGGGCTGTGCAATCGCCGCGGCCTGTACCAGTTCGTCGAAAACGCCGCCGAGGTGCGCGATCGGCAGCGCCGCTTCGGCCTGCTGCTGGTCGACGTCGATCGCTTCAAGCAGATCAACGACCAGTCCGGCCACCTTTTGGGCGACGACGTGTTGCGCGCGATCGCGGCGGAAATCCAGGATGCCGCCGGCGCCAACGACCTGCCGTGCAGGCTGGGCGGCGACGAATTCGCGCTGCTGGCCCAGGTGAAGGACCAGCAGGAGTTGACCGAACGCGCGCTGCGCATCGTCGAAGGCGTGCGTCGATTGCGGTTCGCGAAAGGCTCACCGGACCTGGCCGTGTCCGTCAGCGTGGGCGGCGGCCTGTGCCGCGACGGCGAGGAATGGTCGGTGTGGTACAGCGAGGCCGATTGTGCGCTTTACCACGTCAAGGGTTCCGGCGGCGACGGCGTGCACGTGATGGGTTGATGAAAAAATATCCGCGCGAGCGGATATTTTGTAGTTGTCGTTCGGGTCCAAAGTCACTGGGTCCCGCTTTCGCCGGAATGACGAAAAAATCGGAATGACGGAAAAGTGGGCGTCTTCCCGGATGCCGCCGAAGTGGCGAAAACAGTTGGCGTCATCCCGGACGCCGCGTAGCGGCGATCCGGGACCCAGCGACTTTTGACGGACGTGATTGATCGAGGTGCAAAGTCACTGGGTATACCCGCGCAATCCTTGGCGCCCGCCCTGCGGGCCTTCGGCCAAGCCGATGCTCGCTTCGGCATCCTGATTTCGCAGTCGGCTTTCGCTGGAATGACGCAATAAAAACTCCGGGACACGCCATGACCGCCGAAATCCGCCAGCTCGAAACCCATCCCGGCCCGGGCCGCATGGCCACCCCGCAACTGCGCACGCTGGTGGTGTGCGACATCGCCGATTCCACCGCGCTGGTCGAGCGCATGGGCGACCAGAACGCCGCCAACATCATCCGCAAGCACGACCGCCTCGCGCGCGCGCTGGTGGAACAGCACCGCGGCCGCGAGATCGACAAGACCGACGGCTTCCTGCTGATGTTCGAACGCCCCATCCAGGCCGCCGCGTTCGCGCTGGATTACCAGCGCGGCCTGAAACACATGTCCGC
>JBDZUX010000047.1:0-2446 GCA_040255405.1 Lysobacteraceae bacterium
ACGTGCGCCAGGATGCGCGCGTGCACGACGACGTGCTGGCGGTGTTGCTGGACGATCCGGAATGGGCCAGCCGGACCGCGGACGATCGCGCGGCGCGTTTGCGTGCGCTGGCCGCAGGGCAGGAGACCTTCACTGCACACGACGATCCCGCCGCGGCGCGATTGCGCGACGTGTTCGCGACGCTGGCCGCGGCACGTCGCGATTACGGTCCGGAGGCCACCGGTCCCTACGTCATATCGATGGCGCGTACCGCCGCCGACGTGCTGGCGGTGTTGGCGCTGGCGCGCGCCGGCGGCCTGGTCGAAGACGACGGCGTGCCGCTCGACATCGCGCCGCTGTTCGAAACGGTCGACGACCTGAAGCACGGCGCCGCCACGCTGCGCGCGCTGCTGGACGATCCGGCCTATCGCGAACATCTGTCGCACCGCGGCGATCGCCAGCTGATCATGCTCGGCTACTCCGACAGCGCCAAGGACGGCGGCATTCTCGCGGCGCGCTGGGCGCTGCAGCGGGCGCAGGTGGAGTTGCTGGAAGTGGCGCGCGAAACCGGCATCGGCCTGACGTTTTTCCACGGCCGCGGCGGTTCGGCCAGTCGCGGCGGCGGCAAGGTGACACCGGCATTGATGGCGTCACCGCGCGGCGCGGTGGCCGGACGCCTGCGCGTCACCGAGCAGGGCGAGGTGATCCACCGCAAGTACGGCATCCGCGCGCTCGCCTTGCGCAACCTGGAACAGACCGCAGGCGCGGTATTGCGTGCCAGCCTGCGTCCGCGCGATCCGGAGCCGCGCGAAGCCCTGTGGCGCGAGCGGATGGGCATGCTGGCGCAACACGGCCGCGAGGCCTATCGCGCGCTGGTCGAACGCCCCGGTTTCGTGGATTATTTTCGCGCTGCCACGCCGATCGACGTGATCGAGCGCATGACCATGAGCTCGCGTCCGGCCAGCCGGCGCAGCATGCGCGGCGTCGAGGACCTGCGCGCGATCCCGTGGGTGTTCTCGTGGACGCAGTGCCGTTCGATCATGACCGGCTGGTACGGCCTTGGCAGCGCGCTCGAGCGTGGCGCGCAGGTGCTGGGCGAAGCGGAACTGGCCGAGATGGCGCGCGAGTGGCCGTTCCTCGCGAACGTGCTGGACGACGTGGAAATGGTGCTCGCGAAGTGCGACCTTGGCATCGCCGAGGCGTTTTCGAAACTGGCAGGCCCCTTGCACGCCGAGTTCTTCGGTCTGATCGATCAGGAATTCGCGCGCACCCGCCGCTGGCTGCTCGCGTTGAAAAGCAGCGACACGTTGCTGCGTGGCGATCCGCGTCTGGCGGTGTCGATCCGGCTGCGCAACCCTTACGTCGATCCGATGAGCCTGCTGCAGGTGGACTTGTTGCGACGCTGGCGCGCCACCGGCGGCAGCGACGACGCGTTGTTGCGGGCGTTGGTCGCCTGCGTCAACGGCGTGTCGCAGGGCCTGCAGAACACCGGTTGAGGTGCTTCCGCCCGACGGACGCAGCGGCTCCGGCCTTCGGGCGCGAGCGGCTGGCCGCCGGGCCTCGCCCCATCGCGGCGTTGATTTGTCAAGGATACTTGACAAGTCCCCGATCGACCTCTTAGCCTCGCATGTCAAGCCAACTTGACACCACGCCCATGCTCGCAGCGAACCCGGGGAGAAGAATTTCGATGGACAAGATGAACGAGTGGCCCAAGTGGCAACGCTGGGGCGTCTGGCTGTCGAGCTGGGTGCTTTACCTGGGCAGCTTCGCCGTACTGTTGAGCTTCGAAAGCTGGGTGATGCGCGGGCTCGCGCTGCTGGCGCTGTGCGTGGGCCTGGTGCTGCTCACGTATTCGTCGAAGGCCGTGCTCAACGAGCGCATGCGCAAGGTGGACCGCTGGTACGTGCGCGTGCTGTTGCCGACGTTCGTCGTGTACATGGTGCTGATGCTGTACGTCTGGCCGATGTATTCCCGCATCGAGGTGCCGTGGCTGGAGGTCATCGTGGTGCTGCTGCCGTTGCTGCCGCTGGCGGTCATCGTGTGGGCGATGATGCGGTACATGGCGCGTTGCGACGAACTGGAACGCCGGCAGCAACTGGACGCCATCGGCATCGCCGCGGCGGTGGTCAGCCTGGTGAGTTTCGCGCTCGGCCTGCTGGCCGCCACCAAGCTGATCGTGGTGAACGGTGCGCTGGTGTTGCTGATGATCTTCCCGGCGTTGTGCATCGTGTACGGCTTGGCGTGCGCCTGGAGCAAGTGGCGCTGGCGTGGGCGATGAAGAACCGCGTACGCGAATTGCGCGAGGCGCACGGCTGGTCGCAGGGTGCGCTGGCGGAGCACCTGGATGTGTCGCGCCAGACCATCAACGCGATCGAAACGGGCAAGTACGACCCCAGCCTGCCGCTGGCCTTCAAGCTGGCGCGGCTGTTCAAGCAACGCATCGAATCGATGTTCGACCCGGATGAGG
>JBDZUX010000047.1:2546-21658 GCA_040255405.1 Lysobacteraceae bacterium
CTCCGCCGCCACCACGCCCGCGTTCTGCGCGAAGTTCCCGGTGCCGGAGAACCGCGCCGACCCGGCGTCGCGCAAGATCGACCTGAAGGTCGCAATCATCAAGAGCGACTCGGCCGTACCGGAAAAGGATCTGGTGGTCTATCTCGCCGGTGGTCCCGGCCAGTCCGCGACGGAAACCTGGCCGCAACTTGCGGCCGCGTTCGAGCCACTGCAGAAACACCACGACATCCTGCTGGTCGACCAGCGCGGCACGGGCGGATCGAATCCGCTGTCGTGTCCGGAAGTCGAGAAGGCGCAAAAGGGGCAGGAGGATCTGCCGTTCGATCCCGCGCGCGCCAAGGCGGATATCGAGCAGTGCCTGGCCGAGGTCGAGAAAAAGGCCGATCCGCGCTACTACACCACCACCATCTCGGTGGCCGATCTGGAAGCGGTGCGCCAGGCGCTGGGCGCGCCGCAGCTGGACCTCATCGGCATTTCCTACGGCACGCGCATGGCGCAACAATACGCCGGCGCGCATCCGGACGCGGTGCGCAGCATCGTGCTCGACAGCGCGGTGCCGAATTCGCTGATCCTCGGCGAGACCTTTGCATCGGACCTCGAGCGTGCGCTGCAGCTGCAGGCCGATGCCTGCCTCGCGACGCCGGCGTGCCAGAAGGCATTCGGCGACTGGCGCAAGACGCTGCTGGGCTTGCACGCGCAGCTCGAAGCAAAGCCCGTCCCCGACGTCACGTTTCCCGATCCGCGCACGTTCCAGCCGGTGACCCGCACCGTCACCGCCGACACACTGGCGTCGCTGGTGCACCTGTTCGCCTACAACGCGCAGGCGTCCACGCTGCTGCCGCTGGCGGTCGCGCAGGCGGCCAAGGGCAACTTCGCGCCGCTGCTCGGGCAGTCGCAACTCGGTCGCGGCGAACTCGGCGGCAGCATGGATGCCGGCATGCAGCTTTCCGTGATGTGTTCGGAGGACGCGCCGTTCCTGGAACCGCGTCCCGGGGACGCCGCCACCTTGCTGGGCACGCAGGCGATCGAGCGCGTCCGGGTCGCCTGTTCGGTGTGGCCGCACGGCAGCGTGCCGAAGGATTTCCATCAGCCCTTCAAGTCATCCATTCCAACGCTGATCCTGTCCGGTGAACGTGACCCGGTCACGCCGCCGCGCTTCGCAACGGAGGTCCTGAAGGCACTCTCGAACGGGCGCGTGCTGACGCTGAAAGGCATGGGTCACGGCGAACTGACGATCGGCTGCATGCCGAAACTTGTGTACGAATTCGTGGACAAGCTGGACCCGAAACAACTCGACGCCACGTGCCTCGAACGCATCGGGCCGCTGCCCGCGTTCGTGAACTTCAACGGAGCCACGCCGTGAGTGCTTTTCGTAGGAGCGCCCCATGGCCGCGATCGTCGGCTCATGCCGCCGAGAATCCTGTCGCGTGCAAAAGCCTGCGCTTCGGGCAGGCGCGCTCCTTCAAGGACATGAAGCCATGATTGAAGTCAAGAATCTGCACAAGGCGTTCGGCAAGGTGAAGGCCGTGGACGGCGTCACCTTCACCGCCCGCGACGGCGAGATCACCGGCCTGCTCGGCCCGAACGGCGCCGGCAAGACCACCACGCTGCGGATGCTCTACACCCTGATGAAGCCCGATTCCGGGCAGGTGCTGGTGGACGGCATCGACGCGGCGGTCGATCCAATCGCGGTACGCCGCCGGCTGGGCGTGCTGCCCGATGCCCGCGGTCTCTACAAGCGCCTGACAGCGCGCGAAAACATCGAATACTTCGCGCGCCTGCACGGCATCGAAACCACGTTGATGCACCAACGCCGCGAGAAGCTGGTCGATGCGCTGGAGATGCGCGACATCCTCGAACGCCGCACCGAAGGCTTCTCGCAGGGCCAGCGCGTCAAGACCGCGATCGCGCGCGCGCTGGTGCACGATCCGAAGAACGTGATCCTGGACGAACCCACCAACGGTCTCGACGTGATGGCCACCCGCGGCCTGCGCACCTTCATGCGCAACCTCAAGGCGGAGGGGCGCTGCGTGCTGTTCTCCAGCCACATCATGCAAGAGGTCGCGATCCTGTGCGACCGCATCGTGGTGGTCGCCGCCGGACGCGTGGTCGCCGACGAATCGCCCGATGCACTGCGTGAGCAGACCGGCGAAGCCAACCTCGAGGATGCATTCGTGAAACTGATCGGCAGCGAAGAAGGACTGGCCGCATGAGCGCGATGCTGACGGTATGGTGGAAGGAAATCCGCGAAAACCTGCGCGACAGGCGCACCGTGTTCAGCGCGCTGGTCTACGGGCCGCTGATCGGGCCGGTCATGTTCGTGGTGCTGATGAACGTGGTGGTGGGCCACGAGATGAAAAAGGCGGAAGGCCCGCTGAAGGTGCCGGTGATCGGCGCCGAGCATGCGCCCAACCTGATGGACGCGTTGAAACAGCAGGGCCTGGTGCCGCAGCCGCCAGTCGCCGATCCGGACAAGGCCGTGCGCGACCGCGACGCCGACGTGGTGCTGCGGATTCCGGCCGATTTCGGCAAGGCCTGGAGATCAGGCAAACCCGCGCAGGTCGAAGTGATCTTCGACGCCTCGCAGCAGAACAGCGGCACGCCGACCAGGCGCCTCGAAGGCATGCTCAAGCACTACAGCCAGGAACAGGGCGCGCTGCGGTTGCTGGCCCGCGGCCTGTCCCCCGGGATCGCGGCGCCGGTGGTGGTCGGCGAGCGGGACCAGTCCACGCCGCAATCGCGCGCCGGCATGTTCCTGAACTTCCTGCCGTACTTCTTCGTGATCGCGGTCTACATCGGTGGCATGTACCTCGCGATCGACCTGACCGCGGGCGAACGCGAGCGGCAGTCGCTGGAACCGTTGTTCGCGAACCCGGTGGCGCGCTGGCGCATCCTGGCTGGCAAGCTGGGCGCGATCAGCGCGTTTTCGCTGGCGAGCCTGGTACTCACAGCCGTGGGTTTCTCGGTGGCCGGGCACCTGATGCCGGCCGAGAAACTCGGCATGGCGTTCGATCTTGGCCCCGCTTTCATCGCCGATGCGATCCTGCTGGAACTGCCGCTGATCGCATTCTTTGCAGTGCTGGAAACGCTGGTCGCGGCGTTCGCCAAGAGCTACCGCGAGGCGCAGACCTATCTCGGCCTGTTGATGATCATCCCGATCATTCCGTCGATGATGATGGGTTTCCTGCCGGTGAAACCGGCGCACTGGATGTACGCGGTGCCGTTGCTGGGCCAGCAGATCGGCATCAGCGACCTGCTGCGCGGCAACCCGGTGTCGGCGGGCGACATCGGCCTCGCGCTGGTGAGCGGGTTCGCGCTGGCGTTCGTGATCGGCGTCGGTACCGCGCTGGTCTACCGCAGCGAGCGGCTGGCGATTTCGGCTTGATTCAATACCGCTGTCGCGCTGCGCGCGAGAACCGTATTGAAGCGAAAAAGAAAATGCCCCGAGAGCCAGGGGGGAGCTCTCGGGGCGGGCGATGCCAAACCTGGGGAGGGGTCTGACACCGGGGGTTCGCTCAGGGAGGTGAGTGAACCGGGACGCCGTTGCGTGCGTCCGAAACTTAGATGGGGTCCGCCCCGGGAAGTTCAAATTCTTTTTTTTGGTGAATTTAAACTTCGTTCATTCGCCGAAAGAAACGTGACTTCCGTCCACGTTTGGACGGCCAAACCGCGAAGCTCGGCCGGAGCAGCGGTCGCGGGAAGGCCTGAAGGGCGGCAGCGTTCACGGGCCAACGCAAAATTAATGTGCTTCATTCCAGTTGGTGCCGGTCCCGATATCGACCAGCAGCGGCACGCTGAGTTCCGCGGCGCCCTGCATGCGTTGGCGCACGCCTTCGCGCACCGCCTCGACGGCGTCTGCCCGCACTTCGAACACCAGTTCGTCGTGCACTTGCATCAGCATGTGGGCGTCGTCGTCACGTTTTCCTAACCAATCGTCGATCGACACCATCGCGCGCTTGATGATGTCCGCGGCGGTGCCCTGCATCGGGGCGTTGATCGCGGCGCGCTCGGCGCCGGCGCGTTGCGCGGCATTGCGCGAACGCAGGGCGTCCAGGTAAAGCCGGCGCCCGAACAGGGTTTCCACGTAACCGTCGCGCCGGGCCTGCTCGCGGGTGGCGTCCATGAACGCCTTCACGCCCGGATAACGGTCGAAATAGCGCTGCACGTATTCGGCCGCTTCGCCGCGTGGGATGCCGAGCCGTTGCGCGAGGCCGTGCGCGCTCATGCCATACATCAGCCCGAAATTGATCATCTTTGCGACACGCCGGTGCTCGGGCTGCACTTGATCCACTGCCACCCCGAACACCTCGGCGGCCGTGGCGCGGTGCACGTCCTGGTCGTGCCGGAAGGCCCGGGTGAGCCCGGGATCCCCCGACATGTGCGCCATGATCCGGAGTTCGATTTGCGAATAATCCGCCGCCAGCACCCGCCAGCCTTCCGGGGCGATGAACGCCTCGCGGATGCGCCGCCCTTCTTCGGTGCGCACCGGGATGTTCTGCAGGTTGGGATCGGTCGAAGACAACCGGCCGGTGGCGACGGCCGCCTGGTTGTAGCAGGTGTGGACCCGCCCGGTGCGGGGGTTGACCATTTCCGGCAGCTTGTCGGTATAGGTCGAGCGCAGTTTGGCCAGCTGCCGGTAGTCGAGGATCATCCGTGGCAGTTCGTGGTCCCCGGCGATCGCCTCCAGCGCCTCCTCGTTGGTGGAGGGCTGGCCGGTCGGCGTCTTCAGTTTCGCAGGCAGGCCGAGTTCGTCGAACAGCAGTGCCTGCAGCTGCCTGGGCGAATCGACGTTGAACTCGCGCCCGGCGGTCTTCTGCATCCCCGTCTGCAGCGCGAGCATGCGCTTGCCGAGTTCCTGGCTCTGCAGGCGCAGGGCGCCCACGTCGATCAGCACGCCGCGCTGTTCCATCCGTGCCAGCACCGGCACCAGCGGCATCTCGATGTCGCTGAACAATGCCTTCAGCGCCGGCTGCGCCTCGAGTTGCGGCCACAGCGCGTGATGCAGGCGCAGCGTGATGTCGGCGTCTTCGGCCGAGTAGTCGCGGGCGGTGTCGAGAGCGACCTGCGAAAACGGGATCTGCTTCGCGCCCTTGCCGGCCACGTCCTCGTAATGGATGGTGTCGTGGTCGAGCCAGCGCTTGGCCAGCGTGTCCATGTCGTGGCGGTTCGCGGTCGCGTTCAGCACGTACGATTCCAGCATCGTGTCGAACGCGACGCCGCGCACCGTGATGCCGTAGTGCGACAGCACGTTGCAGTCGTACTTGGCGTGCTGGCCGACCTTGGGCCGGGCGGGATCTTCCAGGACCGGTTTCAGGATCGCCAGGGTTTCATCGCGATCAAGCTGCGGCGGCGCGCCCGCGTAGTCGTGGCCCACCGGGATGTAGCACGCGCTGCCGGCTTCGACCGAGAACGACAGCCCGACAAGGTGCGCCCGCATCGGATCGAGCGAAGTCGTTTCGGTGTCGAAGGCGATGAGTCCCGCGCCGCGCAACTTCGCGAGCCACGCGTCGAGTTGCCCGCGCGTGGTGACGAGTTCGTAATGGGCGATCAAAGCAGGGGTCGGGTTCAATTTCGACGGTTCATCCTTCGGCTTCGCGGCACCCGTCGCCGAAATTGAACCTGACCCCCTTTCTTTGTCTTCCTGTGCCGCTTCATCCAGTTCCTTCAACGCCTGCCGGAACTCGTATCGTGCATACAGTTCGCGCAACGCTTCCACGTCGCGCTCGCGCAGCAACAGGTCGCGGGGGCCCTGGTCCAGCACGACGTCGGTCTTGATGGTGGCGAGCTGGTGCGACAGCGGCAATTGCGTGAGGGCCGCGCGCAGGTTCTCGCCGATCTTGCCGCCGACCTTGTCGGCGCCGGCGATCACCCCGTCGAGCGTGCCATATTCGTTCAGCCACTTCGCGGCCGTCTTGGGGCCGCACTTCACCACGCCCGGGATGTTGTCGATGGAATCGCCGACCAGTGCGAGGTAGTCGATGAAGCGCTCGGGCGGTACGCCGAATTTTCCGACCACGCCGTCGCGATCCATGCGGGTGCGGGTCATCGTGTTGACCAGCGTCACGCCGGGCCGCACCAGTTGCGCGAAATCCTTGTCACTGGTGGAAACCTCCACTTCGATGCCGTCCGCCGCCGCGCGGTTCGCGAGCGTGCCGATCACGTCGTCGGCTTCCACGCCCGCGACCCGCAGGATCGGAAATCCCAGTGCCTCGACGATCTTCATCATCGGCTCGACCTGCGCACGCAGATCGTCCGGCATCGGCGCGCGATTGGCCTTGTATTCGGCGTACAGGTCGTCGCGGAAAGTCCGACCCGGCGCGTCGATCACGAATGCCGCGTAGTCGGGTTTTTCGTTCAATGTCGCGCGCAGCATATTGACCACGCCGAACAGCGCCCCGGTGGGTTCACCCGCGGCGTTGGTCAGTGGCGGCAGCGCATGGAACGCGCGGTACAGATAGCTGGAACCATCGATGAGTGTGAGCTTTGTCATGCATCGATTGTCGCATGCACGCCGCGCTCACGCGGTGCATGTATGCTGGCCGTGCAGACTATCGCTGCGGGAGAAAAACCGTGAAGGCGCTCGTATGGATTTCGGCGTGTGCGTTGCTGTTCGGCGTTCCCCTCGCCCAGGCGCAACAAGTCCTTGCGGCTTCGTCGGTGGCGCCGCCACCGGGTTCGGCCCTGCCTCCACCCGGCATCAACGATCCCGGCGCGAAACCGCAGGCCGTTCCACTTCCCGACACCGGCATTCCACCGTCGGTTGCACCGGCCGCGCGGCAGAAGGACGGTCACGGCGACAGCACCAATGTTTCGGTGCATACGGACGCCAACGGCGACACCGTCGAGGAATATCGCCGCAACGGCAGCGTGTACATGGTGCGCGTCACGCCCAGGAACGGCGTCACCCAGACCTACCGGGTCAACGACAACCCCAACGGCAACCTGATGCACGATCCGAAAACCGGTCCGGTGTCGCCGGTGTATTACGACATCTACAAATGGGGCGGCCCGAAGAAGCCGGCCGGCGGCGAGCCTGCCGAGGCATCGACCAGCTCGTAGCCCAACGTGCAGGCGAGCCATGCCGGGCTTTCGTCGATCAAGTCGGCGTCAGCCCGACCTGCGCATCACCCATCCAGTTCCGGATAGTGCCGGAAGATGCCGTCGTTGTTGAACGGGATGCGCCGCGGCGAGTCGAGATAGGCGGCGAGCGCGGGACGCGCGGCAATGTGTTCGCGGAGCGCGATGCATAGCGGCAATGTTTTTTCCAGGCGCTGCATCGTGTGCGGAAACGCAAAACGCAATCCCTCGATGATCTGGAACAACGAGAGATCGGCGTAGCTGGTCGCGTTGCCCACGAGGCAGCGTTGCCGTCCCCGCGCGTTGTCGGCCAGCACGCGTTCGAAATAACCGAGGAATTTCGGCAGCCGTTCACCTCGCAAATGGCCGGCGCGACGCGCAGCCTCGTTGCGTTGGTCCTCGTAGTAAAGGCTGCCCGCGATCGGATGATGGCAGTCGTGGATCTCGGCCACCAGGTCCGTGATGGTCAGTTGCAGTTGATGTGCCCACAGGCGACCGGATTCGTCGCGCGGCGCGAGCAGCAGGCGCGGACCCAGGAACAGCAGGATATTCGCGGTTTGGGCGATCACGCGCCGGCCGGCTTTCAGGAACGGCGGTGCAAACGGCGGATGGCCGACCGGTGGCGCATCCATCCATTGCAGCAACGCCTTCGCGCCGCCGCCGGAACCTTCGGGTAATCGGGCGACATCGACGTAATTGGCGCCAGCATCTTCCAGCGCGAGCCGCACGAATTCACCGCGCCCCTGGATTGTCGGCCAGTAATAGAGTTCGTATTTCACGGTCGAACAGCGTAGCGCCGGTCAGGTGAACCGGCGCTCCACGTGAGCCGCCGCACTCGAACCCGAGTCCGGGAATGACCGTTTCATCGAACCGTCATCCCGGCCATGGATTGGCCGGGACCCAGTGTCAGGGATGGCAGACAGAGCATTTTCGCCACGTCAGTGACGAAAATGCCGTGTCCCCGTAAACACCATCGCCAAGTCGTGCTCGTCGGCGGCGTCGATGACTTCCTGGTCGCGCATCGAGCCGCCGGGCTGGATGATGGCGCGCACGCCGGCGCCCGCGGCGAGGTCGATGTTGTCGCGGAACGGGAAGAATGCATCGGAAGCCAGCACGCTGCCGCTGGTGGAAAGTTTTGCGTCGGCCGCCTTCATCGCGGCGATCTTCACGCTGACCACGCGGCTCATCTGGCCGGCGCCGATGCCGACCGTGGCGCCGTCCTTCGCGTACACGATCGCGTTCGACTTCACGAACATCGCGACATGCCATGCAAACAACAGGTCGCGCAATTGCTCCGCGTCCGGCACGCGCCGGGAAACCACTTTCAGATCGGACAGCATCAGCGTGTCCACGTCGGCGTCCTGCACCAGCACGCCGCCCCCGATGCTGCGCAACTGGCGCGCCGCAAGGTCGGGTTCGGCGGGCCATTCGCCGGTCGCGAGCGCGCGCACGTTGGGCTTCTTGCGCAGCGCCGCCAGCGCATCTTCGTCGAACGAAGGCGCCACCAGCACCTCGACGAACTGCCTCGAAAGGATCGCCTGCGCCAGCGCACCATCGATCGGCCGGTTGAACGCGATGATGCCGCCGAACGCCGAGGTGGGGTCGCAGGCGAAGGCCCGCTCGTAGGCCTCCACGGGCGTGGCGGCCAGCGCGACCCCGCAGGGGTTGGCGTGTTTGACGATCACGCACGCGGGCGTCTTGTCGAAGGCCTTCACGCACTCCAGCGCGGTGTCGGCGTCGACGATGTTGTTGTACGACATCTCCTTGCCGGCCAGCACCGTGGCGCCCGCGACGGTGCCGGCGGTGGCGCGGCCGTCGAGGTACAGCGCGGCGGCCTGGTGGGGGTTTTCGCCGTAGCGCATTTCCTGCGCGCGCCGCAGGGCCAGGTGCAGTGTGGGCGGATAGGCTTCGTGCGGCTCGCCGTCGGTGCGCGCGGAAAACCAGTCGGCGATCATGCCGTCGTAACGCGCGGTGTGCGCGAACACCTTGGCGGCGAAGCGGCGGCGCTGCTCGAACGAGGTGCCGCCGTCCCGGCGCAGCGTTTCGACGAGTTCCGGGTAGTCGGCGGGATCACACACCACCGTCACGCGCTCGTGGTTCTTGGCACCGGCGCGCAACATCGCGGGTCCGCCGATGTCGATCTGCTCGATGGCTTCCTCGTACGTGGTGCCGGCGTGCGCGACAGTGCGCGCGAACGGATAGAGGTTCACCACCAGCAGGTCGATCGGAAGGATCGCATGTTCGCGCATCACGGCATCGTCGGCGCCGCGCCGGCCCAGCAGACCGCCGTGCACCGCGGGATGCAGCGTCTTGACGCGGCCGTCCATGATCTCGGGGAATCCGGTCACGTTGCTGACGTCGCGGACCGGTATGCCGGCCTCGCGCAGGGTCGCCGCGCTGCCCCCCGTGGAGACCAGTTCCACACCCAGCGCGTGCAGCGCGCGACCGACGTCGGCCAATCCGGTCTTGTCCGAAACGCTCAGCAGCGCGCGGCGCGTGGTGACGATGCCCGATCCGGTCATGGGTGTGCGGGGTCCTGTGTGGTCAGTCGAGGCCGAGGTCGCGCAGTTTTTTCCGCAACGTGGCGCGGTGGATGCCGAGGATTTCGGCGGCACGGCTCTGGTTGCCGCCGCTCCAGGCCAGCACTTCGCGCAGCAGCGGCGGTTCGATTTCGCGCAACATCCGCGCGTACAAACCGTCGCGGCACGGCGTGCCGTTGAGGTCGGCGAGGTAACGGCGGGCGTTTAGCGCCATGCAGTCGCCCAGCGTGGGCATGGTTCCACGCGCGGGGGCCGCGGCGCCGGCAGGCGGCTGCGATGCGTTCGACGATGAGTTGCCCATGAAGCGTCTGCGTTTCGACCTTGTGCGCGCAAGCTGCGTGCGCGCGCGAACCGGGAAGTCTAGCAGCGGATGCCGACGCGGCGCATGCGGGGTCATTCGAAGCCGAACTGGAACGCGACCGCGCGCCGGCCGGGGTCCGCCACCTCGAAGGCTACCGCTGCGGTTGCGCCCGCCGCGATCCCGGCGTCGCGCCGCGCCCGGTCGGTCATGTACTCGGATGGGCGGAAGCGCCGCATCGCGACCGGCCGGTTGTCGAGATCGTTGAGTTCCACCACCACCACGGGCCACGGTTGGCTGAATGCGGCGTTGTTGCGTACGGTGGCCGTGATGGTCAACGCGCCCGCCGCGACGGGATTCGGGCGCACGTCGCGCGAGAGCAGTTCCAGCTTGGCCGTGTCCTTGATCAGCGGCAGGTTGCAGGAAACCGTGTCGCAGATGCGCGCCATCCAGGCTTGCGTCGCCGGATTCCGGACCAGTTCGATCCGGTTGGCCCACGCCAGTTGCGCGGCCAGCAGCAGCGCCAGCAGCACGCAGCCCAGCGCCCACGCCACGCTGGCGCGCGACACGCGGCGGCGTGGCGGCACGTAGACCGGCGCGGGCTCCGCTTCGATGCCGTCGTCGTCGGGATTTTCGGTGACGACGTCGACGCCGGATGCTCCGCCGCCGATGGCTTGCGTATCGCCGGACGCTTCGACCGGTTGCGCGCTTTCCCGCGCTTCGGATGCCGGAGCTTCCGGCGTTGCGACGGCTTCGGCCGGGGCGTCGAACGGGTCCGGGGCTTTAACCTCTAAGGCCTCCGCCGCGCCGGGCTGGTCCGTGAACCTCTCCGGCACTTGATCGAGCGCGGCGCCGTCCGAGCTTGCCGCGCGCGCTTCGGGTTTGTCGTCCTCGGGCGGGAATTCGATGGTCCAGTTTTCGACGTCTGTATCCGCGGGCAAAGCATCGGCGCCCGCGTGATCGGACGTCGCGGTCCACTCCGATTCCAGGTCGGCGAACCAGTCATCGGCGCTGCGTGAAGAATTGTCGCGGGACGAAGCCGGCGATGCGGACGCGGATTTCGGGGCCGGTCCGTCTTGCCTCTTGCGGGTCTTCCGGGCCGCCTGCTGGAACGCGGCGGGCGGCACCGCCTCGGTCAGGGTCGGCGCGCGCCCGTCCGGCTCCTGCTCGGGCAGCGGCGTCGACGGTTCGATCGGCAATGTGTCCGAAAGCGTGCGCAGCGCATCGAAGCGTTTGTCGCAGCGGCCGCAACGCACGATGCCGAGCGACGCCTGCAACGCATCCTCGTCGATCGCGTAAACCGTCAGGCATTCCGGGCACTGGGTGTACATGCCGGGATTGTAGGCCAGGGCAGCCGCCGAGAGGCGTTACCCGTGCACGCCTTCGATGCGGACCCAATCCGCGCGGCGCGCGACGCGCAGGTCGCCGAATCCGCACGCGCGATAGCGCTCCAGCAGTTCGGGTTCCTGTCCGGCCAGAATGCCGGAGAGCGCGAAGGGGGTGCCGGATTTGCACAGCGCCGCGAAGCGCGGTGCCAGTTCGGCCAGCGGCCCGGCGAGAATGTTGGCGACGAACACGTCGGCTTGCGCTTCCGCTGGAAGTCCGTCGGGCAGGCACGCGTGCAGGCGATCCGAAACTTCATTGCGTGCGGCATTGTCGCGCGTGGCGGCGAGGGCCTGCGGATCGTTGTCCACGCCGATCGCGCACGCGGCACCGAGTTTCAGCGCCGCGATCGCGAGTACGCCCGAGCCGCAGCCGTAGTCGATGAGCGTTTTCCCCGCGAGCTCGACGCCGTCCAGCCACTCGAGGCAGAGCGCGGTGGTCGGGTGCGTGCCGGTGCCGAAAGCGAGACCGGGGTCGAGACGAACGATCGTCGAAGCGTGTTGGTCGTCCGGCGGTTCGATGTTCCACGGATAGATCCATAGCCGCCGTCCGAACTGCATCGGCCGATAGCGGTCCATCCACGCGCGTTCCCAGTCCCGGTCGGCGACTTCGCGGAACGCGACGGCGTCCGGTGCAAGTTCCGGCAAAGCATCCAGAAGCACCTGCACGATGCCCCTTCGATCGCGGTCGGCTTCGAACAGTGCCAGCAGCGTCAGCGAACGCCACAGCGGCGTTTCACCCACGCCCGGTTCGAAGATCGCGGCTTCGTCAGGCGTGTCGGCGTCGGCGTCCATCAGCGTCACCGACAGCGCGTCGAGATCTTCCAGCGCGGCTTCCGCGCGGGGCTGGGCAGCGGCGTCGAGGGTGAGTTGGAGTTCGAGCCAAGGCATGGAAAGGTGAGGAGATGACCAGGAATGCGATAACCGCGGGGATTGGAAGAGTCGTCATTCCGGGGCTGCCGCATCGTTTGCGGGCAGGCCCCGGAACCCAGTGACTCGGCTCCAAACTTGGTAGGGTCGGGGAGCAAGAAAGCAGTGGGTTCCGGATCGCCCGCTACGCGGGCTGGTCCGGAACGACTACGAAGCTTGTTGCGCTTTCCCGGTCCCCGGCCTCGGGCTTCGAGCCTCAGCTCCCCAGCCCGATCCCTTTTTCCTTTTGCTCGCGGATGCGCTTCTCGAGGTAATGGATGTTGCGTCCGCCGTGCTTGAAACCCGAGTCGGCCATGATGCGCTGCTGCAGCGGCAGGTTGGTCCTGACGCCCTCGATCACGGTTTCGCTGAGCGCCGTGCGCATGCGTGCGATCGCGGTCTTGCGATCAAGGCCGTGCACGATCAGCTTGCCGATCATGGAATCGTAGTTCGGCGGAATCCTGTAGCCGTCGTACAGGTGCGTGTCGATGCGCACGCCCGGGCCGCCCGGCGCCTCGAAGCGCTTCACCATGCCGGGGCTGGGCATGAAGGTGTCGGGATCTTCGGCGTTGATGCGGCACTCGATCGCGTGGCCGCGCGGCACGATGTCTTCCTGCCTGATCGACAGCGGCTGGCCAGCCGCGATCAAAAGCTGCTCGCGCACCAGGTCCACGCCGGTGATCAGCTCGGTCACGGGGTGTTCCACCTGGATGCGGGTATTCATCTCGATGAAATAAAAGCGCCCGTCCTGGAACAGGAACTCGAACGTGCCCGCACCCCGGTAGCCGATGCGGATGCAGGCGTCGGTACAAACCTTGCCGATTTCCGCGCGCAACTCCGGCGTGATGCCGGGCGCGGGGGCTTCTTCGACCACCTTCTGGTGGCGGCGCTGCATCGAACAGTCGCGCTCGCACAGGTGGATGGCGTTGCCCTGGCCGTCGGCCAGTACCTGGATTTCCACGTGGCGCGGATTCTCCAGGAATTTCTCCATGTACACCATGTCGTTGCCGAATGCGGCGCGGGCTTCGGCGCGCGTGGTCGCGATCGCGTTGCCGAGGTGCGCTTCGGTGTGCACGTCGCGCATGCCGCGTCCGCCGCCGCCGCCGGCCGCCTTGATCAGCACCGGGTAGCCTATCCCGCGCGCAATCCCGAGGCTGCGTTCGACGTCGTCGTCGAGCGGTCCGCCGGACCCCGGCACGCACGGCACCCCCGCCGCCTGCATGGCCTTGATGGCCTCCACCTTGTCGCCCATCAGGCGGATGGTTTCCGCGCGCGGACCGACGAAAATGAATCCGGATCGCTCCACCTGCTCGGCGAAGTCGGCGTTCTCGGAAAGGAAGCCGTAGCCAGGATGGATGGCCGAAGCGTCGGTGACTTCCGCCGCGGCGATGATCGCGGGGATGTTGAGGTAACTCTTCGCGGACGGCGCGGGGCCGATGCAGATGGCCTCGTCGGCCATGCCGACGTGTTTCAGGTTGCTGTCGGCGGTGGAGTGCACCGCGACCGTCTTGATGCCCATGGTCTGGCAGGCGCGCAGCACGCGCAGCGCGATTTCGCCGCGATTGGCAATGAGGACTTTGTCTAGCACGGGCATCAACCAATCACGAACAGTGGCTGGTCGAATTCCACCGCCTGGCCGTTCTCGGCCACGATCGCGACCACGGTGCCGGCGACTTCGGCCTCGATCTGGTTGAACATCTTCATCGCCTCGATCACGCCCAGCGGATCGCCGACCTTGACCTGCTGGCCCACCTTCACGAACGCTTCGGCGCCCGGCGAGGACGCGGCGTAGAAGGTGCCGACCATCGGTGAACGCACCACGGTGCCCGGTGGCAGGCCGGGTTCGGCTGTCGCCGGCGTGGCTGCCGCCTCGGGAGCCGCGACCGGTGCCGGGCCGGACGCGGCCATCGCGGGCGCGGGTGCGGCGATCATTTGCTGCGCGATCGCGCCGGCGGTCGGGAAGCGCGACAGGCGGACCGTCTCCTCGCCTTCCCTGATTTCCAGTTCGGAGAGGTTGGATTCTTCCAGCAGTTCGATCAGTTTTTTGACTTTGCGCAGGTCCATGGCGGCCTCTTTCAGGCTCCTTCCCCCGATCGCGGGGGAAGGCTGGGATGGGGGGAAGTTTGTGGCGGCGCATCCAGCCGCTTGATGGCGGCGTCCAGCGCGTAGCGGTAACTGTCGGCGCCGAAACCGGCGACGACGCCGACGGCGAGGTCGGAGAAATACGATTGGCGGCGGAACGGTTCGCGCGTGTGCGGATTGGAAAGGTGTACTTCGATGAAGGGAAGGGCGACGGCAGCCAGGGCGTCGCGCAGCGCCACCGAGGTGTGGGTGAAGGCGGCCGGGTTGATCAGGATGAAGGCCGTGGCGTCGCGCTGGGCCGCCTGCACCCGTTCGACCAGTTCGTGTTCGGCATTCGATTGGTAGCTGGCCAAGACATGGCCGGCGGCCTCGGCCTGGCGGGTCAGCGCGGCCTCGATGTCGGCAAGCGAGGTGTGGCCATACACCGCCGGCTCGCGCTCACCGAGCAGGTTGAGGTTGGGGCCATGGAGAACCAGGATCTTCGCCACGCTGCGAGGGGCAATCTGACCTGCGGCCGGGGCCGGAAGCGGCGAAGTCTGAACTGTCGTTTACCTTTTGTCCAGCGAATCGCCGGAGTTGGGCGAAGTTGCTGGCGTGTTTCAGGGCGTGGCTGCGTTGGCTTGTTTCAGCCAGTCGTCGAGCAACGCCTTGTCTACTGGCCCAAGTTTGGTTTCCAGGATGCGTCCGTCGCGGCCGACCAGCACGCTGTAGGGCAGCAAGCCCGCGGTGTCGCCGAACACGGTGGTCGGCACCGGATCGGCGTCGATGCCGATCAGGATGGGGTAGTCGACCGATACCCGCTGCATGAAGGCTTTGGCCGATTGCGCTTGCTCCATCGCAATCCCGACCACTTGCGCCCCGTCGGCCGCATGCTCGCGCTGGAATTCGGCGAGCATCGGCATTTCCTTGAGGCACGGCACGCACCAGCTTGCCCAGAAATTCAGCAGCACGACCTTGTCGTGCCACTTCGCCAGCGTGGTGGGTTGCCCCGCCACGTCCGGCAACGTGTAGCCGCTCACCGAATCGCCGGCCGCGAAGGTCTTCACGCCGGCCGGCGCGGGCGGTTGATCCGGCATCCGGTTCGACCAGCCGTTCTGGAGCCACCAGCCCCCGGCGGCGGCAAGGCAGGCCAGCACCAGGATCAGGATCGTGCGGCGATCCATCATCGCGCGGCTGCCTGCAACGCGTTGCGGACCAGGGAGGCGGTCAGCACCGTCGGCAGCGCGCGCCCTTCGCCGCCGCCGCGCGGATACACCACGTACAGCGGTACACCGGGCGAATGGAACGATCTCAGGTACGTGCCGATCTCGGGATCGACATCGGTCCAGTCCCCTTTCATGTACACCGCACCCGTTTGCGCGAGCAGGTTCTTGAAACCTTGCGTGTCCAGCACCGCGTATTCATTGGCCTTGCAGGTGACGCACCAGTCCGCGCCGATGCCGACGAACACCGGCGTGCCGGCGTCGCGCAGCGCCTGCAGTCTGGCCGGGCTGAAGGCGACGGCGTCGCTTTTTGACGAAGCGGTTTGGGAAGCCGGTGCGATCCGCGTGACGCCATACAGTGATGCCGCCGTGGCGATCGCCAGCACCAGCGTGAAGGCGTGGCCGAGGCGACGGCCCGGGTGGCCGCGTCCATGCCACCACAGCGCGGCCGCCAGCAGCACCATCGCGATCAGCGCCAGCGCCACGGCGTCCGCGCCGCGCTGGTGCCCCAGTACCCACACCAGCCACACGGCCGACAGGTACATGGGAAACGCGAGCATCTGTTTCAGCGTTTCCATCCAGGGGCCGGGCTTCGGCAGCCAGCGCGCCAGCGCGGGCAAGAGCCCGATCAGCGTCAGCGGCAGCGCAAGGCCAATGCCCAGCGCCAGCATCACCAGCAGTTCGTGCGCGCCAGGTGCGACGAACGCGTAGGCCAGCGCGACGCCCATGAACGGCGCGGTGCAGGGACTGGCGACGATCACCGCCAGTACGCCGGTGAAGAAGTGCCCGGCCGCGCCACCGCGGCGGGTCAAGCCGGTGCCGACGTTGCCCAGCCCCGAACCGAACTGCACCAAACCCGACATCGACAGCCCGACCACGAACAGCACGCACGCCAGCACCGCCACGATCACCGGCTGCTGCAACTGGGTACCCCAGCCGACCGCGTGACCGGCGCCGCGCAGGCCGAGGATCGCCAGTCCGATCGCGAGAAACGTCGCGATCACGCCGGCCGCGTACGCCAACGCGTGCGCGCGGGCGCGTTGCCGAGACTCGCTGCCTTCCAGCACCCCGACCGCCTTGATCGCCAGCACCGGCAGGACGCAGGGCATCAGGTTCAGGATCAATCCGCCGATCAAGGCCAACAGCAACGCGATCGCCAGGCCGGTTCCGATCGGGCTGGCCGACTGTGCGGCTGACTGATCGCCAGCCGGCGTCTGCGTGCCGGGCGCCGCAGTCAGCGCCGTCGTGAGCGGATTGCGCGGCGCATCGCCGTCGGCCGCCGCGCCCACGGCCGCACCGACGGGGCCGCCGCCGGACGTGGGCAGGGTGAACGTTTCGGTATTCGGCGGATAACAGATCTTGGGCGCGACCTCGTGGCAGCCCTGATACTCCACTTCCAGCTTCAGCATCGCGGGCATCGCGCCCGCTGCGGAATAGGGCAGCGACGCATCGACGGCGTCGTGGTAAATCTCCACGTCGCCGAGGTAAGGATCGTGTTCCCGGGTGCCGGCCGGTGTCTGCAGCGCGCCGGCCGTGACGCCGGGCGTCAGGATCTTGGCGTGGATGCGGCCGCGATAAAGGTAATAGTGCGGCGCGATGTCGAAGTGCAGCGCGACGGCGCCGGGCTTGGCGATGGTGGCCTTCAGCGCGAACGCCTGCGTCACCGGCAACAATCCTTCGCCGGGGCTGGTGGTTTGGGCGTGCGCGGCCGCGGCCACCAACAACGCCGCCGCAAAACCCATCAGGCGTACAAGATTGTGTCGGGAAGGCATCGGGAAGACCAGAAAGCAGGGGCGGAGCCACATAGACCGGCTCGCGCCGGACTTCATTGTCGCAGGCCCCCGCCCGCGCTGCCACTCACCGGGTCGCGGTTTCGCGCGCCAGCCATGCGAGATAGGGCGGCAGGCCGTCCGCAATCTCGAATGCGACCAGCTCCGGCACCTCGTAAGGGTGCAGTTCCGCCAGCCGGTCGCGCAGCGCGTCGAGGCGTTCACGGGTGGTCTTGATCAGCAGCAAGACCTCCGCGTCCTCGTGGATCCTGCCCTGCCAGCGGTAGGTGGAGACCACGCCCGGCAATTGGTTCACGCAAGCCGCCAGACGCTCCTCGACAAGCCTCCGGGCGATGGCGGCCGCCGTTTCGGCGTCGGGACAGGTGGAAAGGCACAGCAGGGGCATGGCGGTGATTCGGGCCTGGTGCTCGGGAATTGTGGCGGGTCGGAGCGCAAACCGGTAGGGCGGGAGGAGCCGCATGGCGGCGTATCCCGCCGACGAGCCGGATATGGCGGGATCCGCTGCGCTCCTCCCGCCCTACAAGGACTTGAAACGGCAAGTTCCGGACCTACAATTAGCACTCGTCGTTGTTGAGTGCTAACAACGCCAACCCTTATCCCAACCCCAACGCAGCTGGAGTCATCATGAAGCTTCGTCCATTGCACGACCGCGTCATCGTCAAGCGCCTCGAGGCGGAAACCAAGTCCGCCGGCGGCATCGTCATCCCCGACACTGCGACCGAAAAGCCGATCAAGGGCGAAGTGGTCGCCGTGGGCACCGGCAAGATCCAGGAAGACGGCAAGGTCCGCCCGATGGCGGTCAAGGCCGGCGACAAGGTCCTGTTCGGCAAGTATTCCGGCACCGAGGTCAAGGTCGATGGCGAGGAACTGCTCGTCATGCGCGAAGACGACCTGGTCGCCGTTCTGGAAGGCTGATTGAAGCCGGTCACTCCTTAAAGCCGTCATTCCGGCGCAAACCGGACTGCGAAGGCAGGATGCCGAAGCGAACATCGGCAAAGCCGATGGCCCGAAGGGCGAGCCGCAGGATGCGGCGAGTGATCCACAAATCAAAATGGATACCGGCTTGCGCCGGTATGACGATCAAAAGCAAAGATCCAAGGAACCAATCCCATGGCAGCCAAAGAAATCCGTTTCTCCGAAGACGCGCGCAGCCGCATGGTGCGCGGCGTCAACGCCCTGGCCAACGCGGTCAAGGCGACCCTCGGCCCCAAGGGCCGCAACGTCGTGCTCGAGAAGAGCTTCGGCGCCCCGACCATCACCAAGGACGGCGTGTCCGTGGCAAAGGAAGTGGAGCTCGCCGACAAGTTCGAGAACATGGGCGCGCAGATGGTGAAGGAAGTCGCCTCCAAGACTTCCGACGCTGCCGGTGACGGCACCACCACCGCGACCGTGCTCGCCCAGGCGATGATCCGCGAAGGCATGAAGGCGGTCGCCGCCGGCATGAACCCGATGGACCTCAAGCGCGGCATCGACAAGGCGGTCACCGCCGCGGTCGACGAGCTGAAGAAGATCTCCAAGCCATCGTCCGATTCCAAGTCGATCGCGCAGGTCGGCACCATCTCCGCCAACGGCGACGAGCACATCGGCAAGCTGATCTCCGAGGCGATGGACAAGGTCGGCAAGGAAGGCGTGATCACGGTCGAGGACGGTTCGGGGCTCGAGAACGAACTCGACGTCGTCGAAGGCATGCAGTTCGACCGCGGTTACCTCTCGCCGTACTTCATCAACAACCAGCAGTCGATGCAGTGCGAGCTCGAGGAGCCCTACATCCTGCTGCACGACAAGAAGATCTCCAACGTGCGCGACCTGCTGCCGGTGCTGGAAGGCGTCGC
>JBDZUX010000048.1:0-21496 GCA_040255405.1 Lysobacteraceae bacterium
GCCTGGTTCTGGCGATGCCCGCGATCACCCGCGGAATCGGTCTGCGCCGCCGCGTGACCGCTGGTCGCGGCGTCGGCGTTGCCGCTGGCATTGATCCCGTTCACCGCGCTGCCGACCGAACCCTCGGTGCGATTGGCGGACTGGACCGTAGTGCTGGCGGTGTTGCGCACGGTCCCGCCGACACCGCGACCGGCTTCGCCCGCCTGGCCCGCGGCCGCCGCCGTATTCAGGCCTGCGCCTGCCATGGAGCTTGCGCCGGCATTGCCACTGCCGTTTGCGGAACCGCCGGCGACGTTGCCGCTGCCACTGGCCGAACCTGCGGCATTGCCGCTGGCGTTGATGCCATTCACCGCGCTGCCGACCGAACCTGCGGTGCGATCGGTGGACTGGATCGCGGAGTTGGCGGTGTTGCGCACGGTGCCGCCGACACCGCGGCCGAGTTCGCCGGCCTGGCCCGCCGCCGCTGCGGTGTTCAACCCGACCGCGGCGTGGGCCGAACCGCTGGCTTGCGCGTTGCCCGCCGGGGTGGTCGCGGAAATCCCGGCTTGCTGGTTGGCGTCCGCGCCGGCGCGCGCATGGGTCGAGCGGTCCGCTGCATCGCGCGCCTCGTGCGTCGTGCGGCGGGTGAACCGGTCGCTCTGTTGCCCCAGTTGCCGGGCGGTTTGCATGGCAGGCGGTACGGGATTGGGCAGCGTCTGGCGGGCACTCATACCCACGTTGCCCGCAACTTGGCCGACGCTACCCAGATGCACCTGGGCGAACGCGGGCGCGGCGAGTGCACAGGCCGCGGCGATGGACGCGGCGAAAAGGGTCTTGCGCATGGAATCCTCCGAGGGAACAGCGTGCGGCAAGCGCACGGTGATCCCGAACCTAGTCAGCCAGGGCCAACCGATGCTGAATTCCGGATGATGCAATTCAGCGCGCAGACGAATTGCTGAACGATTCCCGCACGCCTCGGCCCTCGTTCAGTGCGTCGATGCCCAAGTCCAGTACAGGCCAAGATACGCGACGGTGTGCCGCGCGCCTGCGATGCTGCCGCCCGCGGAAAACAGCAGACAGAAGTGTTGCGGAAAGTTGAGGTAGCCGCCGGCGTTCAGCAGCGTGTAGCCTGGCTGGTCGGCGGCCAGCGCGTTCTGGCGGAACAGCTCCACGCCGAGCGTCCAGCGGGGACTGAACGCGTGCTGCGCGAGCACCCCGCCGAAACTGGCGTCGACCATGCCGGGTGCGGGATTCACGATGAAGCCGCCGCCGCCGTCGAAGGTCCACGCGCCGACGCTTTTCTGTACCCAGAGCGGAAGCCGGTACCACGTGTGGCCGTTGCCCAGCCCGCGCCGCGCGCTGCCGGTGGCGAGTTCGACCATGGGAAACACGCCCATCTGCAACGCGCCGTCGTCGAGGTCCGCGAAGCGGTACTTGATGCCGAGCTCGATGTCGCCGAGGCCGGTCGAAGTGGCGCCGTGGTTCGGCACGTTCCAGGCCATCGGCAGCACCACGTGGAACTGGGTGTTCGGTGCGATGCCCCGGTTGTATTCGATCGCGGGGCCGGTGATCGCGCTGGCGTCGCCGGCGTGATCGAGGGTGCCGAACACGTAGAACTCGTTGTACCGGAGTTCCACCGGTTCGGGATCGTCGGTCAGGAACGGCGGCCCGGCGAGGCACGGTGCAACGCCGGCGACCAGGGTGCCGATCGCCAGCACCACGCAGCCGAATGACCTTCGCATGACGCTTCCCACGCGAAACCTCCACGCACCACGATAACGCGATCCTCGGGGACGCACGGGCCACGACCAATGGCCCATTGCCGCACACACTGCCTTGGCTACACTCGCGTCGATCATCCTGCGGGGGAATTCCGATGCGCGCGATCCATCTTGCCGCCGTCGCGCTGCTCGCGGCGCTGGCGTTTCCGTTGCAGGCCGCGGTCGATGCGGCGCCCGCCCAGAAACCAAGCTTTGCGCAGCCGGCGATTTCGCCGGACGGTTCGCGCATCGCGTTCGTTTCGGGCGGCGCGATCTGGGAGGTGCCGGCCGCGGGCGGCGCGGCACACCTGCTGGTGGCCGACAAGGGCGCGGATTCGCGGCCGCTGTTTTCGCCGGACGGCAATCGGCTTGCGTTCGTGTCCGATGCGACCGGCGATGGCGACATCCATGTGCTGGACCTTGGGAGCGGCAAGCTGTCGCGCGTCACTTACGCGGATGGCCGCGACGAGTTGAGCGGCTGGTCGCGGGACGGCCAGTGGCTCTACTTCAGCTCGGGGCGCGACAACGTCGGCGGCTTCAACGCGGTGTATCGCGTGCGTGCGACCGGCGGCACGCCAATGCCGGTGTCGCTGGAGGCGTATCGCAACGAGGAACAGGGCGCGCCTTCTCCGGACAATTCGACCGTCGCGCTGGTCGGCGGCGGCATGGGCGCGTTCCAATGGTGGCGGCATGGCAGCGCACACATCGACCACGGCGCGATCTGGTTGCTGAAGAACGACGGGTCGCATGCGTACGCGCGGCTGACGCCGGACGACGCGCGCGCCGATTGGCCGATGTGGGCGCCGGACAACCAGTCGCTTTATTACATGAGCGATCGCGGCGGCACCGAAAACATCTGGCGCGTGCAGCGCGACGGCAACGAAGCCCCGCTCACCCGTTTCAGCAACGGCCGCGTGCTGTGGCCGACGATTTCCACCGACGGCAAGACGATCGCGTTCGAACGCGACTTCGGCATCTGGACCGCAGATACCGCGAGCGGCAAGGCGCGGCCGGTGACCATCTCGCTGGCCGGCGCCGTGGCGGGTCCGGAGAGCCAGCACAAGACATTGCGCGACGATTTCAGGCATCTGGCGCTGTCGCCCGACGGCAAGAAGGTGGCCTTCGTCGCGCACGGCGCCGTGTTCGCCGCCGATGCCGACAAGGGCGGCGGCGCGATGCGCGTCACGCGTGCGCCAGGCGATGCCTACGCCATCGCGTGGGCGCCGGACAGCCGCCGCATCGTGTATGGCGCGTTCCGCGATGGCGGCGAACACCTGTACTCGTACGACTTCGATTCGGACCAGGAAACGCGGCTCACGAACGGGGACGGCGAAGACACCGCGCCCGCGTTCTCGCCCGACGGCAAGACGTTGGCGTTCCTGCGCGACGGGCGCGAACTGCAATTGATGGACGTGTCGAGTCGCCGCGTGCGCACGCTCGCGACGGCGCATCTCGATTTGCGACGCCCGTTGACGTCCGATCGCCCGCTGGCGTGGTCGCACGACGGCCGCTGGATCGCGGTGCTGGAATGGGGCCCGCGCATGTTCCGCAACGCGGTGGCGGTGAACGTCGGCAGCGGCAAGACGATCGCGTTGAGCAGCCTCGCCAACGCGTTCTCCGACGACGTCACCTTCAGCCCCGACGGCAAGTCGTTCCTGTTCGTCACCGGCCAGCGCACCGAGCAGGGCCAGATCGCGAGCGTGGACCTGGTGGCGCAGACGCCGAAGTTCCGCGAAGACCAGTTCCGCGACCTGTTCCGCCAGACCACGCCCGAGCCTTCGCACGAAAACGAATCCAGCGGGAAAAAGGACGCGACGGAGCAATCCGGTTCGAAGGGCAAGGCGCCGAAGAAGCCGATCGACGTGCGGATCGATGCCGATGGTATCCGCCAGCGCCTCACGTTGCTGCCGGCGGGCCTCGATGCGCAATCGATAGTGCTCAGCCCCGACGGCAAGATCCTCGTGGTCACCGCGCGCGTCGCCGGCCGCACCAATCTCTACGCGTGGTCGCTGGACCCGCTGGCCGATGAGCCGCCGGTCGCGCGCCAGCTGACGTCCACCCGCGGCGACAAGGCCGACGCGCAGTTCAGTCCCGACGGCAAGAAGGTCTATTACCTCGATGACGGCAAGCTGTTTTCGGTGCCATTGGAGGAAGGCGGCAAGGCGAAACCGGTCGCGTTGAGCGCGGAAGTGGGCATCGATTTTGCGAAGGACAAGATGACCGCGTTCGACCAGGCGTGGACCTGGCTGCGCGACAACTTCCACGATCCGCGGATGAACGGCGTCGACTGGAATGCGGTGCGCACGAAGTACGCGCCGCTGATCGCGGGCGCGCCGACACCCGCCAGCGTGAACTGGCTGATGAACCTGCTGGTCGGCGAGTTGGACGCCTCGCATTCGGGCGTGCGCGCCAACGGAAGTCCGCAACCGGTCACGGGCCGACTGGGCCTGGTGTTCGACACCGCCACGTACGAACGCGCCGGCACGTTGCGCATCGACCAGGTGCTGCCGCTGTCGCCTGCTGCAATCGCCGGTATCGAAGCCGGTGACACGGTGCAGGCGGTGGATGGCCACGCCGTCGGCGCGGATGACGATCTGTACGCGCTGCTGGAAAACCGCATCGGCAAGAAGACCAAGCTGCGCGTCGCAGGCAAGCACGGCACGCGCCACGTCGAGGTCAAGCCGATCGACACCCACGCGCTGGGCGCGCTCGCCTACGATGCGTGGGTCGCGCGCAATCGCGCCTACGTTGCGAAGATCAGCGGCGGCCAACTCGGCTACGTGCACCTGGCCGACATGTCCGAAGCATCGCTGCGCCGGCTTTACCGCGACCTCGATGCGCAGAACATGACCCGCGAAGGCGTGGTGATCGACGTGCGCAACAACTTCGGCGGTTTCGTCAACGCCTATGCGCTGGACGTGCTGGCACGCAAGCCGTATCTCAACATGACCTTCCGCGGCTTCGAGGATGCGCAGCCCGCGCGCAGCATCCTCGGCCAGCGCGCGCTGGAACGCCCGACGGTGCTGGTCACCAATCGCGTCACGCTCTCCGACGGCGAGGATTTCAGCGAGGGCTATCGCGAACTCGGTTTGGGCAAGGTGGTGGGCGAACCGACCGCGGGCTGGATCATCTACACCAGCAACGAAAAGCTGATCGATGGTTCGACCGTGCGCCTGCCCTTCATCACCGTCACCACCGAAGATGGCCAGCCGATGGAGATGCAGCCGCGTCCGGTGGACGTGCCGGTCGCGCGGCCATTGGGCGAGGCGTATGCGGGCAAGGACGGCGACCTGGACGCGGCGGCCGGGGCGCTGCTGCGGCAGCTTGGCCAATAGTCGAACCGATGGATTGGTTGCAGAACCCGCAACCCCGTCGGGCAGGAGAAGCGCAGCGACGGCCGTCCGCAACCACCGGACGGATGCAACCCTGCCCCGAGCGCAGGCGAGGGCCGGGCATCAGGGGTGATGCGAGCCATCCTGCCGTACGCGAACCCCTTGTGGGCGGATGCGCCGTTGCGGCTGACCCCGTCTACGCCCCGGGCCCGACACCCGCGGTGCGGGTGCTGACCGAGTCTCGACGCGCCATGGCCGCCGCCTTCGGCCACAGCTTGTAAAGGTGGTCCTTGAGCCGCAGGTCGGCCACGTTGCGCATGCCTTCGTCGAGTTGCTTTTGTTCCACGTTTTCCGGCGCGACCGGTGCATCCGGCGCGCGCGTCAAGCCGGCGAGTTCGGGCGCCACCAGGCGCGTGAGTGCGAAGTAGCGATCGTCGTCGATGCCGGCCTGTTCCAGCACCATGCCCGGCAGTTCCCACGCCGCCGCGTTCCGTTTCGTCGGGCGATCCATGTGCGCGGTGTCGACCAGGATGTACGGTACCGTCTGCGTGAGGAAGCCTCCGCCGTTCTTGAAGCCTGCCTGCTGGAATGCCGGCACCAGCGCGGGCAGGTGGTCGCCGAAAAACAGGATCACCGTGCGCCGCTTGCGCTGCGCCAAGGTGTCGACCAGCCGCCCGAGCTGCTGGTCCGCGTGCTGCATGTGGTAAAGGTAATTCTGCAATTCCAGCTTGGCCTGCGCGTCGGTGACGCCGGCCGGCACCGGGATCGCGTTGCGCGCCTGCTCGTCGATGCCATGGCTCTGGTCGTAGGGCCCGTGCGCCTCGATGCTGATGCCCAGCACGAAGCGGGGCGGGCCGTCGGCCGGCAACTGCCGCAGCAGTTCATCGGTGAAGGCTTTGTCCGACATGTATTTGCCGTCGTTCACCGAATCGCCGGGCGGGAAGTCGGCGATCGAAATGAACTTGTCGAAACCGAGCTCCTTGAACGCGGTGGTGCGGTTCCAGAAGCCGGGATTGTTGCCGTGCACCGCCAGCGTGGTGTAGCCGTCGCCCGCAAGCAGCCGCACGATCCCGGGGATCGCCTTCTGGTTGATCTGCAGGTACGGAAACTGCACCTGCGGGAAATAGCGCAGCGACAGCCCGGTCAGCACCTCGAACTCGGTGCGGATGGTGCCGCCGCCGAACGTGGGCACGTGCAGCCAGCCCGAGGTGCCGTATTGTTCGAGGCGGTGCAGGTTGGGCGTGAGATCGGTGCCGGGCGGATAGCCCTTCATGATCGTCGGATCGAAAAACGACTCGGACAGGATCACGACGATGTCGGGTTTCTGGGCTCCGGTGGGCGAGCGGATTTGCGCGGCGATCAGCGGCTCGTAGTGCGCCATCAGCGTCAGCGCCGCGGGCACGTCCGCCTTGCGGTGCTGCGAGCCGTATTGCAGGTGGAACAGCAGCAGCGAGCCGATCAACCCGTCGTGCTGGCGGGTCGCCAATGGCGACCACGGCTGCATGCCGAGCACCTTCGGGTTGTACACGCCGCGCCAGAAGGATGCGCCCACGATGAGCGTGATCAGCGCCGCGAACAACACCACCGACGCCGCACCGCGCCAGCGTTTCGGGTATTTGCGCCACACCGGCGGTTCGAGGCGGAACCACACGACCAGCAAGGCGATCGCGGCGGTCGCCCCCACGATCAGCAAGGCGATGTGCGGCAAATAGCCCGACAGCAATTCACCGCCGCCGTGATTGAGCTGGCCCAGCATCCGGAAATCCGCGGGCATCAGCGGAATGGCGAGGTTCTGCACCTTCAGCGCATTCACGCCGTAGATCAGCGACTGGATGGCGAACGCCAGCGCGAACGACCACGACGCGCGCCGCGTCCACGCCAGCAGCGCGAACGCCAGCAGCAGCCCCGGCAGCGCGTTGCCGATCATGCGCAGCGGCGCGTTCCACCACGGCACCCACGCCGGATAATTCCACAGCGCGCTCGGCAGCACGTCGGCGCCGCCGTCCAGCCACGACGTGCACAGCACGAACACGATGGCGAGCCCCACGATCAAGGCGATGCGGGCGGCCGGCGCGCGGCGCGCGGATTCGGGCGTGGAAGCGTCTGTCATGCGGACGGCTGGCGATGGATGTCGGGGCAAGCGTACCCGACCGGAGATGAACGTTTCGGAGGGTCTCCCGTTGACGGCAAGGTTCGCGTCGGCGGTCGTGAACAGCCGGGCCGGGGAGGGCCGTTGCCGGTGATTGTCGCCCGGCGATGCCGTTCTTGTCCGGAGGTGCCGCGATCATGGATGATCGCAGGACAATGCCGCTGCCCGCGCTGAAGCACCTGGTCGACGAACGCTATGCCGAATTGGCGGCGCGCTGCCGGGCCGCGGGCGTGGCGATGCACGACGATGCCGGCGTGGGCGAGCGGGTGCGCCGGCTGCTGTTGGCCAGCGATTTCGCCTTCGACGCGCTGCGGGCCGATCCGGCGCTGCTGACGGCGGCCGGGCTGGAACGCCTGCGCGATCCCGCGCCGGCTTCCGCCCGTGCCGAACCGCTGAAGCACGCCGGCGATCCGTTCGCCGCGCTGCGCCGGTTCCGGCGCGCCGAAGCGGTCCGGCTGGTGTTTCGCGACGTCAATGGCCTCGACGAAATCGCCGACACCCTGGTCGGCACCACCGACCTTTACGAAGTGCTGGTCGCCCACGCCCTCCGCCACGCGGAGGGCGCCGCGCGCGCGCGCCACGGCACGCCGCGGAGCGCGGAGGGCTTGCCGCAGGCGCTGGTGGTGTTCGCGCTGGGCAAGCTGGGCGGTGGCGAACTCAATTTCTCCTCCGATGTCGATCTGGTGCTGGCGTATCCCGAAGGCGGCACGACCGACGGCCCGCGCCCGCTCGACAATGCGGAATTCTTCATGCGGGTCGCCCGCGATTTCGTGCGGCTGCTGGCGGAGGTGACGGCCGACGGCATCGCCGCGCGGGTGGACCTGCGGCTGCGGCCTTTCGGCGATTCCGGCCCGGTCGTGGCCTCGTTCGCCGCGATGGAGCAGTACTACCAGCGCGAGGGCCGCGACTGGGAACGCTACGCGTGGATCAAGGCGCGCCCTGTGGCGGGCGACTCCGCGGCGGGCAAGCGCCTGCTCGAAACCTTGCGTCCCTTTATCTATCGGCGCTACTTCGACTACACCGCGCTGGCCGGCTTGCGCGACATGAAGACCCTGATCGACGCCGAGGTCGCGCGGCGCGATCTGGCTGACCACCTGAAGCTCGGTGCCGGCGGCATCCGCGAAATCGAGTTCGTCGTGCAGTTGCAGCAGTTGATCCGGGGCGGCCGCGACGCGTCGTTGCGCGCACGCGGCCTCCTGCCCGCGCTGGAGGCGTGCGCCGCGCGCGGCTATGTCCCGCAACAGCGCGCGCGCATCTTGCGCGAGGCGTATCTGTTCCTGCGGCAACTGGAGAACCGGGTGCAGATGTTCGCGGATCGCCAGACCCACACGCTCCCCGCCGAGGCGGTGACGCGCGAACGCATCGCCCGCGGGCTGGGCCACCCGGATTGGCAAGCCCTGCTCGATGCGTTGAACCGGCAGCGCGACAGCGTCACCGCGATCTTCGCGGAGGCCCTGCAACCCGGTGGCGGCGGCGATCACGACGACAAGCGGTCCGGCACGACGGGCGACGGCGCAAGGCTTTGGCAACGCGTGCGCGAGGACGGACTTGAACCCGCGATGCTGAGGACCGCGGGGTTCGTGCCGCCCGAGCCGTGCGCCGACGCGTTGCGCCAGGTCGCCGGCATGCACGGACTGAGCGCGCGCGGCGCGCGGCGGATCGAGCATCTGATGCCGGAACTGATCGATGCCGCGGCGACGACCGCTTCGCCGGCCGACGCGCTGGTGCGCCTGTGCCGGTTGGTGCAGGCGGTCGCCCGGCGCTCGGCCTATCTCGCGTTGCTGCAGGAACAGGTGGCGGCGCGCGCGCGGGTCGCGGCACTGTGCGCCGACAGCGCGTTCCTGGCCGAAGCAGCCATCGCGCAACCGCTGTTGCTGGACGACGTATTGGCGCCGCGCGTGGAATACCTTGCGCACGGCGCAACCGACATGCGCGCGGAACTGGCGCAGCAACTGGCCGTGCTGCAGGGTGGCGACGCCGAGGCGACGCTTTCGGCCATCGCCGAATGGCGCGGCAGCTACCGGATGCGCACGGGCCTTGCGTTCCGCGACGGCGCCGCCGATGCGGTGACGACCGCGCGCTCGCTCGCCGAGCTGGCGGACACGGTGATCGGCGCCGTGCTCGACCTGGCCTGCCGTGAGTTGGTCGCGCAGCACGGCCGTCTGCCGGGCGAAGACAGTGGCATCGCGGTACTGGGTTACGGCAGCCTCGGCGGCGAAGAACTCGGATTCAATTCCGATCTCGACCTGGTGTTCGTGTACGACACTGCGCGCGGCGAAGCCACCAGCGGCGGCACACGCCCGCTGGATGGCGCGCGCTGGTACGCGCGGCTCGCGCAGCGGGTGGTGCATTGGCTGTCGGCGCCGACGCGCGGCGGCCGTCTGTATGAAGTCGATACGCGCCTGCGACCCGACGGTGGCAAGTCGCTGCTGGTCGCGAGCCTGCCGGCGTTCGTCGCCTACCAGCGGGACCGCGCCTGGACGTGGGAACAGCAGGCGCTGGTGCGCGCGCGCGCGGTGGCGGGCGACGCGGCGCTCTGTGCGGCATTTGCGCGCGAACGCAACGACGTGCTGTGTTCGTTGCGCGAGTCCGCGCAGGTCGTCGCCGACGTGTCCCGAATGCGCGGCGAGTGGCGCAAGCAGCGCGACCGGTCCGATGCCGGGTTGCTGGATTTGAAGCAGGGCGCCGGCGCGTTGCTGGACATCCAGTTCCTGCTGCAGGGGTTGGTGTTGCTGCACGCGCATGCGCATCCGGAACTCGCGCTGCACGGCGACACGCCGCGGCTGCTCACCGCCGCCGCGAAAGCGGGCGTGCTTGCCGCCGATGATGCCGACGGGCTCGCCATCGCGCATGAGGAATTGCTGTCGCGCGCGCTGTCGGCGACATTGGCAGGCCAGCATCGCGTGGTGCCGCGCGACCTGGTGCTCGACGCGCGCTGCAAGAAGGTGCTGGACGTGGCGCGCCGCGCCGGCTTCGACTTCGGCGCCGGATGATCCGGGATTGCGAGCTTTGGCAGGGCGGGTGACAACCCGCTGTGTGGCGCATCACCCGGCGGGATTGTTCGCATCATCCATGATGTTCACCCCTCGCTTGTGCTCGGGGCCGGCCTATGGCCGTCCAAATTCGTTCCCGACGAATTTGTCGCTGCGCTACTCCCGTCCTATGGACTGATGCCAGCTTCATCGGCGGAAGCCCAACATGGCCGCGTGGCCCCCCTATTCGGGTCCGCTCAGCCGAACCAGCAGGCTTGCGCAATTGTTGGGCTTCTTCCGGGGCAAGCCCGGGATCAGCCCAACCTGCGTGATGCATTGCCCGCAGCTATGCCCCGCGTGCCGCCATCCGCGCGCGCAACTCGGCGGCGACGGCCTGGGTTTCCCGCAACGGCGCCACCGCGCCGCGGGCCGCACCCGCGTCGGTGAGCAGCCCGCGTTCGCGCAGCGCGGCATGGAAGCGTGCGATCTTCTCCGGTAGCGGTGCGGTCGTCGCGGTGTGTACCGGTACGCCCACCGCGCAGGCTTCGGAAAGCATGTTCACCGAATCGGGCGTCACCACGATGTGGTCGGCCCAGCTGAGGAGACCCGGATAGGGATTGACGCCTTCGCCGTTCCAGAAAAGACCCGGAACATTCGAAAGCGCGCTGCGAAGTTGCGCGGCGAACGTGGGCGGGGTTCGCCGCGAGACGGTAGCCAGCACGCTTCCGTTTGGCGCGGGGGTGCGTGCTGCCGCGAGCAATGCCTTGGCGAGCGCATGGTCGAAGTCGATGCCGTGGCGCGGGCCGCCCACCAGCAGCGCCACGCGCGGGCGCGGTAGCGCCTCGAAGTCGGGATACGCCTCGCGGCCGGATGCGAGCCAGATCTCGTCGACCGGGTTCAGCGAACCCGTCGTGGTCACCACATTGGGGCCTTCGAGCCGGTCATGGCGTGGCACCACCACGGCATCCCAGTGCCGCGGGTCGACGCGCGGGTCGAGGATCTGGACGGTGTAGCAATCGCCGTCCGACAGGTCGCGCAGCATGCGTGTCAGCAGGGCCGCGCTGCGTCCGCAGCCGATCGCGATGTCGGGCCAGGGCGCCTCGAAACCCGTGCGATCGCGCGGCGCCAGTGCCAGCCGTCCGCCCGGAATGCGTCGCGGGGCGAACCAGGCCCAAGGCGCGCGCAACGGCAGCGCCAGCACGCGCGCCGGAACGCCCAGCGCCGACGCGAGCGCCAGCGCCTGGCGTTCGTTGCCGGCAGCGCCGTCGCTGATGACCCATGCGGTGTGAGGCTGGCGTGGCATCCGTCGTGCGCGATGGAAGGGACCGTGATTATGCGGGAGATCGCACGACGGATAGCCTCGCGGCCTCCGGCATGGGACCTGCGGGGCAACGCGCGCGCTGCCCGGCACGCCTGAACTTGCCATCCGCATGCTGGTGCAGCTTGGGGCGGCGCCGGGCAACGGCCAACGCGCTGCGGGCATCGCCCCGGGTCGAGGGGTGTCGCTGGACGTCACCTCGCGCGCGGGCTGACGCGGAGCGTCGACGCGCTGCGTTAGAATCGACATGATCGCTCCAGCGGACCACCAGCATGTCTCCCCAGCCAGCCTCATCCTTTCCCGTCGGTGAACCCGCCAACGCCAAGCGCCGCTACGAGGTCACCGAAGCAGACCTGCCGCTGGCCTGTCCGGTGCCGGAAATGACGCTGTGGAACTCGCATCCGCGCATCTATCTGCCGATCGTGGACGACGGCGGTACCACGGTGTGCCCGTATTGCGGCGCGGAGTACGTGCTGAAGCACGCGGGCGCGCCTGAATAACCGGCTGCGTCCCGCGCCATGTCCATGTGGCGCGCCGGGCGCTTCGGCCGGCGGCGGGGCCCGCTGCGGCCGGGGGCTGTGACAATGGTTTCGACGCCTGCCCGCCGGCTGTGTTCACCGCCCTCGCTGCAACCCCGCGCCCGCTGTGCCTCGGCGCATTTCTTGCATACTTTTTCGCCATGCCCATCGCCCTCGTCCCGCAGGGACCCGTGACCGATCCCGTCGCCACGCCGCGCCACCTGACCGTCGTCCAGTTGCTGCCGGCCCTGGAGAATGGCGGGGCCGAGCGTTCGACGCTGGAGGTCTCGCGTGCACTGGTGGCGGGGGGGCATCGCTCGGTGGTGATTTCGGCCGGCGGCCGCATGGTCGAACGGCTGGAACGCGAAGGCGGCGAGCACATCGTTCTGGATGTCGGCTCCAAGTCGCTGCGCAGCGTGACCCGGATCGGCGCCTTGCGCCGTACGTTGATCGACATCGACCCCGACATCGTCCACGCCCGTTCCCGGGTCCCCGCGTGGCTGGCCTGGTTCGCGCTGCGCGGCATGCGGCCGCGGCCGCACTTCGTCACCACCGTCCACGGACTGAACTCGCCCGGCCGCTGGAGCCGCATCATGACCCGCGGCGACCGCGTGATCGTGGTGTCGCAGACCGTGCATGATTTCGTGCTGAGCCACTATCCGCGCGTGAATGCTTCCCGCCTCACCGTGATCCCGCGCGGCATCGATCCGGACGCGTTTCCCTACGGCTACCGGCCGGACGACATCTGGCGCGACCAGTTTTTTGCGGAATTCCCGCAACTCGCCGGCGCGCCGCTGCTGACGCTGCCCGGGCGGGGCACCCGCCTCAAGGGCCACGCCGACGCGATCGCGCTGGTCGCGGCCCTGCGCGATCGTGGCGTGGATACGCGCCTGCTGCTGCTGGGCGTCGACGAGCCCGGCCGCGAGGCCTACCTGCGCGAACTGCAGACGCTGGCGCATACGCGTGGCGTCGCGGACATCGTGGCGTTCTCGCCGCCGCGCAGCGATGTGCGCGACGTGTTCGCGGTGTCCGATTTGATCCTGCAGCTTTCCAACAAGCCGGAAAGCTTCGGGCGCACCGTGATCGAGGCGTTGTCGTTGTGCAGGCCGGTGCTGGGATATGCGCACGGCGGCGTCGGCGAATTGCTGGCCGAACTCTATCCCGCCGGCCGCGTGCCCGCCGGCGACGTCAACAAGCTGATCGACCGTGCCGCCGAACTGGTGGGCCGCGCGCCGCCGATCCCTCCGATGCAGCGCTACCGGCTGGCCGACATGCAAGGCTCGGTGCTCGCGCTGTACCAGGAACTGGCGTCAGAGCCGCGCGCATGAGGTGCCTGCAAAATTCCGCCCGTCCCGGGCGTAGGTGCGACGCGCCGAAGCCGAAGGGCGTGCGTTGCGACTTCGTTCGCCGTGTTCATTGCGCTCGACGCGGACGGGTTCGTTCGGACTGACGCACTCGCCATTTGCCGCGCCGCTTGGCTGGCCGCCACCGAACCGCGACAATGGGGGCTTGTCCCGAGCAGGCCCAGCCGTCCATGTCCGACACGTCCAGGATCATCTACACCCTCACCGACGAGGCGCCGTTCCTCGCCACGGCTTCGCTGCTGCCGATCATCGATGCGTTCACCGATTCCGCGGGCGTGAACGTGGAGACGCGCGACATTTCACTGGCCGGGCGCATCCTTGCGCAATTTCCGGATGTGTTGAAGGCCGACCAGAAGGTGTCGGACGACCTGGCCGAACTCGGCCGGCTCGCGTTGGAGCCGTCGGCCAACATCATCAAGCTGCCCAACATTTCGGCCTCGCTGCCGCAGCTGAAGGCCGCGATCCGCGAATTGCAGGGCAAGGGCTTCGCGCTGCCCGACTACCCGGACGAGCCGAAGAACGATGCCGGGAAGGCCGTCAAGACCCGCTACGACAAGGTCAAGGGCAGCGCGGTGAACCCGGTGTTGCGCCAGGGCAATTCCGATCGGCGCGCGCCGGCGTCCGTCAAGGATTACGCCCGCAAGCATCCCCACCGGATGGGCAAGTGGAGCGCCGATTCCAAAACCCATGTCGCGCACATGGAGTCGGGCGATTTCTACGGCACCGAGAAGTCGGCGACGTTGGCCGGGGCCGGCGCCTTGAAGATCGTGCTGGACGGCGATGACGGCAAGCAGCGCGTGCTGAAGGACGGCATCAAGGTGCAGGCCGGCGAAATCGTCGATGCCGCGGTGATGTCGCGTCGCGCGCTCGCGGCGTTCATCGACGCGCAGATCGCCAACGCGCGCGCGTCGGGCGTGTTGTTCTCGGTGCACTTCAAGGCCACCATGATGAAGGTGTCCGACCCCATCATGTTCGGCGTGGTGGTCGAGGAATTCTTCCGTGACGTACTGGCCGCCCACGGCGAAGCACTGAAGCGGGCCGGCTTCAATCCCAACAACGGGCTGGGCGATCTCTACGCCTGCCTCGCGAAGCTGCCGGAAGACCAGCAGGCCGCGATCAAGGACGATATCGAGCTGCAATACGGCAAGCGCCCGCGGCTCGCGATGGTCGATTCGGACAAGGGCATCACCAACCTGCACGTGCCGTCCGACGTCATCATCGACGCGTCGATGCCGGCGATGATCCGCGACTCCGGCAAGATGTGGAACGCCGACGGCGAGCGCCAGGACTGCAAGGCCGTGATCCCCGACCGCAGCTACGCCGGCATCTACGATGTGGTGGTCGAGGACTGCAAGGCCCATGGCGCATTCGACCCGGCCACGATGGGCAGCGTGCCCAACGTCGGCCTGATGGCCGACAAGGCCGAGGAATACGGCTCGCACGACAAGACCTTCCAGATGCCGGTCGACGGCACGGTGCGGGTCAGCGACCAGGACGGCAACGTGATCTTCGAACACAAGGTCGAGGCCGGCGACATCTGGCGCATGTGCCAGGCCAAGGACGCGCCGATCGCCGACTGGGTGAAACTGGCGGTGTCGCGCGCGCGTATTTCCGGGACGCCCGCGGTGTTCTGGCTGGACCCGCATCGTGCGCACGACGTGCAGGTGATCGCAAAGGTCGAGCGCTACCTGAAAGACCACGACACCTCGGGCCTGGACATCCGCATCCTCGCGCCGGAAGACGCGATGCGGTATTCGCTCACGCGCATCCGCGACGGCGAAGACACCATCTCGGTGACCGGCAACGTGTTGCGCGATTACCTGACCGACCTGTTCCCGATCATGGAACTCGGCACCAGCGCCAAGATGCTGTCGATCGTGCCCCTGATGGCGGGCGGCGGCCTGTTCGAAACCGGCGCGGGCGGTTCCGCGCCCAAGCACGTGCAGCAATTCGTGGCCGAGGATTACCTGCGCTGGGATTCGCTGGGTGAATTCCTGGCGCTGGGCGCGTCGCTCGAATACCTTGCTCGCGCACACGACAACCCGCGCGCGAAGGTGCTGGCGGACGCATTGGACGCGGCGATCGGGCGGTTCCTCGAAAACAACAAGTCGCCCGCGCGCAAGCTCGGCGAGATCGACAACCGCGGCAGTCATTTCTACCTCGCGATGTACTGGGCGCGCGCGCTGGCCGACCAGCAAGCGGATGCCGAACTCGCCCGGCGCTTCGCCGCGTTGGCCCACAAACTGGAGGCCGCCGAAGCCACCATCATCGGCGAGTTGAACGGCGCGCAGGGCAAGCCGGTGGAACTCGGCGGCTACTACCGGCCCGACATGGACAAGGTGAGCGCGGCGATGCGGCCGAGCCAGACGTTCAATGCGGCGCTGCAGCAGTTGCGCGCATCCACTTCAGGAAAGCTCTGATTTTGCTCGTCACCCCGGAATACTCGCGCCATCCATGGCGCTCGCGCTTCGCGCCGCCTTTGGCGTTCGCGTTTGCAATCCTGCAAACGCAGTCGCGAAGCGATATCCGGGACCCAGTGACTTTCATCCAGGCTCTAAACTGCAAGGTCACTGGGTCCCGGCCTTCGCCGGGATGACGAGCGAGTGTACAGACCAGAGCCCGGTTGCCATGCCCCAACCCCTCCGCACGCACCTGGTCGCGGCCCTGCGATCGCCGCTCACGCCGATCTGGCTGGTGGTGTTCCTGCTGCCGTTCGGGCGCTCCAGCGAACTGGGCACGCTGCTGTGCCTGCTGGGCGCGATCGTCCTGTTCTTTCGCGATCGCCGTGCGCTGGCCGGCCACGCCGGTGCACGGTTGCTGCTGTGGCTGTGGGCGGCGTATTTCCTGGCCGCGTTGATCTCGGCGCCCGGCGCGGTGGATCCCGCGCGCAGCTGGAGCAGCGTGGCGGCGTACCTGCGCTTCGCGCCGTTCGGCATCTACGTGTGCTTCGCGGTGCGGCGCGAATCGCGCCTGCATGCGCTGTGTCTCGCCACCGGCATCACGGTGGCGTTGTGGGCGCTGGATGCGTGGGTGCAGGTGCTGACGGGCTACAGCCTCGGCGGGCATGCCGAAGCGCAACGGATCTCCGGCATCTTCGGCGCCGGGAACCTGAAACTCGGGCCGGTGCTGGCGTCGCTGTCGCCATTCGTGTTGTGGGCGGCGCGACGGCGTTTCGGCCGCACTGGATTGATCGTCGCGATGCTGTTCCTGCTGGTGCCGATCCTGCTGGCGGGCTCGCGCGCGGCCTGGATCACCTACGGCGTCGCACTACTGGCGTTCTTCTGGATCGAAACGCGCACGCCGCTGCGCTTCCTGGCGTGGGTGCTCGCCGCTTGCGTGGTGGCCGCGGCAGCCTTCGGGGCCGCGTGGAAGACCTCCGCACGTTTCGATGCGCGCATGGACCGCACGATCGCCGTGTTGCAGGACACGCGCCATGGCCTGAACTACGCCAGCAGCGGCCGGCTCGACATCTGGCGCGTCAGCGCAAGGATGATCGCCGCGCATCCCGTCGTCGGCGTGGGGGTGCGCGATTTTCGCGAAGCGTATCCGCGCTACGCGTCGCCCGACGATCATTTCGTCACCGAAGAGGCCTGCGGCGTGGGCGAGGGCGCCTGCCATCCGCACCAGATCGTGCTGGAAGTGTTGAGCGACACCGGCGCGATCGGATTGGCCTTGTGGCTGGTTGCGCTCGGGCTGGCGCTGCGCGCATGGCGCAGCGTCGGCGCGGACGCGCGCCGGCGCGCGTTCCCCGTGACCGTGGCCCTTGCGGTCACGGTGTTTCCGCTCAACACGCACCTCGCGTTCTATTCGGCGTGGTGGGGCTTGCTGTTCTGGTGGTTGCTGGCGTTGTGGTGCGCAGCGCTGTACGCGGACGTGCCGGATGATGCACCCGTCAAACTGCCGCGGGTCCGGATGAAGGATTTTGCCCATGGCGCGTGAGAGGCTGTCCCTCGTCATCATCACCTACGACAACGCCGACACGCTGGAGCGTTGCCTCGACGCCGCCAACTTCGCCGATGAAATCGTGGTGCTGGATTCGGGGTCGACCGATGCCACGGTCGAGATCGCCAAGCGCCACGGCGCGCGCGTCGCGACGCATCCATTCGACGATTACGGCCCGCAGAAGCAGCGCGCCATCGACATGGCGTCCCACGACTGGATATTGAACCTCGACGCCGACGAAATCCTGTCGCCGGGCACGCGCGAGGTGATCGAACGCGCGCTGGAAAATCCGCGTGCCGCGGGCTTTCGCCTGCCGCGCCGCGAGCGGATGTTCTGGGGCGTGCAGCACCCGTGGAGCCATCGCAACGGCCACCTGCGCCTGTTCGACCGGCGGCGCGGGCGCATGAACGCGGTACCGGTGCACGCCGCGGTCGAAGTGGATGGCCCGGTCGAGACGTTGAAGCGCGCCGATTTCGTCAACATGGGCGACGACGACATCGCCGCGCGCGTGGCCAAGATCAACCGCTATTCGTCCGGCATGGTCGCCCACAAGCTGGCGCGCAAACAACGTTTCAGCGGCCCCATGATGCTGGTGTATCCGCCGATCTTCTTCGTGCGGCAATACATCTTCAAGCGCTACTTCCTGTCCGGCTGGGCGGGGTTCGTCGCCAGCGTGCTGGGATCGTTCTACGTGTTCCTGAAGTACGCCAAGCTGCATGAGGCACGCAGACTGAGCAGGAAATGAGCAATAAGGGATCCTGACAGGGGCGTGCGCCGGCAAGGACCTTCCGTTTCGTCATTCCGGGGCGCCTGCGGCTTCATCGCAGGTGAACCCGGAATCGGTTTTGCAATCCAGCGGCCCAAAAACCGATTCCGGGTTCCGCCCGCAGACAGCGCGGGCGGCCCCGGAATGACAAGAATCATTGATGGTCGACCCATTGCGCGAATCGAGTTCCTCGTTCCAGGTTCGGTCCCGACTGCGCCTCAGTAAACCGGGGGCGATTCCGGCGGCCGCGTCTTGAACCGCTTGTGGGCCCACAGGTATTGCGCGGGCGCTTCGCGGACCATCCGTTCGATCGCGGCGTTGACGCGCGCGGTGTCGGCGACCACGTCACCGCTTGGGAAGTTTCCCAGCGGCGCTTCCAGGCGCAATGCGTAGCCGCCATCCGGCGTGCGGCGATGGAAGAACGGCATCACCGCCGCGCCCGAGAGTCTCGCCAGGTGATGCGTTGCCGTGATCGTCGAGGCGGGAATGCCGAAGAACGGCGCAAACACCGAATCCTTGCCGCGCATGTCCTGGTCGGGCGCGTACCAGACGGTGCCCCCGCGCTTCAGGTACTTCACGGTGGCGCGCAACTGTTCCTTGTCGAACATCGTGTCGGCATAGTGCAGGCGCGCGCGCAGCACCATGTATTCGAACACGTCCGGATCCATGCGCCGGTACATGCCGGCGATGCGGATGCGGCGCGAGATCAATCGCGCACACAGTTCCAGGTGCGAGAAGTGCCCGCCCACCAGCAGGACGCCACGGCCTTGCGCGCGTGCGGCTTCGAGATGTTCCAGCCCGTCGATGTCGACGTGCAGCTTCGCGAGTTTCGCGTCGGAAGCGAACCAGCCCAGCGCGAATTCGCCCAGCATCCGGCCCATTTCACGGGTGGCTTCGCGGCGCAGGGCTTCGCGTTCCGCCCGATCGAGTTCGGGAAAGCAAAGCTCCAGGTTGCGTGCGATCACCAGCCGGCGCGCACGCAACAGCGGCGAGATCGCTGCGCTGAACGCGGCGCCGAGTGCGATGATCCATCGCGCCGGCAGCCAGACCACCGCGCGGATGAAACCGACGCCGAACCACGCCAGCCAGTGGCGCGGCGCGAGCAGCTTGCGTGGAAACGGCGGTGGTGCGGACATGGCGGCTGATGATAGCAATGGGTGCGGTCTGGCCCTTGCACTGTTTGCCTGCGCGGAATGACACAAAACATCGTCATCCCGGACGCCGCGAAGCGGCGATCCGGGACCCAGCGACTCTTTGATATACCCGGCTCGATCGGGTACCAAGGTCACTGGGTTCCGGCTTTCGCCGGAATGACGACCAAGTGAAATGGCGGCAAGTTGAAATACTCCGGCTTTCGCCGACATGACGAGCTCGGGTTCACCCCAGCATCGCCGCAATCTTCGCCAGTTGCGCGGCCGCGACATCGCGCCGCACCTGCGCGTCGGCTTCGGGATCGGTGCCATCGCGATGCAGTTCGGTCGCCGGTAATTCCTCGAGGAACCGCGACGGCTTCTGCTTGAACACTTGACCGTAACGCCGCCCCTGCACGCTGTAGCTCAGGTGCAGCAGCTCCTTGGCGCGGGTGATGCCGACGTACAAAAGCCGGCGCTCCTCATCCAGGCGGCCTTCGTCGATCGCGCCTTCGTGCGGCAGCGTGCCGTCCTCGCACCCCACGATGTGCACCGAGCGGAATTCCAGCCCCTTCGCCGCGTGCAGCGTCATCATCCGCACCGCGTCGCCGCCGTCGTCCTTGTCGGCGTGGTTGAGCAGTGCGAGCTGCGCGGCCAAATCCGCCGCGCGCGCCTTGCCCGAATCCATCGCACGGAACCAGCCCGTCAGCTCGCGCACGTTGCCGAGCCTGCGTTCCTGCAGGGCCGGGTCGCGCGCGCCTTGCGCCAGGTGTTCCATGTAGCGGGTGCGCGTCAGGACTTCTTGGACCAGCTCGGCGGCCTTGGCGTGTTTCGCATGCTGCGTCAGTGATTCGACCAGATCGACGAAACCCGCCAGCGCCGCCGCGGGTCGCGCCGACAATTGCTGCAGGACGGTCGGGATGTGCGCGGCGCGCAGCATCGACAGATGCTTCGACTGCGCGAGTTCGCCCAGCTTTTCCAGCGTGGTCGCGCCGATCTCGCGGCGCGGCACGTTCACCACGCGCAGGAACGCCGCGTCGTCGTCGGGGTTGGCGATCAGCCGCAGGTACGCCAGCACGTCCTTGACCTCGGCGCGGTCCAGGAAACCCAGCGCGCCGGTCAGGTGGTACGGAATGCGGCCCAGTTGCAGCGCCTTCTCCAGCGGCCGCGCCTGGTGGTTGCCGCGATACAACACCGCGCAGTCGGACCACGCGAGGCCGTGCTTGTCGCGCAGGTACATCAGTTGCGAGGCAACCCGTTCGGCTTCGTGTTCGGCATCGCGGCATTCCAGTATGCGGATGCGCTCGCCATCATCGAGTGCGCTCCACAATTTCTTGGGGTGCGCGTGCGGGTTGTGGGCGATCAGCGCATTGGCTGCACGCAGCACGCGCTGCGCGCAGCGGTAGTTCTGTTCCAGCTTGATGACACGCAGCTTCGGATAATCCTGCGACAACTTGTCGAGGTTGCCGGGGTCGGCGCCGCGCCACGCATAGATCGACTGGTCGTCGTCGCCCACGCAGGTGAACACGCCGCGCTCGCCGGCCAGCAGTTTCAGGAACGCATATTGCGCGGCGTTGGTGTCCTGGCATTCGTCCACCAGCAGATAGCGAAGGCGTTCGCGCCATGCCATGCGTGCTTCCTCGTCGCGATCCAGCACCGCCACCGGCAGACGGATCAGGTCGTCGAAATCCACCGCGTTGAACGCGGCCAGCCGCTTCTGGTACGCGGCATAGAGTTGTGCGGCCTCCAGTTCGCGCGGTGCGCGCGCAGCGTCCAGCGCCTCTTCGGGCGTCAGGCCATCACTCTTCAGGCGCGACAGCAGCGAGCGCAACTGGAACAGCTTGTCCGATTTCACCGCCGCACCGGCCAGCTCTTTCACCAGTCCCGCGCTGTCGTCGGCATCCAGCACCGAAAAGCCGCGCCGCAAGCCGGCGCGCGCGTGTTCGATCTGCAGGAATTTCAAGCCAAGCGCGTGGAAGGTGCACACGCCCAGGCCTTCGGCGGCGTCGCCCTTGATGCGTTTGGCGACGCGCTCGCGCATTTCGCGCGCGGCCTTGTTGGTGAAGGTGATCGCCGCGATCTTCGCGGCCGGCACCAAGCCGCGTTCGATCAGGTGCGCGATCTTCTCGGTGATCACGCGCGTCTTGCCCGAGCCCGCGCCGGCCAGCACCAGCAGGGGGCCGTCGACATATTCGACGGCGGCGCGTTGTGGGGGATTGAGCATGGGTTCGATCCGGCAAACAGCCGATAATGTTACCGTGTCGGC
>JBDZUX010000075.1:0-3921 GCA_040255405.1 Lysobacteraceae bacterium
GGCATCATCCTCGCCGGCGGCTCCGGCACGCGGCTGTATCCGGTCACGCAGGCCATCAGCAAGCAACTGCTGCCGGTCTATGACAAGCCGATGATCTATTACCCGTTGTCGGTGCTGATGCTGGCCGGCATCCGCGAGGTGCTGGTGATCAACACGCCGCATGAGCAACCGTTGTTCCATCACCTGCTGGGCGATGGTTCGCAATGGGGCATCCAGATCACCTACGCGGTGCAGCCGTCGCCCGATGGCCTGGCGCAGGCCTTCCTGATCGGGCGCGACTTCATCGCGGGCGATCCGTGCGCGCTGGTGCTGGGCGACAACATTTTTTTCGGCCACGGCTTCACCGAGTTGCTGAAACGCGCGTCGGCACGCGAACGCGGCGCCACGGTGTTCGGCTACCTGGTGCGTGACCCGGAACGCTATGGCGTCGCGGAGTTCGACGCGACGGGTCGCGTGGTGGGCCTCGAAGAAAAACCGGCGAAGCCGAAATCGAGCTACGCGGTGACGGGCTTGTATTTCTACGACAGCCGTGTGTGCGACTACGCGGCGCAACTGAAACCTTCCCCGCGCGGCGAACTGGAAATCACCGACTTGAACCGCTGCTATCTCGACGACGGCTCGCTGATGCTGGAACAACTCGGCCGCGGTTACGCGTGGCTCGACACCGGCACCCACGAATCGATGATGGACGCCGGCAACTACATCGCCACCGTCGAAAATCGCCAAGGCCTGAAAGTGTGCTGCCCCGAAGAAATTGCCTGGCAGCAAGGCTGGATCGATGCGGCACGCGTGCGCGAACTCGCGACGCCGATGGCGAAGACGGGCTACGGGCAGTACCTGCTGCGGCTGGTGGGTGAGTGACGCATGGATATTTCGCAAACCGATTCCGGGTTCGCTCCTTCGGAGCGCCCCGGAATGACGAGAATGTTGGGTGGCTTCGGTACACGACGAAACACTTCGTCATTCCGGGCTGCCGCCACGCCTTGGTCATTCCGGGGCCGGCGCGGCTTCATCGCGGCGGAACCCGGAATCGGTTTGCCTTCCAGGCACGCTGCAGCGTGTCGGGACGGACCAGCCGGTTGGCAAGTCTGGCCCAAACCGATTCCTGGGTCGCCCCGGAATGACCACAAAAAACGAGCCGAAATGACGAACAACAGATGGTGACCGCGTGACCCAACACCCCCATCTCAAACGCATCGACACCCGCCTGCCCGGCGTGTGCGTGATCGAACCCGTGGTGCACGGCGATGCACGCGGCTACTTCTTCGAAAGCTTCCACGCGAAGAAGTACGCCGAACTCGGCATCGACGTGCGCTTCGTGCAATCGAATGTCTCGCGCTCGGCGCAGGGCGTGCTGCGCGGCTTGCACTACCAGTGGCCGCATCCGCAAGGCAAACTTGTTTCGGTGCTGGAAGGCGAGGTCTACGACGTCGCCGTCGACATCCGCCGCGGATCGCCCACCTTCGGCCAATGGGAAGCGGCGATGCTCACTGCCGGGAATCACCGCCAGCTGTGGATCCCGGAAGGCTTCGCGCACGGCTTCTGCGTGGTCAGCGAGGCGGCCACCTTCATGTATCAATGCACCGCGCTGTACGATCCGGCCGCCGATGCCGGCGTGCGCTGGAACGACCCTGCGATCGGCATCGACTGGCCCGTGGCCGAACCCTTGCTGTCGGCGAAGGATGAGAAAGCGCCGCTTCTTGCGGATGTCGCGACGGACAAGTTGCCGGTGTACGTCGCTGGTTGAACATTCGAACGCCGGCATGATCTCCATTTTTTGTTGTCGTTCCGGAGCCGTCCGCACACATCGCTTGTCGTCATTCCGGGGTCGGCGCGGCTCCGCCGCGACGGAACCCGGAATCGGTCATGATCGGCCTTGAAACCGATTCCGGGTTCGCCCTTTCGGGCGCCCCGGAATGACCAACCTTAGTTTTGTCGAAGGTAGGTATGAGCATGCGCGATTCGAGCAGGATTCTCGTCACCGGCGCAAACGGGCAGGTGGGGCACGAGTTGTTGCGTGCATTGGCGAACCCCGCGCGGGATCGCGAAATCATCCCGGCCACCCGCAGCGGTACGCTCGAGAACGGCACGTCCTGCGAAACCATCGACCTTGCAGACTTCAGCGCCCTGGTCAAAACACTGGACCGCATCGCGCCGGACGTCATCATCAACGCCGCCGCCTACACCGCCGTCGATCGCGCGGAGGATGAAGTCGAACTCGCCCAGCGCATCAACGGCGATGCATTGCGCGTGCTCGGCGCGTGGGCCGCGCAACACGCCGCGCGGGTCATTCATTACTCCACTGACTATGTGTTCGATGGCCGTGCAGACCGTGCGTACCGCGAAGACGATGCGACGCATCCGGTCAGCGCCTACGGTCGATCCAAGCTGGCGGGCGAAATCGCCCTGCGCGAAAGCGGCGCGCGGTACCTGATTTTCCGGACCGCGTGGGTGTACGCCGCGCGCGGCCACAACTTCCTGCGCACGATGCTGCGGGTCGGTGCGGAGCGTGACGCGTTGCGCGTGGTGGATGATCAGATCGGCGCGCCCACGCCCGCGCGGCTGATCGCCGATGTCACCGCGCGAGTCCTGGCGCAATGGCTTGCCGACGAAACGGCTGCGCGCGATGGTCTCTATCACCTCGTGGCCGCGGGACAGACCAGTTGGTGCGGTTTCGCGCGGGCGATCTTCGAGCGCGCGCGAGCCGCCGGTCTGATCGAGCGGGCGCCGGCCGTGCAGGCCATCCGCACTGATGAATATCCCACCAGGGCCGCGCGCCCGGCGTGGTCGGTGCTGGATACCGGAAAGCTGCGCGGAACGTTCGACGTCACATTGCCAGGCTGGCAGGCCGCGCTCGCTGGCGTGATGGAGGAACTCGCGAGCGCGGGTTCCTGACGCCCATTCCCTGCATTCGAACATCCCGGGCTACGAACAATCGGCGCTCACCTGTTCAGTCGCTTCGTCATTCCGGGGCGACCCGAAGGGTCGAACCCGGAATCGGTTTCGGCACCTTCCAAACCGATTCCGGGTTCTGCCCGCATGAGCCGCGGTCAGCCCCGGAACGACGAACATGTAGTTGTCCGCGGTCGGCGACGTCCGGGGAGGTTGCCTTCCGTTGCTTGTGCCGCTCATCGGCCCAAACCTGCCGCCTGTCGCGAGACGCTTGGCAACCACGCGGGCAATGACGATGATCCAGCCCGCATCGTCGGCTTTCGACAGGGGCAAACCGTGGTGCCGGGGAAAATCCAGACCATGCCTATTGATTTCATCAAGCGGTTGCGCGCGCGCTGTCGCGCCGGCGGATTCACGCTCGTCGAATTGATGATCACCCTCGCGGTGGCGGCCGTCCTGGCCATGATTGCGGTGCCGAGCTTCAAGCACGTGCTGGTTTCCACCAACCTTTCCAGTATCAACAACGATCTTGCCGGCGACCTCCAGTACGCGCGTACCGAAGCGGTATCGCGGCAGGTGACCGTCGCGGTCGCGGCCTCCGCGGGCAGTTGGCAGAACGGCTGGACGGTCGAGATTCCGCCCGCGAGCAGTACCGGCAGCGCAACGGTGTTGCGCAACCACCCGACCATCCCCGCGCAATACGTGGTGAGCGGCAGTACCGCGGACGTCAGATACAACCCGCAAGGCACGCCCGCTGCCGCAAACTGCTTCACCATTTCCGGGCAGTCGTCGCAGGACAGCACACCGCGGTACCTGCAGGTTTCGTCGTCCGGCATGTTGCAGCAAGCCACGAGTTGCCCCTGATCCCGGTGCTGCCATGACCCTCCATCGCGCCATTCCACGCCAACAAGGCTTCTCGATGCTGGAAGTGCTGATCGCCGTGCTGGTGTTCAGCCTCGGCATCATCGGCCTTGCCGGTCTCCTGATCTTCGCGATCCAGTCCAACCACGTTGCCTACCTGCGCACGCA
>JBDZUX010000049.1:0-10957 GCA_040255405.1 Lysobacteraceae bacterium
TTTTTTTATCCCTGGCCCGACCCTCGGTTGCAACGCCCGACTTGCCGGTTGTGGCGTCGTTCGCGAAGCAATCCCTGCGCCGTCATTCCGGGGTCCCACGCCGGCTTCTCGGCGCGGGAACCCGGATTCTGCCATGCAACTGAATCACCCGTTCGGCACCTCTTCCGCTTTGCGGCGAAACGGGTAGACTCGCCTCGACGGGCGACGCCGGAAGGTCCGGTGCCCCCGCGGACGGCAGGAGGCGCGGCATGCGACCCACCGATATCCGCAACCCGCAGTACTTCCACAAGGTGGTGGACTGCCAGTGGGCGTGCCCCGCGCACACCCGGGTGCCCGAATACATCCGCCTGATCGCGGCGGGCCGCTATGACGACGCCTATCTCCTGAACTGGGATTCCAACGTGTTTCCCGGCATCCTCGGGCGCACCTGTGACCGGCCGTGCGAGCCCGCCTGCCGGCGTGGACGGGTCGAGGAATCGAACGGGGAAAAGCCCGAGCCGGTCGCGATCTGCCGCCTGAAACGCGTGGCCGCCGACAACCGCAGCGACCGCGTCCAGGCGCGCATGCGGTCGCGCCTGCCCGAACCCATTCCCGGCGCGGAAAGATTCCGGATTGCCTGTGTGGGTGCCGGTCCGGCGTCGCTTGCGCTGGCGCGCGACCTTGCGCCGCTCGGTTACCGCGTCACCATCTTCGAAGCCGACGCCAGGGGCGGCGGCTTCATGCGTACGCAGGTGCCGCGGTTTCGGTTGCCCGAGCGCGTGATCGACGAGGAGGTCGGTTACATCCTCGATCTCGGCGTGGAGTTCGTCGGCAACCGCCGCATTGATTCGCTGCGCAAGCTGCTGGATGAAAACTTCGACGCGATCTTCGTCGGCTGCGGCGCGCCGCGCGGTCGCGACCTGCATGTTCCGGGGCGTGAGGAAGCCGCCGCGAAAATCCACGTCGGCATCGAATGGCTGGCTTCCGTTTACTTCGGCCATATCAAGCAAGTCGGCAAGCGCGTTATCGTCCTGGGCGGCGGCAACACCGCGATGGATTGCTGTCGCAGCGCGCGCCGGCTCGGCGGCGATGACGTCAAGGTCATCGTGCGCTCCGGCTACGAGGAAATGAAGGCCAGCCCGTGGGAAAAGGAGGACGCCGAACACGAAGGCGTCGAAATCCTCAACTGGCTGAATCCGAAATCGTTCGTGCATGAAAACGGCCTGCTCACCGGAATGTGGTTCACGCCGATGCGCGAGGAACACGATGCGAACGGCAAGCGCAGGTTGCTGCCGACCGGCGAACCGGATCGTTTGATCGAATGCGATGAAGTGCTGATCGCGATCGGGCAGGAAAACGCGTTCCCGTGGATCGAGCGCGACCTCGGCATGGAGTTCGACGAGTGGGGCATGCCGAAGCTCGACAAACTCACGATGCAATCGACGCATCGAAAGTTGTTTTTCGGCGGCGATGCGGCGTTCGGCCCCAAAAACATCATCTGGGCCGTGGAGCACGGGCACCAGGCCGCGGCGTCGATCCACAATTTCCTGCAAGGCGAGGACGTTCGCAAGCGCCCGCCGCCGCTGACCAACCTTGTCTCGCAGAAGATGGGCATCCACGAGTGGAGCTACGACAACGACATCTCGGCGGACGAGCGCTTCGTCGTGCCGTGGGCGCCGAAGGAAAAGACGCTGGTCGACATCAAGCAGGAAGTCGAACTCGGCTTCGACGTGCAAACTGCCTGGAAGGAAGCGCAGCGCTGCCTGAACTGCGACGTGCAGACGGTGTTCTCGAAGGATGTCTGCATCGAATGCGATGCCTGCGTCGATGTCTGTCCGATGGATTGCATCACCTTCACGGCCAATGGCGATGAGGCCGACCTGCGTACGCGCCTGACTGCACCCGCCGAAAACATCGAACAGGATCTATACGTGTCGGACCCGGTCAAGACCGGGCGCGTGATGGTGAAGGACGAGGATGTCTGCCTGCACTGCGGCCTGTGTGCCGAGCGCTGCCCGACCGGCGCGTGGGACATGCAGCGGTTCCTGTTCGCGGAGTCGTACGCGGGGCGCGGCGAGGATTATTCGGCAAACCCGGTTCGCAAGAAGGTGGCGGCGTGACGATCGAGGACACTCCGGTTTCGCCATGCCTGGGGCGGCTGTGGTTTTATCGCGGGCGGAACCCGGAGTCCCGTGGGAGCGCCTGCACGCGACCAAAGAGGTGTGGTCATGTCCTGGTCGCCGGGGACGGAGGCGCAGACGCTGCGCGTCGTCCGGCTCCTGCAGCCCTGTTTGCGTGGAAATGACGAGATGGGTGTCGCATGAATCCACTCACCGCCACCAACGATTTCGTCGTCAAGTTCGCCAACGTGAACGGGTCGGGTTCGGCGTCGGCCAATGAACTGTTCGCCAAGTGCATCCTGCGGATGGGCGTGCCGGTCAGTCCGCGCAACATTTTCCCGTCCAACATCCAGGGACTGCCGACGTGGTACGAAGTACGCGTCAGCGAGGCCGGCTGGCTGGGGCGGCGCGGTGGCTACGACCTGCTGGTCGCGATGAACCCGCAAACCTGGGACGAAGACGTCAAGGGTCTCGCGCCGGGCGGCTATCTTTTCTACGACAACAGCAAACCGCTGCCGAAGTTCAAGTTCCGCGACGATGTCATCACGATCGGCGTGCCGCTGACCGACATCGCCAACCGGACCTGGGACGATCCGCGCCAGCGGCAGCTGTTCAAGAACATCATGTACCTCGGTGCGCTGTCGGTGCTGCTTGGCATCGAACGCGACGTGGTCGTCCAGTTGATCGGCGAGCAATACAAAGGCAAGCAGGCGTTGCTGGAACCCAACGTGCACGCGCTCGATCTCGGCCGCGGATACGCCTCGCAGCACCTGCAACCGATCGGCCTTGCGATCGAACGCCGCGACAACGTGGGCGATCGCATCTTCGTGGATGGCAACAGCGCCGCCGCACTCGGCATGGTTTACGGCGGTGCCACCGTGTGCGCGTGGTACCCGATCACGCCGTCGTCGTCGCTGGCCGAAGCGTTCCAGAAATACTGCGCGAAGCTGCGCGTGGACAAGGACACCGGCAAGCACAATTACGCAATCGTGCAGGCCGAGGACGAGATCGCCTCGATCGGCATCGTCACCGGCGCCGGGTGGAACGGCGCGCGGGCGTTCACCGCCACGTCGGGCCCCGGCATTTCATTGATGAACGAGATCATCGGGCTTGCGTATTTCGCCGAAATTCCGGTGACGCTGGTGGACGTGCAGCGCGGCGGCCCGTCCACCGGGATGCCGACGCGCACCCAGCAGTCGGATGTGATGTTCTGCGCGCATGCTTCGCATGGCGATACCAACCACGTGCTGCTGTTTCCGGAAGATCCGCACGAATGCTTCGAGTTCGCGGCCAATGCGCTCGATCTGGCCGATCGCTTGCAGACGCCGGTGTTCGTGATGAGCGACCTCGACATCGGCATGAATCACCGCCTGTGCAAGCCGTTCGAGTGGGACGACGCGCGGCGCTACGACCGCGGCAAGGTGCTGACTGCCCAGGAGCTTGAAGCGGGCAAGGCGTTCGGCCGCTACCGCGACGTGGACGGCGATGGCATCCCGTATCGGACGTACCCCGGCACGCACCCGACGCGCGGCAGCTTTTTCACCCGCGGCACCAGCAAGAACGCCGATGCCAAGTATTCGGAGAAGGGCGAGGATTACGTCGAAAACATGCGGCGCCTGCAGCGCAAGCTGCAGACCGCGAAGGCGTTGCTGCCGCAACCGGTTTTGCACGACGCTCCGCATCCCGCGCGGCACGGGGCGATCTACTTCGGCTCGACGTCGCCGTCGATGGCCGAGGCCATCACCCAACTGGATGCCAACGGCATGCACATCGACGCGCTGCGGGTGCGCGGGTATCCGTTTGCCGATGCGGTGCGCGCGTTCGTCGACGCCCACGAGCAAGTGTTCGTGGTCGAGCAGAACCGCGACGGCCAGTTGCGTTCACTGTTGATCGAGCAGTTCGAGATCGACCCCGCCCGGTTGATCCCCATCCTGCACTACGACGGCACGCCGATCACGGCGCGTTTCATCGCCCGTGCGATCGGCGAGCGGATGGGCAAGGCGGAAGTGATGGCACTGCGCGGCGGCAAGGTGGCGTAGGAGCAGGGGCGAGAGACGAGGGACGAGGGAATCGGGAAATACAACATTGTCGTCATTCCGGCGAAAGCCGGAATCCATTCCGATCCTCGTGGCAAAGCAAATGGACTCCGGGTTCTGCGCCGGATTGCATCCGACGCAGCCCCGGAATGACGACGGTATTCTGCAGTTGAGGAAACCAAGCGACGTCATGACCTACCTCCCCAAACCCAGACTGCACCACCCGTCGCTGCAACGGAACGCGGTCGGCTTCACCCGCCGCGATTACGAAGGCGCGATCTCCACGTTGTGCGCGGGCTGCGGACACGATTCGATCTCGGCGGCGATCATCCAGGCGTGCTGGGAACTCGATATCGAACCGCACCGCGTTGCCAAGATCTCGGGCATCGGGTGCAGCAGCAAGACGCCGACCTATTTCCTGTCGGCCTCGCACGGCTTCAATGCGGTGCACGGCCGCATGCCGTCGGTGTTGACGGGCGCGAACCTCGCCAACCGCGAATTGTTGTACCTCGGCATTTCCGGGGACGGCGATTCCGCGTCCATCGGCATCGGCCAGTTCGTGCACGCGATCCGGCGGGGCGTGGACATGACGTACATCGTCGAGAACAATGGCGTGTACGGGCTGACCAAGGGCCAGTTCTCGGCCACGGCCGATGCGGGCAGCAAATCCAAGAAGGGCGCGATCAATTCCGACGCACCGGTGGACATGGTCGGGATGGCGCTGCAGCTCGGCGCGAGTTTCGTGGCGCGCAGTTTCTCGGGTGACAAGTCGCAACTGGTGCCCATCCTGAAGGCCGCGATGAGCCACAAGGGCGCGTCGTTCGTGGACGTATTGAGCCCCTGCGTCGCGTTCAACAACCATCCCGGCAGCACCAAGAGCTACGACTACGTGCGCGAACACAACCATGCGTTGTGCCGGATGGACTTCATTTCGCCACGCGAGGAAATCACGGTCGAGTATCCGGCCGGGGAAGTGCGCGAGGTGCGCCAGCACGACGGAAGCGTGCTGCGGCTGCGCAAGCTGCCGGGGTCACACGATACCGGCGACCGGGTCGCGGCGATGAATTACCTGCACGCAGCCCAGGCGCGCGGCGAAATCGTTACCGGGTTGTTGTACGTCGACCCCGAGGCGCCGGATCTGCACGCGCATCTCGAAACCGCGCCGGTGGCGTTCAACACGCTGGGTGAAAGGCAACTTTGTCCCGGTGCAGCGACGCTTGCGAAGATCAACGCCGGTTTGCGCTGAGTCCGGCGGGTCGTGAACCCGGTTGGCCGCGTGGTGCGTGCCCCAGGCGTGGCTGCCAGCCATTCACGCGCGGGTGATCGCGGACGTGGCACCGTGTAACCGTGACAGACAGAAACAAGCGGCGACTGGATCTCCACCTCGATCGCTGGCAGCGATTGCTTCCGCGTTGGGCGGCCCGCGGCCTTGGCTGGCTGCGCAAGCCGTCCGCGCGGTGGCTGCGGATTCCCATCGGGCTTCTGCTTGTGCTCGGCGGGCTGGTCGGATTCCTGCCGGTGTTGGGCTTCTGGATGCTGATTCCCGGCTTGTTGCTGTTGTCACTGGACCTGCCGTTCCTGCGGATGCCGATGCGCATCATGATCGTGCGTTCCCGTGCCTGGTTTCGTCGCCTGCGGCGGCGCAACCGGATGCACGACGGTTGAAGTGCGAACTCGTTTGTTGCAGCGCAGCATGACCGCGACTACCATACAGCGACACGAATCCGGAGAACTCCCTCATGGCCAACGGCCCTGATACGGCGCGCGCGCAGGACGACTGGCAGGCGCTTTCGCAGCAGTACTGGAACGCGTGGAGCGATGCCACGCGCAAGGCGTTCGGCACTGCGGCCAATGCCGCGCCGCCGGCCAGGATGCCCTGGTCCGAAGGCCTGGAACAATGGTCGCGCATGTTCGATGCCGGCAAGGCCCAGGGCGCGCAAAACGAGGTCGTCGATCGGTTGCTGGGCGGTGCGCGCAGCTACTTCGCCTTGCTGCAGTCGGTGGCCGGGAAGGGCGCACAGGGCGAGGTCGATCCTCAGGCGTGGTCCGACGCGGTCCGTCAAGCGTTCAATTTCCCCGGCGCCGATGCCGCGCTGCTCGACAACCCGCTTGCCCGCGCCTTGCGCGAATTGGCGGGGCAGGGCGCCAAGGGCTTCGAGCAGATGATGGAGACCCTGAAGCCGGCGATGGCCGAAGCCCGCGCGCTGCTGGACCTGCCGGCATTCGGTTACGCCCGCGAGCACCAGGAACACTATCAGCAGATGGCGAAGGCGTGGCTGGATTGCCAGCACGAAACCAATCGCTACAATGCGTTGATCGCGCGCGCCAGCCGGCGCGCGTTCGAAGTGTTCGAGGACAAGCTGGCCGAGCGCGGCGAGCCGGGCCGGCAGGTCGATTCCGTGCGCGGCCTGTACGACCTGTGGGTGGATGCGGCCGAAGACGCCTACGCGGAAGTCGCGTTGTCGGATGAATTCCGCGAAGTCTATGGCGCGCTGGTCAACGCGCAGATGCGCGTGCGCCGCGACGTGCAGCGTGAAGTCGAGCGCGTCGCCACCGATCTCGGCATGCCGACCCGCACCGAAATCGACAGCATGGGCAAACGGCTGCATGCGCTGCATCGCGACGCGAAGAACCGCGCCGAAGCGCTGCCGGCACTCATGGCCGAAGTGGCCGCGCTGCGTGCCGAAGTCGAGCGGCTGAAGGCCGGTGGCACGGCGAAGGAACCCGCACGCAAGGCGTCGCGCAAATCCACCAAGACGGCCGGCAAGGAGTAATCGCGATGGAACCCATCCGCATCGATCCGAAGCGCGCGCTGGATGAAGCCATGCGCGCCCAGCAAAAGCTCGCGGCCAGCTTCAAGACGCTCCGGGAAGTCGAGGATGTCGATTACGGCGCCACCGAGAAGGAAGAAATCCATCGCGAAGACAAGGTCGTCGTCTATCGCTACAAGGGCAACGGCAAGCCGACCGCGAAGGCGCCCATCCTGATCTGCTACGCGCTGGTCAACCGTCCGTACATGGTGGACCTGCAGGACGACCGCTCGCTGGTGAAGAACCTGCTGGCGCTCGGCGAGGATGTCTACATCATCGACTGGGGTTACCCCGATGGCGCGGATCGGTGGTTGACGCTAGACGACTACATCAACGGGTACATCCGCCGCTGCGTCGATGCCGTCGCCAAGCACGCGGGCGTCGGGAAGATCAACCTGCTCGGCATCTGCCAGGGCGGCGCATTCTCGTTGTGCTTCGCTTCGCTGCACCAGGAGAAATTGCAGAACCTGATCACGATGGTGACGCCGGTCGATTTCCATACGAAGGAGAACATGCTGTCGCACTGGACACGTGAAATGGATGTGGACCTGTTCGTGGACACGCTGGGCAACGTGCCGGCGGACCTGATGAACTGGTGTTACCTCACGTTGAAGCCGGTGCGCCTGAACCAGCAGAAATACGTCGCGATGCTGGACATCCTGGACGACAAGACCGAACTCGAGAATTTCCTGCGCATGGAAAAGTGGATCTTCGACTCACCAGACCAGGCGGGTGAGGCGTTCCGCGAATTCATCCGCGATTTCTACCAGGGCAACAAGCTGGTGAAGGGCGGACTGGAAATCGGCGGCCAGCCGATCAGCCTCAAGAACATCACGATCCCGGTGCTCAACATCTTCGCCGAACAGGATCACCTGGTGCCGCCGTCGGCGTCGCGCCCGCTGGGCGAACACATCGGTACCAAGGATTACACCCAACTCGCGTTCAAGGGCGGCCACATCGGCATCTACGTGTCGGGCCGCGCGCAGCGCGAGGTGCCGCCGGCGATCCACGAATGGCTGGCGAAGCGCACGAAGTGAGGAATGCCGTTCGCACCGGGTTCGACAGGCTCGCGTCAGGCTGCGGCGCGAGGTGTCAGGGTTGAAGGATGAGCGGCATTTCGACTTCGCTCGCTGCACGAGCTACGCTCGACGCGAACAGCAACTTCAATCGAGCATCGACGACATGAGTACCCACCCGCCGCTTCGCCGCTCCCGCCGCAACCGCATGGTCGCCGGCGTTGTCGGCGGTCTGGCCGATTATTTCGGCATCGACTCCGGACTCGCGCGGATCATCTACGTGCTGGTGTCGATATTCTCGGCAGCATTCCCCGGCATCGTCGTCTACATCATCTTGTGGATCCTGATTCCGCAGGAAGATTGACGGGGGTGCCTGTCGCACTCAGGTCCCGGGTTCGTCTTCATCGCGACAGACGGGCGGCCATGCTTCCGATCCGTCGGGTTGCCACAGGAAGAATTCGCCGGACAGCGGGCCCTTCGTGTCGCGCGAGAACAGCAATGATTTCCCGCTCGGCGAAAACGCGGCACCGATTTCGGTGCCGTTGGCGTTGACGCCGGAGTCCAGCTTCCGTTTCGGCGTCCAGCGGCCGTGCTCGAACCGGGTCACGTAGAGACCGTCCGGGGCCATCACGATCATGCGCGTGCCGTCAGGCGCGGGCAGCGGTTCGTATTCGTCGCCCGGCGTGTTGATGGCTGCACCGGCGTTTTCCACCTGCCACGCGCCGGCTGCTGCCTGCCGCGCGCGCCAGATGTCGGTTTTGCCGAAGCCGCCCGGGCGATCCGAACCGAAGTACAGCCAGCCATCCGCGGACGGCCGCGGAAACCATTCCTGGCTGCGCGAGTTAACCGGTTCCGGAAGCCGCTGCGGTTCGGCCCACTTGCCATCGGCTTGCCGATCGGTGCGCCAGATGTCCAGGTCCGTGTGCCGCTGGCCATCGGTCGAACGCGTCGAAATGAAATACAGGTGCTTGCCGTCCGGCGTGATGAACGGATCGGCCTCGACGCCGTCGCCCGCAAAGCTCGCATCGACCGGCGTTTCCCGGCCCTCGCTGCCGCAATGGCTGACCATGATCCGCCACCCTCGGAACCGGCGCGAACTGCGCACGAAATAGAAGTCGTTGCGCGCGTAGTCGAAGGCGCCGTGCGATTCGAACAAGGGTGAGGAAATGGCCGGCGGTGCCCAATGCGTCGCGGGTGTGGCCACTTGCGCCGGCAGGACGGCAAGTCCCGCCAGAACGGGTCCGGGCAAACGTCGCGCCCATTTTCGCAGGACAACGTTCACGCGCATGGTGGCTCCGGGGAAGGTTCGGGACGGATGCTAAACGATGGGACGTTGCGGCGTAAGTCACGGGTAGCATGCTAGGCTTCCGCGATTGCACGGACATGCCCATGGAACACGCCGAGTCGTCGCCGCCTTCCGATCACGACACCATACGCGCGGTGCAATGGCAGGGCGATCATCTGCGCCTGCTGGACCAGCGCAAGCTGCCGTTCGACGAGGCCTGGATCGAGTGCCGCGATGCGAACGAAGTCGCGCAGGCGATCCGCGACCTGGTGGTGCGCGGCGCACCGGCCATCGGCATCGCCGCGGCGTGGGGCGTGGTGCTCGCCGCACGACGGGGCGACGATCTCGACGCCGCGATGACGACATTGCGCGCGGCACGGCCCACCGCCGTCAACCTGATGGGGGCGCTCGATCGCATGCACGGGTGCATCGATGCAGGTGCCGATGCCGAATCGCTGGCGCGTGAAGCCGAGGCGATCCAAGCCGAAGACCTGGCCGCCAACCGCGCGATGGGCGCGATGGGCGCGGCATTGATCCCGCCGGGAAGCGGCGTCCTCACGCACTGCAATACCGGTTCGCTCGCGACCGCCGGTTTCGGGACGGCGCTGGGCGTGATCCGCGCCGGCTACGCATCCGGCAACATCGCGCGAGTGTTCGCAGGCGAAACGCGGCCGTGGCTGCAGGGCGCACGGTTGACCATGTGGGAACTGCAGCGCGACGGCATTCCCGCCACGCTGATCGCGGATTCGGCGGCATCGCATTTGATGAGGGGCGGCGAGGTGCAGTGGGTGATCGTGGGCGCCGACCGCATCGCCGCGAACGGCGACACGGCCAACAAGATCGGCACGTACCAGCTCGCGATCGCGGCGAAACACCATGGCATCAAGTTCATGGTGGTCGCACCGTCGACGACCGTCGACATGGCCACGCCATCCGGGGACGATATCCACATCGAGCTGCGCGATCCGCTGGAACTGCTCAGCCATGCCGGGCAGCGTATGGTGGCCGAAAACGCGCAAGCGTGGAATCCGGTGTTCGACGTGACCCCACACGACCTGATCGACGTGCTGGTGACCGAGCGCGGCGTGATTACCAGGCCGGATGCCACGGCGCTGCGCGCGATGTTCGGGGCTTCGGGCCCGCGCTGAAATGTGGCATCTGCCGAAGCAGCTCGCATGGTTCGGTGTCGGCGGCTTCATCGGCTTCGTCGTCGATGCCGGCATCGTGCAATTGCTGGTGAGCAAGTTCGGCGTCAATCCCTATGTGGGGCGCCTGTTTTCGTTCCTGTGCGCGGCAACCGCCACGTGGCTGTTCAATCGCCAGTTCACGTTCCATGAGCGCGGCGACTACACGCTGTTCGGCGAATGGTCGCGCTATCTCGTGGCGATGTCGGCCGGATTCGCGATCAATTACGCGGCCTATGCGCTGGCCGTGCATTACTCGGAATTCGTGCGCGCCTGGCCGTCCGTCGGCGTCGCGATCGGGTCGGTGCCGGGCTCGGCGGCCAACTTCCTGGGCGCCCGCCAATGGGTATTTTCCGGGTCGCGGAGACGCTGTTCCGGCGAGCCGGTAAAAGGGCGCGAAAACCAGTCGTAAGTTCGCGTCACTGCAGGAGTTTTTTGGGGCGTTTCAGAGCCGGATGTGGTACAATTTCAAGGTTGATTTCCAGGCGCGGGCGGCGTTTCGGACCCGCGCCTTTTCCATTCTCGAG
>JBDZUX010000049.1:11057-20596 GCA_040255405.1 Lysobacteraceae bacterium
ACCAACGTGCCGCCGCACAACATGGGCGAGGTGATCGACGCCACCATCGCGTTGATCGACAACCCCGGGCTCTCCATCGACGAACTGATGCAATTCGTGCCGGGCCCGGACTTCCCGACCGCCGGCATCATCAACGGCGCGGCCGGCATCGTGCAGGCGTATCGCACCGGGCGCGGTCGACTGCTGGTGCGCGCGAAGACCGAAATCGAAACCAGCGAGCATGGTCACGAAGCGATCATCGCCACGGAAATCCCGTACCAGGTCAACAAGGCGCGGCTGATCGAGAAGATCGCCGAACTGGTCAAGGAAAAGAAGCTGGAGGGCATCAGTGGACTGCGCGACGAATCCGACAAGGACGGCATGCGCGTCGTGATCGAGGTGCGTCGTGACGCCACCGCCGAGGTGGTGCTGAACAACCTGTTCCAGCAGACCCAGTTGCAGGTGACCTTCGGCATCAACATGGTGGCGCTGGTCGATGGCCAGCCGCGCCTGTTGAACCTCAAGGAAATCCTCGAGCACTTCATCCGCCACCGGCGCGAAGTCGTCACGCGCCGGACCATTTTCGACCTGCGCAAGGCCCGCGCTCGCGCGCACGTGCTGGAAGGGCTTACCGTCGCGCTGGCCAACATCGATGCAATGATCGAACTGATCAAGACCTCGGAGTCGCCGCAGGTCGCGCGCGAACGCATGCTGGGCCGCAAGTGGGAACCGGGCATGGTGCGCGCGTTGCTGCAGGCCGCCGGCGCCAGCGCATCGCGGCCGGAAGATCTCGATCCGCGCGCCGGTCTCAAGGACGACGGCTACCAGCTTTCGGAAATCCAGGCCAAGGAAATCCTGGAAATGCGCTTGCACCGCCTCACCGGCCTGGAGCAGGACAAGCTCACCGACGAGTACAAGCAGCTGCTGGAAACGATCCGTGGGCTGATCGCGATCCTGGAGGATCCCGACAAGCTGATGGCAGTGATCCGCGGCGAACTCGTCGAAATGAAGGACCTGTACGGCGACGCGCGCCGCACCGAAATCCTGCACACGCAGGAAGACCTCGAAACGCTGGACCTGATTGCCGAAGAAGACGTGGTCGTCACGCTGTCGCACACCGGCTACGTGAAACGCCAGACCCTGGATACCTATCGCGCCCAGAAGCGCGGCGGCAAGGGCCGTTCCGCGACCAGCATGAAGGACGAGGATTTCGTCGAGAAGCTGTGGATCGTCAATACCCACGACACGCTGCTCACCTTCACCAGCAACGGACGCGTGTACTGGCTGGATGTCTATCGCATCCCGGAAGCGGGCCCCGGTGCACGCGGCCGTCCCATCGTCAACCTGCTGCCGTTGGGCGGAGAGGAAAAGGTGCAGGCGGTACTGCCGGTGCGCGACTACACCGACGGCCGTTTCGTGTTCTTTGCGACCCGCAACGGCACGGTCAAGAAAACACCGCTGAAGGAATTCGAATTCCAGCTGCAGAAGGGCAAGCTGGCGATCGGACTGGACGAGGGTGACGGGCTGGTCGAAGCCGAACTCACCGACGGCAACTGCGATGTGCTGCTGTTCGCGTCGAACGGCAAATCCGCGCGTTTTGCCGGCAGCGAGGTGCGGCCGATGGGACGTACCGCGCACGGCGTGCGTGGCATGCGCCTCACCGGCGACGCGCAGGTCGTGTCGATGATCGTGGCCGACGCGCAAACGGAAGCCGTGGGCTGGGACGTGCTCACTGCCACCGAACGTGGCTACGGCAAGCGCACGCCGCTCTCCGATTTCCCGCGCAAGGGGCGCGGCTCGCAGGGCGTGATCGCGATCCAGTGCTCGGATCGCAACGGCGCGCTGGTCGCCGCCGTCGCCACCGACCCGCGCCAGGAGCTGATGCTGATTTCAGACAAGGGCACGCTGGTGCGTACCCGCGTGGCGGAGGTCTCGCAGGTTGGCCGCAACACCCAGGGCGTCACCCTGATCCGCCTGCCCGAGGACGAAAAGCTGGTCGGCGTGGTGCGGATCGAGAACGGGGATGAGGATGTCGGTGCGGAAACCAATGGCGATGGCGTGAGGGACGCACCGATTGTGTAGGGCGGGCTGAGCGAGTGCGAAGCCCAACGCGATCCCGCGCGGCTTGCGTTGGGTTTCACTGCGTCCAGCCCGACCTGCGGATCCGAAGCGTCGGGATTCGCAAAGACGCTCACCCAACCGTCAAATCGCCGCCAGCATCGCCTCGGCGCTCGAAACCCGGAACTCGCCCGGCGCTTCGACGTGCAACACCTTGACCCTGCTGTCGTCGGCATACAACGCGAAGCGCTTCGAGCGCATGCCCATCCCGTACTTGCTGGAGTCGGACTCCAGCCCCAGCGCCTTGGCGAAGTCGCCGTTGCCGTCGGCCAGCATCAGCATGCCGTCGGGCACGTGGCGGTGTTCGGCCCAGGCTTTCATCACGAAGGCATCGTTGACGGCCATGCAGGCGACGTCGATGCCGCGCTTGCGGAACGCTTCGTAATGCTCGACGTAGCCCGGCAGGTGGCGCTCGGAGCAGGTCGGGGTGAACGCGCCGGGCACCGCGAACAGCACCACTTGCTTGCCCGCGAAAACGTCGTGGGTGGTCATTTGCTGGATGCCGTTGCGGAGCACCGCAAAGGTGGCCGCTGGCAGGCGATCGCCGATCTGGATGGTCATGTCTTGCTCCGGTTTGACGGCAATCTTGCATCGTAGCGCCCCGGCGCCGGGAACGCACTTGAAACGGGGTGTGGTGTCCTCATCTAGCGGGGAGGCGGCCCGCAGCGGCCGAATCACAGCGAAAGGAGGTCATCCAATGAATCACCTCAGTCGTTACCGGCAATGGGGCGGTTACCCCATGACCCGCGAATTTCGCCAGATGTTCGATCGACTCTTCGACACCGACGAGGGCGCGGACCAGTCCAACGTGGTCACCAGCGAATGGGCGCCGCGCGTGGACATTTGCGAGGAAGACAAGCGCTTCGTGATCGAGGCCGACATTCCGGGCGTCGAACCCAAGGACATCGAAATCAACATGGACAAGGGCGTGTTGTCGATCCGCGGCGAGCGCAAGAGCGAAAAGAAGGTCGAGGAGGGCAACTACACCCGCGTCGAGCGTTCGCGTGGCGTGTTCCACCGGCGGTTTGCGCTGCCCGACAGCGCCGACCCGGATGGCATCAGCGCCTCCGGCAAGAACGGCGTGCTGGAGATCTCGATTCCCAAGCGGCCGGAAACCACGCCGCGCAAGATCGAAATCCAGGCTTCGTGAGGCATCGGTCCGGCGCTGGCCCGGCCGGATGATGCGTCATAATCGTCAGGTCCGCGGTGGAGCGATCCGCCGCGGACCTTCGTGCCGATTGCCGGGAAAGTGAATGGAGTTCCAGGACTACTACCAGACCCTCGGCGTCAAGCAAGGCGCCGGCGATGACGAGATCAAGGCGGCGTACCGCAAGCTCGCGCGCAAGTACCACCCCGACAAGAACAAGGAAGTCGGCGCCGAGGACAAGTTCAAGGCCATCAGCGAGGCCTACGAGGTGCTGCACGACAAGCAGAAACGTGCGGCTTACGACAATCTGCGCGCGGGCGGCGGCTATCGTGCCGGCGACAATTTCCGACCACCGCCGGGCTGGCAGCAGCAGGCGCCGGGCGGCTTCGAATTCCGCGACTTCGGCGGCGGCGATGCCGGCGGCTTCAGCGATTTCTTCGAATCCCTGTTTGGTGGCCGCGGTGGACCGGGCCAGCGCGCGCAGCGCGGGCCGGTGCGCGGCAACGACGTGCGCGCGGCGGTCGAGATCGACCTGCGGACGGCCTATGCCGGTGGCAAGCAGCGCCTCGGTTTGCGCGACGCCAGCGGCGAGCGCACGCTGGAGGTCAACATTCCCGCCGGCATCCTGCCGGGCAAGGTGATCCGCCTCGGCGGGCAGGGCGAACCAGGTTACAGCGGAGCGCCGCCCGGCGACCTGCTGCTGGAAGTGCAGGTGCGCGGCGATCCGCAATTCAGGCTGCACGGCCGTGACATCGAAGTCGAAGTGGCGCTGTCGCCATGGGAGGCGGCATTGGGTGCAAAGGTGCCGGTGCCGACGCTGGGTGGCCAGGTTGAACTCAAGATTCCCGCCGGTTCACGCAGTGGGCGCAAACTGCGCCTCAAGGGGCGTGGCATGCCGGGCAGGACACCGGGCGACCAGATCGTCAGCCTCGCGATCCAGGTTCCGCCTGCCGACAGCGACAACGCGAAGGCGGCCTATCAGGCGTTCCAGGCAGCGTTCGAAGGCTTCGATCCGCGCGGATAGCGGTGGTCGACGCGTCAGGCTTGGCGGCTGCCGCGAAAGGTCAGGCCATGGGAGGCCGTTCCAGTCTGCACGGATGCGGGCACCTGCACGCGATCGCAGGTCATTTGCCCAGATGCTCGCCCAAGACCCTGGTCAGGTCCGCTTCGCTGACCGGCTTGGTCACGTAAGCCTTGGCGCCTTGGCGCATGCCCCACACCTTGTCGGTGTCCTGGTCCTTGGTGGTCACCAGGATCACCGGGATGTGCGACGTCGTCGGATCCTTCGAAATCGCACGGGTGGCCTGGAAGCCGTTCAAGTTCGGCATCACCACGTCCATCAGCACCAGATCGGGTTTCTCGCGCTTGGCGGCCTCCACGCCGGCTGCGCCATCCACGGCGGTCAGCGTCTGGTGCCCCAGCTTTTCCACCAGGCGCCTCAAGCCTTCCAGCTGTGACGGCGAGTCATCGACGATCAGGATGCGTGCCATGCGAAGCTCCCCATGCAACAGACAGCAGGCATTGTAGGGAACGGATGGTGAAAGCGCCACGCTCGAATCCGGGCGGCGGCGGGCCGATCGAGGATCGTCGATCTGCTGGCTCAGTGCAGTTGAATCAGTTGGTTATGTAAGCATCTTGAGCAGGATTCGATCAGCTGGTTGCGCCGATCTTGACCAGTGTGCGCCCAAAGGACCGGCCTGCCAGCATCGAATCGAAGACGCCTGGCAGTTCGTCCAGACTTATTTCCTGCGTGCAGATGGCGCCGAGGTGTGCCGGTTTCCAGTCGGACGCAAGGTGCCGCCAGATGTCATCGCGGATGTCGCGCACGGTGCCGGCCGACGCGATGCCGAGCAGACTGACGCCGCGGATGATGAAGGGCATCACCGTGGTGTCGAGCTTGCTGTCCGCCGCCAGCCCGATGCTGGCGACGTTGCCGTAAGGTGCAGTGCAGGCCAGCAATTGCGCGAGCCATTTGCCGCCGGCGCTGTCCACCGCGCCGCCGAAACGCACGGACTCGAGGGCGTGGCCACCGAGCGCGAGTTCGCGCCGGTCCAGCACTTCCCTGGCGCCAAGGGACTTCAGGAAATCGGCGCGTTCGGGTTTGCCGCTGATCGCATGCACGTCGAACCCGGCACGGCCGAAGATGTCGACGGCCAGCATGCCGACGCCGCCGGTCGCGCCGGTGACGGCGATGGGTCCCAGCGCCGGCGCCTGCCGGTTGTCGCGCATCCGGTAGAGCGCCAGCCCGGCGGTAAAACCGGCGGTGCCGAGGATCATGCTTTCGCGAAGCGAAAGGCCCGGCGGAAGCTTGATCGCCCATTCCGCCCTGAGCCGCGCGTACCCGGCATAGCCGCCGTCGCGGGTTTCCGAAAGGCCGCAGCCGGTGCATAGCACCGCATCACCTTCCTTGAATGCCGGGTCGCTGGATTCGACCACGTGGCCCGCGACGTCGATGCCGCCGTTCAACGGGAACCGGCGCAGGATCTTGCCCTTGCCGGTGCCCGCAAGTGCGTCCTTGTAGTTGACCGAGGAATACGCGGTCTTGATCAGCACCTCGCCCGGCGACAGTTCGCCGGCGCCCATCGATTCGAGTCCGGCGTGGTAGCCGGCGCCGTCGTTGTGGATGCGGAAGGCGCGGAAGTCTTCGGGGGTGCTCATGCTTCTGCCGTCATTCCGGCGAAGGGTTGGATCGATACGGCATGGGTCATGCCAACTCGTTCCGGCGCGGGCCGGAATCCACTTCACGCTCGTCTGCGATAAGTCGAGGGTAAAGATCATCCCAACCGGGATTATCGCCTTCGATGAGTTGGAGCTTCCATGCTCGCTTCCATTCCATGATGGCCTTCTCTCGCGAAATGGCAGCGATCATGGATCCGTGTTGTTCGTACCAGACGAGCGCGTGGACACCATATCGTTTCGTGAAACCTTCAACCATATTGTTCTGGTGTTCCCGGATGCGCTTGATCAAATCCGACGTTACGTCCACGTATAGCGTCCCGCGCTCGTTGCTGGCGAGTATGTAGACGCATGGGTGGCGTTCGAGCATTCTCGTTTTCGTCATTCCGGCGAAAGCCGGAATCCATCTTGCTCTTGGAGGCTTTCAAAAATCAAAATGGATCCCGGCTTTCGCCGGGATGACGATCAAAAGCCGGACCCCCTGACAATCGGTGCCCCTGACGTACCAAATGCCGCCTTGCACAGGGACGCGCGAACTTCATACCACGGAATGCTGCTGAAAGGATTGGTGCGGTGCCCTGCCAGACGGTGACCCGATTCCTCGCGTTCCTCGGCGGAAAGCGACAGCGGAACGGCATCCTCGCCGATGCTGTCCAATGTACCCTCGACGAACTGGATGCGCTCGGAAGCGGGTATGTCGATGTTCAATTCGCCTTGTTGAGCGACCGTTTCTCCACCGACAACGCCGCTTCGTGCACGGCTTCGGACAGGGTGGGGTGCGCGTGGACGATGCGGGCCAGGTCTTCGGACGAGCCCTTGAATTCCATCGCGACCACGGCCTCGGCGATCAATTCCGACACCGCCGGTCCGCACATGTGCACGCCGAGGATGCGGTCGGTTTCCGCGTGCGCGATCACCTTCACCGAACCGGCGGGCTCGTTCATCGCCACGGCGCGGCCGTTGGCGGCGAAAGGAAAGCTGCCGGTCTTGTACGGGATACCCGCATCCTTGCACTGCTTCTCGGTCTTGCCGGCCCAGGCGATTTCCGGCTCGGTGTAGATGACCCACGGAATCACGTCGTAGTCGACGTGTCCGGCCTTGCCGGCGATCAATTCGGCCACCATCACGCCTTCTTCCTCACCCTTGTGCGCGAGCATCGGGCCGCGCACGCAATCGCCGATGGCCCACACGCCATCGACACCGGTCCAGCAATGCTCATCCACTTCGATGCGGCCGCGGTCATCCGTTTTCACGCCGGTGCCATCGCCGAGCACGCCCTGCGTGTACGCGCGCCGGCCAACCGCAACCAGCAGCTTGTCGACGGTGAGCTTGTGCTCGCCATCCTTGTCGGAATAGGTCACCTCGACTGCGTTCTTCTTCACGTCGGCCCTGCTGACCTTGGCGCCCAGATGGATGTCGAGACCCTGCTTCTTGAACTCGCGCGCGGCGACCTTGGAGATGTCCTGGTCGGCGGCGCCGAGGAAATCCGGCAGCGCTTCGAGCACCGTGACTTCGGCGCCCATGCGCTTCCAGACCGAACCCAACTCCAGGCCGATCACACCGGCGCCGATCACGCCGAGGCGCTTCGGCACTCCGGTCAGGTCCAGCGCGCCGGCATTGTCGATGATGCGCTTGCCGTCGAACTTCGCGAACGGCAGTTCGATCGGCACGGAACCCGTCGCGATGATCACGTTGGCGGCTTCGAGCGCCTGTTTGGCGCCATCCTCGCCGGTTACTTCGACCTTGTTGCTGCCGCTTTTATCACGGCCGAGGAACTTGCCGGTGCCGAAAAACGGCGTCACCGGGTTGCCCTTGACACCCTTGAACAGCATGCCGACGCCGCCGGTGAACTGTTTGACGATCTTGTCCTTGCGGCCGATGAACGTGGCCATGTCGACCCTGGCGCCTTCGACGCTGATGCCATGGGTCGGCAGGTTGTGGGTGAGTCCCCAGAATTGCCTGGACGAATCCAGCAACGCCTTGGACGGAATACAGCCGACGTTGAGGCACGTGCCCCCCAGCGCTTGCTTGCCATCCTTGCCCTTGAACGCGTCGACGCACGCGGTCTTGAGACCCAGTTGCGCTGCGCGGATCGCACAGATGTAACCGGCCGGACCCGCGCCGATGATGATGAGGTCGAATTTGTTGTCAGCCATTGCGGTTCCTGATTTTTCCTTCTCCCTCCGGGAGAAGGTGGCGCGAAGCGCCGGATGAGGGTTCGGTGATCGTGAGGGCATCCGGCGTGGCCGGACCCTCACCCCAACCCCTCTCCCGAAGGGAGAGGGGCTCAAAGCTTCAAAGGCCGAGCAGCATCCGGTGCGGATTCTCGAGCTGGTTCTTGATGTCGACCAGGAACAGCACCGCGTCCTTGCCGTCGACGATGCGATGGTCGTAGCTGATCGCGATGTACATCATCGGTGCGGCCACGACCTGACCGTTTTCGACGATCGCGCGTTCCTTGATGGTGTGCATCCCGAGGATGCCGCTCTGCGGCGGGTTCACGATCGGCGTGGAAAACAGCGAACCGAAGGTGCCGCCGTTGGTGATGGTGAACGTGCCGCCTTGCAGGTCGTCCAGCGTCAGTTTGCCGGCGCGCGCACGTTCGGCGAAATCCGCGATGGCCCTTTCGATCTCGGCGAAGCCCATGTCCTGCGCATCGCGCAGCACCGGCGTCACCAGGCCGCGATCGGTCGAAACCGCGATCGAGATGTCCTGGTACCCGTGATAGATGATGTCGTTGCCGTCCACCGACGCGTTCACCACCGGATAGCGCTTCAGCGCCTCGCACGCGGCCTTCACGAAAAAGCTCATGAAACCGAGCTTGATGCCATGGGCCTTCTGGAACTGCTCGCCCAGTTGCTTGCGCATCGCGACGACTTTGGCAAGGTTGACTTCGTTGGACGAGGTCAGCATCGCGATGGAGTTCTTCGACTGCATCAGGCGCTCGGCGATGCGTGCGCGCATGCGCGTCATCGGCACGCGCTCTTCCGGACGAGCGCCGGGTGTTGCGCGCGCAGCCGGCGCAGGCGCCGCGGCTGGTTTTTCGGCCTTGGAATAATTGACCAGGTCCTCCTTGGTCACGCGGCCGCCACGGCCGGTGCCCGTCACCTGCGATGCATCGATCTTTTCCTCGGTCGCAACGCGGCGTCCGGCAGGCGACAGGCTGTCGTCCCGCGGCGCGGCCGCCGCTTTCGCCGGCTGGGTTTTCTCCGCCGTTTCGGCCTTGGCCGGGGCGGCCGGCTTTGGCGCTTCCTCCGCGGCGACCGGCTTCGGGGCCTCCGCGACCGCGCCTTCTTCGAGGATGCCGATCACGTCCTGGCTGTTGACGGTGTCGCCGGCGTCGTGGCGGATTTCCTTCAGCACGCCGTCGGCCGGGGCGGGCACTTCCAGCACCACCTTGTCGGTTTCGAGGTCGACCAGGTTTTCATCGCGCTTCACCGCGTCGCCCGGCTGCTTGTGCCACGTGGCGATGGTGGCGTCGCTGACGGATTCTGGCAGTACCGGAACTTTCACTTCGATCGACATGGCGTGTCCTTGGAATGGGTCTTTCGGCAGCTGGCTTTCAAACCCCTTGGGTCAAGGGGGTGAACGCGCGTCAGCGCGTTCGGGGTTGTGGGTG
>JBDZUX010000076.1:0-3725 GCA_040255405.1 Lysobacteraceae bacterium
AATCCGGCGACGAGGTGCGGATCACCGCGCAGTTGATAGACACGCGCACCGGCTATCACCTGTGGAGCGAAAAGTACGATCGCAAGCTGAACAGCATCTTCACCGTCGAGGATGAAATCTCGAAGGCCATCGCGGACAAGTTGCGCGTGCAACTGGTTGGCGGCGGCGGGCAGCCGCTGGTTCGTCGTGGCACGGTGGATCCGGACGCGCACGCACTTTACCTCAGCTCCATCGCCGGGATTGCGCGGCGCGGTCCCGCGCTCAAGGATGCCGCGCTGCTGCTGCAGGAGGCGACAGCGCGCGACCCGAATTACGCCAGCGCCTGGGCCGCGCTGTCGCAGGTTCAGGAACTGCTGCCCTGGTATGAACTGGCGGACTGGCCCGATTCGCTGGCCTTGGCGGAACGATCGGCCAAACGTGCGCTGGCGCTCGATCCGCAGTCGGGCGAAGCACATGCCGCCCTGGCCAACGTGCTTCGCGACCGGCTCGAGTTTGCCGCCGCCGAAAGCGAGTACCGCAAGGCGCTGGTCTTGAGTCCGGGATCTTCCGAGATACACAACCAGTTCGCGCAATTGCTGAACGCCGTCGGCGCTTCCGAAGCAACGCTGCGACAGGAGCGGCTGGCGGTTTCGCTGGACCCGCTCGCACCGAATCCGCGCTACATGTTGGGATTCGAACTCGTCAACGAACGCCGCTTTCCGGAAGCCGCGATCCAGTTCGAGAAGATATTGGAGCAGACGCCGGACTATGCCTTCGCCCGTTTCCATCTCGCCCTGACGAACTTGTATGAGGGCCACGCTGACACGGCCGTGGAGATCGCCCGCGCCGCCGCGCTGCAGGCGGGACAGGACCCGGCCACCATCAAAATGCTGATGCGCGCCGGCAGCGATCCGGCGCTGCGGCCCGAAGCGCTGAAGCGCATCGCCGCCGGTGTCGATCGGATTCAGCTCGCCAAGCTGGACGACCTGGCCAAGGCTTTCTGGTACAGCCAGCTCGGCGCACGCGAGCAGGCGCTTGCCAGCCTGCAGCATTGGGTCGCCGACGCCCCCATCGGGCAGCGCTTCAATGGCCTGCGTTGGCTGCGCCTGCCCACGTTCGATCCGATCCGCGACGATCCGCGATTCAAGGCGGTGCTGGCCAAGCTGGGCCTGCCGTATCGGCCGGACACGGCGGCAACGAGATGAGCGTCGTGGAAAAGTCGAAATGGTACCCGCCACAGCCGACCGGATTTTCCGACATGCATTGAAGGGGCGAAACGATGCACATGGGCAGATCGACGATGCCGGCAATGTTGCTCGGTGCGGCCATCCTTTTCTTCGGCTTCTGCGAATTCGCGCATGCGCAAATCGCTCCGCAGGCGCCGGACCCTGAATTCCGTGCCGCCATGGCATGGGTGTTCCCGAAAGCGCATTCGCCGGACCCGAGCGCATCCGGGCTGGCGCGGAAGCCAAGGCCGGAACCAAACGAGATCGTGCGCGTTCCGGGCAGTACCCAAAGTTACACACGCGCCCAGCTGGACGCCGACGATTCCTTTCCGGACTGGTTTCCCCACGACCATCCGCCCGCGCCGCGGATCGTGATGCACGGCAAGTCGGGATTTCCGTTGCCGTGCGCGGATTGCCATATGCCGAACGGCCAGGGCGACATCACTTCACCGGCACTCGCGGGACTGCCCAGGGCGTACATCATCGAGCAGATCACGGCATTCCGGCAGGGCGCGCGTAGCACACCATTGGTGATGACCAGGGAAGCGCGGGCAATCAGCGACGCGGATCTGGACCTTGCGTCGAGCTACTTCTCGAAGCTGGCTTACGACCCACGCCTGCGGGTGATCGAAACCGCGACGGTGCCGAAAACCCATTGGGTCGACTTCGTTCTGGTACCGAATCGGAACGGTGCGCGCGAACCCATCGGCGAGCGCATCATCGAAACATCGACCGACATCGCCTCTCACATTGTCGGCGACTATCACGTCGGGAATGTCGCCTGGGTACCGCCGGGCAGCATCGCGCGCGGAGCGGTGATCGCGTCAAAAGGCACGGGCAAGGCATTGCCGTGCGAGTCCTGCCACGGGCCGGCATTGCGGGGCACCGGAGAGATTCCACCGCTCGCAGGCCGCTCGCCTACCTACATCGTGCGGGAACTCATTCGGTTTCGGCTGGGTCAGCGCACCAACCCCGGTGCCGCCCCGATGCGGCTGGAAGCTTCGGGGCTGACTTTGAAAGACAAGATTGACGTTGCGGCCTATGCCGCGTCCCGCAAGCCCTGATCTGAAACAGGACGCACCCATGCACAAACCGGCGTTGTTGTTGGCGGCGGTTCCGTTTGCCATCGCGTGCGCGCTGGCATTCGCGCAGCACTTGCCGCAAACGCCGCCCGCGGAATTCCGGGCGGCGATGGCCTGGGCTTTCCCTCTGAACCCGCCGCCGGATCCCCGCGCGCCAAAACCCGACCTGCACGCGCCGCTGCACGTTCCGGGCAGCACGCGTACGTACACGCTTGCCGACTACGACGACATGTTCGGCGCGCCCGACTGGTTTCCGCAGGATCATCCGCCGATGCCGCACATCGTTGCGCAGGGGCGCAAGCCGGCGTGGGCGTGCGCGTACTGCCATTTGCCGACAGGGGAGGGGCGGCCCGAAAACGCGCCGCTGGCTGGCCTGCCGGCTGCCTACATCGTCGAGCAGGTGCGCGCGTTCCGCAGCGGCGAGCGCGTGTCGGGTCGTCCCGAGACGGCGAAATGGATGCCGGCGGAGGCTCGCAACGTCAACGACGCCGACCTGGAGTTGGCCGCCGAATACTTTTCAAGCCTGCAGTACAAGCCGTGGACGCGCGTGATCGAGACCGCCAGCGTGCCGAAGACGCACGTCGCGCACTGGATGCTGGTGCCGGACGGGGACGGAAAACGCGAACCGATCGGTGACCGCATCGTCGAGACGTCCACCGACATCGCGCGCACCGAGCTGCGCGACACACGCTTCGGCTTCGTGGCCTACGTGCCGCCCGGCAGCATCGCGCGCGGCGGGGTGATTGCATCGAAAGGCACGGGCAAGGTGCAGGCATGCGAGGCCTGCCACGGGCTCACCTTGCATGGTGCCGGCAACATTCCGCCCCTCGCGGGCCGCTCGCCAACGTACATCGTGCGCCAGTTGATCCTGTTCCGCACGAGCGGGCGCGCCAATGACGCCGCCGCGCCGATGCGGTTGGAGGCTTCGCACCTGACGTTGCAGGACATGATCGCGGTCGCGGCATACGCCGCATCGCGCAAACCGTGATTTTGCCGACAGGCCGGCAGGGCGGCTTGCCTGGAGGCCATCCCATCTCCTGGTGCTCGTTCTGCTGCCGTCGCGGGATAGCCGGCGCCGCTGCAGGCTGTATTGGCACTGCTTGACCCAGCACCGCAAGACACGAACGCAACCCGACGGGATAAGATGCAAGCGATGTACCTGCGCCTCGAAAATCCGGCGTTGACCGATAACATGCAGCGCCCTGCGCGGCAAGTTCGGGAATACGTTCCGGATCGACATTCCCAAAACCCAAGTCAGTCACCGGGCAGCTGCAACACCTTGGGTGGCCAGATAGACCGCAGTCGAATTTGCTCGCTGCGGCGATACGGCTACCCGACAGCGGTCAATTGCCGTGTTCGTTCAGAGTTCCGCTCTTGGCCGATCAGCGACCGGCGCGATGCGATCCGTTGCGGCCAGTGGCGACGGTCCGCGAGGGGA
>JBDZUX010000077.1:0-3706 GCA_040255405.1 Lysobacteraceae bacterium
TAAAGAATTTCAATTACTCGGGCAGCGGCGCGACGTTCTACGCAAATGACGTCTCGACGCTTGCGAATCGCAGGTATTTGAAGTGCCTGTATCACGATCTGAAAAAGATACGCGCCGCGAAGTTCATCATCATCTCGGCCGAGGACCAAACCGCGGACTATCGGCAGAGCTGGCGTATTCCGCGGCGCAGCGAGACGATTTTCGTGCACCGCGACACACTCAACCTGATGGCCAGCCGGTACCAGAACCTCAATCGGCGAGCACGCGAAGGGCTGGGTGCGAACATGCAGTCGATGAAGACCAGGTTCTTTGCAGCGCTGATTGCCAACATCGAGCGGCCGCAGGGCCTCGTGTGGGACTTCGAACGCTGGCACCATGACTCGGCTTGGCGCAAGGCATTCTTGGCGGAGCTGGGGTTGGAGCATGACATCCTTCCACCCACGGTCGGGTTGGGCTCGTCGTTTTCAAGCGATCGGCAAGTCGTTCCTGACGCCAAGATTGGACAGCGCTTCACGATGGTCGAACCCCATGATGCCTGGGTATCATTCATCCACGCCGCCGCATCCGAACACCCGGATGCGTTCACGCCAGCGGAGCATGAATCCATCCGCTGCCTGGTGACCCGATGAACGCCAACTGCATGCGGCCCACTTCGACCAAGGCAGGAAACTCATGGTCCTGCTGATACAGGCTTTGATCCTTGTGGGTCTCGCGGCGATTGTCGTGATGTGGGCGGTCCGGTTTCCCTACCCCACGCCGTGGCTGCGCGCATTTCTGCCGGCGCGCAAGCGCTGGCCTGAGCGCGAAATACGCGACTGGCTTCAGAACGGACGCTTTCACCCGGCGTTTCTGAAGTTCTTCAACCGCGATCCCGAACGCGTGCTACCGCCAGAGCCCGGCCTGGTGGCTCCCGCAGATGGCTTGGTCACGAGCGCCGAGGCTCGAAACGGTATCCGTTATCTCGTCATCGCGCTCAGCTTCTGGGACATGCACGTGCAACGCAGCCCCGCCGCCGGGAAAATCATTGCGATCGAGCCAAGCGGCGATGGGTTCATGGACGGCGAGGGTCGCAATTTTGCTTTCCTGCGCGAGAAGCACTGCCCGGTGCAAACGCGTGTCGTGCTGGACACGACATCGCATGGCCGTCTCGCGGTGCGCCTGGTCACGAGCGTGGCGGCGCGGCGGATCGAAGTGTGGCCGCGCGAAGGCGAGACAGTGGAGCGAGGCCAGCGGCTGGGCAGGATATTGCTCGGCAGCACCGTGGTGCTGGAGCTGCCGGAGCATGTCCCGATGCGCGTGGAGCCGGGCCAACGCGTGCGTGCCGGGGAAACACTGGTGACGGCGGGCGCGACGGCATGACAACCTTTTTCTGGTCGCAAGGACATCTCGGCTGGTCCTTCTTCGGCGTGCTGGTGTATTCCATCTTGTGCCTGCTGGCGGGCGACATCGTCTGGCGGATGACCACCGCTCCGTTTCGCAAAATCCTGGCCGTGATGGCTCTCGTCTGGGCCGCAGGCGCGGTCGCCCTGATCGTGATTTGGTAGCGTCGCCCTCCCCCTGCATTCTTCACACCATCGTCACTTGGCTCTGCCAGATAATCGCGATCGGGCGCGCGTCTGTCATGCACCCGGACGGAGGGGTAGCCGCGGCGATTGGGGGAGTCCCCGAACGCAGCGTTGCCTCGCTGAGGATCGGCACGGCAAGGCCGCCAAGGATGAGCCTCAAGATTGCGATCCAACCGGACGACGTTGTCCACCCCAACGGAAGACGGCAATCGTTTTCCGCGCGTTGGGCTGAGTTGGCGCAGGCAAGGCACATCGAAGTGGTCCCCGTCGATGTATTTGCCGGGGATGCCATGTCGCGCATATCGGGCTGCGATGCATTCATGTGGCGCTGTCCATCCTCGGCCCACATCCGCGCCTATGCCAAACGTTTCCTGTATGCACTCGAGGCGGGCACGGGCATGCCCGTGTTTCCCTCGCTGAAGAGCTCCTGGTACTTCGAGGACAAGATTGCGCAAGGCTATTTCTTCAGCGCCGCGGATATCCCTTGTGCGCGAACGGATATTTTCTGGACGCGTGAAGCCGCGGAGCAGTTCTGTGAGCGCGCCACCTACCCCTTCGTCTTGAAGCTGGCTGGCGGCCACCAGTCCGCGAATGTCCGGCTGGTGCGGAGTCGGCGTGAAGCAGCCTTCTATGTCGAAGAGTTGTTCGGCCATGGCGTCGCGTCACTCGGCTATCGGCCAGCTTCGCGACTACGTTTGTTGCTGCGCCGGTTGCGGGCGACGGCCCGGACACTCGAAGGGCACAATCCCTATATCCCGGGCGTCGACGCGGAATTGCATTACGGCTACTTCTACGCGCAGGAATTCCTGCCCGGAAACGAGTTCGAGGTTTCCGTCATCATCGTGGGCAACCGCGCTTTCGCGGTCCGGCGGTTCATCCAACCCGGTGATTTCCGGACACGTGGCAGTTCCGGACGCATGGACTGGAGCCGTGAATCGATCGGCGAAGACGCGATCCGCCTCGCCTTCCACGCCGCACGGAAACTGGGGGCTCAGTCGGTGGCCATTGACATCCTCCGCCGATCCGACGATCCCGTGGTCATCGAATTGACGTTCAACTATGCGAGCTGGGTGGTCCGGGCGTGCCCCGGGCACTGGGTACTCGATGGCGAGCCTGAGTCTGGCAACCTCAAATGGGTGGAAGGTACGGTTCGGGCGGCCGACGCAACCTTCGATGATTTTTTGACGGAAGTACGGCAGTCCAGCCATGATCCGCACCCACGGCGGCCCCACGAGCCAGCCTTGGAGGGCACCGCACCATGAGCCTCAAGATCGCGATCCAGCCAGACCAGGTCATCCACCGAAACGGTGAACGCCAGTCCTATTCCGAACGCTGGATCGAGCTTGCACGTCAACGTGGTATCGAAACCGTTCCTGTCGATGTTTACGCCGATGATGTCCTTGAGCGCATCGCTGCCTGTGACGCATTCATGTGGCGCTATGACCCCCCGGCGCTTCCCCGGCTGTATGCCGCCCGACTTCTATGTGCCGTCGAGGATGGACTCGGGATGCCGGTCTACCCATCGCGGAAGAGTCGCTGGCATTTCGAAGACAAGGTCGGCCAATACTATTTTCTGCGAGCTGCGGGAATTCCAACCCCCGTGACCCACGTTTCCTGGACACGGGAGCAAGCCGAGCGCTTTTGCAATGGTGCCCAATACCCATTCGTCCTGAAGCTTGCAACCGGGTACCAATCGTCGAACGTGCGGTTGGTACGAACGCGGGACGAAGCCCTGTTCTATGCCGACCAGCTGTTCAGCCACGGAGTCGTTTCCCTGGGGTACCGCCCCGCTTCGCGCGCGCGCCAACTGCTGCGCCGATTCCGCGCGGCAAGTGAAGTCATGGCCGGCCACAACCCGTATGGCCCCACACCCGAAGCGGACCTGCAGTACGGGTACTTCCTTGCACAGGAACTGCTTCCGGACAACGCCTTCGATACGCGCGTGACAATTACCGGGAATCGCGCATTCGTGTTTCGGCGCTTCAACCGGCCGGGTGATTTTCGCGCCAGCGGCAGTGGTCGTTTCGACTGGGATCCCAAGCAGGTGGGCGAGGATGCGGTTCGGTTGGGCTACCGCGTCGCGCGCGAACTCGGTTCGCAGACGCTTACCGTCGACATCCTCCGCCGAGGATCCGATCCCG
>JBDZUX010000050.1:0-19611 GCA_040255405.1 Lysobacteraceae bacterium
CGATCAGCACCACGCGCTGCGTGCCGCCGGGCTTGTTGCGCATCAGCGTCATCAGCTTCTTGACGCCGCCGTAGATCGTGTGGACCAGCGGCAGGCGTTCCAGCAGCCGGTCGACCCGTCCGAGGATGCGCCGACCGATCACGCGCGTGGACAACCAGCCGAGCAGGTACAGCGCCAGCAACGTCAGGACGAAGGCGAGGATCGACATCACCCAGTCGCGATGCAGTGCCTGCGCCGCATCCGGGGCGCCCAGGCTGATCAGTTCGATGATGGCCGTGACCAGCGGAGCGCCTACGCCCGCGAGCAGCGTGAACACGAACTTGAACACCACCCAGGTGATCCACACCGGGATGAAGGCGAGCAGGCCGGTGATCAGGTAGCGCTTGATGTGGAGTTCGGGGGCGGGCACGGCAGTCGTCCGGGAGTGCCGGCATTGTAGGCGATGGCCAGGCGTGGCGTAGCGCAAGCCAACTTGCGATGCGCCGTGTCCTTTGGGTCCGGCGTGGTTGCGGCTGTCTGGCAGGTGCCGCCGCCCCTCGTGGCCGCGCCTGGTCCACAGCAACAATCCGTCGGCGGCTTCAGCAGATTGCACGATTCGAGAGGGAATGAAAAAACCGGCGCGACTTGCGCCGCGCCGGTGGTGTGCCGTTTGGCGGGCGAACGACGGCTACTTGGAGTTACCGCTCCGATGACTGGTCGAATCGATGAAGGCCGCTGCGTCGTCGTGCAGCTTCTTGAGCGACGGAATGTGCGCGTACACCATGTGGCCCGAGGGGAAGAATGCGTAAGAAATGTTCTGGCGCAGCGAGTCCGGAATCGGCAGGTGCTGCATTTCGTAAATCGCGGTGTAGTAGGGGGTGGCGAGGTCGTAGAAGCCGCCGAACAGCTTCACCTTGAGGTTCGGGTTGTACTTCATCGCCACCGCGAGATCGGGCATCACGTTGAGCGCGCCGCGCGAGAAGCGCATGCCCGGCGCCTTGTGCTCGCGATCCCAGTGGAAGTCCTCGGCGCCGTATACCGACGGCCGGAACTTCATGCCTTCGCCGAACTTTAGGTCGCGGCGCACGTAATCATTGAACGCCGAGACATACGCAGAACTGATCGCTGCCGACTGCGGATCGTAGGCGCGGGTCTTGGCGAGCGGGTCCATGCTCGGGCCGGAGAAGCGGGTGTCGAGGCGCCCGGTGGTGATGTCGGTGCCGCTTTGGAGTTGCTGCTCGAACATGCCGCCGGTCACGCGCAGGTTGGCCTTCATCAAATACTCGACTGGCAATCCGGTGTAATCGTGCAGTTTTTCCGCGATGGCCTGCTTTCGATTCGCGTCCAGCAGCGAACCCGCTGACAGCGCCTGCTCGTAATCGGTGGTGGCGAATTGGGCCACTTCCTTCAGCAGCGGCGCGAGCGCCTTGCCTTCGTACTTGGGCAGCTTGTGGTGGTACCACGCGGTGGCCGCGTAGGTCGGCAGCGCCAGCACGTACGGCATGTCGATGCCGGGATTGGCATCGGAGCCGTCGATGCTGAGCGAGAAGTTGAGGATCTGCGACAGCAGCATCACGCCGTTGAGATCGACGTCGTAGCGACTCTGCAGCAGGTTGGCAAGTACCGCCGAGCGGGTGGTGCCGTAGCTTTCGCCGAACAGGTACTTGGGCGAGTTCCAGCGGTGGTGGGCGGAAATGAATTGGGTGATGAAATTCGCGAATGCCTCGGCATCGGCGTCCACGCCCCAGTACTTCTTCGCCAGTTCCTTGTGGCTGCGGGCGCGCGCGGCCTCATCCTTGCCTTGTGCAAGCAGGCGGCCGAAACCCGTGCCCGGCATGTCGATGAAGACAAGATCGCTGGCGTCGAGCAGGCTGTAGTCGTTGTTGACGAGCTGGTACGGCGCTGCCGGCGTGTGGGTGTCGTCGTTGGTGACGACGCGCTTCGGGCCCCACGCGCCCATGTGCAGCCACACCGTCGAGGAACCCGGGCCGCCGTTGTAGATGAAGGTGATCGGGCGGCTGGATGCGTCGGCACCCTGCTTGAAATACGCGACGTAACTCATCGCGACCTGCGGCTTGCCTTCGTCCGCGCCGGTGCCGTCCAGCACCAGCGTTCCCGCTTCGGCCTGGTAACTGATCGGCGTGCCTTCCACCGTGACGCTGCCGTGGGTGACGGACGACATCGGTTTCGAAAGCCGTTCGGTCAGGCTGCTTGTCTGCGCATCCTGGTTCGAGGACTGCATGGAACCGCTGGCAGGGGCGGAAGAAGCGGCGAAGGCGGGTGCGCAGCACAACAACAGCGACGCAAGCGCAATGGCAAGGCGACTGGCTTTCATGAGGGATCCCCGGGTGATTGAGCAACGTTCCCGGCGTTTCGACGCGCTCGGGAACGTCCAAGTATGCGCGGGCGGCGTGGCGCCGTCATACCCCACAAGTCACGCCCGGACGTTTGGCGCGGAGCGCTCGTCGATGCGCGCACAAAAAACCGGCGCGACTCGCGTCGCGCCGGTTCGCAAGCGCCGCGAACGTGTGGAAGGTTACCTGGCGCTGTTGCTGACGCCGTTCTGGTTGTTGGACGAATTGATGAAGGCCGCGACGTTGTCGTGCAGTTTCTTCAGCGACGGGATGTGCGCGTAGACCATGTGGCCCGACGGATAGAACGCGTAAGAAATGTTCTTGCGCAGGCTTTCCGGAATCGGCATGTGTTCCAGTTCGTAGACCGCCGCGTAGAACGGCGTCGCGAGGTCGTAGAAGCCGCCGTTCATCATCACCTTGAGGTCCGGGTTGTACTTCATCGCGGCGGCGAGGTCGCGGATCACGTTGACGTTCGGCCACGCGAAGTGCATGCCGGGCTGCTTGTGCTTGAAGTCCCAATCGAAGTCGTCGGCGCCGTACACCGAGGGCCGGTACTTCATCCCATCGCCGAACTTGAGTTCGCTGCGGACGTAGTCATTGAACGCCGACACGTAGGCCGAGCTGATCGCCGCGGATTGCGGGTCGTAGTCGGACTCCTTGCCCAGCGGATCCATGCTGGGCCCGGAGAAGCGGGTGTCGAGGCGGCCGGTGGTGATGTCGGTACCGTTCTGCAGTTCATGCTCGAACATCCCGCCGGTGACGCGCAGGTTGGCCTTCAGCAAGTAGTCGACCGGCAATCCCGTGAAGTCATGCAGCTTGGTGGCGACCTCGCGCTGCCGGGCCGGGCTGAGCGTGGAGCCCGCGTACAACGCTTCGCGGTATTCGCCCTTGGCGAAATCGATGCTGTCCTTCAGCAATTGCCCGAGCTTGTCGCCGTCATACTTCGGCAGCTTGTGGTGGTACCACGCGGTAGCGGCATAGGTCGGCAGCGCCAGCGCGTAGGGCAGGTCGTTGCCCGGGTCCATGTCCGCGCCGTCGACGCTGGTGCCGAAGTCGAGGATCTGCGACAACAGGATCACGCCGTTCAGATCGACGTTGTCCTGGGTCTGCAGGATGTAGGACAGCACCGCCGAGCGGGTGGTGCCGTAGCTTTCGCCGAACAGGTATTTCGGCGAATTCCAGCGGTTGTAGGTGGACAGGAACTTGGTGATGAAGCGCGAGAAGGTTTGCGCATCACCGTCGATGCCCCAGATCTGCTTGGCCAGTTCCTTGCGGTCCTTGGCGCGCTCGCCATCGTCCTTGCCCTGCGGCAGCAGGCGGCCGAAGCCGGTGCCTGGCATGTCGATGAACACCAGATCGCTGGCATCCAGCAGGCTGTAGTCGTTGTTGACGAGCTGGTACGGCGCCGCTGGCGTATGCGTGTCGTCGTTGGTGACGACGCGCTTCGGCCCCCACGCGCCCATGTGCAGCCACACCGTCGAGGAACCGGGGCCGCCGTTGTAGATGAAGGTGATCGGACGCTTGGACGCATCGGCGCCCTGCTTGAAATACGCGAAGTAGCTCATCGCGACTTCGGGGGTGGATTCCTTGGAACCGGTGCCGTCCACCACCAGCGTTCCCGCGACGGCCTTGTAGCTGATCGACTTGCCTTCCACGGTGACGGTGCCGGTGGTCGTGGACGACATCGGCTTCATCAATTTCTGGACCAGTGTTTCGGGCGACTGCGCGCTGTCGCTTGCACTGCCCGTCGAGGCGCTGCTGGCGGGTGGGGCGGCGAAGGCAGTGGCGCTGCACAACAACAGGGACGCGAGGGCAGCGGCGAGGCGATTGGCTTTCATGGACGATTTCCGGCTGGTCTGGAAGAAGGGGCGGACGCGCAGGCGCGTCCGGAGCGCCCGAGTATGCGCGCTCGCCCGCTCGAGTTCATACGCCACAAGTCATGCCCCGGCGGGAAGCGCCGCGGCAGCAGGTGTCATCCGCCGGAAGCGGCGAGCGACGCGGGATGCGCTGGATCGATGACGCGCATCACGCGGAACCCGATGCTGTTGTAGCCGACATCCGGGTCGGCGGTGCCATGGCTGGCGAGCGGACTTTCGTGGCTGCCGGCGCGCCACGAGACGCCGCGGAACGGGCGCGAGCCGGGACTGCCGCCGGACACCCATTCGCTGACATTGCCGTACATGTCGTAGGCCCCGACCGCGCTGGCCGCGTAACGCCCCACCGGCGAGGTTTCCGCGGCGCCGTCGTCGCAGGACCAGCGGTCGTTGTCGAACCGGCCTTGACGGCTGACGTCGTCCACGTTGCCGAGCTTGCAGGGACTGTCCTGCGGCATGCCGCGCGCGGCGCGCAACCACTGGCCGGTGCTCGCCAGACGGTACTGCTGGCCGGTCTGCTTCGACAGCCACGCCGCGTAGGCGGTGGCATCGTCCCAGCTCACGCACACCACGGGATGGTCGCCGTCCTGTGCGAAGCCCGGCGACTGCCAGCTGAGATGCCGCAGCCGCGAAAACGGGTTGTGGGCTTCGAGGCATTTCGCGGCGGGTCGATCCGTCGCATGCGCGAAGGCGGCATAGTCGGCACGCGTGACATCGTCGCGGGCAATCGCGAAGGCGGGCGCGTCGTTCGTGGCGGGCACGTAAACGAGTCGCGGTCCGTGCGGATCGCGCAACTGTTGGCGCTTCGCCGGTGCCCGCGCGACCGCGTGCGTCGCGACTTTCGCGCCAGCCATGTGTTGCGCCGCCGCGAAATCGAATCCGTCCGGAAATTCCGCGGGCAACGTTTTGGCCAGCGGTTCGAGCGCCGCGACTTTCCGCGCGTCGTGCGCACGCGCGGCCCGCACCACCGCGTCCCCGACCTGCCGCGCCAGGCGCGCGTGATACCAGCGCCAGGCCTGCTGCGCCGGCGCCCGTGCGTATTCCGCGAGTTCATCGCCACGCTGCACCATCCCGGTGGCCTCGGCGGTATCGGAGGCGTCGCGCCACGATGCATCCAGCTGGTTGCGCAGCGTCGCCAGGATGGCTTCGATACCGGCCGTGGCATCCGGATTGCCCGGATCGAAGGCGAGTGCTGCGAGGTAGTGGCTGGCGGCGTTCTGGAATGGCGGCGAAAACAGATGACCGTTGGCGCGCAGCGTATCCGCGGTGGCGACCAATCCCTGCACGCGGCTGGCGAGCAAAGAAGCCGAGGCCGACACCGCGGGCGACGCGGGCGCCGGTTGCACGGCGGATGCCGGCAACACCGGTTCGTCGGGGCCGGCTGCCGCGGTCGGCGTGGCGGCGGCCAGCACGGGCGCGCGTCGCTGTCCCGACATCGCCCAACCGATGAGCACGACGACCGCCGCCGCCAGTACCGCGGCATAAGGCAGCCATTTCGCTGCACGCCGGGGCGGGGTGCTTTCGGTGGCCGGATCGTCCACGTCGAGATCGCGGCCACCCAGCACGCTTGTCAGCGCGCCGGCCATCTCCTCCGCGGTCTGGAAGCGCAGCTCCGGCGACGCGGCGAGTGCGCGATCCATCCATGGCTGCCACGCGGCGGCGCGCGGAGGCAGCCGTGGAATGGCCTGTCCGATGCGCGCGCCGGACGGTCCGGGGGTTCGGCTTTTCTGGATGGAGGATGCGCCCGCCAGCAATTCATACGCGAGCATCCCCACACTGTAGAGATCCGAACGCGGATCGGGCGCCTGGCCCTTCGCCTGTTCCGGACTGAGGAAGGGGCCGAGCTCCGGCGGCGGTACGCCCGGTTCGGCCATGCAGCACGCGATCCCGAAGTCGGCGAGCTGCGCGTAGCCTTGCTGGTCGAACAGCACGTTGGAAGGCTTGATGCCGCCATGCACGATCCCGGATCGATGCGCGCGGGCCAACCCTTCGAGCAGGCCGCGCAACAGCGCGGCGATCCGGAACGGCCTGCCGAGCAGATCGTGGCGCGCCTGTTCGAAGCCCATCAGCAAGGGCATCGAATGGAACAGGCGGCCGTCGGTGGTGCGCCCGATCCGGCGGATGGGCACGATGCCCGGGTGCGAGAGTCCGGCATTCGCCTCGAGCTGGCGCTCGAGCCGGGTGAGGATATGCCTGTCGAGACTGTGGAAGATCTTGATTGCCGCCGGCCGGCCGCTCGACAGGTCCGAGGCCATGTAAAGGGATGCCGCACCGCTTGCCGCGAGCCACCGGGTCAACCGGTAGCCAGGTGCTCCGACCGGGGACGCGGCGCGGACGTTCATGTGCTCGGCAGCGTTGAATCGCGCCGGATGCGCGAGCCACGGAGCGTGCCGGCGAGGGTCCGGTCTGATTGCAGGCCCGCACGCGCGCAATGCGGACCGGTGCGCCGATCTGCGGCGGCGAAGGCAACGGTGGCCATCGATCTGCCCTCCGTGGCGGCTTTCGGGTGAAGCTCCAGCCAAGATGATACACAAATCGTCCGGTGAGGGTCGCCGATGCCGCCTGCCGTGCTCCCGGGCGGTGGCTCCCTGCGCGGGGGTCAGCGGCCGGCGGTGGCCGGCGGCGCGGGATGCGCGGCGTCGATCACGCGCACCACGCGGAATCCGACGCTGGTGTACCCGACGTCCGAATCGGCCGTGCCGCGCCGCCCCAGCGGGGTCTGGCGGCTGCCGTCGCGCCAGGAAAGTCCCTGGAAGGTACGCGCCTGGGCGCTGCCACCGGACAGCCATTCGCTGACATTGCCGTACAAGTCGTAGACACCGATGGCGCTGGCGGCGTGATGGCCGACCGGCGCGGTCTCCGCCGCACCGTCGTTGCACGACCAGCGGTCGTTGTCCATGGCGCTCTGGCGGCTGACGTCGTCGACGTTGCCGAGTTGGCAGGGATTGCCCTTGGGCACGCCGTGCGCGGCGCGTTGCCATTCTTCAGCGTTGGGCAGGCGATAGGGTTCGCCGGTGGCCTGTGACAGCCACGCAACGTAGGCGGCGGCATCGTCCCAGCTCACGCACACGGCGGGATGGTCGCCGCCCTGCGCGAAACCCGGCGCGTGCCAGCTGAGATGGCGTATGCGCGAAAAAGGGTTGTGGGCTTCGAGGCAACGCGCATCGGGGCGATGGGTCGCCTGCGCGAACGCGGCGTAGTCGGCGCGCGTGACCTCGACGCGTGCGATCGCGAACGCCGGCGCGGCGCCCGATTCGGGCACGTACACCACCACCGGCCCGCCGTGATCGCGCAGGGGTTCGCCCGCGACCGGGGTCGCAGCCTTGCGTTCGGCGGCGGCGAGATCGAAACCGGCGGGAAATACCGCAGGCAAGGTGTCGGCAAGCGGATTCAACGCCGCGAACCGCGCCGCATCGTGGGCGTCCGCTGCGCGTGCGACGGCGGTGCCGACGTCTTTCGCCATGGCACCCCGTTGCGCACGCCAGCCGCGCCTCGCCAAGGGGCTGGCGTGCGCGGCCAGCAAATCGCAGCGCTTCACCAGGGTGAGGCTTGTATCCAGCTTGTCGTTGCGCCAGGCGGCGTCAAGCCGGTGGCGAAGCGTGCCGAGCAGGTCGTCGACGCCCGCGAGCGCGTCCGGGTTCCCGGGTTCGAGCGCCAGCACCGTGAGGTATTGCTCCGCCGCGTTGTTGCCGGCGGGCGTGAACAGGTGTCCTGCCGCGCGCGATGCGTCGGCTTGCGCGAGCAGCACCTGGATACGCTGCGCCAGTGGCGACAGGGGCGGCGTTTCGGTCGGCGCGCTCGAAGCCGCTGCAGCGGTCGGCGCCGAGACGGCCGGTGCGGCGGGCACCGTCACGCCGGACGGTGGCACGCTGGGCGGGCGGAGGCGCCCCCATGTGGCCCATCCTGCGAGCGCGGCGACCGCGACGGCCGAGCTGGCGAACGCGACCGTCCACTTCGAAATACGGATGTGCGGGCGTGCCGCCGGCAGCGTACCGATCCCGCGGCCATCGAGCGCAGACAGCGCATCGGCCATTTCCTTGGCGCTCTGGAACCGGTCCTCGGGCGCCTTGGCCAGGGCCCGGTCGATCCAGTCCTGCCAGCCGTGGGACATCGGTGGCAGGCGTGGCACCGGTTGTTCCGCATGGGCGAGTGCGACCGCCACCGGGTCCTCGCCCTCGAAAGGCAGCGTGCCGGTCAGCAGGTACCAGGCCAGCACGCCGACGCTGTACAGGTCCGAACGCTGGCCCGGTGCCTGGCCGCGCGATTGCTCGGGACTCTGGTAGCTTTCCGCGGCGGGGTGCGGCAGGCCCATCTCGGCCGCGCACCGCGCGATCCCGAAATCGGCGAGGCGTGCGTGGCCTTGCGCGTCGAACAAGACGTTGCCGGGCTTGATGCCGCCGTGCACGATGCCGCGGCGGTGCGCGTGGCCCAGTGCGTCCAGCACCTCGCGCAGCACCGCGGCGATCCTCAACGGCTTGGTGCGCAGGGTGTGCGCGGATGATTCCGCGCTGACCAGGAACGGCATCGAATGGAACAGCCGCCCGTCGGCGGTGCGTCCGATCTGGTGCACGCTGGCGATGTTGGGGTGCGACAGCCGCGCATTGGTGCGCACCAGCGGTTCGAAGCGCGCCGCGGCGTCGGCGTCCGCCACCTCGAAGACTTTCACCGCGACCTGGCGTTCAAGCGAACGCTGCATCGCCTGGTACACGGTGGAGGCGCCGCCGTGCCCGATCGGGCGCACGAGGCGGTAGCCCGGTACTTCCGTGGTCTGTGCGAAGTCGTTCATGGATGGCCGTTCCCGCGCGTCATCCCTGTTGGTGCCGAGTATCGCAGCAGATCATGGGCGCGCACACCCGCGTCGCGGCGAAGCAGGAGCTTCGGCTCGCGACGGGAGGGGCCATGACGATGGCGATATGGCCGTGCGATCAATCTTCGCCCGCGTGGCGGCTTTCAAGGTGGAACCGGTGCAATAACCGATGCATGAAAGGTGCCAGCAGCAGGCCCGCCGTGAACACCAGCACCAGCCCGCTGTACAGGGCGTAGAACCCCGCGAACAGCTTGCCGGCCGCCGTGTGCAGCGTAGCCACCGGGCCCATGCCGCCCAGGATCATCGACGCGTTCAGGAACGCGTCCAGCCAGTCCATGCCTTCGGTCACCCGGTAGCCGGCCATGCCGAGGGCGAGCGATGCCACGATCACCAGCCCGCCTGCGAGCAGGGTGCGGCCGACGCGGCGCAGCAGGAAAATCCGCCACGGCAGCAAGGCTTCGCCGCGACGCTCGAAACGGAACAGGTCATGCGCCATGCCGCGGCTCCCGCCGCCGAGGGAAACCGGATTATCCGGCAGGCGCTTCGATCAGAACAGCAGCGAAGACATTTTGCGGCGGGTGGCCGACACCAGCGACTCGTCGTGCACGATCCGGAATGCGTCGAGCAGCCGCTTGCGCGCCAGGCCCTCGTTCCAGCCGCGATCGGCCGCCAGGATCGCCAGCCAATGCTGCATCGCGTCAGCCGCTTCGCCGCCCAGCAGCTGGCGCACGCCCAGGCCGTCCAGTGCGGCGAAGTCGCGCGGATCGCGTTCCACCCGCGCCAGCAATTCCGAAGCCGACGGGATGGCGGCAAGCGACTGTTGCATCGCCAGCAGCGCGGCCAAGGCCTTGGCGCGATCGTCTTCAGCAAGATCGACGGGCAGGCCGTCCAGCGTCGCTTGCGCGTTCGACGTGTCGCCGCTGCGCGCTTTCGCGAGTGCGAGGTCGAGTTTCAGGCCGGCGTTGTCGGAATCTGTCGCGAGGGCTTGCTGGATGCGCGCCACCGCGGCCTGCGGGGTTTCGACCGGCGCGTCCTCGTCGACGTCCGGCTCCGGCGCCTCGATCCGCGAGGCGGGCTCGACGCGATGCCGCGTGAGGAATTCCTTGACCTGCGATTCCGGCAGCGCGCCGGAAAACGCGTCCACGATCTGGCCGCCCTGGATCAGTACCACCGTCGGGATGCTGCGCACGCCGAACATCCCGGCGAGCTGCTGTTCCTTGTCGCAGTCGATCTTGGCGAGCTTGAACGCGCCCGCGTATTCGTCCGCCAGTTTTTCCAGGATCGGGCCGAGCGTCTTGCACGGCCCGCACCAGGTGGCCCAGAAGTCCACGAGGACCGGTGTCTGCAGGGAAGCCTGCAGGACGTCGGTTTCGAAGTTGGCCTCGCCGGCTTCGAACACGTGGGTTCCGGCCGGCCGGGCCGCGCTGTTGGGTTTGGCGACGGAGTTCATGGACGATTCAATGGAGGCGTGCGGATCACATTCCAAGGCTGGATTCCAGCGCGGCACCGGTGGGCTTGTCGCCCTGCTTGTATACCGTGCCGGCCTTCATCACGAAGTCCACCTTTTTCATCAGCGAAATATCGTCCAGCGGATTGCCCGGCACCGCCACTACGTCGGCGTATTTGCCGGCGGTGATGCTGCCGAAATCGTCCTGGTGCTTCAGCAGCGTCGCGGCGTGCGTGGTCGCGGCCTGGATCACGTACATCGGCGGCATGCCGGCCTGCACCATGTACACGAATTCCTGCGCGTTCTCGCCGTGCGGATATACGCCCGCGTCGGTGCCGAACGCGATCTTGACACCCGCCTTGTAGGCCTTGCCCGCGGTGGCCATGATCTTCGGCCCGACTTCCAGCGCCTTGCGCGCGACCTGCGGCGGATACCAGCCTTCCTTGGCTTTCCCCATCACGAACTCGCCGGCGATGATCGTGGGCACGTACCAGGTGCCGTGCTGCTTCATCAGCTTCATGTCCTCGTCGTCCATGAAGGTGCCGTGCTCGATCGAATCGACGCCACCGATGACGGCGCGACGGATCGCTTCGGCGCCGTGCGCGTGCGCGGCGACGGTGAAGCCGTAGTCGTGCGCGGCGGCGACGACGGCCTTGATTTCTTCCAGCGTCATCTGCGGATTTTCCGAACTGGATGATTCATCCAGCACGCCGCCCGAGGGCATGATCTTGATGACATCGGCGCCGTCCTTGTAGTGCTGGCGCACCGCCTTCCACGCGTCGGCGGGCGAGTTGATGATGCCGTCCTTGGGTGTCGGATCGCCCTGCAAATCCCAGCGGTATCCGTCGGTCGGATCGGCGTGGCCGCCGGTGGTGCCGATGAACTTGCCCGCGGTGAAGATGCGCGGCCCGGGCACCTCGCCCTTGTTGATCGCATTGCGCAGTGCGATCGAGGAATTGTCGCCCTCGCCGAGGTTGCGCACGGTGGTGAAACCGGCCATCAACGTGCGGCGAGCGAACACCGTGCTTTCGATCGCGTAGTCGGCCGGATTCAGTCGAAACTGGTCGCTGTAGGTGCTCTTGCTGAACTGGCTGGTCAAATGCGTGTGCGAATCGACCAGCCCCGGCAGGCAGGTGTCGTTCGCCGGCATGTCGATCACCTTCGCGCCGTCACGGGTCACCGAGCCCGGCACCACTTCCTTGATGCGTTGGCCGTCGATCACGATGCTGGTCGCACCCAGCATCTTGCCCGCGACCGTGTCGATCAGGTGCGCGCAGTGGATCACCGTCAGTTCGGGCGCCGGCGCCGCATCCGCGGCGGGTGCCTGGGCGGCCTGCGCGGTGCCCAGCGTGAGCGTGGCGATTGCCAGCGCCAAGGGAAGTTTGCGGAAGATTCGGCGGTGCGCGACCGGTTGCATGGGAGCCCCTCGTGATGTGCCAAGCCCGCATCTTAGCGAATGCCCTCATCGAGCGGGGCGCGCACCACCGGTTTGGGGTACCCTTCCGGCACGCGCAAGGGGGCGCCGTGCCGCTGACTCCAGAACAATTCGCCCGCGAGAAGATCGACGCGCAGCTCGCCGCGTGCGGCTGGGTGGTGCAGGACTATGCGGACATGGATTTCGGCGCCGGCCGCGGCATCGCGCTGCGCGAGGTGCCGCTGAAAACCGGCCCCTGCGATTACCTGCTGCTGGTGGACCGCAGGGCGGTCGGCGTCGTCGAGGCCAAGAAGGAAGGCACCACGCTGTCCGGCGTGGCCGAGCAGGCCGCGAACTACGCCGCAAGCCTGCCCGTGTTTCTCGCGGCGGGCGTCGATGGTGGCAAGCTGCCGTTCCTCTACGAATCCACCGGCGTCGAAACCCTGTTCCGCGACCAGCGCGATCCCGATCCACGCTCGCGTCGCCTGTTCGCGTTCCATCGCCCCGAAACCCTGGCCGATTGGGCTGCCGAGCCCGATACCCTGCGCTCACGCCTGAAGGCAATGCCGACCGCGCATCCGCTGGTCACCACGGGAATGCGCGAATGCCAGGTCGAAGCCATCACCGGCCTCGAACGGTCGCTCGCGGAAAACCGTCCGCGCGCCCTGATCCACATGGCCACCGGTGCCGGCAAGACCTACACCGCCTGCGCGTTCGCGTACCGGCTCATCAAATACGCCAGGGCGCGCCGCATCCTGTTCCTCGTGGACCGCTCCAATCTCGGCGACCAGACCCGTACGGAGTTCGACAACTTCCGCACGCCGGACACCCAGCGCAAGTTCACCGAGCTGTACAACGTCCAGCACCTGCATTCCTCGCACATAGATCCGGTGTGCAAGGTCACCATCTGCACCATCCAGCGGTTGTATTCCATCCTGCGCGGCGAAGAGCTGGACGAAGGCGTGGACGAAATGTCCGGCGCCGAATTTGCCGCCGCACTGGGCGGCACGCGCACGCGCGATGTCGCCTACAACCCGGCCGTACCGATCGAGGAGTTCGATTTCATCGTCACCGACGAATGCCATCGCTCCATCTACAACCTGTGGCGGCAGGTGCTGGAATACTTCGATGCCTTCCTGATCGGCCTCACCGCCACGCCCGCCGCGCAGACCATCGCCTACTTCCACCAGAACCGCGTGGCCGAATACAACCACGAGCGCGCGGTGGCCGATGGCGTCAACGTCGGCTACGACGTTTATCGCATCAAGACCCGCGTGGGCGAGCAGGGCGGCAGGATCGAGAAGGGCCTGCTGATAGACCACCGCAGCAAGGCCACCCGCGCCGCGCGCCAGGCGCTGCTGGACGACGACCTCGACTACACGCCCGCCGACCTCGACCGCTCGGTGGTGGTGCCCGACCAGATCCGCACCGTGCTGCGCGCCTACAAGGACGCGGTCTTCACCGAACTGTTCCCCGGCCGAACCCTGCTGCCCAAGACCCTGATCTTCGCCAAGGACGACTCGCACGCCGAGGACATCGTGCACATCTGCCGCGAGGTGTTCGGCAAGGGCGACGACTTCTGCAAGAAGATCACCTACCAGGCGCGGCACCCGGTCACCGGCAAGCCGGCCAACACCCGCGATCTCATCAAGGAATTCTGCCTGTCGCCCACGCTGCGCATCGCCGTCACCGTGGACATGATCGCCACCGGCACCGACGTGCGCCCGTTGGAAGTGCTGATCTTCCTGCGCGACGTGCGCAGCCGCGTGTACTTCGAGCAGATGAAGGGCCGCGGCACGCGCGTGCTCACGCCCACCGAACTGCAATCGGCCTCCGGCGCGGATGCGCGCGCCAAGACCCACTTCGTGATCGTGGATGCGGTCGGCGTGTGCGAAAGCGACAAGACCGAATCGCGCCCGCTGGACCGCCAGCCCACGGTGCCGCTGAAGACGCTGTTGCAGCGCGTGCAGTTTCCCGGCGGCCGCGACGAGGACACGCTCACCACGCTGGCCGCAAGGCTGTCGCGACTGGACCGCGAACTGGACGACGACCAGCGCCAACAGGTCGCCGCCGCGTCCGGCGGTCAGACCCTTGCCACGCTCGCCGGCGAGCTGCTGCGCGCCCACGATCCCGACGCCATCGCCGAACGCGCCACCGGCCAGCCCGGCGCGGATGCCGAATCGCTACCGCAGGAACAATTCAATGCAGCGAAGGCGCAACTGATCGAAGCCGCCTGCGCGCCGTTCGACAAGCCCGCACTGCGGCAGACGCTGGAAATGCTGAAGCGCGAAACCGAGCAGGCGCTGGACATCTACACGCCCGACGAAGTGCTGAGCGCCGACTTCGACAAGGCGGCGAAGGAGAAAGCCGCCGGCCTGGTGCAGCAGTTCCGCGACTACCTCGACCAGCACAAGGCGGAAATGGATGCGCTGCAGGTACTCTACAGCGTGCCGTACAAGCAGCGGCTCACCGAAGCCATGCTCAAGGAGCTGGAAACCAAATTGAAAGCGCAGCACGCAGCAATGACCGAAGACCGCCTGTGGGATGCGTTCGCCGTCACCACGCCCGGCAAGGTGAAAGGCCGCACCCAGGCCAGGCGCTTCGCCGACCTGATCCCGCTGGTGCGTTTCGCCCTGCAACAGCAGCCGATGCTGGCGCCGTTCGCCGATTCGGTGGCCGAGCGCTTCGACCGTTGGGTGAAGGCCAAGTCCGATGCCGGCGTCGTGTTCACGCCGGAACAAATGCTGTGGCTGGAAGCCATCCGCGACCACATCGCCACCAGCCTCAGCATCGAACCGGAAGACTTTGACTACGCGCCCTTCCGCCAGCGCGGCGGCCTGGGCAAGGTCCACCAGTTGTTCGGCGAGCAATTGCCGCGATTGCTGGATGAACTCAACGAGGCGCTTGCAGCGTGAGCGTGGAAGTAAAAGCGCAGAAGAATGGACGGATGCAGCCCGCATCATCGCGCGAAGTTGTCGCCCCCGTTCGTCATTCTGGGACCCGGAATCCAGCGCCTTTGTCTTCGCCAGATCGACAGAATTCGGAAAGCTCGGTTGGTCCTTGGCCAATTGCACCGACTTGGCGATGGAGCACGATGGGTCAAGAAGCGACGGTCGTCGGAGGCGGAACGCCGAAGACACTTCGCGCCGATTACTTTGGCGGCGACATTCCGTGGATCACGCCTGCGGATTTGTCTGGCTACAAGCAGAAATATATATCCGCCGGTGCGCGCAACATCACCAAGACCGGCCTCGACAACTCCGGAGCGAAGCTGATGCCTGCGGGCACTGTCTTGTTTAGCTCGCGTGCGCCAATCGGTTACGTCGCAATCGCAGCGAATCCGGTCAGTACCAATCAAGGGTTCAAGTCATTCGTACTGAAAGGCAGCCTCACGTCCGACTTCGTTTACTACTATCTGCAACATGCAAAGAAGCTCGCGGTGGAGCTTGCAAGCGGAACGACGTTTCAGGAAATCTCGGGAAAGAATGCCGCGCGGATTCCGATTCTGGTTCCGCCTCTCTCGACGCAGAACACGATCGTCGCCGAAATCGAAAAACAATTCACCCGCCTCGACGCCGGCGTGGCAGCGCTGCGCCGCGTGCAAGCCAACCTCAAGCGCTACCGCGCCGCCGTCCTCAAGGCCGCCTGCGAAGGCCGACTCGTCCCCACCGAAGCCGAACTCGCCAGGGCCGAAGGCCGCACCTACGAAACCGGCGAACAACTCCTCGCCCGCATCCTCGCCGACCGCCGCAAGAACGGGCACGGCCGCGGCAAATACAAGGAACCCGCCGCCCCGGACACCGCCAAGTTGCCGGAGTTGCCACCGGGATGGGGGTGGGCGTCCACTGAACAGGTTTGCGGCAGTGTGCGAGATGGTACGCATGACACGCCGGCTTATACCCCTAATGGCGTACCGCTAGTTACTTCCAAGAATCTCACCCGTCGTGGTATCGACTTCAAAAACGTAAAGCTAATCTCTGAACACGACCATATGGAAATTTCGCATCGGTCAGGTGTTGAAGCTGGAGATGTACTATTTGCGATGATTGGAACGGTGGGTAATCCATGCGAGGTTAAAATAGACGTGGGATTCAGCATCAAGAACGTTGGCTTATTCAAACGTAATACAAAATACCTCAACCCGACCTATCTTCGTTACTGGTTGGAGTCGCCATTGTTGAACGAGTGGCTAGAGCCGCGCCTCAAGGGCTCGACTCAAAAGTTCGCTCCGCTTGGTCTGCTGCGCGGGATCCCTATGCCTTACGTATCTCTTGTGGAACAAAACCGGATTGTTGCCGAAGCCGAGCGCCACCTGAGCGGGATTGAAAAGCTGGAGGCTGCCGTCGTCGCGAACCTTCAACGCGCCACCCGTTTGCGCCAAGCAATTCTGCGGCAGGTATTCACAGCATAAGGCGGCGCGGCCATGATTTTTGCTGCGTCAATAGCTGACACTGGGTCTGCTGGGTACGTCTTCTTCAACTGAGGGGGAATTCATGGTTAGGAAAACTGTTTGGTACAAGCGAGCCGTGCTCGGCACCGTGAGCAACCAGAACCTTCAGACGGTACTCGTATCGGCGCTCAGGAAACTGCCGACGACCGGTGCTCGCCTCAGGCGCCCCGGTGGTGGATCTGATATTGGTTTCGAGTTGATCAACGGACACGCGTCTCGCTATTCAATGTTGTGTGGAAATTTCGTAAGTTTCGAGGCGGGTCGCCGCCAGCCGTACTTACATGGCTTGGATACGGCGCCAAGCTTTGATCTTGATGCCATTGCTCCACCAGAAGGAAACGCGAAGGAGCGCCGTGAATTTCTCGAAGGCGTAGCTTATTTTGCCATCCATGAAAACCACGTCCTTATTTGCCAATCCAAGGCTGCAGGAGCACGCGAATTTGAGCGTTACCTAAATTGGATTCTGTGGGAAGCAACCAATGTACTGCCCAAGCCGACGGCAGTCGTCTTATCGGACCAGCCATCGAAGAAGCTTGTCGACAAGCTCAATAGGAACCCCATCAAGTCTGTTCGATTCGGCACTCCGTTGGAGTACGAATCAGTCTCGGCTGATGAGACACCCCGCGGTTACAAGAGAGTGACGGTCTCCCCTCGTGGTGTCGGCGCTGACATATTGAAAGCACTGTTCAGTAACTCAATCTTCGACAACGCCAGCTTGACCGACGCAATAGAGGACGACAACATCGAAGTCGAGGTCACTGTCCGTTTCAAACATAAGCAGCACATTAGCGACTCTGGCGACGGCCTGTTGCGATCGATCGCCAAGGCTGCCCGTCATATGGATTCGGATGACTTCGCGATTGAGCTGCACCATGCGGGCACGATCAAAGGCGATGAGCTTCGTATTCACGATTCGTTTGATGTTCAAGTCTCCGACGCAGGTCTGATACGTGAAGACGATCTCAATCAGTCGATGGCTACATGGCTTCAAAGCTTGCTGGACGCAAAGATGATAGATCCGTGAAGGCGGCGCTACTACGTATAGGTGTTTTGGTCCTGCCTTTAGTCGCAGGAGCGGTGTCTTGGGTCGTGGCAGTCCATTTAACCGACGCGATAGCGGTGAATGTGTCGAAAAGCGCGTTGGCGGGATTCACGTTATTGATCGGCTTCGCAATGTTCATGCTTAAGGAAGTTCAGCAGATTGTTAGCAAAGGCGTTTTATCGGACGTTGGGCTTGATAGACTGCGTCGCGTCCAAAAAGTTGCCCAAGTGCGAACCCTGTTGCTAATCGGAATAGGGGCGTTAGGGCTAATTGCAGCTTCTTTTTCCACATTCTTGCAGTCGGAGGTGCGTTTTGTCCGGATTGTTTGCTTTGTAATCGCCCTATGCGCGCTTATCGTTCTTTTCGTGTTTTCAGTAACCTATTTACCGATGCTTTTCTTCGATCTGCAAAGGGCCCGGGATAAGTTAGATGATTTGAAAGCCGAAGACGCACTGCGAAAGCGACAGATTGAAGCGCTTAATAGTGGCAGGGGGTCGGGCGCATAAACTCCACTACCCTCGTCCAGAAGCTCTGGAACTACTGGAATATCCTGCGTGACGATGGGGCTGTCGTACGGCGATTGCCCCGGATCGGAGTCCGGGGCAGGCTTGAGCAATTGACCTTCCTGCTGTTCCTGAAGATGGTGGACGAGCAGTCGCGGCAGCCGTTCAACAAGCCTTGACTGGTGTCGGCGGAATTTTCGTTGCTGCTGCTGCTGCTGATGATGGTGCTGGTGCTGGTGACGGTGACCTTGCTGCTGAAGCTGGAGGGCGCCGACCTGCAAACACACTACCGCCACACGCCGGAAGGGCTGGGCAGGCGCTCCGTACGCGTGACATGATCTTCCGCAAGACGCGCCGCGGGCTCCGCGCCCGGTTTCAAACCACGCAAGCAAGGCTATCCGGAATGCGCGTTCCTGCATGATTTCAAACCGCGGCTTGGCATTGGTTTGATTTCATGTTTAGATGTCGCCTATGGATAGTCGTGAAAGCATGAAAATAAACCGTCTGCTCCAGGCTTGGCCCCGGGGCACGGTGGCTTTGCACGCCTTCCTCGCGCGGCATGGCGTGTCCCGGAAGCTGGCGGAGCAGTACCGCAGGGGAGGCTGGATAGACCCGCTGGGGGTGGGCGCCTTTGTGCGACGCGGCGACAAGGTCGGTTGGCAGGGCGCGCTTTACGCCCTGCAACGGTATGCCGGCAAGCCCGTTCACCCGGGCGGGCGCACGGCGCTGGAACTGGCGGGGCTGGCGCATTACCTGCCGCTCGGGCCGCGGCCACGCGTGGATTTGTACGGGCCACCGGGGTTGCGCCTGCCGCGCTGGCTCACGCGACACGACTGGAACGTGGAATTGCGCTATTTCGGCACGTCGCTGCTCGATGCGAAGGCCGGCACGACCACGATGGCATTCGGCGAGTTTTCGCTGACGGTCTCCGCGCCCGAGCGCGCGATGCTGGAAGTGCTGGATGGCGTGCCGCGCGTCGTGGATTTTGCGGAAGCGCGGCAGTTGATGGAAGGACTGCCGACGCTGCGGCCGAAACTGCTCCAGAAGTTGCTGGAAGCTTGCACCTCGGTGAAGGCGAAGCGCCTGTTCCTGCACCTGGCCGACGCGACCGGCATGCCGTGGCGTGACGCGCTCGACGACGCGCGCATTGATCTGGGCAAGGGCAAACGCCAGGTGGTGGCCGGCGGACGCCTCGATGCGCGCTACGGCATCACGGTGCCGAAGGATGCGGCGTCCTGATGGATGCGCGCTATCTCGAACAGGTGCGCCTGTTGTTGCGCTGGCTGCCGGCCTTGCCGGCCGTGGACTGCTTTGCCCTGAAGGGCGGCACTGCGATCAACCTGCCGGCAATGTCGAAATCCTGAGGCGATTCTGGACGTTCGACGGCGAGACTGCCGGGCAGGTCCCGGACCTGTTGGTGTATGCCGATCTGTTGGCGATCGGCGATGCCCGCTGCCTTGAGACTGCGAAGGAGATGCATGACGGCATCGTCGCTCGATTTGAGTAGCCGGCGGGAATTGGGGCTGCTCGCCGACCTAGTGCAGGCGACGCGCGACCTGCTGCATTGCATTCAGACCACGCGCGCGTAACCGACGTTCAGGCTTGCATTTGGCCAGCCGAAGCTATATCTTACTTGTGTCTTACGTCTCGGAGGGCGCCATGGGCTCCGACCCAAAAATCACCACGACTGTTTCGACCAAGGGCCAGGTGATCCTGCCCAAGGCAATCCGCGGTCGGCGAC
>JBDZUX010000078.1:0-1483 GCA_040255405.1 Lysobacteraceae bacterium
CATGATCGTCGACAGCGTCCTCGAACTGATCGGTCACACGCCGATGCTGCGCACCCGCCGGCTGGATGCCGGCCCGTGCGAACTGTTCCTGAAACTGGAATCGGCCAACCCCGGCGGTTCGATCAAGGACCGCATCGGGCTGTCGATGATCGAGGGTGCCGAGAAGGCGGGCAGGATCAAGCCGGGCGCGACGCTGGTCGAGGGCACGGCCGGCAACACTGGCCTTGGCTTGGCGCTGGTCGCGCAGGCCAAGGGCTACAAGTTGATCCTCGTGGTTCCGGACAAGATGAGCCGCGAGAAGATCTTCAACCTGAAGGCCATGGGCGCCGAAGTGGTGCTGACGCGCTCGGATGTGGCCAAGGGTCATCCGGAGTACTACCAGGACCTGGCCGCGAAGATCGCGGAGGAAACGCCCGGCGCGTACTTCATCAACCAGTTCGGGAACCCCGACAACCCGGCCGCGCACGAGGCCACCACCGGCCCGGAAATCCTGGAGCAAATGGATGGCCGGGTGGATGCGATCGTGTTCGGTTGCGGTTCGTCCGGCACCATGACCGGCCTCTCGCATTTTTTCGACAGGGCGTCGCCCAACACGGAATTCATCCTCGCCGATCCCGTCGGCTCGATCCTCGCGCAGTACATCAACGAAGGCACGCTCTCGACCAAGTCCGCATCGTGGATGGTCGAAGGGATCGGCGAGGATTTCCTGCCCACCATCAGCGATTTTTCGCGGGTGAAGAAGGCGTACTCGATCAGCGACAAGGAGAGTTTCCTCACCGCGCGCGACCTGCTGAAGCAGGAAGGCGTGCTGGGTGGTTCGTCCACCGGCACGTTGCTCGCCGCAGCGTTGAAATACTGCCGCGAACAGACCGAACCGAAACGCGTGGTGACGCTGGTTTGCGATACCGGCAACAAGTACCTGTCCAAGCTTTACAACGATTACTGGATGCTGGACAACGGCTTCCTCGACCGCCAGCCGACCGGCGACCTGCGGGACCTGATCATGCGTCCGTACGCGCAGCGCGACACCGTAGTCGCCGCGCCGACGGATCTGCTGGTTACCGCCTACAACCGGATGAAGCTGTACGACGTGTCGCAACTGCCGGTGATGGAAGGCGAGAAAATCGTCGGCATCATCGACGAATCCGATTTGCTGCTGCACGTGTACGGCGACGAGAAACGCTTCCTCGATCCGGTCTCCACCGCCATGATCACGACGTTGCAGACCCTCGACGTGAAGTCACCGATTGAAGACCTGCTGCCGCTCTACGAACACGGCCGCGTCGCAATCGTGATGGACGGCGAAAAATTCCTCGGCCTGATCACCCGCATCGACCTTCTGAACTACCTGCGCCGGCGCGTGGCGTAACGCGAGCTGCCCGATAAGAGGTGCGGCCGGGGTAGGAGGACGCGAACGTGCAATTCGAATGGGATTCACGCAAGGCAGCCACGAACCTTCACAAGCACGGAGTCGCGTTCGAGG
>JBDZUX010000078.1:1583-3491 GCA_040255405.1 Lysobacteraceae bacterium
CGTGAGTTGCTGGTTGGCCATGATCTTGCAGGCCGTCTGCTCATCATAAGTTTTACCGAACGCGGTGATAATGTCCGCATCATCAGTGCCAGGCGTGCCACGACGCGAGAAATTCATGCCCACGAAAAGCACATCAAGCAGTCACGCTCGTAACGACCTCCGAAAGGAATACGACTTCGACTATGCCGACTCGAAGCCGAATCGTTTCGCCGCGAAACTCCGGGACACCACCGTGGTAATTTTGCAGCCCGACGTCGCGGAGGTCTTCCGCTCATCCAAGGATGTGAACGATTTGCTCCGATCTGCCATCTCGGCCACTGGCGCGGGTTCCTCCAAACGGGGTCGAGGCGGACGGTCCAAAGTATCGTCCTCGTCGCGTTCTTGACGCATGAGCGGTGGATTCTTCGGCCTCATCAACCGCGTCGACCTGTTGAACTATCTGCGCCGACGCGTGGCGTGAGCGGCTAGAATGGCTGGCCGTGAGGTGCAGACATGAATGTGACCCTCAATATGGTGTATTGGCGGGGTGAGCAGTTCTGGTTGGGCAAGCTGGTCGATCATCCTGAAATCATGAGCCAGGGCGAGACGCTGGAAGAGCTGGAAGAGAATCTGCGCGACGCCTGGCGGGAAATGCTGCTCGACGACGTGCCACCGGATTACCAGATCCGGGATATCGCCCTGTGAAGCGAGATGAATTGGTGCGCCGGCTGATTGCTGCCGGCTGTACTTTGCTGCGTCATGGCGGCCGTCACGATATCTGGCAGAACCCGCAAACCGGGCAAAAACAACCAGTCCCGCGGCATCGCGAAATTGATGACGCTTTGGCGCGACACATTCTCAAGTACCTGGGTATCCGCTGAGCATGACCAACAAGCATCCCCTTTCCCTAGCCACCCGCGCAATCCACGCCGGCCAATCGCCCGATCCGTCGACCGGCGCCATCATGACGCCGATCTACCAGACCTCGACCTACGTGCAAGCCAGTCCCGGCAAGCACCAGGGGTTCGAGTATTCGCGCACGCAAAATCCCACGCGATTCGCGTGGGAACGCTGCGTCGCCGACCTAGAAGGCGGCGTCGCGGGTTTCGCGTTCGCCTCCGGCATGGCCACCGCCGCGACGGTGCTGGAGCTCATTGATTCCGGCAGCCATGTCATCGCGATGGATGACTTGTACGGCGGCACCTATCGCCTGTTCGAACGCGTGCGCCGGCGCAGCGCGGGCATCGATTTCAGCTTCGTCGACCTGAACGATGCGGCGGCATTGAAGGCCGCGCTGAAACCCAACACGCGGATGATCTGGGCGGAAACGCCGACCAATCCGATGCTGAAGCTGGTCGACCTGAAAAAGGTCGCGGAGTTCGCAAAAAAGCACGGTTTGCTGCTGGTGGTGGACAACACCTTCTGCTCGCCGATGGTGCAGCGCCCGCTTGAATTCGGCGCCGACATCGTGGTGCATTCGGCGACCAAGTACTTGAACGGCCATTCCGACATGGTCGGCGGCGTCGCCATCGTGTCGACGCCGGAACTCGCCGAACGCCTGGCGTTCCTGCAGAACTCGGTCGGCGCGGTAGCGGGTCCGTTCGATGCCTTCCTCGCGCTGCGGGGCGTCAAGACATTGGCGTTACGCATGCAGGCGCACTGCGCCGGCGCGCTGGAACTGGCCCAGTGGCTGGAAAAACACCCCGCCGTCGAGCGCGCGATCTACCCGGGCCTGAAATCGCACCCGCAGCACGCGCTGGCGCGCCGCCAGATGCACGGCTTCGGTGGCATCGTGACGATCGAAGTCAAAGGCGGCCTCAAGAAGGCGCGCCGCATGCTGGAGCGCTGCCATCTGTTCGCGCTGGCCGAATCCTTGGGCGGCGTCGAAAGCCTGATCGAGCACCCGGCCATCATGACCCATGCCTCGGT
>JBDZUX010000079.1:0-3489 GCA_040255405.1 Lysobacteraceae bacterium
GGACGGCAACCAGACCGCAGGTGACAAGCAGACGCTGGTCGAGATCCGCGGCCTGTCCAAGACCTATACGCGCGGCAAGCAGAAGCTCGAGGTGCTACACCATATCGATCTCGACATCGCGCGCGGCGATTTCCTCGCGCTGATGGGGCCTTCGGGTTCCGGCAAGACCACGTTGCTCAACCTGATCGGCGGGCTCGATTCACCGTCGGATGGCGGCCTCACGGTGGACGGCAAGCGCATCGACAAGATGGGTGAAAGCCAGCTCGCGCGCTGGCGTGCCGGCAACGTCGGCTTCGTGTTCCAGTTCTACAACCTGATGCCGGCGCTGACCGCGCAGAAGAACGTCGAACTGCCGCTGTTGCTCACCAGGCTTTCGGCTTCGCAACGCAAGAAGAATGCAGGGATCGCGCTGCAACTGGTGGGGCTTGCCGACCGCGCCTCGCACAAGCCGAGCGAGCTGTCGGGCGGCCAGCAGCAGCGCGTCGCGATCGCGCGCGCGATCGTGTCCGATCCGACCCTGCTGGTGTGCGACGAGCCGACCGGCGACCTGGATCGTCAATCGGCCGAGGAAGTGCTGACACTTCTGCAGCGGCTCAATCGCGAACACGGCAAGACCATCGTGATGGTCACCCACGATCCCAAGGCCGCCGAGTATGCATCGCACACGCTGCACCTGGACAAGGGCACGCTGGTCGAGCAGGGGCGAGCAACGAGTGGCGAGGGCGCAGTGATGTGATGTCCGCGCAATCCGGATACCTCGACATCCGGTTTCGCACCCTCACGACTCGCCCCACATCCCTGGACAACCGCCATGAAATATTTCCATCTGGTCTGGAGTGCGCTGTTCCGGCGCAAGACCCGCACGATCCTGACGCTGGTGTCGATCGTTGCGGCGTTCCTGCTGTTCGGGTTGCTCGACTCGGTGCGCGTGGCCTTCACCGCGGGCAACAACGTGGCCGGCGCGGGACGCCTGGTGGTGACATCGCGCATGTCGATGCAGCAAGCGCTGCCGGAGAACCTCGGCGCGCGCATCGCCAACGTGCCGGGCGTCAGCTCGGTGGCGTACGCCAACTGGTTTTCGGGCGTGTACCAGGACCCGAAGAACCAGGTCTTCAGCTTTGCGGTCAGCCCGGACTACCTCGATCTCTATCCCGAGATCGTGCTGCCGGTCGACCAGCGCGCGGCGTGGGATCGCACCCGTACCGGCGCGATCGTGGGCGCCGCGCTGGCCAAGCGTTTCGGCTGGAAGATCGGCGACAAGATTCCGCTGCAGTCCACGATCTGGCCGTCCAAATCCAGCGGCAACAACACCTGGACATTCGACATCGCCGGCATCTTCCACGCCAGGGACGCGAAGGACAAGGGCAACGAGCAGACGATGATGTTCCACTGGAAGTATTTCGACGAAAACAACCGCTTTGGTTCCGGCGAGGTGCACTGGTACGTGGTAAAGGTGGCCGATCCATCGCGCGCGGATTCGGTGGCGAAAGCCATCGACGCGCTGTCGGCCAACTCCGACCACGAAACCCGCACGCAAACCGAGCAGGCTTTCCAGGCGTCCTTCATCAAGCAGTTGATCAACATCGGCTTCGTGGTGGCGGCGATCATGGGCGCGGTGTTCTTCACGCTGCTGCTGCTGACCGGCAACACCATGATGCAGGCGGTGCGCGAACGCACCTCGGAACTCGCGGTGCTGAAGACGATCGGGTTCTCCGGACGCGCCGTGCTGGCGATGGTGCTGAGTGAAGGCGTGCTGATGCTGCTGTTCGGCGGCCTGATCGGCATGGGCCTGGTGGCGCTGATCGTGCCCGGCATGGCCGCGGCCAGCGGAGGCATGGTGCCCATCCACGGCGTCGCCGGCCAGACGTGGGCGCTCGGGATCGGCCTGATGATCGTGATCGGCCTGATCGTGGGGCTGGTGCCGGCGTGGCGCGCGATGCGCCTCAACATCGTCGACGCGTTGAGCGGGCGCTGAGGGATACCGTCATGAAAAAATTCCTGATCAACTCCGGACTGGTGGTTCTGGCGGTGGTCGCGTTGGCGATCTGGGTGAAGCTGCCCTGGATCGGCGCGCTGGTCCTCGCGGTGCTGTTCGCGCTGTGGATGGCGCTGACGCGCAGCGGCCGGCAGGCCGCGTCGGTGACGAAGGTCGGCATCGGCACCTTGCGGGACCGGCTTGGTTCCTCGTTGGTGATCGTGATCGGCATCGCCGGCGTGGTCGGCGTGCTGGTGGCGTTGCTGGCGATGGGCGAGGGCCTGCAGGCCACGCTCAACAGCGGCGGCCGCAACGACACCGCGATCGTGTTGCGCGGCGGATCGATTTCCGAATCGCAATCGGTGCTGGTGCGCGACGACGTGGATGCGATCGAACAGGCCGCGGGGGTCGCGCGTGATGCCTCGGGCAAGCCGATGGCGTCTGCGGAATTGGTGGTGGCGGCCAATTTGCGCTTGCGCGATTCGCAGGACGAAGCCGCCGCGCAATTGCGCGGCGTGGACGGGGGCGCGTGGGCACTGCGTCCGGATCTCAAGCTCGTGGAAGGCCGCAAGTTCACGCCTGGCATGCGCGAGTTGATGGTGGGCGAGGCCGCGCAGCGGCAGTTCGCGGGGCTTGATGTCGGCAAGGAAATCAAGCTCGGCACCCAGGCCTGGAAGGTGGTCGGCGTGTTCCAGAGCGACGGTGCCTGGAATTCCGAACTGTGGTCCGATCGCCAGACGGTGGCTTCTGCGTACCGGCGCGGCAACAGTGCCGAGTCGGTGCTGGTGAAGCTGACCAGCCCGTCTGCGTTCGGCAAGTTCAAGGCCACGCTGGCCGCCGATCCGCGGCTGAAGGTCGAGGCCAGCACCACCCATGATTATTTCGCCAAGCAGTCGGAAGGCTTGAGCAAGATCATCCGCGTGGTGGGGTTGACCGTCGGCATCATCATGGCGATCGGTGCCTTGTTCGGTGCGCTCAACTGCATGTTCGCGGCGGTCGCCTCACGCGCGCGCGAGATCGCCACGCTGCGCGCGATCGGTTTCCGCGGCACGCCGGTGGTGGTGTCGGTGATGCTGGAAACCATGCTGTTGGCGCTGGCCGGCGGCGTGCTCGGCGCGCTGATCGTGTGGCTGATCTTCAACGGCTATCACGCGTCCACGCTGAGCGGCTTCACCCAGTTGATGTTCCAGTTCAAGGTCGGTCCCGGCTTGATCTGGACGGGATTGAAGTGGGCGCTGGCGATCGGTTTCGTGGGCGGCCTGTTCCCCGCCGTCCGCGCCGCGCGGTTGCCGGTGACGACGGCGTTGCGGGAATTGTGAGGCTGTTACCGCCCCGGATCGTCTGTGATAACCGATACCGCCCCAATCCGTCGCATAAACCCGGGGCGTTGCGCGCCCGATAGCGGCGACGGGGTGGCAACCATTTGATCGCGCATGGATTTCTCGGTTGACACGAGGAACTGCCAGCGCGACGATCCGCATTACATGCCCAGATAGGGGCAGAAATAGCGTTAG
>JBDZUX010000051.1:0-18591 GCA_040255405.1 Lysobacteraceae bacterium
CCCCGCGTCGCCACCACCGGCGGCACGTTGGCCGCACGCAGCGCCGGACCCAGTACTGCGAGTTGGCCGATGAGCCACAACGCGATCGCGCTGGCCGGGAGGTAGTACCAGGGCATCCGGTCCAACTGGTAGTGCTGCATCAGATACAGGTTGATACCGAACGCGAGGATCATGCCGGCCGCGACGCCGGCACTGCTCAGCAGGAAATTCTCGGTCTGGAAGTACTGCATGATGTGCCCGCGCGACGCCCCGACCGCGCGCCGTATGCCGATCTGCCGGCGCCGCTGGCCAACCCAGAAGCTGGTCAGCCCCACGATGCCGAACGCGGTCACCGCCAGCATCACCACGCACACCAGCGCCAGCATCCAGATCATGCTGCGGGTGTTGGCAAAGAACTTGTCACGGACGTCGGTGAACGAAATGCCCTTGACCACCGCATTGGGGGACAGCGTGCCCAGCTTCTGCTTGGCCGCGTCCAGCACCCGCGCGCGGTCCTGCGGCGCGGTGCGGACGATGTAGTCGTTCAGAAAACCGCCGGGTCCGGGACTGAGCGGCAGGAACATCGACCAGTGGAATCCTGCCAGGCCTTGCCCGTTCCGGTTCGGCCGCAACACGTTGGCAACAATGCCCACCACTGTGAAGTGCAGCTCCTTGCCGATCCACAATTGCTTGCCGAGCGCGTCCTGACCCGGCCACAGGCGCTCCGCGAGGCTTTGTGTCAGCAGCACCACGCGGCCCGTCGGCAGGTAGTTGCTGCCCAGTTTGCTGTCGGCGAATTCCTCGGCGGTGAAGGAGCGCCCGCGCAGCAGCCTCAAGCCCAACGCCTGCTCGCCGCCCGAGGTGAACAGGTACGTCGCGACGTTCGGGCTGTCCCTGTCCATCACCTCTTCGGGTTTGATGCCGACGTTGCTGTTCCAGCCATTGTTGGTCAACGGCATGGTGTTGATCACGGCCGCGGCCGTGACCCCGGGGATCTGGCGGAGCGCGGCAAGATTGCGGGGGACGTCGTCGGATGCGAGCTTGGGATCGGTACCCAGCACGCGGATGTCCGAAATGCCCTGCTCGTCGATCGCATTCGGCAGGTTTATTTCCCCGATGCGCTGGCCGATCATGAAAACGGCGTTGCACAGCACCGCGCAGGCCAGCGCGATTTCCAGCACGATGAGCAGGGCCGGGATCTTGTGCTTGCGCAGTGCCGCGAGGATGGGTTGGATGTCCATGGGGTTGCCTCTCTGTCGTTCTTCGTAGGAGCCTGCCTGCAGGCGAACGCTTCGCGAGATCGATCGCGCGCGGGCGCGCTCCTACATTGTTTTGCCATCGCGCGAAGACGCGCACCTACACGCTTTTCAACTGCGGCGCCGGCGCCACCACGCAGGCGCGCCATGCGGGCAACAGGCCGGCAATGAGACTGGCGAGCAGCGCAATCACGAACGTGGCGAAGAACATCGACACATCGAGGCGCGCAAGACTTGCGTACTGCGCAGGCTGATGGCGAATCGCCCACAGGCCGAGTTCCGCGAAGATCAATCCCAGCACGCCGCCTGCGATGCCGACCATGCCCGACTCGACCATGAATTGCGTGAACACCGCGCCGCGGGTCGCACCCAGCGCCCGCCGCACGCCGATCTCGCGCGAACGGCGCAGGCACTTGGCCAGCAGCAAGCCCACCGTATTGACGATGCAGATCAGGAGGAATCCGAACGCAAGGCCGGTCTGCAGCCGCGCATCGTCGGGCACCACCTGTTCCAGCGCGAGGAACTTCATCAGGTCCGCGAACACCACCTCGGGACGATGGAAGCGGCCGAGGCTGATCTGCTGCTGCACGTAGTTCGACAGGAACGTCTTGTAGGCCGCCGCGTCGGTGGCGTCCTTCAGCTCCACCCACAAACTCACGAAGACGCACGGCGAAGTTTCCAGATGCTGGATGTCCGCCGTCTGCCAGCAGCTCACGTTTTGCGGGTCCATGCCGTCGGTACGCGCCGACTTCAGCGGCAGGAACACCCCGTCGCCGTTGCCGTAGCTGCGTCCGCCCAAATCCACCGCGTAGAAGCGGGGCTGCGGCGCCCAGTCCTTGAGCACGCCGACCACGCGATAATCGTGATCGTTGATGCGGATCACTCGCCCGACGCTGTTCTTGCCGCCGAACAATTTGTCATTGAGGAAGGCCGCGAGCACCGCGACGCGCGCCCGGTCGTCGTCGTTCTGTGCGCTCCAGCCGCTGCCGTACTCGAACGGCGCATCGAACATCGCGAAAAAATCCGCCGTCGTCATCACGGCATCGCTGAAGAACGGATGTTCCGCCGTACGGGCAGGCGTCACCTTGGCCTGGGTCAGCGCCATCACGGCCTGGCGCTCGGCCCGATGCGCCTGCAACAGGTTCATCGCGTCGGTGTAGGGCATCAGGTTGCCCCACGGCGGTTTGCTCTGGCCCGGCACGTAGCCCTGCGCCGGCAGCGGATCGATTTCCGCGGTGAACAGCCGCGCGCTTTTCTGGGGCAGTGGATCGCCCGACAACAGTTTCAACACCGTGAGCGTGGTGATCGACGCACCGATGCCGAGGCCCAGTGCGAGCACCATCAGTCCGGTGAGTACGCGGTTGCGCTTGAAGCTGCGCAGCGCGAGGTCGATGTAATAGCCAAACATTTCATTCACCTTTTCCAGGTTTCGCAACCGTTGTAGGAGCGCGCCCGCGCGCGACTGCTTGCGAGAAAGCTGGTCGCGCGCAGGCGCGTTCCTACAAAAAACTCATACCGATCTCGTCGCCACCACCGGCGGCACCGCGGCGGCGCGCAGCGCCGGCGTCAACACCGCAAGCTGCCCGAGCAACCACAACGCCACCGCGCCGGCCGGCAGGTACCAAAGCGGCAGCCGCGACACTTCGAACCACTTCATCAAGGCAAGGTTGATCCCGACCGCCAGCACGATGCCCAGCACGATCCCGAACGTGACGATCAGGAAATTCTCGGTCTGGAAATAACGCAGGATGTCCGCGCGCGTCGCACCGAGCGCACGGCGGATGCCGATCTGCTTGCGTCGCTGCGCGACCCAGAAACTCGCCAACCCGACGATCCCGAACGCGGTGACGCCGAGCAACGCGACGATCACGCCCACCAGCAGGCCGGCCATCGCCCGGTCGGTCTTGAAAAAGCGCCGGCGCAATTCGCGGATGGTCTGGCTGTCTTCATGGTCGACCACGGCATCCGGCGCGATCCGGGCCATTGCGGCTTTCGCTTCCGTCATCACGCGGTCGATATCCTGCGGATCGGCGCGGACCAGGTAGGTCCCGGCCAGCTGCGGACCCGGTTGCGCCGGGACGAACGCCGTCCATTGCGCACCGCGCTCGCCCTCTTCGTCGTATTGCTGGATGGCCAGGTTCGCGACCACGCCAATCACGCGAAAGTGGAACGGGCCGCTCCAGAATTCCTTGCCTAGCGGATCCTTGCCGGGCCACAGGTGCTCGGCCAGCGTGCGCGTGATCAATACCCTCGAGCTGGCGGGCACGAAGGTCGTCGCTGGTTGGTAGTCGTCCGGCGTCGGCATGCGGCCGGCGACCAGTTGCAGCCCCAGCGCCTGGGGCGTGCCGGGATCGCCGACGTAGAGCTCCGGCACGCCGCGGAACTGCTTGCCGGCCTGATCGAGCGTGATGCCCGCCGCGCCGGCTTGCGGACCGAACGGCACGGAGTTGATGACGTTCACCGATTCGACGCCCGGAATCGCGCGCAGTCCCGCCACCACGCGCGCGTTGAGATCGCTGGCCTGGCTGGCATCGAAGCCCTGCAGCGCAAGGAACCCGAGCGAAGTTTCATCGACGCCGCTGTCGATGCGCATCGCCGACAGGCGTCCGGCGATCAGGTAGCACGCGTTGCACAACACCGCGCACGCCAGCGCGATTTCCAGCGCGATCAGCGCGGTCGCGAGGCGATGCTTTTTCAGGGCGGCAAGGATCGGTTGGATTTGCATGGTGGTGTCCGGATGCGATCTGCTTTTCGTAGGAGCCTGCCTGCAGGCGACTTGTGTGCGACGAATACCCGTGCGATCGCGCGCAGGCGCGCTCCTACAACGTCTTGAGCTGCAACGCCGGCGCGACGCGGCTGGCGCGCAGCGCGGGCAAGGCCCCCGCCAGCAGGCTCACCGCGACGGCCAGCACGAACGTGGCCAGGAACATCGATACATCCATGTGCACCAGGTCGGAATACGGCGTCTGCTGGCGGCGCACCAGCCACAGGCCGACCAGCGTCAGCAGCCAGCCGCCAACGCCGCCGATGACTCCGATCAAACCGGCTTCGGTCAGGCACTGCGCGAACACCGAGCGCCGCGACGCGCCCAGCGCGCGGCGCACGCCGATCTCGCCCGCGCGGCGCAGGAACTTCGCCAGCAGCAGGCCGACCGTGTTGAACAGACAGATCGCAAGGAACGCGAATGCCAACCACGTCTGCAGCTTTGCGTTGCGCGGCACGATGTGGTTGAAGTCCAGCCACTGCATCAGGTTGCGCAACCGCGTTTCGGTATAACCGATCCGGCCCAGTGCCTTTTGCTCGGTCGCGTAGCTGTCCATGAAGTTGCGGTAGGCCGCGACCCTGGCAGGGCTGCCCAACTGCACCCACAGCGCGACCCAGTTGCAGGGCGAATCGACCAGATGGCCCGGCTTCGGCGGCGGCGACCAGCAGTTGAACGGCTGGAAATTGCCGTCATTGACTTCGAGGCCGGCAAAGAAGGGCGTGAACACGTCCTCCGGTTTGGTGTAGTAACCCGCGGTGTCGCCGTTCGCGAAACGCCCGCCACGCACGGCGTAGAACAGCGGCGAAGGCCGCCAGGGCTTCAGCACGCCGACGACCCGTACATCGGCGTTGCCCAGCCGCAGGCTTTTGCCCACGCTGTCCTGGCCGCCGAAGAGCTTGTCGTTCAAATCCGACGAGATCACCGCCACCCGCGCGCGCCTGCTGTCATCCTGCGCGCTCCACGCGCTGCCGTACTCGAACGGCACGTCGAACATCGGGAAGAAATCCGAGGTCGTGGAAAGCATCATCAACATCAGCGGCGGACGACCGGCATCGGGCGCGCGCGCCTTGACCTGGCTGTCCACCAGCAGCGCCTGGCGATCCGCGCGCTGCGCGCCCCAAAGATCGACTGCGGATTGGTAATCCAGCATGTCGGGCGGTTCGTGGTGGCTGTAATCCGGCGTGGGATCCCCGTCCACCTGCGCATAGAACACCTGCGCACTCTTGCCAGGCAGCGGGTCGCCCGAAAGGATGTGCATCACCGTCAGCGTGGTCATGCTGGCGCCGATGCCGATCGCGATCGCGAGCACCATCAGCACCGTCAGCAAGCGGTTGCGCTTGAGGCTGCGGATGGCGAGGTCGAGGTAGTAAGCGAACATGTGAGCGTCCACACTTGAAGTTGATTGTCGTCATTCCGGGGCTGCCGCGGTTTCATCGCGGCAGAACCCGGAATCCGTTGCCAGTCTTCCAAGACCGATTCCGGGTTCCGCGCGCTGCGCGCGGCCTCGGAATGACCGGTTCATTTTGCTTTTCCGATTCCCGATTCCCGATTCACCATTCCCGGTTTCCCTCACACGCTCCGCGTCGCTTCCACCGGTGACACCCGCGACGCCCGCCGTGCCGGCGCGAACACCGCGCCCTGCCCCAGCACAAGCAACGCGATCACGCCAGCCAGCACGTAGAGCAGTGGCATCCGGTCCATCGCCAGTTGCCGCATCATCCAGAGGTTCAGGCCGACCGCGAGGATTGCGCCCAGCACCACGCCCGCGCCGGCGATCAGGAAATTCTCGGTCTGGAAGTAGCGCAGGATGTCTTGCCGGGTCGCGCCCAGCGCGCGGCGGATGCCGATCTGCTTGCGTCGCTGGCCGACCCAGAAACTGGTGAGCCCGATGATCCCCGCGCCCGTGATCACCAACAGCACCGCGCAGATGATGCCCATCAGGATCGCGGTGCCGCGATCGCTGTCGTAGGCGCGATGGCGGATTTCGGCAAAACTCAGCACGCCGTCCTTGGGATCGATGATGCGCATGCGGCTCTGCGCAAGCAGCGCCTTGGGCGCTTCCTGCATCGCGGTGGCCAACTCGCCCGGTTTGGCGCGCACGATGTAGTAGGTACCGAACGACACGTCCAGGCGGCGCGGCCACAGCATGGCCTCGTAGGCATAGGCGCGCGACCAGCTGTCGACTTCCTGGCGCTGCAGGCGTTCGACGATGCCAACGATGGTGGTCGGCGTCGTGCTCATGGTGTAGAAGCCCTTGCCCAATGCCGAGCCATCCGGGTACAGCTTGTCGGCGAGCGCCTTGGTCACGATCGCCACCGGCGGCGTCTTGTTCTCGCGCATGCCCATCGGCTCGATTTCATCGGGCCTGAAATTGCGCCCGGCGATCAGCTTGAGTCCCAGCGTGTCGATCAGATGGGTGTCGCTCAGATACACCGCCGCATCGGTGGTCTTCTGCACCTGGTCGGGCTTCATCATGATCAAGTTGTCCCAGCCGCCGCCACGCAACGGATACGAATTGGCTGGCGCCGCATCGCGCACCGCAGGCAATTGCCGGAGCGCCGCGAGGTCGGCCTGGATCTGTGCATCGATCTGCTGGTCCGTCTGCCGACCCGCCCACTGGCTTGCGATCACGAACACGTTGGCTTCGTCGATGCCGGTGGACGCGGACAAATGCGACAGGCGCTGATGGATGATGAACAACGCGTTGCACACGATCGCGAGCGTCAGTGCGATCTGCAGCGCGATCAGCACGGTACCGGCCTTGTGGTGGCGAAGTGCAGCAAGGATGGGCTGGATTTGCATGTTCATGTCTCTTGTGGGAGCCCGCCTGCGGGCGACATCCATCGCGCGCAGGCGCGCTCCTGCATTCAATTGCTTCTCAAATGCCAGGCCGGCTGCACGTGCGCCGCGCGCCACGACGGATAGAACGCCGCGACCACGGTGGCAACGATGGCGACGGCCAGCGTCAAGGCCACCAACGACACATCCACGTGCGCCAGGCGCGCGATCTCGGGGCGGAACAGCAACGCCACGCCCGACACGCCCACGGCGGTCAAAAGCAACCCCAGAAGGCCGCCCGCCAGGCCGACGGTGCCGGCCTCGATCAGGAATTGCGCGTAGATTTCGCGGCGCGATGCGCCCAGCGCGCGCCGTACGCCAATCTCGCCGGAGCGACGCATGAACTTGGCGAGCAACAGCCCGACGGTATTGACCAGGCAGATCAGGAAGAAGCCCAGCGATACCATCAGCGAAATACGGCTCTCGGGCGGCACCACGTGCATGTACGCCATCCATTGCGTCACGTCGCGCAATCGCACGTTGGGCGCCCACCCAAAACGGCCGGCGCGCTGCTGGTCGGCGGAATAACCTTCCAGGAAACTGCGATAGCGGGCTACTTCGGCCGGCGTATCCAGTTCCACCCAGGGCGTGATCCATACGCAATCGCTGCGCAACCAGTCGTCCCAGCCGCGCATGGTCGAGACCTTGCGGCAACTGTTGTTGCCGGCGGTGTCGATCTTGAGATCCAGCGCGCGGGTGAACGGCAGGTAGAAATCCGCAGGCTCCTCGAAACCGCTGCTGCCGAACAATGAATAGAAGCGCGGCACCGGATCCCAGTGCCGGGTCACGCCCACGATGCGGTAATCGTGGCCGTCGAGATTGATTTCGCGCCCAATGCTGTTCGCGTCGCCGAACAACTTGCGGTTGAACTCCTCACTCAACACGACCACTGGCGCGCGGCTTTCGTCCTGCGCCGCGCCCCAGCCGTTGCCGTAATGGAATGGCACCTCGAACATCGGGAAGAAGTCGCCGTACACCGCATAACCTTGCGCCTTCAGCGGCAGACTGCGGCTGCCGCCCGGCATCAGCGGCAACTGCACGGGATACAGCAACGTTTGCCGCTTCGCCGCATGCGCGCGCATCAGCGCCATCGCATCGGTGTAGTCCAGCGCCTGCGGCGGTTCGCCATCGCCGCTGAAGCTCTGCTGCGGCCCCCAACTGTCGATCTGCGGCGTGAACAACTGCGCCGACTTGTCCGGAATCGGGTTGCCCGACACTGCACGGAACACCGAATACGTGATCATCGACGCCGCCACGCCGAAGCCGATGGCCACCACCATCAGCGCGGTGAGCGCCGGGTTGCGCTTGAGGCTGCGCAGGGCGAGGTCGAGGTAGTACCCGAACATGTTTCAATTTCCTGCATGCGGTGACATTTCTTTCTTGTCATTCCGGGGCCGCGCAAGGCGCGGAACCCGGAATCGGTTTTCCGAGACCGACGAGACCGATTCCGGGTTCTGCCCGCAGTGAAGCTGCGGACAGCCCCGGAATGACGAGGTGTGTTGGCTTAGTTGAAGCCAACATCACACGCTCCTTGTCGCCTCCACCGGCGACACCCGCGAGGCCCGCCGGGCCGGCGCGAACACCGCGCCCTGCCCCAGCGCCAGCAGCACGACCACGCCGACCAGCACGTACAGCAGCGACATGCGGTCCATCGAAAACTGCTTCATCAGCCACAGGTTCAACCCGACCGCCAGCAGCGCCCCCATCACCACGCCGGCGCCGGCGATCATCAGGTTCTCGGTCTGGAAGTAACGCAGGATGTCGCGCTGCGTCGCCCCCAGCGCGCGGCGGATGCCGATCTGCTTGCGTCGCTGCCCGACCCAGAAACTGGTGAGGCCGACGATGCCAGCACCGGTGACGCACAGCAGGATCAGGCAGATCACACCCATCAGGATCGCCATGCCGATGTCGGCGCGATACGCGCGGGCGCGAATTTCGGAAAACGGCATGATGCCGATGCCGATGTCCGGCTGGTTCTCCAGCACCCGCATCGGGTTGGCGTTGAACAGCGCCTCGCGCGCCTCGTGCATCGCCGCATCGAGTCGTCCCGGCTTCGCGCGCACGGCGGTGCGCGTGTAATTGCCGTCCAGGCGTACGGGTTGCAGGACGGAGTTCCACGCGAAGCTGTTGCCCCAGCTTCCGGTCGCGGGAATCTGCATCCGCTCCACCACGCCGATGATCGTGCTGGGGATCGCCTCCCCGTCAAGGTAAACGGTCTTGCCCAGCGCGTCGCCTTTCGGAAACAGCTTGTCGCCGAGCGTCTTGGTGACGATCACCATCGGTGGCTCACCGACACCGCGGAAGCCGCGATTGGTGATTTCGCTGGAGGTGAAGTTGCGGCCCGCGACCAGTCGCAGGCCGAGTGCCTTCAGCATCTGGTCGTCGCCGAAGTAGTAAGCGGCATGCTCGGTACTGTGCTGCTGGTTCGGCTTCAAGCCGACGCCGCCGGTCCACGACGAATTGAGCAGCGGAAGCGAGCTGATGGGTGCCGCCGCCTCCACGTCTGGCAAGCCGCGCAAGGTCTCCAGGTCGCTGCGTTGCATCGCGTCGAGTTTCTGGATCGACGCGTCATCGTCGCCGGTCGGCGCCCCGACGTAGGCCTGCTGGATCAGGAACAGGTTCTGCTCGTCGACACCGGTCGGCCGGTTCACCCGATCGACCCGCTGGCCGATGATGAACACCGCGTTGCACACGATTGCCAGCGTCAGCGCGATCTGCAGCGTGATCAGCGTGACGCCGGCCTTGTGTTTCTTGAGCGCCGCCAGGATGGGGTGGAGTTTCATGTTCGTGTCCTCTTTGTAGGAGCCGCCCTGCCGACGACCGTCCTTGCGATGCACCGATCGCGCGCAGGCGCGCTCCTACGTGTCTAGTTGCTCTTCAACTGCCACGCCGGCTGCACCGCCGCCGCGCGCATGGTGGGATACAAGCCGGCCAGCATCGTCGCGACCACCGCCACGGCCAGCGTGGTGATGAACAGCGTCACGTCCAGCCGCGCCAGCGCGGCGATGTCGCGCGGCAGCACCCAGCCCACGCTGGCGATGCCGAATGCGGTCAACACCAGGCCGAGCAGGCCGCCGGCAAGGCCAACCATGCCCGCCTCGATCAGGAACTGCGTGTAGATCTCGCGACGCGATGCACCGAGCGCGCGGCGCACGCCGATCTCGCTCGAGCGACGCAGGAACTTGGCCAACAGCAGGCCGGCCGTGTTCACCAGGCACACCAGCAGCAACCCCAGCGCCACGTACAGCGAAATCTTGGTGTCCGACGGCACCACGCGCTGGTAATCCAGCCAGTCCATCAAACCGCGCAGGCGGTTGTTCGGCGCCCAATTGAAGCGCCCCGCCTGTTGCTGGGCGGCCGCGTAGTTGTCCAGGTATTGCTTGTACTGCCGCGCAGCGGTCGCGTCGTCCAACTGCACCATGAACGCGATCCACACGCATTCGGATTTCTGCAGGCCGACGAAGCCCGGCTCCTTGGGCGACTCGACGCAATTGGTGTTGCCGTTGTTGTTCATGCTGTTGGCGATGGCGGTGGTGAACGGAACGAAGATGTTGCCGCCGCCCTGGCTGAAGCCGCCGGTGTTGACCACGTCGTAGAACTGCGGCTGCGGATGCCAATCGCCCAACACGCCGACCACGCGGTACTCGTGGCCGTCGATGCTCAGGGTCTTGCCCACGCTGTCGCCGCCGCCGAACGCCTTCTGATTGAGGTGGCTGCTGATCACCGCGACCTGCGCGCGCTGGTCGTCATCGGCCGCGCTCCACCCGCTGCCGTACTTGAATGAAACATCGAGCATCGGGAAGAACTCGCTGTAGACCGCTTCGCCGATCGCGGTGATCGGGTGCTGGCCCACGCGCTGCGGCGTCACGGCCGCGCCGATCTGGTACATCGCGGACTGGTACTTCGCGCGATGGTCGCGCATCAGCGCGACCGCGTCGGTGTAACCCATCGCGTCCGGCGGTTCGTTGCTGGTGTCCTTGGGACCGTGCCCGGCCGGACCCCAGTTGTCGATCTGCGGCACGAACAGCTGCGAGGACTTCCATGGAATCGGATCGCCCGACACGGCGCGGAACACCGACCACGTCGTCATCGACGCGGCCACGCCAAAACCGATGGTGATGATCATCAATGCAGTGAGCGCCTTGTGCCGCTTCAGGCTGCGCAGTGCGAGATCGATGTAGTACGCAAGCATGTCATGTCGCTCCAGGTTTCTGTTCGCCCTTGGGGGGAGGACTTCAAGTTCATACTGTCCGCGTTGCCACCACGGGCGGAACCGCTGCGGCGCGCAGCGCAGGTCCGAGCACCGCCAGTTGTCCGATCAGCCACAGCGCGAAAGCACCCATCGGCAAGTACGACATGGGCAAACGCGGCATCTCGTAATGCGCCATCAGCCACAGGCTCAAACCGTAGGCCAGCGCCATGCCCAGCAGGATGCCGAGGGTGACGATCAGAAAATTCTCGATCTGGAAATAGCGCAGGATGTCCGCACGCGTAGCGCCCAGCGCACGACGCACACCGATGGTTCGGCGGCGTTGCGCGACCCAGAAGCTGGCAAGCCCCACGATGCCCAGTCCCGTCACCAGCAGCACCGCCACGATCACGCCGACCAGCATGCCGGCCATCGCGCGGTCGGCCTGGAAGAATTCGGCGCGCGCATCATCCAGCGTCCGCTGTTGGCGGATGATGCGCTTGGGATCCAGAGTCTTGAGCGCGGTCACTGCCGCGTTGATTACCCGCTGTCGCTGCCCGGGAGCGGTGCGCAGCGCGTAAGAACCACCTCCCGAAAAGCGCAGCGGCACCACCGTGCCCCACTGGGCGGCACTCTCGCCCTCGGACAGCGAGGGACGGATCAGGCCGGCGACCACCCCTATCACCCGCAGCGGTGTTTGCGGATCGAAATAGATCGTCTTGCCGAGCGCGCTTTCGCCCGGCCACAACTTCTGCGCAAGCGCCTGTGTGATGACAACCACGGGCGGCGTGAGTTTTGGATCGCGGATCGCGTCGCGATATTCCGCATATTCGTCGGGATTGAAATCACGGCCCGCGACGAGCCGGGCCCCCAGGGTTTGCAGCACATTGATGCCGAAATACATCGTCGCATTGAGCGTCGGCTGCGTCTGGGTCGGAGAGAGAAAGATGCTGTTGTTCCAGGATGAGTCGGTGAACGGCAGCTGGTTGATCCGCGCGACCGACTTCACTCCGGGAATGGCGCGCAGCGCCGCCAGGTCTTCTTCTCCGCGCGCCTTCGCGTCTGGGCGATCGCCGATATCCACGACCTGCACCTGCACCAGCTCGTGTTCGGCCACGCCGCTTGGCATGTCCATCCGGTGCATCCGCTGGGAAATCAGGAACACCGCGTTGCATACGATCGCGCAGGTCAGCGCGATCTCCAGCACGATCAGTAGCGCCGTGATCTTGTGCCGGCGGAGCGTCGCGAGGATCGGCAGGATGTCCACGTCAGTTCGCCTTCAGTTGCAAGGCAGGCGCGACCCTGCACGCACGCCAGGCCGGCAAGAGTCCGGCCAGCAGGCTGGCGCCGATCGCGAGCACAAAGGTGACAGCCAGCATCATCGGATCGAGATGCGCGAGCTTCGCGTAGTCCGCCGGTTGTTGGCGCACCAGCCACAAACCCAATTGGGCGAGCAGCAAGCCGCCGACGCCGCCCGCGAGGCCCACGATGCCGGCCTCGACCAGCAATTGTTCGAACACCGCCCGCCGCGCCGCGCCGAGCGCCCGGCGCACGCCGATCTCGCCGCTCCGACGGAGGAATTTCGCCAGCATCAAGCCAACGGTGTTGACCAGGCACACCAACAGGAATCCGAGCGCCAACCAGGTCTGCAAGCGCACATCGGCCGGCACGACATGGCTGTAATCGAGCCACTGCATCACGTCGCGCAACCGCACGTTGGGCGGGCGCTGGAATCGCCCGAGGGCCCTTTGCTCCTGCGAGTAATGGATCAGGAATGACTTGTAGGACTCGAATTCCGCCGGCGTGTCGAGTTGCACCCACAGCTGCAACCAGGTGCAAGGGGCCGTTTTCATGTTTTCCTGGCCACCCGAGCTCCAACAGTCAACGGAACCGCTGTGCGCATACTTCAGCGCTTGGGAGGCGGAGAGCGGCACGAACACGTCCTCGTTGTCTCCGTATCGGCCGAGGTCCAGGTCGTAAAAATGCGGGTTGGGCCGCCAATCTCCCAACACGCCGACGATGCGCAAATCGACGTCATCCGCGCGCAGCGTCTTGCCGATACTGTTGTTTCCGCCGAAGAGTTTCGCGTTGAGCGAACTTGATATCACCGCGACGCGCGCCGCCGCTTCGTCTTCCGCCGCAGTCCATGCCCGCCCGTACTCGAAAGGCGTGTCGAACATCGGAAAGAAGTCCGCCGTGGTGTAACGGGCATCCACGTAGAACGGGTCGAGATTCGCCTGTGTAGGCTGCACCGGCACCTGGCCACCAGTCATCAGCGCCTGCCGGCGGGCACGTTTCGCCCGCAGCAGGTTGGTACCGTCGATCCAGGAAACCTGGCCGGGTGGTTCGCCGCCAGGCTGGTAGCCATTCATGTCGCGCGGATCGATTTGCGGGTAATACAGGTGCCCGCTGCGCCCCGGCAACGGATCCCCCGACAACGCGTGCAACACCGTAAGGGTGGTCATGGACGCGCCAATGCCGAGTGCGATCGCCAGCACCATCAATGCGGTCAGCGCCTTGTTGCGCTTCAGGCTGCGCACCGCGAGATCGATGTAGTAGGCGAACATGTTTCGTCTTCGTTCCTGGTTCAAGGACCTCAACCGGCCTCACCCGCCTTTCCCCCGGATGTCTTCGAGGGAAAGGGTTCAAACACGCCACACGCGCCCCGCGGTTGCCACCAAAGAACCGAGAGCGCGGCCACGCTCAACCCGCGTCACGGCTGGTTGGCTGTGCGGTGAACGAGTAGTACGGCATGGCGAGAGCCGAATGGTTTCCGGACACGCCGGCCTGTCCACCGGATGCCGCGCCCGCATGCGTGCGCCCCGCCGCGCGCAGTTGCGCGGCACTCGGATGCACGTGGATGACCGGCAGCATCACGGCGCCCTGCATGGACGCCGCCGCCGCGGCGGCGCTGGCCACACCGGACGTCCATGCGTGGAACCAGCCAAGCACCGCGCAGTTGATGGCGATGGCGGCGACGATGGCGATGAGTTTCTGGATGTTCATGGTTGCGATCCTCGATGTACTTCAACATCCCCTGTTGCCCGTCAGAACGACATCCCCGCTTCCTGCCCTCTGTGCCACGCCCTCTGCTTCCGGCGAAGGCTTCAATGCGCGCCGCCCTCGACCGCCGCCTCGGCGCGCCGGTTTTGCGCGTGGAAGCGGGGTTCTTCGGCGATATCCACGGCCTGGCCGTCGATGATGTGCACGCTGCGCTGCGCGCGCAGGGCCAGTTCGGGATCGTGGGTCACCATCACGATGGTCGCGCCGCCGCGATGGATTTCTTCCAGCAGCTCCATCACGCCACGCGCCATCTGGGTATCCAGGTTGCCGGTCGGTTCGTCCGCCAGCAGCAGGCGCGGCGAACCGGCCAATGCACGTGCGATCGCGACGCGCTGCTGCTGGCCGCCCGACAGCTCGGCTGGGTAATGTTTCATGCGCGAGGCCAGGCCCACCCGCTCCAGGGCGTCCTTGATGCGCTGTTGGCGCTCGGCGGTTTTCATGCCGCGGTAGCGCAGCGGCACTTCCACGTTGTCGTGCACGTTGAGGTCGGGGATCAGGTTGAAGCTCTGGAACACGAACCCGATCTTCTCGTTGCGGATCTTCGAACGCGCGTTGTCGCCGAGATTGCTGACGTCCACGCCGTCCAGCAGGTACTCGCCGCCGGTGAAACTTTCCAGAAGGCCGGCGATGGTCAGGAAGGTGGTCTTGCCGGAACCCGACGGTCCCATCACCGCAACGAATTCGCCTTCCTTCACGTCGATGTTGAAGTCGCGCAGGGCATAGGTTTCCACCACTTCGGTGCGGTAAACCTTGGACAGGTGGGTCATCTTGAGCATTTCGGGTTCCTCGGTTGCGGTGGTGTTTGACGGAAGGGGTGGCGCTGAGCGTTGCATTCAACTTCAAGCAGCGGAAAGGACAACTCGCTTGTCATTCCGGGGCTGTCCGCCTCGTGCGGACAGAACCCGGAATCGGTGTGGCGAACACCGGTGAAGCCGACCGATTCCAGGTTCGGCCCTGCGGGCCGCCCCGGAATGACGAGCAAATGTATGTGACGAATCAGGATTCATGACTCTTGGTTTTCGTTGTGCGATCAGTCGCTGATCGCGACTTTCGCCGCGCCGTTGAAATTGCTGGTGCCGGAAATCACGATCTTGTCGCCTTCCTTCAGCCCTTGCAGGATTTCGACCTTGTCGATGGAGCTCGGGCCGAGCGTTACCGGCGTCTTGGTGGCGATGCCGTCGCGCACGACGTAGGCGTAGCGGCCGCCCGATTCGTCCACGAACGAACCGCGCGCCACGGTCAACACGTTGTCGCGCTTGTCCATCACGATGCGCACCGACAACCGCTGGTTCTGGCGCAACTGCTCGGGCTTCTTGCCCTCGAACCGCACCCGCGCGACCACTTCACCGTTCACCACTTCCGGCGAAATCGCGCTGACCGCGCCCTTCCAGTCCTTGCCATTGCCGCTGATCACCGCCGGCATGCCGGCCGCCAGGTCACGCGCGAAACTTTCCGGCACGTTCACCTGCACTTCCAGCGCGGACAAATCCACGACCGTCAGCAATTTCGAATCCTTCGGGACGGTTGCGGTCTGGGCGATGAACAGTTGCCCGACCTGCCCGTCGACCGGCGAGCGCACGTTCAATTCGTCGACCTGGCGTTTCAGGTCAGCGACCATCAGCTTCTGGCGCTCGTAGGCCAGCTTTTTGGCCTGGATTTCCAGCGCGAGACTGGAATCGTCCATGCCGAGGTTGTCCCTGGCGTGCTTCAGCTGGATCTGCGATTTTTCCAGCGCGTCGTTGTGCCGGTCGACTTCCAGCTTCGACACCGCACCCTTGTCGAACGCCTTCTGATAGCGCGCGAGATCGCGCTTGGCGCTTTGCTCGTCGATCTTGGCGTTCTCGAACGTTTCCTGCAGCTTGGCACGCTGCTGGTTGGCATCGATCTTGGCCTGCTGGTACGCCACCTGCATCGCGTCGGCGTTGCTTTCTTCCTGCGCGAGCTTGTTGGTGAGTTCCGGGCTCGCGATCACCGCCAGCACCTGGCCCTTGGCCACCTTGTCGCCCGCGTGCACCTGCAGCACGACCGCGCCGTTCGCGCGGGCGTACAAGGTGGGGCTTACCGCCGCGACCACGCGCCCGTCCGCGGCGATGTCGCGTACGAACGCGCCGCGCTCCACCGTCGCGATCTGCAGGCGCGAAGCGCTCACCGACGAACCCGCCGAGAACAACCGCAACGCGCCGGGCACCAGCCAGACCAGCAGGATCAGCACCGCAAGGCCGATGCCGCCGTAGATCGCCAGCTTCTTCTTGCTGACGTGTTTCTCGAGGATGCGGTCCTGCGCGGATGTGTCGCGAATGTTCATGCTTTTCCCGTTGCCTGCCGCAGCGTTTCGCCGATGCGGCCTCGCTATCTGTTGAGCAAGTGCGATGCCAACCACTCGCACGGATTTTCTTGCGTCGATTCAGCGGCTTGCAGATTCAACCCGGACGAAAAAGGTGTCCGCGGACAGTTCGCGGACAGTGCGGATAGCGACGCGGGCATCGGGCGACACCGTCATTTCGATCCGGATACTTTCAGTCACGCAGACGGAGCCGAAACCGATTCCGGGTTCGACCCTTCGGGTCGCCCCGGAATGACGAGACGTGGGATTTTCGGGTTGCCTGCGGTTCTTCTGGCGCCCGGGGGCATTCCCGCCCACGCGCTGGTCATTCCGGGGCCATCGCCAGCTTCACCGGCGATGGAACCCGGAATCGGTTTGATGGCCTGGAACGAGCATCGAATCCGCCCGGCGCCAAGCGCGGAACGCCTTCCCCTCTCCCCGCGGGAGAGGCGGAGCGAAGCGAACGCGCGCGGAGCGCGATACCGCAGGGACGGGTGAGGGTTCGGGCTCGCGCAATGCCGACCATGCGAACCCGGACCCTCACCCGGCGCTTCGCGCCACCCTCTCCCGGAGGGAGAGGGGAGCAGCCATCTGCGACCCTTTCCCGTTCTGGTGCATCCTTGTGTCGTGGACCCGCACTCCAATTTCCAGCAACATGTCGAGCCGGATACCATCGCGCGCCTGAAGCGCGGCGACCTTTCCGCATTCGAAAGCGTGTACCGGCAGTTCGAACGCGCGGCGTGGACGCTGGCGCTGCGCCTGACCGGCCGCGCCGACGTCGCCCAGGAAGTCCTGCAGGACGCGATGCTGAAAGCGTTCGAGCGCGCACGCCAGTATCGCGGCGATGCACCCTTTGCGGCTTGGCTGCGGAAGCTTGTGGTCAACGAATCGCTGATGCAGCTTCGCCACGACCGGCTGCACGTCATCGAAGTATTGGACGACACGCTGGGCGACGATAGCGCGCCACAGCCCTGGACATCCGCGGACGCCACCACGCTGGATCGCGCGTTGAACCGGCTGCCCGACGATGCGCGCGCCGTGCTGTGGCTGTACCACGTCGAGGGCTTCACCCACGTCGAGATCGCCCGCGAGTTCGGGCGTTCCGTGAGTTTTTCCAAATCCCAACTCGCACGCGCCACCAAACGCCTGCGCGAACTTCTCACACCCAAAGTGGAGGACACGCCATGCACGATCGGCTCGACCACCACGGCATGAACGACATGAACGACGAAGCCTCGCTGGCCGCGGCGCTGCGCGCACTGCCGGCAAACGCGCCGCCGCAAGAGGCCTGGCGCAACATTGCCGCGCGAATCGGGCGGCGCCGCACCGTGCGCCGGACCGTCTGGTTCACGCTGCCTGCCGCGTTCGCGGCCGGGATCGCGTTGACGTTCGCGTGGCCGCACCTGCACCTGCGCGCACCATCGCCCCCGCCCGCGCGGGTCGCGCAGACGCCATCGACGGCGAAGCCCGATACCCGGCCGATACCCGACGTCGCCGCCCTTCAGGCCAGTTCGGCACAGTGGCAGAACTGGGTGCAGAACCTCAGCCACAACGGCGGGCCGCTGGATGGCCGCGCACTTGCCAGCGCCGTAGCGCTGCAGGACCGGATCGGCATGGTCGACCTGCAACTCAGCGCCGCCGCCCGCGACCCTGCCGCCGCCGCGAGCCTGTGGCAGCAACGCATCACCCTGCTCCAGCAACTCGGTCTGTTGCACCTGCAACCGTACCTGGTCGCCGAACAGACGCATCCCGCACCCAACCACGTCATTTCCATGTGATCGAGACAATCGCCATGAAACGAACACTCGCCCTTTGCCTGATGTTGCCCGGTCTGCTGGGCTCCGGCGCACTGCTCGCCGCGCCCCCGGCTTCGACTGCTTCCAGGACCGAATCAGACGCCGCGGTCCAGCAGCAGATGGCCGCGCTGCAGACGCGCATGAACGCGCTGGCCGGCCGGATGGCTGCGCTGTCGGCAAGACTCGGTGACGAAGCCAACGCCAGCACGCTGCACTATTTCGCCGACAGCAAGCGCGGCATGCTCGGCATTGCCGTCAGTGCCGAAGACCACGGGTTGCACGTGAACGCGGTGACGCCGGGCGGGCCCGCCGAGCGCGCGGGCCTGAAGGCCGGCGACACGATCACCACGGTCGACGGCAAGCCGGTAGGGTCGTTCGACGCG
>JBDZUX010000009.1:0-61801 GCA_040255405.1 Lysobacteraceae bacterium
CATGACGCAAAAGGGAACCAGGCATCGATGCAGAAGCGCGCCACGCGCGCGACCAGGCGCTGAACGCGGCACACCGGGGCGGTCGCTCAACGCGTCAGGATGCGCTTCGGCCGGATGGGCAATTTGCCGCGCCAGTACTGCAGCAGGATGAAGCCACCCACGGCGCCGCCCAGGTGCGCGAAATGTGCCACGCCGGACTCGTAACCGCTGACGCCGAAGAACAGCTCCAGCAGGATGTAGCCGATCACGAATACCCACGCCGGCATCGGCACCGGGAAGAAGATCAGGAACATCTTCATGCGCGGATACATCACGCCGAACGCGACCAGCAGTCCGAAGATCGCGCCGGACGCGCCCAGGGTCGGATAGAACTTGTCCACGAAGAAATGCCCGACCAGCAGGTGCGCGATCGCCGCGGTCACCGCGCAAAAGAAGTAGTAGAACGTGTAGTGCTTCGCGCCCAGCAAGTGCTCGATGGGGCCGCCGAACATCCACAGCGCGAACATGTTGAAGAAGATGTGGCTCCAGCCGCCGTGCAGGAACGCGTAGGTGACGAGTTGCCAGAACTGGAACCCGACGTGGACCGCGCCGCCGTGCGGCAGCGCCGCCAGTTGCGACGGGCCGACCGGCCACAACGCGCCATAGGCGATCAACAACGGGTGCAGCGAAGGCACCAGTTCCAGCAGGAAAATCGCGACGTTCGCGATCAGCAGTGCACGCGTGACGGGAGGCAGGTCGTAGAGCATCGATGGTCCTTGCGAGCGGTCAAGGGTAACCGCGCACGCGCCTGCCGTCAGGTCCGCGCGTCGGGTGCCCGCAGGCACTTCAGAGACATCGCCTGGACTTCTTCCCCGTGTAGCCCTCGTGCGGCCAAAAGCGTGCGCGTTCGCGCAGCACGTTGGTCCGCACCCTTACGCGCGTGAAACCCTGTTCGCGCACCCCACGCCTCCACCGCAACCCGCACCCTGACCGGTCAGGTCAACCCTTTTGCGCTCGCGCCCGCGTGCGCAGCGACCACGCCGGCCACCACTTGTGAAACCTTCTTGCCGGTCGGGATGTGCAGGAACTCGTTCGGGCCGTGCGCATTGGAATGCGGACCCAACACGCCGGTAATCAGGAATTGTGCCTTCGGGAATTTCTCGCCCAGCATGCCCATGAACGGAATGCTGCCACCCTCGCCCATGTACGCGGGCTGTGCACCGAATGCATCCCGCGAGGCCTGCGTCACCGCGCCGTCCAGCCAGTCGGAAAGCTGCGGCGCGTTCCAGCCGCTACCGTCCTTTTCCAGCTTGAACGTCACCTTGGCGCCATACGGTGGATCTTTTTCCAGCAGCCGTTTCACGAGTTCGCCGGCCTTGCTGCCATTGGCGGTCGGCGGCACGCGCAGGCTCAACTTGAGCGACGTACCGGGCCGCAGCACGTTGCCCGCGCTTTCGAGCGGCGGCAGGCCGCCCGCGCCGGTCACCGCCAGTTGCGGTCGCCACGTGCGATTCAGGATCAATTCGACCTTGTCGCTGCTGACCGGACGCATGCCTTCCATCCACGGAAACTTGGCGAACACATCGTCGCCAAGGATGTCGGCACACTGCCTGGCCTGCTCGATGCGTTCGGCGGGAACGTCGACGTAGAGTTCCTTGGGCACGATCGCGCCGGTGGCGGGATCTTCCAGCCGCGACAGCAGGTCGCGCACGATGCGGAAGCTGTCCGGCACCACGCCCGAAGCGTCGCCCGAGTGCACGCCCTCGGTGAGGACTTCGACCACCAACTCGCCCCCGGTCATGCCGCGCAGCGATGTGGTCAGCCACAACTGGTCGTAGTTGGCGCAGCCGGAATCGAGGCACACCACCAGCGACGGCTGGCCGATGCGCGGCAAAAGATGGTCGACGTAGTGCGGCAGGTCGTAGCTGCCCGATTCCTCGCAGGCTTCGATCATCACCACGCAGCGCGCGTGCGGCACGCCCTGCTCGTGCAGCGCCAGCAGCGCCGACAATGAGCCGAAGATCGCGTAGCCGTCGTCGGCGCCACCGCGGCCGTACAGGCGATCGCCCTTCAGCACCGGCGTCCAGGGACCAAGGCCCTCGCTCCAACCCGTCATTTCCGGTTGCTTGTCGAGGTGGCCGTACAGCAGCACGCAGTCGTCGGCGCGCGCTTCGCTTCCGGATGCGGGCACGTCGATGAAGATCAGCGGCGTGCGGTTCGGAAGGCGCACCACTTCCAGCGTCGCACCCGGCAGCGACTCCAGCTTCGAGCGCGCCCACTTCTCCATCAGCGCAACCGCCGCGTCCATGTAACCGTGCGCGGCCCATTCCTTGTCGAACATGGGCGACTTGTTGGGGATCTTGATGTACTCGACAAGCTGCGGAACCACTTCGTCGTCCCACAACTTGCCGATGAAGGATCGAGCCTTGCCGGCATCCATCGGACACACTCCTCGGTGAAACAATATGCCAGTGTAACAGCGGCACAGTCGGACGATTCCGACACGCGACCGCTGCAGGGGACGACACGATGACGGCCAAGGCACCGGCTGTCGCGGGTGATCGCGCGCGGCAAGCTGTTCCCGCACGCCGCAGCCGCGGCGACCATCGGAGAGAAGACCCATGTTCAAGAAGACACTCGGCGCGCTCGCGCTCAGCCTCGCCATGGCGCTGCCGGCATTCGCCGCCACGCCGGTCAACATCAACACGGCCGATGCGCAAACCATCGCCACCTCGCTCGACGGTGTCGGGATCAGCAAGGCGCAGGCGATCGTGACGTACCGCAAGGCCCACGGCGCGTTCAAGAACGTGGACGAGGTCGGCAACGTCAAGGGCATCGGCACCAAGACGCTGGCGCGCAATCGCGATGCGATCCACCTGAGCGGCAGTTTCGCACCCGCCGCCGCGCCGAAGCCGCAACACGCGAAGCATCAGAAGAAGCAGTGAGGTTGGCAGCGACGGTGGCGCGGGGCATGCACCCCGCGTCACCGGAGCATGCCGGCACCTTTGCTGGCGCGTAGCATCGATCCATCGACGCTTGTCATCCCGGGCTGCCCGCGCCATGCGTGGGCCGAACCCGAAATCGGTTTGAAATCGCATTGCCCGAGCATCGATTCCGGGTTCGGCCTGAAGGCCGCCCCGGGATGAACAGCATCCATGCCCTCGCAGGATGACCCTGCCGTCCGACACGCATTACACTCGCGCGCTTTGTTCGCGTGAATATCCTCGTGATCCAGCCCCGCTACCGCATCGGTCCGTCAACCATCCCGGGCGCCGGCAAGGGCGTGTTCCTGGAAGAGGCGCTGCCGCGCGGCCGAATCGCCGTCGCGCCGGATCGCATCGACCAGACATGGTCGTTCGCGGAGCTCCTGTCCGATCCGGAACGCGCGAAGCTGTTGTATTCCTCGGTGCGCTGGTTCGAGGACCGCTACACGCTTTCGCCGGACTGGCCGGACGAGTGCTTCGTGAACCACAGCTTCGAACCCACCGGCTTGTGGCTGCTGGGCTTCATCTTTGCCGCGCGCGACCTGGAAGCGGGGCAGGAATTGACGGTGGACTACCGCCACCTGCTCGCGCCCGGCCAGGAAGAAGAGTTCCGCGACGCCCGCACCGGCCAGCCGATCGTCGGCTACGCATGGGATGAAAGCCTGCGCCTTGGCCTGGATGCGCTGCGCAAGCTGATCGGCTGAGGGCGGGCGCCCATCGCTATCATCACGCGATGGCACGCCTGCGGACCATTCCACGCTGCGCCCAGCGCGAAGAACCCTGGGCCAACGGCGCCGGCAGCACCACGGTGGTCCTGCGCGAACTCGATAACGCGAACTGGACGATCCGCATCAGCGTCGCCAAGGTCGAGCACGAGGGCGCCTTTTCGGATTTGCCCGGCACCCGCCGCACGCTGGTTCCGCTGGATGCGCCCATGACCCTGCGTTTTCCGGACGGCCACGAACTCGCCGGCTCGCGGTTCAAGGCCATCCAGTTCGACGGCGCGCCCGCGCCCATCGGCGTGCTGCCGGCAGGCCCGACCCGCGATTTCAACCTGATGCTGCGCGGGCACGCCCGCGGCGAAGCGCTGCCCCGCACCTTGGTTGACGCGATGGTGCTTCCCGCCGAAACCGGTGTGCGCTGGCTGGTTTACCTGGACTCGGGCCACGCCGAAATCCATGCCGGCCCGGACACACAAACGGCATTGAACCCCGGTGACGCGACGCTGGTCTCACCCGGCGGTACGATTACGCCAGTCCGGATCGAGGGCGCCGGCGAAATCGTGCTCGTCAAGCTGTACGCTTGATATTCTCTACACTTCGTTCGGGCGGGGCTTCGACATGCGGATGCTGGTGGTCGAGGACGATGCGGCAATCGCCGACGCCGTTTGCGGATCCCTGGAACGCGCCGGCCACGCGGTCGATCACCTCGCCAACGGCAAGGCTGCGATCACGGCCCTGCAGGAACACGCCTTCGCCATGGTGGTGCTGGACCTCGGCCTGCCCGGCGAAGATGGCAGCGAGGTGCTGCGCCGCTTGCGCGCGGCGCACGACGGCATTCCGGTACTGGTGATCACCGCGCGCGAGGAACTGGACCTTCGGATCCGCACCCTCGACCTCGGTGCCGACGACTACCTGGTCAAGCCTTTCAGCCTCGCCGAATTCGACGCACGGGTGCGCGCACTGTTGCGCCGCCAGAGCAACAGCGGCGTGCCGATCCTGCAGCTTGGCAGGCTGTCGATCGACCTCGCCGGCCGTCGCGTGCGCCTGGACGACAGCGCGCTCGACCTGACCGCGCGCGAATTCGCGTTGCTCGAAGTGCTGGCTTCGCGCCACAACCGCGTCACCTCGCGCGAACACGTGATCGAAGCCTTGTGCACGTGGAACGACGCACTCACCGACAACGGCCTCGACATCGCCATCCATCGCCTGCGCCGCAAGCTCGAAGGCAGCGGCGTGAACCTGCGCACCGTGCGCGGACTCGGCTATCTGCTCGAGGCCGATGATGGTCCGTAATCCCAGCCTGCGCCGTCGCCTGCTGCTGTTCGTGTCGATGCCGCTGCTGGCGGTGCTGGTGTGCGGCGGCATCATCAATTACGTGATCGGCCTGCACTACGCGAACAAGGTCTACGATCGCTGGCTGCTGGACAGCGCCAACGCGATGGGCGACCTGGTCAACAGCGACGCCGGACGCAACGAACTGAGCGAGCAGGCGCGCATCCTGCTGCAATTCTCGGTGAAGGACCGCAACCAGTTCGCGGTGCGCAGCCTGCACTACGGCGTGCTGGCCGGCGACCAGGACTTGCCGCAGCCGCGACCGGGCCGTACATCGTCGCAAAACCCGGCGGTATTCACGAACTTCAGCGACCACGGCCAGGCCATGCGCATGGTGTCGGTGTTCGTCGCCAACAAGGCCGATCCCGGCGACATCCTGGTGATTTCCACCGCCGAGACGGTGCGCAAGCGCCAGGCGCTGGCGCGCGAACTCCTGATTTCAACCGTACCGATCGAGTTGCTGCTGATCTGCGTCGCGATGGCACTGGTGTGGCTGGGCATCAACCGCGGCCTGCGCGTGCTGGAACCGCTGGCGCACGAGATAAGGATGCGCGAAGCGGGTGACCTGTCGCCGCTTCGCACCATCGATGCGCCACTGGAAGTGCAACCGCTGGTCGCGACCATCGACGCGCTGCTGTCGCGGCTCGATCGCATGTTGCGCCAACAGCAGCGTTTCATCGCCGACGCCGCACACCAGTTGCGCACGCCGTTGGCGGGCTTGCGCCTGCAGGCCGAACGCGCGTTGGCCGATCCGCGACCCGACACGGTCCGCGAGGCGCTGGTGCACGTGGAGCGGCTCTCGGCCGGCACCGCACGCGCGGCCGGCCAGCTGCTTGCGCTGGCGCGCGCGCAGGCACCCGACGAATCGCTGGGCGCCGCGGCGCCACTCGACCTCGCCGAAATGGTGCGCGACGAAGTGGCGGCGCGCGTGCCCGACGCGATCGCGCATGGCATCGATCTTGGTTATCGCGGCCCGCAACGGGGGGTCACCGTGATCGGCGACGCCGTGCTGCTGCGCGAGATGCTCGGCAACCTGGTCGACAACGCTTCACGCTATGGCAGCCGCGGCAACCCCGTCATCACCGTCGGCGTTCACACCGGCGAAGATGGCGCCAGCGTGCTGAGCGTGCAGGACAACGGCCCCGGCGTCGCGCCGGACCTGATGCCACGGCTCGGCGAACGGTTCTTCCGCGCAGTCGGCAACAACCACGAAGGCACCGGTTTGGGCCTCGCCATCGTGCGCGAGATCGCCGAGCGGCACGGGGCGGACCTGGTGTTCTCGAATCACGCCGAGCCGCACGGGCTGCGCGTCGAGGTGCGGTTTCCGGCATGTTGATTGCGATCGTTCCTGATCGCTGCTTCACCAATCCATGGATCATCCGGGCCGATTGCCGGTCTGCCAACACCAGAACGGCCTTCCATGGCCTGACTTTCCACATCAGCCGCTTCGACCGGCAGTCTACGAACGATCGTCGCGGGTAAAGACCACGCCATCGTCGATGCGCACGGGAAAGGTCGCGATCGGTTCGGTCGCCGGGGCTTCCTTCACCTCGCCGGTGCGGACGTCGAAGCGCGCCCCGTGGCGCGGGCATTCCACCTCGAAACCGCACAGGTCGCCACCGGCCAGTTCGCCGCCGTCGTGGGTGCAGGTGTCCTCGACCGCGTACAGATCCCCCTCGAGGTTGTATACGGCGATCGCGGTATCGCCGTCCCACACGACCTTGAATTCGCCAGGCAACAGTTCGTCGCGCGCGCACACGCGCACCCATTCACCGTCCATCGTCACCACTCCGCGCCACCAGTTTTTCCGCAGGTCGTGCTGATACCGGGCTTCGCCCGGTGGAAGCCCAACGCACCGCCACGGGGTGATATCGGGCTTCCCCATGAAGCCAAGTCAGCCCAACCTACAAATCCTTGACCAGCCATTCGAAGCGCAAGTCATCCCGCTTCGGAATGCCGAAGCGCGCATCGCCATAGGGAAACGGCCGATACTGCCCGGTCCGGCGATAACCGCGGCGTTCGTACCACGCGATCAATTCCGCGCGCACGTCGATCACGGTCATCCGCATCGTGCGGGCGTGCCATTCCTCGCGCGCAACGCGCTCGGCTTCGGCCAATAATGCCCGGCCGGTGCCGTTGCCCTGGGCACTCGGCCGCACCGAGAACATGCCGAAGTAGCCATCGCAGGCATCGCCATCGGCCAGGCGCTCGAGCACGCAGCTTGCCAACAATTGGCCGTCGCGTTCGGCCAACAGCAGCATCACGTGAGGATTCGCGATCAACGCCGCGACTTCCGCGGCATCGGTGCGTTGCCCGTCCAGCAGATCGGCCTCGGTGGTCCAGCCAACGCGACTGGCGTCACCGCGATAAGCCGACTCGGTCAGCGCGACGATCGCTTCGATGTCAGCCGGCCCCGCGGGGCGAAACCGCACCGCCGTGCTCATGCAAGCAGCTTCCGCACCCGGCCGATCGCGTCCACGAAGGCGTCGATCTCGGCTTCGGTATTCCAGAACGCCAGCGATGCGCGGCAGGTGGCGGCAACGCCGTAAAACTGCATCAGCGGGTGCGCGCAGTGGTGGCCGGAACGGACGGCCACGCCCTCCTGGTCGAGCAGCGTCGCCAGGTCGTGTGCATGCGCGCCCTCGATCAGGAACGAAATGACCGCGGCCTTGCCGGGCGCCTTGCCGAAGATGCGCATGCCCGGAATGGCCTCGAGCCGCGGCGTCGCGTACTCCAGCAATTCGCGTTCGCGCGCCGCGATGTTGGCCATGCCGATGGTTTCGAGATAGTCGATCGCGGCGCCGAGCCCGGCAAATCCGGCGGTGTTCGGCGTGCCGGCTTCGAACTTGTGTGGCGAATCGGCGAACGTGGTGCCCTCGAACGAAACGGTGCGAATCATTTCGCCGCCACCGAAGAACGGCGGCATCGCTTGCAGGGTTTCGCGCCGCGCCCACAGCGCGCCGGTGCCGGTCGGGCCGCACATCTTGTGGCCGGTGATGCAGTAGAAATCGCAGCCGATGGATTTCACGTCGATGGGCAAATGCGGCGCGGCTTGCGAGCCGTCGACCAGCAACGGGATGCCGCGCTTGCTGCATTCGCGCGCCAGTTCCTTCACCGGGTTGACGGTGCCCAGCACGTTGGACACGTGCACCACGCCAGCGAACTTCACCTCGGGGGTCAACGCCTCGATGAACTTTTCGACGATCAGTTCACCCGATTCGGTGATCGGCGCAACCTCGAGGTGCGCACCCGTGAGCTTGCACACCAGTTGCCACGGCACGATGTCGGCGTGATGCTCCATCGCGGTGACCAGCACCGCGTCGCCGGGCTTGAGCCGCGGCAACAGGAAACTGTAGGCAACCAGGTTGGTGGCCATCGTGGTGCCGGACGTCAGCACGATTTCGTCGCGATGGTTGGCACCCATGAACGCCGCCAGCTGGTCGCGTGCACCCTCGTAAAGCGCGGTCGCCTCTTCACCCAACTGATGCACCGCGCGCGATACGTTGGCGTTGTGTTCGCGGTAGAACATATCGACCGCCTCGATCACCTGCCGCGGCTTCTGCGAGGTGTTGGCGCTATCGAGATACACCAGCGGCTTGCCGTGCACGGTGCGTTGCAGGATCGGGAAATCCTCGCGCAGCTTGACCCAATCGACGGCCTTCGCTTTTTCCCCATCCGCCCCTCGGGCCCCTTCCCGCGCACGCGGGGGAGGGTTGGGGCGGGGGGCCATCTTGCCTCGCGCGCTCATGCCTGGGCCTCCGGCAATTGCTCGGCCAGCAACGCTTCGCAGAATTCACGCAATGGCGCGGACCGGATGCCATCCAGCGTCACGGCGCAGAACGCCCGCACCAGCATGCGCCGCGCCACGTCCAGCGGAATCCCGCGGGAACGCAGGTAGAACAAGACGCCCTCGTCGAGCTGCCCGACCGTGGCGCCATGGTTGGCCTTGACCTCGTCGGCATAGATCTCCAGCGCCGGGCGTGTGTCGATTTCGGCCGTCGGCGACAGCAGCAGGTTCTTGTTGTAGAAACTGCCGTCGGAACCATCGGCGCCGGGCTCCACCAGGATTCGGCCGTGCACCACGCCGCGCGCGCGATCGCCGGCCACGCCGCGCCACAACGAATCACTCAGCGTATCGCGCCCCCGATGGGTCACCAGGACTTCGCTGTCGCAATGCTGGCGGCCGTCCAGCACGAACGCACCGCGGCTGGCGAAACGCGCCCGCGCGCCGGCAAGGTCCACGCGCAATTCATGGCGTGCAAGTTTGCCGCCCACTTCAAGCGCATGGAAATCGAGTGTCGCATCATCGTGCAATACGCAGTCGGTACGCCGAAGCAGCGTCGCGTCCTGCGACGCGCGCTGGACCACCGTCCAGCCGAGCTGCGCATTGGCACGCAGCGTGACGCCGCGCACGAGGTTCGCGAGATGCCCCGACGTTTCGTCGCCCACGTGATGTTCGATGACGGCGAGCGAAGCGCCCTCGCCCAATTCGATCAGGTCGCGCAAATGCCACGCGACCGCGCTGCCGGCGCTCATGCCGACATGCACGACGCGAAACGGTTGGTAAGCGTGCACGCCGTCGGCCACCCGCACGATCAGGCCGTCTGCGGCGAGCGCGCGATTCAGCAGCGTCAGGCCATCCTCATCGTCGTCTGCGCGCGCCGCCAGCAGGAAGCGCAGCGGTTCGGATTGATGTCGCAGGGCCTCCGACAGCGGCTGGAGGGTGATGCCGTCCTGCAGGTCGCCCAGCCGCGACAAATCGGCGCGAAACGCGCCATTCACGAATACGGCGCGCGGACCCTCGCAACCGTCCAGCCGCAGCAGGTCATCCGGGACGGAACGGCTCGCGGCGTCCTCGTCACGCGGTGCATAGGCGCGCTGCTGCAGCGCGCGCAACGCGGTGTATTTCCACAACTCGTTGCGCGCTTCCGGGAGCCCGCGATCGATGAACGCCTGCAGCGCGTCGCGGCGCGTCTCATCCAGCCATGCCAGCCCGCTGCCGGGCAGTCCCGAGACGGCCGCCGCCTGCATCGACTTGACGAATGGCGTTGCCGGGGTGCTCACGCGTGCGCCTCCTTCGGCGTGCGATCGCGTACCCAGGCGTAGCCGTGGGCTTCCAGCTCGCGCGCCAGTTTCGCATCGCCGCTTTCGACGATGCGGCCATCGGCCAGCACGTGCACGAAGTCCGGCACGATGTAATCCAGCAGCCGCTGGTAGTGCGTGATCACGAGGAAACTGCGTTCCGGCGAGCGCAGGCGGTTGACGCCCTCGGCGACCTGTTTCAACGCGTCGATGTCCAGCCCGGAATCGGTTTCGTCGAGGATCCCGAGACGCGGCTCCAGCACCGCCATCTGGAACACCTCGTTGCGCTTCTTCTCGCCGCCCGAAAAGCCTTCGTTGACCGCGCGATTCAGAAGGTCGGGCGTCATGCCCATTTCCTTGACGCGCTCGCGCACCAGTTTCAGGAACTGCATGGAATCCAGCTCGGTTTCTCCGCGCCCCTTGCGCTGTGCATTCAGCGCGGCACGCAGGAAATAGGTGTTGTTGACGCCGGGGATCTCCACCGGGTACTGGAACGCGAGGAACACGCCGGCGGCGGCGCGCGCTTCGGGTTCCATCTCCAGCAAATTCTTGCCGTTGAACGTGACCGTGCCCTGGGTCACTTCGTACCCCGAACGGCCCGCCAGGACATTGCCGAGCGTGGACTTCCCTGCGCCGTTCGGACCCATGATGGCGTGAACTTCGCCGGGCTTCGCTTCCAGCGAAAGGCCCTTCAGGATTTCCTTGCCGGCGACGCGGGCGTGGAGGTTTTCGATTTTCAGCATTTCGTTCCCTTTGCTTTGAGCCTCTCTCCCGACGGAAGAGGGGTTGTGTAGCGCCGGGCGCGCAGCGCTGGTGTGAAACTCGCGAGCAATCATCCTTGGTGCTGACGCCGGTGCGGCCATCCTGGGCCGCCCGTTCGAAGCGGCGCGTGATGCCACAGGCATCGCGCAAACGCCGCTTCCCACCCTCATCCGCCCTTCGCGCGCCTTCTCCAGACGGGAGAGGGAAACAACGCTAGCCAATGGCGCCTTCGAGCGAGACTTCCAGCAGCTTCTTGGCTTCCACCGCGAATTCCATCGGCAGTTCACGGAACACTTGCTTGCAGAAGCCGTCGACGATCATCGACACCGCATCTTCCTCGCCGATGCCGCGGCTGCGGCAGTAGAACAACTGGTCGTCGGAAATCTTGGACGTGGTCGCCTCGTGCTCGACGATCGCGGTGGGGTTTTTCACTTCCATGTACGGGAAGGTGTGCGAACCGCATTTCTTGCCGATCAGGATCGAGTCGCAGCGGGTGTGGTTGCGCGCATTCACCGCGCCCTTTTCCACCTTCACCAGGCCGCGATAGCTGTTCTGGCTGCGACCGGCGCTGATGCCCTTGGACACGATCTTGGATTTGGTATCGCGGCCGATGTGGATCATCTTGGTGCCGGTGTCGGCCTGCTGGAAGTTGTGGGTCAGCGCGACCGAGTGGAACTCGCCGACCGAACGGTCGCCGCGCAGCACGCAGCTCGGATACTTCCAGGTGATCGCCGAACCCGTCTCGACCTGCGTCCAGGTGATCCGCGAATCGTCGCCCCGGCATTCGCCGCGCTTGGTGACGAAGTTGTAGATGCCGCCCTTCCCGTTCTCGTCGCCGGGGTACCAGTTCTGCACGGTGGAATACTTGATGTTGGCCTTCTCCAACGCCACCAGTTCCACCACTGCCGCGTGCAACTGGTTTTCGTCGCGCATCGGTGCAGTGCAGCCTTCGAGGTAGGACACCACGGAACCTTCTTCCGCGATGATCAGCGTGCGTTCGAACTGGCCGGTGTGGCCGGCGTTGATGCGGAAGTACGTGCTCAGTTCCATCGGGCAGCGCACGCCCTTGGGGATGAACACGAACGAGCCGTCCGAGAACACGGCAGAGTTGAGCGCCGCGAAGAAGTTGTCGCCCTGTGGTACCACCGTACCGAGGTACTGGCGCACCAGGTCCGCGTGTTCGCGGATCGCCTCGCTCATCGAGCAGAAGATCACGCCGACCTTCGCGAGTTGCTCGCGCGCGGTGTTGGCCACCGACACCGAATCGAACACCGCGTCCACCGCCACGCCCGCCAGCTTGGCGCGCTCGTGCAGCGGCACGCCCAGCTTGTCGTAGGTTTCGAGCAGCTTGGGATCGACCTCGTCCAGCGACTTCGGCTTTTTCTTCGGCGCCGAGTAGTAGCTGATCGCCTGGAAGTCGATCGGACCGAGTTTCAGGTGCGCCCAGTTCGGCGGCATCATCTTCAGCCAGCGGCGGTAGGCGGCCAATCGCCACTCGGTCATCCACTCCGGCTCTTCCTTGATCGCGGAAAGCGCGCGGATGGTGTTCTCGTCGAGGCCCGGGGGCAGGCTGTGCGATTCGATGTCGGTGACGAAGCCGGCGCCGTAGCGGCGCGACAACGCGGCCTGGACTTCGCCCGGTTGGGTTGCCATCAGGTTCTCCTTTATGCGCTTGCGCCGTGCGCGTGGGTGGGCTGGCGCCGCAACATGTCGGCCAGGCTCACGCCGCGCAGCGCTTCACTGATCGCGGCGCCGATGCCCTGCCAGTCACGTGCCACGGCGCAGTACGACTGGCGCGCACAACCCGCGTGGCCGATGCTGCATGCGGTCAAGCCGATGGGCCCGTCCAGCGCCTCCACGATTTCCGCCAGCGAAATGTTTTGCGCGGGCCGGGCGAGTCGATAACCGCCTGCCGCGCCGCGGAACGATTCCACCAACCCGGCACGCGCAAGCCGCTTCAGCAACTTGCTGACGGTCGGCAACTCCAGGTGCGCTTCCTCGCCGACCTGCGCCGCCGGCAACACTTCGCCGGGATGGCGCGCAAGGCAGGCCATCACGACGGATGCGTAATCGGCAAGACGGCTGACGCGGAGCATGCGTGCGTTCGGCTGCAAATGGGTACCAATATGGTACTGTTTACAGCGCCACGCCGCAAGGCGATTGACCCTGCGCTGGTTACGCGACCTTCGTCCGATGCATCAGGATCGCGAGGAGATCGGCAATGCGATCGCGCAGTTCGCGGCGATCGCAGATCATGTCGATCGCGCCATGCTCCAGCAGGAATTCCGAACGCTGGAAACCTTCCGGCAGTGTTTCGCGCACGGTCTGCTCGATCACGCGCGGACCGGCGAATCCGATCAGCGCCTTCGGCTCGGCGATGTGGACGTCGCCCAGCATCGCGAGACTGGCCGACACGCCGCCGGTGGTCGGATGCGTGAGCACCACGACGTACGGCAGCCCGGCCGCGCGCAGGCGCGCAAGTGCGGCGGAAGTCTTGGCCATCTGCAGCAGCGATTGCAGGCCTTCCTGCATGCGTGCGCCGCCGGTGGCGGTGAAGCACACGAGCGATGCCTTCTCGCGCAGCGCGGCCTCGGCCGCGCGGGTGAATTTTTCGCCCACCACCGAGCCCATCGAGCCGCCCATGTAGCCGAACTCGAACGCGCAGGCGATGACGGGAATGGTTTTCAACGTGCCCTTCACCGAGACCAGCGCGTCCTTCTCGCCGGTAGCCTTTTGCGCGGCGAGGATACGGTCCCGGTATTTCTTGGAGTCCTTGAATTTCAACACGTCGACCGGCGACAGGCCCACGTCGAGTTCGTCACCGCCTTCGTCGAGGAACGCCGCGAGCCGCGCGCGCGCGCCGATGGCATGGTGATGCCCGCACTTCGGACACACCATGAGGTTGCGTTCCAGTTCGGGGCGGTACAGCCCGATCCCGCAACCGGAACACTTTTCCCACACGCCTTCGGGCACCTTGCCGCGAATGGGGGCGCCTTCGGTGCGGATCTTGGGCGTGGTCAGCTTCTGCAACCAGGACACGAGGGGTTCCTGCCGGATTCCGCCGCCAAGGATACAACGGGCAAGGCCCGGCTGCCTCGCCTAGCGCGATGGCGTACGGTCCATCGTCATGCGGCCCCATATCAGGTTCCACGCCACCATCAAGCTGATGGCGGCGCCGACCCCGAGCATGATTTTGCCGAGCCATTGCTGGTCGCCCAGCAGATAGTTGCTGCACAGGCGCTGGGGTGAAGCCAGATACAGCCAACCCAACCGGAACGCGGTGGCGATCACCTCCACCAGGAACACGCCGCGCACCACGAAGCCCGCGCTCGGCCAACTGATCGAAAGCGGCAATCCGATCAGCAGGGGCACGCTCGCGAATTTCGCCAGTTCGACCCAGGCCACCTCCAATGCCGCGTCCATGGCCCGCGGCAACATCCACGCCATCGCTGCCAGCGAGACCAGGACGATGCCGCTGATACCGTTGCGGTTCCATCCGGCCAGCCCATCGACAACGCGACCCGGCAGCAGCGGCCGCAGCCACCAGCCGGCCAGCGCCAGCAGCGGAATCTGGGCCAGCATCTGCAATGTCATGCTGGCTTCGAGTCCATGGCGTACCGGCGGCAATCCCAACACGCACCAAAGCGCCAAACCGCGCCACAGATGCCGGTTCCGCCACAAGTTCATTGCGGCATGCCCCGGAGCACGTAGCGCGCTGCGTCGGCGGGGGCGTCCCAGTCCATGATCGCAACGAGCCGCCCTTCCGGGTCGACCACCGCGATCGCGGCGTTGTGGACGAAGCCCCCCAGTCCGTCGGGAATCGCCGTGACCCCGAACGCCCGCATGAGCGCATCGAGTGCCGCGGGAGTCGCCGGACGCGCCGCGATCCAGCCGGCGCCCCGGGACCCCGATCGCTGCTGGTAGGCCGCAAGTTGTTCGGGACCGTCGCGCGCCGGATCGAAACTGATACTGAGCAAGACCACCTTGTCATCGGCAATCGGCCTCGCCAATCGGTCCTGCAGCCGTGCGAATTCGCCGCCCTGCACCGAACAATAGGTCGTGCAGCGGGTGTAGATGAATTCCACCAGCAGCCAGCGGCCGCGCAGGCCGGCGAAGTCGATGGTCCGGCCATCGGCGGCCTGCAGCGGCACCTGCGGCAGCACGCGTGGATGCTCGCGCACGTCGATGCGGCGCGCGGTTTCTGAAGTGAATGCCCGGAACCCGTCGGTCGCGGCGGCGAGCGCCGCAATTCCGGCCGCAAGGATCAGCAGGCTAGCCAGCAGCGTTCGTAGTACCGACACCGACGACTCCGGGTGACGGCGATGGCACCGGCACCGGTTCCGGAACCGGCTCCGGGACGGACTCCGGCACTGGCGATGGCGACGGGGGCTTCAACAGGCCGACAGCGATCCGGGTCGCGAAGTACAACATCGCGACGACCACCAGGATCGCGCCGATCGATCCGAGCTTGTCGGTGAACGTCCACGCGGGGAGGTGCTCGGCCATGCGCCGTGGCACGCTTTGGCGTCCGGCATCGAGGAACGCCACCAGGAAAGTCAATCCGCCGATCACGTATACCGGGAAGCCGACGCGGTCGGCCGTCGAGTTGGCCGGCGCCCGCACCCGTTCGCCGACGAGGTGGTACATGAAGGCGAGCACCATCGCGAGCACGCCCAGCAGCAGGTAGAAATGAAAATGACCCGGTACCCATTGGGTATTGTGCATCACGCGGTTCACGCGGATGGTGCTGTCGAGGACGGCGCCGAACCCGCCGGCCACCCAGCCGAACAACGACAGCAGCAGCAACCGGGGCGGCATCGTCCAGCGCATGTTCGCGCGATACAGGTTGGTGAACGCGCCCCACGCGGTCACCACCACCACCGGAAAACCGGAAGTCCACGAAACGATCTGGCCCATGGCCAGGAACCAGTGCGGTGCGGCGTAATCCATCAGCAGGTGGTGCGGGAACACGATGATCACGAACACCGTGGTCGCGGCCCAACCCCACAGGAACACGCGCGAGAGCGGATACGGCTTGCCGGTGTAGCGCGACAGCAACTCGTAGATCGCGATCACGCCCATGTAGATCGCGGCGTTGATGTACATGTGCCCGAACCAGTAGATCAGCGTCTTGGTGGACAGCGCATCCAGCGCGACCTGCGGATAGAAGATGTTGATCAGGCTCATCACCAGCACGACCGCGCCGGCGAGGATGCCGAGCGAGTTGGCGATGATCATGCTGGTGCTCGCCACCACGGTCTTGGGGTGATCCGGGTCGACCTTGCCGCCGAACAGCCACTGCCAGCCCATCGCCCGGCCGAGGTTGCCGTACACCTTGATGATCCCGGCGGCCGCGTCGAGGTAGAAGATCAACTCGCCGACGCCGATCAGCAGGTACCCGAGCATGAACAGCGCCGAGGCATGCGACCCCCACATGCCCACGCCGTGGGTGGGCAACGGGTACAGGAACGTCCACAGTGCCGCGTAGCCGCCGCCGAAGATCGCGCCGATGATGCACAGCGCGCCCAGCAGGAACAACACGTAGTTGGCGACGAATGCCCACAGGTGCAACGTGACGTACTTGCGCAGGAAGAACCACATCACCGCGGTGCTGGCCATCACCATGGTGCCGACCATGCCGGCCCCGTGCATCGACAGGAGCTTGTAGAACATGGCAGGCGGCACCTCGAGCCAGCCGGCCTGCGCCGAACGCATGGTCAACCCGATCAGCATCATCAACACGAACAGCGCCAGTGCCGAAACGAGGTACAGGTTGAGCGCGGCCCGATTGCGACCAACCAGGCGTTCGTCCTGCGGGTACAGGGTGGTGGATGCCATGGTCATACGCCTCCTCGTTCGGCAAGGCCGCGCCGCGCCGGCGCACGACCGGCGGGCGCGACATCATGGGTTGCGTTGCGCTGCCACGTCCTTCGCCGTCACTGCCGGGGCACTGTTGCCCCAGCTCGCCCGCTCGTGGTTGATCACGGCGGCGACCTCGTCATCGCTGAGCTGGCTGGCCCAGCCCGGCATTTGCGCCGGATAGGTCTTGCCGTTGATCACGCGTCCGTGGGTGCCGTGCAGGACCGTGCGGATATGGTCCACGGGATCGGCTGCCAACACCACGGGATCGCCCGCCAGCGGCGGGAACACGTTCGGCATGCCCTCGCCATTGGCCTGATGGCACACTGTACATTTGTCGGCATACACCTTGGCGCCCAGCGCGGCGCCGGACAGCTCCGGTGTGGCGGCCACCACATTGACGGCCGCCGGACCGGAAACGGCCGCATTGCTGGCGACGACCTGCAGCTTTTGCGCCATTTCCGCGTGCATCAGTCCGCAGTACTCGAGGCACTGCACGGTGTAGGTGCCGGGCGTATCGAAGGTGTACAAGAGCTTGTTGGTGTAACCCGGCATGGCCTGGGTCTGCGTCACGATGCGCCCGTCGGGGGCGTACAGGGCAAAGTCGTGGTTGACGTCGTCGCTGGTGACGCGGAACTCCACCACACTGCCTGCCTCGACGGTTTCAGGCTTGATCTGCCACGACCACTGACGCCCGACCACCTCGACGACCTGCTGCGCGTCGAGGGTGCCCTTTTGCGGCGGAATGGGAAAGTGTCGCAACGTCGCCCAGCTGCCAACCACGAACCCGACGAACAGGATCACGAACAGCCACGCCTGCAGCACGTGCGACACATGCGTGGCCTTGCGGGTCGCCTGGTCGTCGGCGGGCTTGCCTGCCTGCACGATCACGAAAATGAACCCCAGCGCGATCAATCCGGCGCCGACCAGCCAGATCGTCCATACGACATCTTGCAGGACCATGGGCCCCTCCTGCCTCGTCGCGGGTCGAGGCACTCCTACTACGACATGGCCTGCATGTCAACCACGGCGAAGGCGTCGACCGCACCGTTGGGCGTTTTCGCAAACTCCCGCCGCGAGATCAGGCAGGTGGTGTCGCGTCGAGGGCCTCGCGGATCGGTGCGAGGAACCGATGCGCGCGCGCACGCGCGTCCCCGGGCGCCGCCGCCCCGGCGAGCGCGGCGACGAGCGCCGAACCGATCACCACCGCGTCGGCGAACGCGGCTACGGCTTTCGCGCTGGCTGCATCCTTGATGCCGAAGCCGACCGCCACCGGCACGCCGGCCCGGCGGCGCAGCTCGCCGACGCGTTCGGCGATGTCCGCGGCCGACAGCCTCGCTGCACCGGTGATGCCGGCGAACGAAACGTAATAGAGATAGCCTTCCGCCGCCCCGATCGCGCGCGCCAAACGCGCGTCCGACGTGGTCGGCGCGGCGAGCAGGATGCGCTGCAAGCCCGCATCGCGCAGTGGCTGCAACACCGCATCCTCCTCGATCGGGCAATCGACCACCAGCACGCCGTCCACGCCGGCTTCGGCAGCCTCTCGCGCAAACCGTCGCACCCCGTGGACCTCGATCGGATTGAGATATCCCATCAGGACGATCGGGGTGGCGACGTCGCGCTCCCGGAACTCGCGCACCCAGCCGAGGATGCCCACGATGCCGACCTTGTTGCGAAGCGCGCATTCGTCCGCGCGCTGGATGACCGGGCCGTCCGCCATCGGATCGGAAAACGGCATGCCGAGCTCGATGACGTCGGCACCGGCTTCGACCAACGCATGCATCACCGGCACCGTTGCCTCCGGCAGCGGATCGCCGGCGGTGATGAACGGGATCAACGCGGCGCGCCCCGTCGCGCGCAGGCTGGAGAATCGGTTGTCGATGCGGTTCATGGCAAGAGGGAACTGGGAGCGGGCGGCGGAGACGCAAGACCGGGACGACCTGGTGAGAACCGGGGTTCGACGTCGAGGCGCGCAACGAAGGTGACTTGCGGCTGTTGCGCTCCAAACGAGCCGCCCCCGCCACCGGTCTCCCATCCCCCGCTTCTCATAGCTCCATCCCCTCGCGCCCGGCGATCGTGTGGACGTCCTTGTCGCCACGCCCGGAAAGGTTGCACAGGATCAGCTTGTCCTTCGGCAGTCCGCGCGCGAGCTTGATCGCCTGCGCCACCGCGTGGCTCGATTCCAGCGCAGGCAGGATCCCTTCGGTTTCGCAAAGCAGGTGGAACGCGGCCAGCGCCTCGTCGTCGCTGACGCCGACGTAATCCGCGCGACCCGTATCCTTGAGGAACGCGTGCTCGGGCCCGACGCCCGGATAGTCGAGGCCCGCGGAAATCGAATGCGTCTCGGTGATCTGGCCATCGTCGTCGCACAACACGTACGTGCGGTTGCCGTGCAGCACTCCGGGCCGGCCGGCCGCGAGCGAGGCGGCATGATGCCCTGTTGCGATTCCCTCGCCCGCCGCTTCCGCACCGACGATGCGCACGTTCCGATCGTTGAGGAAGGCATGGAACAACCCGATCGCGTTGGAACCGCCGCCCACGCATGCGGTGAGCACGTCGGGCAGCCGGCCGAACTGTTCCAGCATCTGCGCACGCGCCTCGCGCCCGACCACCGCATTGAAGTCGCGCACCATCATCGGATACGGATGCGGCCCCGCCACGGTACCGATGATGTAGAACGTATCCGCGACATTGGTTACCCAGTCGCGCAGCGCTTCGTTCAATGCATCCTTCAAGGTCTGCGAACCGGACGTCACCGGCACCACCTCCGCCCCCAGCAACTTCATCCGGTAGACGTTGATCTTCTGGCGCTCGATGTCGACGGCGCCCATGTACACCACGCACCGCATGCCGAAACGCGCGCACACCGTGGCGGTGGCGACGCCGTGCTGGCCCGCACCCGTCTCGGCGATCACCCGACGCTTGCCCATCGCCCGCGCCACCATCGCCTGGCCAACCGTATTGTTGATCTTGTGCGCACCGGTGTGGTTCAGGTCCTCGCGCTTCAGCAGGATCTGCGCGCCGCCGATGCGCGCGGACAAGTGCCGGGCGTGGTAGATCGGTGACGGCCGACCGACGTAGTGTTTCAGGTCGTCGGCGAGTTCCCGCTGGAACGCCGGGTCGTCGCGCAGGCGCGTGTAGGCCGCGGCCAGTTCCTGCAGCGGCGCGATCAGGGTTTCCGCGACGAAGGTGCCGCCGTATGCGCCGAAGCGGCCGCGCGCGTCGGGATAGGCGTGATAGTCGTCGATCATGGCTGGGTTGGCAGATGGCCACCGCGTCGCGCGGCAAGGTATCCACCTTAGTCCATCGTTGGGCGTCTGCAAAAGCGATAAGATGGCCGCGACCTGTCAGGAAAACTCACACCACATGCCGCGCGCCCTGCCCTCGCTCAATGCCCTGCGCGCTTTCGAAGCCGCCGCGCGACTGGAAAGCGCAACCCGCGCCGCGATCGAGTTGCACGTGACCCACGGCGCCATCAGCCGCCACATACGCGCACTGGAAAGCGAACTTGGCACAGTCCTGTTTTCACGCGAGCGACGGGGTCTTGCGCTCACACCCGCCGGCCGCCGCCTGCGCGATGGCGCATCCGCCGCATTCGAGCAGTTGCGCGAGTGCTGCGACGAGCTGCGCGGGCAGGCGACCGGCGCGGCGCTGGTGCTGGGTTGCTCCGGCAGCATCCTGGCGCGCTGGGTGATCCCCCGGCTGGACCGGTTGAATCGTGACTTGCCCTCACTCGGTTTGCACCTGTCGGTGATGGAATCGGCGCCTGCCCCGGCGATGCCGGCGCTCGGTGCCGCGCTGCTGATCGGCGAGGCGCCATGGCCCAAGCCGTGGCAGGTGCATGTCCTGGCACGCGAGCAGATCGGGCCGGTGTTGAGTCCGCGGCATCCCCGGTTCGCGGCGCTCCGCAAGGCCAGCGCCGCGGCGCTTGGCAAGGAAGCCCTGTTGCACACGGCATCGCGGCCACAGGCCTGGCGGGACTGGGCGCGGGCGCAACGGCTCGCGACCGGCCGGCCGCATTACGGCCAGTGTTTCGAGCACCTGTATTACCTGCTGGAGGCGGCGGTGGCGGGGTTGGGGGTCGCGATCGCGCCCCAGGAACTGGTGACCGACGATCTCGCGGCGGGCCGCCTGGTCGCGCCTTGGGGTTTCCGCGCCACGCGCGCGCATTGGGCACTGTGTGCGCCGAAGCCATCGGGCGATCCGCGGCTGGCGGGGCTGGCGGCGTGGCTGCAACGCGAGCTGCGCGGGACATGAAATGCGCCTGGTTCAAAGATTCTGGCGCGCGCCCTGCTTCAACTGTTCCACGAGTTCGCCGGTCAACGGACCCAGCACGCCCCGGCACTGTTCGGGAATATGCGCGGCGGGATCGTCATCCGCGAACACGTAGTAATCGAGCAGGTCGCGCCATGCGGCGCGCTGGTCGGCGGGCAGCGCACGGAACGCGAGCAGGCAGTGATACAACGCGGCCCGCCCGTGGGCGGTGGTGTAGCCGGGCACGTCCAGCGGACTCCACCAGTAGTTCACCAGCGCATTCAACTGTTCCAGGGCTTCGACGTGGTGCCACCACAGCGGCGGGATGTAGATCGCGTCACCCTCGTCGAGATTGGCCGCCTGCGCCGTGGCCAGCGCGGCCTTGAGGCGCGGGTAGCGCGGGTCGTCCGGGCGATCGAGACGCGCCAGGCTGATCGCCGAACCGGTGGGCGCGTAATCCAGTGGCCCGACGTAGAGGTTCGGCATTTGCCCCGGCGGAAACAGCGTGAAGCGGCGGGCGCCGCACACCACGCACGCGATGTTCTGCTGTGAATCGAAATGCGTGGGCGTAACGGTACGATTGCCAAGCCACAGGCGCGGTTCGATGTCCGGGGCAAGGAACGGCAACCTGTGGTCGGCCAGCAGCGCGGGCAGGCATTCGCGCAGCGGCACGCTCTGGATCACCAGTCCTGGCGCACTCGCGCGCTGGCTGTACTTTGCGAGCCGCTGCAGCCCCAGCGTCAGCGGTACCCGGAAATGCTGGTAGTTGAACCCGGACATGTCGGGCGTGTAGCCGATGATGCCTTCGGCTTCCGGGGCGACCAGCAGCGTCGTGATGTCGGCGCCGCTGTCGAGTTCCGCCAATCGTTGCGCGAAAGCGGTATCCGACTGCAAGGCCAGCTTCACGATCGGCCAGTCGCGCACCAATCCACGGATCACCAGCGGCCTGCCACGCGCGACCACGGCGGCGAGATCGAAATCGCGCGGATCGCCCGCGTACTCATCGAGCGGCGCCGCTTCCGGCACCATCACGGTGACCGCGCTCATGCGACTTCCGCGTCGGCGGCGCGCACCGCCGCGAAGAACGCGCGCAGCTTGCCGGCGTCCTTGATCCCGGGCGCAGCTTCGACGCCACTGGCCAGATCGACCGCCCACGGCCGCGCCGCGCGGATTGCCGCGCCCACGTTCGACGGATTCAAGCCGCCAGCCAGCAGGATCGGACGGTCCAGATCCCGTGGAATGCGCGACCAGTCGAACGTCTTGCCGCGCCCGCCCTGCTGGCCCGGTGGATGGCCGTCCAGCACGAAACCGACCGCGCGCACGTGTCGGGCTGCCGCAGCCCGCACGTCCACCTCGCCATCCATGCCGATCGCCTTGATGTAACGCACCCCGAAGGCTTCACAGAACGCCGCATCCTCGCTGCCGTGGAATTGCACGCGGTCCGGCCGTATCGCGTCGACGATCCCGCGCACGCGTTCGGCGGCAAGGTCATGCGTCAACACCACCGCGTCCACGAAGGCCGGCAACGCATCCCGGATCGCGCGCGCGCGTTCGATGGACACGCAACGCGGGCTGCTTGGTGTCATCACCATGCCGATCGCGTCCGCGCCCAGCTCGCATGCAAGCAACGCATCTTCGACGCGGGTGATGCCGCAGATTTTCACGCGGGTGCGGGACATGTGTGCAATCCGATCACGCGCCAGGCGCGCTCCTACAAAGTGACTTCGGGCGGAAGTCCCCATTCTGCCGGATACCGCGGACCGATGAAGGTGAGACCCTGCGGCGTTGCGGTGACCCCTGCGATCTCGCGGTCGCGCGCCGCCAGCAGTTCCCCGATCCATTCGACCGGACGCTCGCCGCGGCCAACTTCCAGCAGCGAGCCCACGATGTTCCGGACCATGTGGTGCAGGAACGCATTGGCCTCGATCTCGACGATCACCCGGTCGCCATCGCGACGAACGCCGATTTGGGTGACATTGCGGCGTGCGTGGCGCGCCTGGCATGACACCGCGCGGAACGATGAAAAGTCCTGTTCGCCGACGAGCGCCTGTGCCGCGGCGTGCATCGCGCCGGCATCCAGCGGCACGCGCGCCCAGGAAAGGAACCGTGCATCCAGCGCGGGACGGATCGGACGGTTGAGGATCGCGTACCGGTAGCGGCGCGCACGCGCCGAAAACCGCGCGTGGAAATCGTCCGGCATGGCCCTGGCCCAAAGCACCGCGACGGCACGCGGCAGGCGCGTGGTGGCGCCCAGCACCCACGCGCGCGGTTCACGTTCGACGCGCGTGTCGAAATGCACCACCTGGCAGCGCGCATGCACGCCGGCATCGGTGCGACCCGCGCAAACCACTTCAATGGAATGGTCGGCGACGAACGACAGCGCCGACTCCACCTCGGCCTGCACGCTGGGACCGTGGCTCAGGCGCTGCCAGCCGAAGAAATCGGTGCCGTCGTATTCGATGCCCAGCGCGACCCGCATTGCCTCATGTCAGCCCGCGACGTCGGCCAGCAGACGCTTGGCTTCGTCTTTCTGCGTCTGCGAACCTTCCTCGATCACTTCTTCGAGCATGGCGCGGGCGCCGACCGGATCGCCCATGTCGAGGTAGGCGCGCGCAAGGTCGAGCTTGGTGTCGACCGGATCATCGGCAAATTCCTGTTCGGTCGCGGGCTCCGTCGCCGCCGGGGCACCGCTGGGTTCGGACCGCCACGCCTCCATCACGGCTTCGACATTCGGTTCCGCGTGCGCGGGTGCAACCGGCTCGCCGGGCGCCACGTCGTTGTCCGCCGGCGCTTCGATCCCATGCGGGGCGGGCGTCCGCACCACCGTCATGTCTTCATCCACCGGCTGGCGCAACGCGGCCATGCCGTATGGATCCTCATGGACCGCCGCGGGCAATTCGAACAACGGCAGGTGGGGCGCCAGTTCCTCGCCCATCGTCACGACTTCCTGCCATTCGGGACCGTTCGGGTCGCTGACGTGTTCGCGCATCGCCGTAGCCGCGGCGACGAAACGTGCCTCGTCCTCCTGCCCGTAGTGAAACCGGCACAAAGCGAGGTGCGCGGCCAGGTCTTCGGGATGCTCCGAGACCTGCGCCTCCAACACGGAGTCGTCCTCCGGCTCGACGACTTGCGGCACCACGTCGTCGGGATCGGCCAAGGGCCCACGGACCGCGGCCGCCGTTTCTCCACCACGCCGCTTGCGCAGCAGCGCGACCAGGATCAACGCCAGCACCACGAGTCCGGCGATCATCCATGCCCATGGACGTTGGTACCACGGCGTGGCCGAAGCGGTTTTCGCGACCGGTTTTGCGGCGGCGGGGGCGCTGCCATTCGCCGGTGCGGTTGCCTGCGTCGCACCCGCACCCGCGGTCGCGGGGGTGGCAGAAGCAGCGCCCGTCTTGCCCGATTGCACGTCCGCGAGCTTGCGCTGCAGTTCGGCGATCGTCGCGTCCTTCATGCTCAACAGCTTGTCGGATTTCCCGGAAATGTCCTTCAGGCTGCGCACACGCGATTCGAGATCGGCATTGGACTGGTTGAGGCTGACCAGCGCGCCGCGATCGTTCTGCAGCTTCTGCTGCAAACCCGTTACGGTTTCGCTGCCCGTGCCGCCGGCCACGCCGGGTCGGTTGCGGGTGCCGGACCCTTCGCCGGTGGCGGGCACCAGCGACAAGTGATCCGAAGCCGGCGTGGATTTGCCGGGCCTGGGCGCCGCGTTCGCAGCCGCCTCCGCCGCCGTGCCTTGTACTTCGGTCGCCGGATGCGGCCGCGCCGCACGCCAGCTTTCGTACTGCCGATGCACCTGGGCATTGGCCTCGGCCACGCTGGTCTGGTCGATCACGTCGCGAGTCGGAATGCGCAGGATCGCCCCGGCCTTCAGGTTGTTGATGTTGTCCTTGAAGAACGCCTCGGGATTCGCGGCCTTGATCGCCACCATCAATTGATTGATGGTGACGTCCGAATTGCGGGTGGCATCTTTCGCGATGCCGTACAGCGTATCGCCGCGGTGGACGTCGACGCTCGCGGGCAGGTTCCCCGGTTGCGGCGTGGACGGCGCCGGTGGCGCGGCCGGCGCGGGCGGCGCGGGCGCGGGTGGCGGAGCCGCGGGCTTTTCGGCGGCCGACGGTTGCGGCTCCGGTGCGGGTTGGGGGAACGCCGATGCCGGCGGCAACTGCGCCGGCTGCGCGGTCGGAGGCGCGGCGGCCGGGGTCCTCGCCACCGGCGCAGCCTGCACGCCCGGCGCGGGCGCGGCGATCACCGGGTTCAGCAACACCACGAACTCGCGCACTTGCTTGCCCTCGCGCGTGTTCACCTGCAACAGGAAATCGAGGTACGGATCGGTGATCGGCTGGGTGCTGGTGACGAGGATCAGCTTCTGGCCATTGTTGTCGGTGACGACGTGGAACTGCAGGGTCTGGTCGGTCGGGGTGACCTGCAGGCCGGCGCGCGCGAAATCCTCTGCCGGCGCCAGCCCGACGGTGAGGCCATCGAGTTCGGTGAGGTTCTCCGGATGCAGCGGGATCGCGGCGACCAGGGGCTGGTTCAACGCCGACTTGACCTGGATCTGGCCCAACTGCAGCGCCCATGCCGGCGCGGCGGCCGTGACCAGCAACGCGGCACATGCAAGGCGGAGTTTCAAATTCATGGAAGCACGACCCCCAGCGACGTGGAACGCGCCGGGCTGCCCATCATGCAATGCCCCGCGCGAGCGCAAGGGTATTGCAGAAACCGCCAATCACCAAGCGTTGACGGTCAGTGATCGGCGGAAGTTGCGGATGCCGGCACACCCGCGGCCTGCAGCTTCGCCTGCAGCGCGGCGATTTCCGCATCGCGCTGCTGGAGCTGCTTTTGCTGCGCGGCGTTCTGCTGCTCCATTTGCGCCACCTGCGCCTGCAGCGCCTCGTTGTGCGCGCGCGCCGCCGCCAGCTCGGCATCGACTTCCTTCGCCTGGCTTTGCAGGTGGGTCGAAGAGCTGGCCGCGACGGATTCGGGCGGCGCGGCGATCGCCACCGCCGAGACGGATGCGCCGGAGCACGCGGCGCAAAACACCATGCCCCGCAACAAGGTTTGACACATCATGTAGGCCACCCCGCGGCTGCGCGGTCAGAGGTATTCGCGGATCAGTATCTCCGCGATCTGCACTGCATTCAACGCCGCACCCTTGCGGATGTTGTCGGAGACGACCCACAGATCCAGCCCGTTCGGGTGCGAGATGTCTTCGCGGATGCGGCCAACGAACACCGGATCCTTGCCCGAGGCGTGACCCACTGGTGTCGGATAGCCGCCGGGCTTGCGCTCGTCGACCACCACGACGCCGGGTGCGGCTTCCAGCAGCGCGCGCGCTGCGGCCGCATCGATCCGGTCGCGGGTCTCGATATGCACCGCCTCGGAATGGCCGTAGAACACCGGCACCCGCACGCAGGTGGGGTTCACCTGGATCGCGTCGTCCTCGAGGATCTTGCGGGTCTCCCACACCATCTTCATTTCTTCCCTGGTGTAGCCGTTGTCGAGGAAGACGTCGATGTGCGGGATCACGTTGAACGCGATCTGCGCCGGAAACTTCTCGGCTTCCACGTCGTGAAAGTTCAGGAGTTCGGCGGTCTGGCGGCCGAGCTCCTCCATGCCGGAGCGCCCGGCACCGGACACCGATTGGTACGTCGCCACGTTGATGCGCTCGATGCCCGCGGCACGATGGATCGGCGCCAGCGCGACCAGCATCTGCATGGTCGAGCAGTTGGGGTTGGCGATGATGTTGCGGGCGGTATATTCGGCGATCGCGTGCGGATTGACTTCACTGACGACGAGTGGCACGTCGTCCACGTAGCGGAATTCCGAAGTGTTGTCGATCGCCACCGCGCCGGCCGCGGCCGCGCGCGGCGCGTACTCGCGGCTCACCGCGCCGCCCGCCGAGAAAAACGCGATGTCGATGCCATCGAAGTCGTACTTCGCGAGATCGCGCACCACCACCTGTTTGCCGGCGAATTTCAGCGTGCTGCCTGCGGAACGCTCGCTGGCCAGCGGCACGAACGTGCCCACCGGGAATTCGCGTTCCTCGAGAATCGACATCAAGGTCTCGCCCACCGCACCGGTGGCACCGACCATCGCGACATTGTATTGGCTCTTTGTGGTCATTCGTTGCGGTACTCGCCAGTGAAGAATGGAGAACGAGGAACGAGACAGCATAGCCACACGTCGTCATTCCGGGGCCGTTGCCGGCTTTTTGGCAACGGAACCCGGAGTCCGCTTTTGAAGCGCCCGCTCCGGAAACAGCTCCCGGGTTCGGCCCGCGGCCGCCCCGGAATGACGACATGGGTACATCCGCGAATCGGCGAAACCAACAAGCAGTGTCCAGATCAGGCAATACGCGGCTTGATTTCCCCCACGTCGCCGCACTGCGCCCGGTGCCTGAGGGCCTGGTCCATCAGCACCAGCGCCACCATCGCCTCGGCGATCGGCGTGGCGCGGATGCCCACGCACGGGTCGTGCCGGCCCTTGGTGCGGACTTCCGTCTCCTCGCCCGCGACATTCACGCTGCGACCCGGCATCACGATGCTGGAGGTCGGCTTCAGCGCAATCGACGCCAGGACCTCCTGCCCGGACGAAATCCCACCCAGTATGCCGCCAGCACGGTTGGACGTAAAGCCGTCCAAACGCATTTCATCGCGGTGTCCGCTGCCTTTCTGCGCGACGCTGGCGAAACCGGCTCCGATCTCGACGCCCTTCACCGCGTTGATCGACATCAGCGCCGATGCGAGTTCCGCATCCAGCTTGCCGTACACCGGCTCGCCCCAACCCGGCGGCACGCCGGTCGCGACGACGTTGACGCGAGCTCCGCAGGAATCCCCGGCCTTGCGCAGAGCATGGATGCGAGCTTCCAGTTCGGCCACCTGCCCGGCGACGGGCCAGAAGAACGGATTGGATTCGACCACGCCGAAGTCGATGGCCGCGCCCTCGGAAAGCGCAGCCACGATGTCGTCCATTTGCGCGAGCCAGCCGTGCACCTCGATGCCGAATTTTTCCTTCAGCCACTTCTTCGCGATCACCGCGGCCGCCACGCGCATCGTGGTCTCGCGCGCCGACGCGCGCCCACCGCCGCGCGGATCGCGGATGCCGTATTTCTGCCAGTACGTGTAGTCGGCGTGGCCCGGCCGGAAAACCTGCGCGATCTCGGCATAATCCCTCGAACGCGCGTCGGTGTTGCGGATCAGCAGCGCGATCGGCGTACCGGTGGTGATGCCCTCGTAGACACCCGAGAGGATTTCGACGGCATCGGCCTCGTGCCGCTGCGACGTGTAGCGGGATTTGCCGGTGGCGCGACGGGCCAGGTCGTGCGTGAAATCGCCGGGCGCGATGGCGATGCCGGGCGGGCACCCATCGATCACGCAACCGATCGCCGGTCCGTGCGACTCGCCGAAGGTGGTGACGCTCAGGAGCTTGCCGAAGGTGTTGGAGGACACGCGTTCAATCCATCGGGAACCGACCCGTCAAGCTTAGCGGTCGCCGGGCTCGTCCGGTGCGGCCAGCCACTCGCGCGCCGCCAGTTCGAACATCGCGTCGCCTGCCGGCGCATCGCGGCGATGCATGCCCAGGCCCTCCAGCAACCGCATGCACATGAAGTTGCGCGGATCGACCCGCGCGATCACGCGCTGCTTGCGCAGGCCGCCGAACACGAAATCCAGCATGACTTCCACGGCTTCGCGCGCGTAGCCGCGGCGCTGGTGCGCGGGCGCGAGGCTGATGCCGAGTTCCACCGCCCCGTTACCCACGAAGTGCAGCCCGAGGTCGCCGATCAGTTCGCCCGAATCGCGCAGGCGGATCGCGCGCTGCCACCAGGCGCCGGGCGTGTCCGGCGCGACGCCATGCTGTGCACCAATGAACTTCGCGGCGTCGGCGACTGAAGCAGGCTTCCAGCCCTGGTAACGACTCACCGCGGGATCGTTGCGGTACGCGAACAGCGCTTCGGCATCTTCATCACGGAGCGCATCCAGCCGCAGCCGCGCGGTGACGACTTCCATGGCCTCAACGCGCGCCGGCCGCGCTGCGGATGGCATCGGCGTGCGCGACCAGGTCGTGGCGCTCGAGCGCAAACACGCCCATCGGCCCGACCTTGAACTCGATCCACACGAACGGGACTTCCGGCAGCAGTGCCTTGAGCGCGCGTTCGCTCTCGCCCACTTCGACGATCAGCAAGCCGTCCTCGGTCAAATGGTCCGGCGCGTCGCGCAGGATGCGCAACGCGAGGTCGAGCCCGTCGGCGCCGGCGGCCAGGGCCAGCTTCGGTTCGTGCGCATATTCGCCCGGCAGCGCCGCGTATTCGTCGTCGGTGACGTAGGGCGGATTCGACACGATCAGGTCGTAACGCTCGCCCGGCAAACCGGAAAACAGGTCGGACCGGATCGCCCGCACTTGCCTGCCGACCTGGTGCAGCGCGACGTTTTCGCGCGCGAGCGCCAGCGCGTCGTCGCTGAGGTCGGCGACGTCCACCTGCCAGTGCGGATTGTGCGCCGCCATCGCGATGCCGATGCAGCCCGAACCGGTGCACAGGTCCAGTGCGCGCTCGACGTCGCGACCGTCCAGCCATGGCGAAAACCCGCCCTCGATCAGCTCCGCGATGGGTGAGCGCGGCACCAGCGCGCGCGCATCGGACTTGAACGGCATCCCCGCGAACCACGCTTCGCCGACCAGGTACGCCACCGGTTCGCGGGTTTCGATGCGGCGATCGATCAGCGACAACACGCGGGTCTTCTCGATGGCGGTCAGGCGCGCGCCACCGTACGCCGGCGGCAGGTCGGGCGGCAGGTGCAGGCACGACAACACCAGATGCGCCGCCTCGTCGATCGCATTGTCATGGCTGTGCCCGAACGTCAGTCCGGCCGCGTTGAAGCGACTGGCCGCATAGCGGATCAGATCCACGATGGTCTGCAGTTCGTTCGTCATGGGCGGTGCGCGCAAAGCGGGCAGTATAGATGTGGCTCTGCAGCTACACTCGCCCGATGCGTTTCTCGATCGTCCTTCAACATCTCGCGCCGCAGAAGACCCTCAGCCGCATCGTGCGCGCCGCCACCCGCTGGACCTGGCGGCCATGGAAGAACTTCCTGATCGGTCGCGTGGTACGCGCCTATCGGGTGGACATGCGCGAAGCCGCGCAACCCGATCCGTACGCATTCCTGAACTTCAATGATTTTTTCACCCGCGGACTGCGCGTTGGCGCGCGACGCGCCGAAGGCGACGCCGGCACGATCGTCAGCCCCGCGGACGGGCGCATCAGCCAAATAGGGCACGTGGACACCGGCCGCATCCTGCAGGCCAAGGGCCGCACCTACACGGTCGCCGGCTTGCTGGCGGACCCGGAAGCCGCCGCACGCTACCGCGACGGCGCGTTCGCGACGGTCTATCTCTCGCCGAGCGACTACCACCGCGTGCACATGCCGCTGGACGGCGAACTGGTCGAAAGCGTGCACGTGCCGGGGCGGCTGTTCAGCGTCGCGCCCGATCCGGTCGCCGGCATCCCGAACCTGTTCGCGCGCAACGAACGGCTGGTCTGCCACTTCGAAGGTCCGCGCGGGCCTTTCGTGGTGGCCATGGTGGGCGCGATCCTGGTATCCGGGATCACGACGGTCTGGGGTGGGCAGCTGGTCCCGCCGTACGCCCGGGATATCGTGCGACGCGACTGGCGCGGCTGGGGCGTGCGGCTGGCGCGCGGCGCGGAGATGGCCCGGTTCGAGATGGGCTCGACCGTGATCGTGCTGGCGCCTTCGGGGCGACTCGACCCGGCGCTCCAGTCCGAATCGATCGTGCGGGTGGGTCAACGGCTCGGGGATTTGTAGCCGAGCCCCGATCAAGGCACAATCGCACGGCAGAGGGGTAACGCCAACGCCGCGTGAGGAATGGGTCTTTGACCTCGCAAAACCAGAAACCCGGGGACAATTACCTCCGGCGGCTTGTCACGCGCGTCACCGCGATGGGCAGGCATGCCCGTCTTCGCCGCCAACTCAACGACATCGAGCATCGCAGCCTGGAATTGCCGCGCTCCTACCGCGAGCAACTGGCCGACCTGATCGGCCGCGAGTGCGACAACGTGGCGCAATGCGCCGATCCCTCGCAATACGGCGTCCAGATCGAAGGCGGCGTGACGCAAAGCGGCCTCGACGTGGGCTACGATCGCGCGCGCTCGGACAACGTGCAGGTGCGCATGCGCGGGCTCGCCTTGTGGATCGCGCTGGTCTATCACGAGACGCGCGGCGCCAGCGCGCCGGACGTGGAGGACCTGCATCGCCAGGTCCTGCGGATCATGCGCGAACTGAAGGTGTTTTCCTCACGGCTGGAATCCGGCGGGACCAGCGCTTGACCGCGAGCGGCCTCCGCGCCCATGGCGCCTCCGGCCGGCACAAGGACGCATCGAGGTCATGATCGAAGTCGGACACGCCAGCCATACCGGCCTGCGCCGTGAATTGAACGAGGACACCTATTGGGCCGATGCGGACCTCGGCCTGTTTCTCGTGATCGACGGCATGGGCGGGCCTGGTCGCGGCGAAGTGGCCGCCGCGCTTGCGCGCGACACGCTGGTGGAAGCCGCCCGCGCCGGCCACGACATGACGACCGCCATCCGGGGCACGGGCGGCCAGATCGCGGCCTTTGCGCGTGGCGCGCCCGGTACCGCCCCCACGGGAGCGGCACTCGCCCTGCTCAAACTCGACGGCAACGAATACGCCGCTGCCTGCATCGGCGACACGCGCATCTATCTGTGGCGTTCCGGCACACTGCAGCGCCTGTGCCGGGATGGCGATGCGGCGCCCAACCCGGGCGCGGCCACCGAAGCCACACCCGAAGCCGGCACCCCGTCGCCCCGGCGCAATCGTGTCACGCAAGCGCTCGGCATCACCCCGCCGCCGGCATTGTGTGCCGAACCCCACCGGGATGCGCTGGAACGGGGCGCGCAGTTCCTTTTGTGCAGCGACGGCTTGAGCGAAGAACTGTCCGATGCCCGGATCGCCGCGGTACTGGCGCGCACCGACCTCGCCGCCCAGGAATGCGTCGACCAGCTGCTGCTGGCCGCGCTGGACGCGGGCGGCCGCGACAACATCAGCATCGTACTGGTGCGGATTCGCTGACGGGGCGGGGCGCGCGGCTCAGGCCGGCTCAGCCACGGGCTCGACCGCTGCGCGTCGCCACAGGCTGCCGCCGCTGCTCTTGTCCAGCTCATCGAGCCGCGCATCGTGGGCGACGGTTTCCTGCGCCGTCGCGCGCAGGACGCGTGGGCGCGTCGTCAACGCCAACCCGGGTAGCCCCGCTGCGGCCGCGGCGGCCGTGGTCGACGCCTCCTCGCGGCCCAGCGCCAGCGCGCCCTGCCCGGCGGTCATCGCCACCCACACGTCGGCGAGCAGGTGTGCGTCCAGCAGCGCGCCGTGCACCTCGCGGTGGCTGTTGTCCACGCCAAGCCGCTTGCACAACGCATCCAGCGTGTTCTTCTGGCCGGGGTACTTCTGCCGCGCCAGCGCCAGTGTGTCGACCACAGCGGCATGATCGGCCACGCGGCCAAATGCGGCGCCCGCGCGCTTCAGTTCATCGTCGAGGAACGAGGTATCGAAGGCGGCGTTGTGGATCAACACTTCCGCGCCGGCGATGAAAGCCACGAACTCGGCTGCGATTTCGGCGAACTTCGGCTTGTCGCGCAGAAACTCGTCGGTGATGCCGTGGACCGCCACCGCCCCGGCGTCGATCGCACGCTCGGGGTTGAGGTAGCGGTGGAACTTGCGCCCGCTGGGGCGGCGATCCACCAGTTCCACGCAACCGATCTCGATCACGCGGTGGCCGCGCTCGACTTCGAGCCCGGTCGTTTCGGTATCCAGCACCACCTTGCGCGTCACGACGCCTCCTTGATGCTCTCGGCTTCGGCGCGGGCGGCCTGGTCCACGCGCTCGTTTTCCGGGTGTCCCGAGTGCCCGCGCACCCACGCCCAGCTTATCCGATGGCGCTCGCACGCCGCCGCGAGGCGCAGCCACAAATCCTGGTTCTTCACCGGCTGCCTGCCCGCGGTGCGCCAGCCGTTTGCCCGCCACTTCGCGACCCACTGCTCGATGCCGTGCCGGACGTACTGCGAGTCGGTGGTCAGCCGTACCTCACAAGCGCGCTTCAGGGATTCGAGCGCCACGATCGCCGCCATCAATTCCATCCGGTTGTTGGTGGTGACGGCTTCGCCGCCCGCCAGCAATTTTTCCATGCCGCGCCAACGCAAGAGTGCGGCCCAGCCCCCCGGCCCCGGGTTGCCGAGGCACGCGCCGTCAGTGAAGATTTCGACCGCATCACCGTCGCTCATGCGCACTGTCGCACCAGCGACTTGCGATGGGCGCCCGGCAACACGGGCTTGCGCTCGACCACCCGCCGCGCAGGTGCCTTGCGCAAGGGAATCGCGGCCAGCGTGTGCCGCTGCGCCTCGATGACCCACGCGCCGCCCATTCCGCGTACCAGCCAGTGCGGCACGCCCGCGGCACCGCGCACCCGCGGCCACGGCGCGCCGCAGCGCACCGTGCGCGAGATCTCCAGGCCGGCAGTACGCAATGCGCGCTCCCAGCGGCCGGGCGCGGTGCCGGCATGCCACAGCGAGTGGGGGTGGAAATCCGCAATCAGCAGCACGCCGTGCGGCGCGAGCACGCGGGCGAATTCACCGGCGACTGCTTCCGGCTCGATGCCGGTTTCCTGGGTGAACCGCACGAGCACGGCGCAAAACGATTCATCCCCGAAGGGCAGCGCGTCGGCCGCCGTGTCCAGCGAACCGCCCCAACGACCCGTGTCCGGAGCAGGCCGCAATGCCGTCCAGCAGCCGACGCCCGACACCGAAGGCACGCCCATCGGCCTGCCGTCAAGCACCAGGCCGTGGGTGCCGGCCACCCGGCCCAGCCGTTCGCCGCAAACGGCCATCGCGTCGGCGCCGATCGCTTCGATCGCGGGATCATCCTTGCCGAACGGGCGTTTGGACATCGTGGGTTGCACGCAAAACCTGTGGTGACGCATCACGAGTGCATTGTGACCATTGTGACGGATTCATGAGCGAACGATAAGCGGCGGCTTGCTCTTAACATCCAGCTAACGAACACCCCCACGGCCACTGTTAGGGTTGCCCCTTTTTGGCCATACCTGATCGGATGCCATCCCTGCGCGCCCTGCCCGCCCTGCGCGACAACTACATCTGGATGCTTGCCGACGCGGTGAGCGGCTGCGCGCTGGTGGTCGATCCGGGCGAATCGGCACCGGTGCTGCACGCCCTGGCCCGGGACGGACGAACGCTTTCCGCCATCCTGCTTACCCACCATCACGGCGACCACATCGGCGGCACGGCGGAACTGAAGGCGGTGTATCCCGACGCCACCGTCTACGCGCCGCATGACGATCGCATCCGTTTCCCCGCGACACGGGTCGGCAACGGCGACGTGATCGAGATTCCGGCGCCCGCCGCGCGCTTCGAAGTGATCGAGGTGCACGGCCATACCCGCAGCCACATCGCCTACCACGGCGAGGGGTTGCTGTTTTGCGGCGACACTTTGTTCAGCCTTGGCTGCGGCCGGATGTTCGAGGGCACGCCGGGCCAGATGCTGGCCTCGCTCGACCGGCTTGCCGGATTGCCGGCCGACACGCAGGTCTGCTGCGGCCACGAGTACACGCTGGCCAACGCCCGGTTCGCGGCGACGGTGGAACCCGACAACGCCGCGTTGAAGTCGCGCACGGAAGACGCCCGCGCCCAGCGCGAACGCGGCGAGCCGACGCTGCCCGCACGCCTGGCCGACGAGCGCGCCGCGAATCCGTTCCTGCGCGTCGAAGCGATCGCGGACGAGCGGATTCCCTGGCCGCAGGGAACCCTGCCCTCGCCGCGACGCGTCGACCGGTTCGCCGCGCTCAGGCTGGCCAAGGACAACTTCCCGGCATGAGCACCGCGCGCGCCGGCACCCGCTTATCGACGCTTGCCGCCTGCGTGATACTCGCCGCCTGTGCGGCTGGACCCGTCAAGCCGCCGCCGCAACCGGCGGTGGTGATCGCCCATCCCGAACCGCCGCCCACCACGCTGGCGCCGATCCCGCATGCCATGGCCCGGGGCGAACCGTGGGCCAGCCTGACCGCCAGTTTCGTGATGAATGATTGCGCCGAATCGCCGCTGATCCGTGCGAACGCCGCGATGTACACCCGCTCGCCGGCACATTTCGAGCAGCGCCTGAAGGAAGCGTTGCCGCTGATGATCTACGTGCAAAAACAGTTGCAGGCGGCCGACATTCCGGGCGAATTCGTGATGCTGCCGATGCTGGAAAGCTCGTACCGGCCGGTCGAGCCGAGCCACCACGGCGACCCCGGGGGGATGTGGCAAATGATGCCGGCCACCGGGCGCCGCCACGGGCTGGTGAGCAACCACGCCTACGATGGGTTGCGCGATCCGGTCGCCTCCACGCGTGCCGCCATCAAGATGCTGAAGCAGCTCGACAAGCAATTCGGGGACTGGCGGCTGGTGGACATGGCCTACAACGCGGGTCCATACGCGGTAATCCGCGCGTTGCGCAGCCACCCAGACGTGGGCGACGGGGCAATTCCCGACCTCCCGCTCAGCCACACCACCCGCAGCCACCTCGCGCGGCTGATGGCCTTGAGTTGCATCCTGCGCGACCCGCAGCGTTTCCACGTCGAACTGCCGACGCCCTCCTCCTCCGACGAACTGCAGACGATCGACGTGCCGGCAGGCACACGCCTGCGCAGCATTGCGGACATGGCCGAGATTTCCGAACCGGCATTGCGCGCGCTGAATCCCGGCTACCGTGGCGAACGGATCCCCAACGGCGGTCCACGCACGCTGCTGCTGCCCACCGGTGCGGCGCAATCGCTCGCCGCCGCACTGACGGTCGACGCCTCCGAATCGGTGGCGCAGGTCGAAACGCGCGAGCCGGACGGCGGCCCCAGCGACCAGCTGCCGTTGCCGGACGAACCGGCCCGATCGAGCGAAGACACGCCGGCGCCCACGGCTTCCGAATCGCCGGCGAACGCCCGGCAGCATCGCGTGCGCAAGGGCGAAACGCTGTGGTCGATCGCGCACCAGTATCACGTGAGCGTGGCCGACCTGAAGCGCTGGAACGACCTGCGCGACGAAGATCTGCGCGTGGGCGAGGAACTTCGCATCCAGGGTTGACGGGTCGCCGTGCGATCGTCGTTGATCGCCGCATTGCCGGAGCGTGTGCCGCGCCGGACCGTTCGCGTCCCGCGGCATCCCGCGGGAAGCTTGCCTTGGCGCTCCCCGAAAGCCGCTTACAATGGGACACTTCACAGATACCGATTCGGAGCACAGTCGCTATGGGTTTTCTCGAAGGCAAGCGTGCACTCGTCACCGGCGTCCTCAGCAATCGTTCGATCGCGTGGGGCATCGCGCAGGCCCTGCACCGCGAAGGCGCCAAACTGGCCTTTACCTACGTCGACGAAAAACTCCGCAGCCGCGTGGACGACGCGGCCACGCAACTGGGGTCCGACATCGTGCTGCCGTGCGACGTGGGCCGGGACAGCGACATCGACGGATTGTTCGAAAGCCTCGGCAAGCACTGGGATGGCCTGGATATCCTGATCCACTCCATCGGTTTCGCCCCGCGTGAGGCGTTGACCGGCGAATTCCTGGAGGGCCTGACCCGCGAGAATTTCAGGATTGCGCACGACATTTCCAGTTACAGCCTCGCCGCACTGGCGAAGGCCGCGCGCCCGATGATGAAAGGCCGCGGCGGCGCGATTCTCACGCTCACCTATCTGGGCTCCGAGCGCGCACTGACGTCGTACAACGTGATGGGTCTGGCCAAGGCCAGCCTCGAGGCCAACGTCCGCTACCTCGCATTGAACCTCGGTCCCGAAGGCACCCGCGTCAACGCGGTCTCGGCCGGCCCGATCAGGACGCTCGCCGCCTCCGGCGTCGCGGGCCTGCGCAAGATGATCGACCACGTCGCACACGTGGCGCCGTTGCGCCGCAGCGTCACCATCGACGATGTCGGCAACACCGCCGCGTTCCTGTGTTCGGATCTCGCCGCCGGCATCACCGGCGAAGTCGTGTACGTGGACGCCGGCTACAGCACGTTGGGAATGGCCGGGCTGGACATGGGCGCCTGAGCCGGAGAGGGGTTTCGCTCGGTCCGCAAGCTGGGCTTCGCGGATGAAGCACGCAGGGCGGGAGTAGCGCAGCGGATCCCGCCGAGACCGCACCCCATGGCGGGTTGCCACCCGCCCTACAAGAGCTGCGCGCTCAACCCAGCCTGCGCCGAAGAAAGCGTCTCGCGGCGCCATGCGATAATTCGCAATCGTCTTGCGATCGATTCCATCCATGCCCCGCGAAATCCTGGTCACCAGCGCCCTGCCCTACGCGAACGGCCGCATCCACCTCGGCCACATCGTCGAACACGTGCAATCGGACATCTGGGTGCGTGCGATGCGGATGGCCGGGCACACGGTGCACTATGTCTGCGCCGACGACGCGCACGGCACCTCGATCATGCTGCGCGCGGAGAAGGAAGGCATTACGCCGGAAGCGCTGATCGAAGGTGTATGGAAGGAGCACACCGCGGACCTGCGCGATTTCGGCGTCGCCTACGACCACTACTCCAGCACGCATACCGCTGCCAACCGCGAACTGACGTATCGCATCTGGCAGACGCTGGAGAAAAACGGCCACGTCGAATCGAAGCCGGTCAAACAATTGTTCGATCCGGAACGGCAGATGTTCCTGCCGGACCGGTTCATCAAGGGCGAGTGCCCGGTCTGCCATGCGAAGGACCAGTACGGCGACGCCTGCGAGGTGTGCGGCAGCACCTACAACCCGATCGACCTGATCAATCCATACTCGGTCGTGTCGGGCGCCAAGCCGGTCGAGAAGGAATCGCTGCACTTCTTCGTGAAGCTGGCCGATTTCGAAGCACTGTTGAAGACGTGGCTGGAAGAGCGCCGTGCCGCCGGCGGGCTGCAATCCGAAGTCGTCAACAAGCTGAAGGAATGGTTCGCCGACGGCCTGCGCAGTTGGGACGTGTCGCGCGATGCACCGTATTTCGGTTTCGAGATCCCCGGCCAGCCCGGCAAGTACTTCTACGTGTGGGTGGACGCGCCGGTGGGCTACCTCGCCGCGTTCAGGGAGCTGTGCGTGAGCGGCCGCAAACCCGGATTGACGGTCTCCGATTTCGACCGCTTCGTCGACGCCGGCGGCGACACCGAGATGGTGCACTTCATCGGCAAGGACATCATCTATTTCCACACCCTGTTCTGGCCGGCGATGCTGCACGGCGCGGGCCTGCGCATGCCGACCCAGGTGAACGTGCACGGGTTCCTCACCGTGGACGGCGCCAAGATGTCCAAATCGCGCGGCACCTTCGTGAACGCGCGCACCTATCTCGAACACCTCGATCCGGATTGGTTGCGTTATTACCTGGCATCGATGCTCGGTCCGACGCTCACCGACATCGATCTCGATCTCAAGGCGTTCGAGGAACGCGTCAACTCGCACCTGGTCGGCAAGTGGGTGAACATCGCCAGCCGCTGCGCGGGGTTCCTGCACAAGTTCTTCGACGGCAAGCTCGCCGGCACGCTCCCGGAAACGGTACGTGGCCGCTACGACGCGGCCGCCGCCAAGCTGGAGGCGTGTGCCGCGCTTTACGAACTGCGCGACTACGCCGCCGCCATGCGGCTGGTCATCGAGGTCGCGGACGAGGCCAATGCCTACGTCGCCGACCACGCGCCGTGGATGATGGCCAAGGACGAATCGAAGCGGGACGAGTTGCACATCGTGCTGACGCTGGCACTCAACTATTTCCGGCTGCTGACGATCTGGCTGGCGCCCGTGGTACCGGCCACCGCCGCGCGCGCGTTCGCGTTCCTGGACGACACGCCCGCCGACTTCGAAGCTGCATTGCGTCCGTTGCTCGGCCACGCCATCGAGCCGTTCAAGGCGCTGGCCACGCGCATCGATCCGAAGCACATCGAAGCCATGATCGAAGCATCCAAGGAATCGCTGCAACATACGACTCCAGCTTCGACTTCCCCCCACCCCAACCTTCACCCGCAAGCGGGAGAGGGCGACAAGCGCGGAACATCCACCATGAACGATGCTGCCAAATCTGCAGCTTCTTCCAGCCCCGCAACCGTCTCCATCGACGATTTCGCCAAACTCGACCTGCGCGTCGGCAAGGTCCTGGTCTGCGAGGCCGTGGACGGTTCGGACAAACTGCTGCGCTTCGAGCTGGACGCCGGCGAACTCGGCACGCGCCAGATTTTTTCCGGCATCAAGGCGGCCTATGCCGAACCCGCGAAGCTGGTCGGCCGCAACGTGGTATTCATTGCCAACCTGGCACCGCGCAAGATGCGCTTCGGAATCAGCGAAGGCATGATCCTTTCGGCAGGGGCGGGCGGCAACGATCTGTTCTTGCTGGATGCTGATCAAGGTGCCGGTGCGGGCGCACCCGTGCGCTGAATCGTCATGGCGACCGACCCGCTCCCGTACGCCCCGGCCAGCCGGCCCGGGCACCCCGGCGTGGAACCCGCGCGCAGGGGGTGACGCGGTTTTGTTCCTGTTCGCGCCGCGTGGCCATCGCGCCACCCGGGCGCGGATCATTTTCGGGCGGCATCGACCGGATCACGTACGGGCGGCATTTGCGGGTCGCGATCGAACGCATCACCGATACGCGGGTCCGCGTGGCGAACTGAAGCCGCACACAAAGGAACCCGGTGTTATCGTGCGCCCTTCGCGAAGCCTCGCGCAGGAAAGCTGCCGTGTCCATGAATTCGTTGCGTCGTGCAATGCAAGTGTTCGCGGGTCTGTTGCTGGGCGCCGCACTCGCGGGCTGCAGCCGGACCCCGCACGTCCAGCCGGTGGCGGGACCTGCGCACGCACCACGGCACGTGTTCGTGATCGTGCTGGAGAACGAACCCTACCAGGTCACCTTCGGAAAACATTCGCCGGCGCCGTATCTTGCACACGAACTGCCCAAACACGGCGCGTTGCTGACCCAGTATTTCGGGATCGGGCACTACAGCCTCGACAACTACATCGCGATGATCAGCGGGCAGGCGCCCAACCCCGAGACGCAGGAAGACTGCCAGGTGTTCAGCGATTTCCGGCGCAGCGCGCCGGGCTTCGACGCGGATGGCCAGATCCACGGCACCGGCTGCGTCTATCCGACCGACGTGAAAACGCTGGCCAACCAGTTGCAGGATGCGGGCTACACGTGGAAGGGCTACATGGAAAGCATGGGCGCGGACCCGTCCCGCGAGGCCTCGGCGTGCGGGCACGCGAAGATCGGTGACGTCGACGTCACCAACCAGGCGACTGCGACCGACCAGTACGCCGACAAGCACAATCCGTTCGTGTACTTCCATTCGATCATCGACGACCATGCGAACTGTGCGGCGCATGTCGTGAATCTCGACAAGCTGCCGGCGGATCTGCAATCCATTGCCACCACGCCGGACTTCTCCTTCATCACGCCCGGCCTGTGCCACGACGGCCACGACGCGCCGTGCAAGAACGGCGAACCGGGCGGATTGATCTCGGCCGACAAGTTCCTGAGCGAATGGGTGCCGCAAATCCTCGCCTCGCCCGCGTTCAAGCAGGATGGCTTGCTGATCATCACGTTCGACGAAGGCACCGATGCCGCAGTGTGTTGCGGCGAAACCACACCCGTGGGCGCGCCGCAGCCGGGCAAGTTCGGGCCGGGCGGCGGACGCACCGGCACGGTGGTGATCTCGCCGTTCGTGGCGCCCGGCACCGTATCGAACGTGCCGTACAACCATTACAGCCTGCTGCGCAGCATCGAAGACTGGTTCGACCTGCCGCACCTCGGCTACGCAGGCCAGCAAGGCCTGCGCGCGTTCGGTGCCGACGTGTTCCACCACGAACCCGCCGCGGTAAAGATACAGCACTGACACGGATCGACACCGATGACATTTCATCGCTACCCAACCTTCTGACTACGGCCACGACACCATGAAAATCCATTCGATGCCGGCTGCAATCGCGGCGACGCTTCTGGTCACCGCGGCGGTACCTTCGCAGGCCGCCGCGCCGTCCTCGAAATCGGCGCCGACGATGCAACAGGTGCTCGATGCATCCAAACCTTCCGATTGGCGCCCGTTGAATCCCGACAACACGCTGTACCTGGATGTCCCGGAAGGTCGCGTGGTGATCGAGCTCGCGTCGGCCTACGCGCCGCTGCACGCCCAAAACATCCGCACGCTCGCGCACGAACACTACTGGGATGGACTCGCGATCCTGCGCGTCCAGGACGGGTTCGTGACGCAATGGGGTGATCCCGCAGCCGAGGCGGAACATGCCGCGCATCCGCCGCGCCCGCTCGGCAACGCCAAACCCGCCATCGCGGCCGAATTCGAACGCGGCATCGCACCCGGGCTTCCTTTCACGCGACTGCCCGATGGCGACGTATACGCGCCGGAAGCAGGCTTCAGCAATGGATTTCCGGTGGGGCGCGATCCGAATGCCGGCAAGACCTGGCTCGTGCACTGCTATGGCATGGTCGGCGCCGGTCGCGACAATGCGCCCGACTCCGGACCCGGCACCGAACTCTATGCCGTGATCGGGCAGGCGCCGCGTCAGCTCGACCGCAACATCGCGCTGGTCGGGCGCGTCGTTCAGGGCATGCAATACCTTTCCGACCGGCCGCGCGGCAACGGCCCGATGGGCTTCTACAAGCATGCCGCGAAGCAGACGAAGATCCTGCGCGTGCGCCTCGCGTCCGATCTGCCGCCGTCCGAACGCATGCACCTCGAAGTGTTGCGTACGGACACGCCAACCTTCACCGCGCTGGTGGAATCACGCCGCAATCGCTCGGATGCGTGGTATCTCTACAAGGCCGGCAAGATCGACGTCTGCAACGTGCCGCTGCCAGTACGCGAGATGCCGTGACCGTCGACGGCAGCCGCTGAAGGGGCGCCGTCGACGAATCAGGGCCGGGATCAGAACGCCACGGTGCCCTGCAGCATCGCGCTGCCTGCCCGTTGGCGCTGGTCCTGTTCACGCATGTAACCCAGGCGCAAGCCGAAGTTGGACTTCGGCCACAGCGACACACCGGCACGCCAGATCGTCGTGTTCCGCGACAGACCGATGCCCGCCACCGGCAGCCAGTCGTTGAAGCCCGTGAAGCTGGCGTTGAACACATCGCCGTACTGGTGCAGCGTGTGCTGCCAACCGGCACTGCCATCGAACGCCACCTGCATGCCGTTGGCCAGTCGCCAGCCGCGCTCGGCGCGCAGTCCCATGCCCGTCTGCAAACGACCGACGGTATGCGCCCCGGCCTTGAGCCCGTAACCCAAACCACCCTGCTCGGCGAAGCCGCCCAGGGCGAGGCTCTGGTAACGCACGTCCGCAAACGGCACGATGCGGGTGCCGCCCATCTGGAACATCCGGCCGCCTTCCAGTGCGCCCGCCATGTAGCGCCCGGTGGAGGCATTGCCGACCGGCGCCATCAGCGCACCCAGTTGCAGTAAACGCTGCATGTCCTCGCGATACCAGCCGCTCGCGACCTGTGCGCTTGCATACCACGGCCCGTTGACCACCCCGCCGTACAGCGCGATCGTGTTCATCCAGGTGCGGTCGTGGTCCCAGGCCGCATCGAGTTGACCGTAGCCGCTGCTCTGCCCGGCCGCGACCCCCAACAGCCCGTGCGCGCCGATGCGCATGTCGGCACCGGCCACGCCACCGCCGCTGCGGAAACTCGCGCCTGCATAACCGCTGCGTTGCAGGCTGCCTTCCCGGCCGAGGTTGCTGTACCAGATGCCCGACTTCGCCCGGCCGCTGGCAAGATCATCGAAGTGCTCCGCCAGTGCATGGTTGCCCGCGTCGATGCCGCTGAACAACATCGCGGCGCTGGCTGCGTGCAACTGGCCGGACAGGCTCTGCAGCGTCGCCTGCGCGGCGGCCGGCGTGGCACTGTGCTGGATGGCGCCGGCGCCTTGCATGACGTTCGACGAAGGCGTGCCGCCGGCTGCCATCGTGGCATCGATCGCCTCGAACCCGGTCTGCACGCGCTGCGCTGCCGATGCCGACGCGGGATCGACGAAACCCATCTCGGCCGCGGCCACCGTGATGTTCAGGCCGGTCGTGTCCAGATACACATCGTTGGCGCCGTAGCCGATGGTCGTGGACGTGAACACCACGCCCGTGTCCTTGACAAGATTGGCGAATGTTCCGGTCACGCCACCGCCCGCCGTGAGTACCTGCGTGTGCGTGTTGGCGGCATAGCCGCTGTCGGCGCCGGTCACCTCCAGGGTGCCGCCACTGAGCGTCGCCGTGCCCGTCACCGCCAGCTTGCTGCCCAGGCTCACCGCCAGCGTACCCGTCGACGCTTGCGTGTAGTTGCCGCCCACCGCGGTGTCGCCACCGTGCACTGCCACCTTGCCCGAGCTGGAGAGATCGCCCACGACACCCGCCACCGCATCCAGGATGCCGGCGCCGACCGCAACATTACCCGGCAGCGGATGGCTCGCCTGCAAGGTGCCTGCACCGATCGTGGTGCCGCCGCTGTAGGTGTTGTTCCCGGTCAGCACCAGCGTGCCGGGCCCTGAAAGCGTCAGGCCGCCGCTGCCGCCGATGTCATTGCCGAAAGTCGCGGTGGCACCTGCAGGCAGATTCGCTTCGAAGTCGCCGAACGCAAACTGCGCCGGGCCATGCACCGCCTTGGCGGCATTGATCATGCCCCAGCCATAGGTCGGATTCGGGGTCGTGTGGCTGCCGTCGTCGTAGGGCGTCGCGGTGGTCAGGATGGTGTCGGTGATGTTGGCGGCCGTCATCCACGGGAACGCCTGCCATACCTGGGCTGCGACGCCGCTCACGACCGCTGCCGAAGCGGAGGTACCGGTGGCGGTACCGAACGGATATTGCGTCGAGGCGGGAATCTGTATGCTCCCCGGCGCGGCGAGGCACCATTGCGCGGCAATGCCGCAGGCATTGGACGGTGCATCCGACTCGCTGTAGAGCCCGGCAGGATTGCCGTTGCTGTCGATGGCCATGTTCACCACCGCGAGCCAGTACGGCTGGAATTCCGGAATCCAGTGCGGCAACCCTGCCTGGACCCAGGGCTGCGGGGCGCCGGGCTGGCCGTTGCTGCCGCCACCGGCTGCCCAGACCAGCAGGATGCCGGCGTCCACGGCGGGCTGGTAAATCGCCTTGGTCGCGGTGACGTTCGGAGCATCGTTCAGCGCATTTCCCGCACCGAACGAAGCATTGATGATCCGGACGTTCTGGGCGACGAAGTCGCTGAAATTGGTGCTGCTGACCGAACAGTTCAACCCGATGTCGCAGTTCTGCTCGAAATAAAGGCTTGCGCCCGGCGCGACACCGCCGGGAAACGGCTTGTCGTCGTCTGCAGGCAACGTGCCGGCGGCCGTTCCACCCAGGATGTCGGCGACCACGGTGCCGTGACCCGAAACGTCATTGGGCGATTGGGACCCGCCGGCCAAATAACTCTTGAACCACACAACCCGCCCGTTCATCGGCGGCGTCGTGGGATCGACACCGGAATCGAGGACGCCCACCTTGACGCCCTGTCCCGTGAAGCCTTCGCCCTGCGCAGTCAGCGCGCCCGTCGGAATCAAGTGGTTGTACGCCGAGTCGTAGGGCGTTCCCGGTGGCGGGGGAGGAGGTGGCGGCGGAGGAGGAGGAGGAGGCGGTGGTGGCGAGGTGGGACGCACCATGCTGTCGCCCCCGCCCCCGCCTCCACCACAGGCGGTCAGATAAATGGGAGCAGTCGCGACGATCGCTGCGGCAATGGCCAATACGATGACGCGCTTCCGGCTGTGATGCATGTGCCACCCCCCGCTGTTGTGATATCCCTATCCGCATCCTGCAGACACCCAGTCTCATCGATCGACGCGGCCTGCAAACTCATGCCATGGATCCGGACAACGTACGCGTCGCCGTAACGGTAGCGTAACGCGTGCCTCTGTGAAAGCAGTGTCAAGCCATCCTCGACACCATGCGTCGCTTCGCCATCCAAGCAGCGGACATTCGCATCGGAACAAGGCTGAACGACGACGACGCCTGACTCAGAACCTCACGGTGCCCTGCAGCATCGCGCTGCCTGCCCGTTGGCGCTGGTCCTGTTCACGCATGTAACCCAGGCGCAAGCCGAAGTTGGACTTCGGCCACAGCGACACACCGGCACGCCAGATCGTCGTGTTCCGCGACAGACCGATGCCCGCCACCGGCAGCCAGTCGTTGAAGCCCGTGAAGCTGGCGTTGAACACATCGCCGTACTGGTGCAGCGTGTGCTGCCAACCGGCACTGCCATCGAACGCCACCTGCATGCCGTTGGCCAGTCGCCAGCCGCGCTCGGCGCGCAGTCCCATGCCCGTCTGCAAACGACCGACGGTATGCGCCCCGGCCTTGAGCCCGTAACCCAAACCACCCTGCTCGGCGAAGCCGCCCAGGGCGAGGCTCTGGTAACGCACGTCCGCAAACGGCACGATGCGGGTGCCGCCCATCTGGAACATCCGGCCGCCTTCCAGTGCGCCCGCCATGTAGCGCCCGGTGGAGGCATTGCCGACCGGCGCCATCAGCGCACCCAGTTGCAGTAAACGCTGCATGTCCTCGCGATACCAGCCGCTCGCGACCTGTGCGCTTGCATACCACGGCCCGTTGACCACCCCGCCGTACAGCGCGATCGTGTTCATCCAGGTGCGGTCGTGGTCCCAGGCCGCATCGAGTTGACCGTAGCCGCTGCTCTGCCCGGCCGCGACCCCCAACAGCCCGTGCGCGCCGATGCGCATGTCGGCACCGGCCACGCCACCGCCGCTGCGGAAACTCGCGCCTGCATAACCGCTGCGTTGCAGGCTGCCTTCCCGGCCGAGGTTGCTGTACCAGATGCCCGACTTCGCCCGGCCGCTGGCAAGATCATCGAAGTGCTCCGCCAGTGCATGGTTGCCCGCGTCGATGCCGCTGAACAACATCGCGGCGCTGGCTGCGTGCAACTGGCCGGACAGGCTCTGCAGCGTCGCCTGCGCGGCGGCCGGCGTGGCACTGTGCTGGATGGCGCCGGCGCCTTGCATGACGTTCGACGAAGGCGTGCCGCCGGCTGCCATCGTGGCATCGATCGCCTCGAACCCGGTCTGCACGCGCTGCGCTGCCGATGCCGACGCGGGATCGACGAAACCCATCTCGGCCGCGGCCACCGTGATGTTCAGGCCGGTCGTGTCCAGATACACATCGTTGGCGCCGTAGCCGATGGTCGTGGACGTGAACACCACGCCCGTGTCCTTGACAAGATTGGCGAATGTTCCGGTCACGCCACCGCCCGCCGTGAGTACCTGCGTGTGCGTGTTGGCGGCATAGCCGCTGTCGGCGCCGGTCACCTCCAGGGTGCCGCCACTGAGCGTCGCCGTGCCCGTCACCGCCAGCTTGCTGCCCAGGCTCACCGCCAGCGTACCCGTCGACGCTTGCGTGTAGTTGCCGCCCACCGCGGTGTCGCCACCGTGCACTGCCACCTTGCCCGAGCTGGAGAGATCGCCCACGACACCCGCCACCGCATCCAATGTACCGCTCGCGGCAACCATGGCATCGCCGGGTAGCAGGGTGGCTGCCTGCAAGGTACCGGCGTTTACGGTCGTAAGCCCCTCATAGGTAAGGCTTCCCAACAGTGTCAGCGTCCCCGCACCCTCTTTGATAAGCGCGCTGGATCCAGAGCCATCGCCGAAGATATCACCGGTCACCGCAAGTGCGTAGCCGTTGGTATCGATACTTGCATTGCCTTGAGTCTCGATTCTATGCGACAACGTAAACGAGCCCCCGGCGCGCAGCGTGCCGTTTTCGACGAGGTCGATGAATGATGTTGCCCCCAGATTGGCATCGCTGGAAACCTGCAGCGCTCCGGAATTCATAACCGTGGTGTCGCCACTGTAGGTATTCGTACCCGTCAGTGTCAGCGTGCCCTCGCCCTCCTGAACCACGAACCCGGTGCCGCTGATAACGCCATTGAACGTGATGTCGTCGCTGCGGAAAAATGCCAAGGTGCCGTAGCCGATCGTGTTGACATTCCCTGTAATGGAACCCGTGGTACCGCCGTTGCCTATTTGCAGAATGCCCGAACTGATCGTGGTACCGCCGGTGTATGTGCTGTCTCCGGCAAGTATCAGCACGCCAGTACCGGCCTGCGTCAGTGATCCGGTTCCGGAAACATAGCCGTCGTAAGTGAAAAAGTCGCTGCGATTGAACACCAGTGAACCATTGTCTACCACACCTCTTGGAATCGACCCGGCAGTTCCCCCATCGCCCACCTGCAAGGTACCAGCCGCGATCGTGGTAGCGGGCTCAGTCCCGTAGGCATAGGTGTTATCCGCCGCGAGCACAAGCGTTCCGGCGCCGGTCTTGATCAATCTCCCAAAGCCACTGATCGGAGCAGCAGCAGTCAGACTTGTCCCCGCGTCCGTCTGAATCCAGCCGTTTACCTCGAGTGCGCCGAGACCATTTATGACGACGGGATGCGTGAGGGTGAACGATGCGGTAGTTTCCAGAGTACTGTCGGCGAGATTAACGGCGCCCGTGCTTGCGCCCAGATTGACGTCACTCGAAATGGCCAATGTGCTTTGAATGACGTCTCCTGTAGTGGCGTCCGTCGCCCCCGATATCCAGACCCCTCCGCTGAAGGTATTGGCACCCGCCAACGTCAGTTTACCCGTTCCCTCTTGGGTTAACGTGCCGGTACCGGAGATAACGCCACCGTAGGTCACATCATCATTGTGGAAAAATTCCAGCGAACCGTTGTCGACGACGTCACCCGCAATAGACGCCCCGCTCCCGGAGAAACCCACCTGTAACCCAGCGCCAGCGTTGATTGTCGTCAGACCCGTGTACGCGGCACGCCATAGAGTGAACCAACCATTTGAAATCGTGAGTCCACCGGTACCGCTGATGGCACCAGAGAAGCCGTCTCCGAATGCGTTGCTGATCGTAAGCGTCTTTCCACCGAGTACTACCGAACTATTGGTGGATCCGTCATTTTCCAAGTTCCTGATGGTCGCTCCCCCGCTCGTGCCGGAAATGTCCAAGACGCCGCGACCGTAGATCACGACATTGTTGGAATCGGCGATGCTCCCGTTACCACCGAGCGCCAACGTACCCTCGTTGATATCTGTTTCACCTGTATAGGCACTCGAACCCGTCAGAATCAGCGTACCGAAATCGTTTTTGGTGAGGCCGGTGTTGCCGGTCAGCAAGTTGTTGATGGTGGCCTTATAGCCTGCACTGGCGGACGTGCCGTCGCCCACGTCGATACTCACTTGATCACCAGCGTGTCCTGCCAGCTGCAGCGCGTCGCCCGTCAACGTGTAACCGTCGACCGCGAAATGCATGCCGGTGATGCTGATCGCGCCGGCGCTGTCGTCCACGGTCACGGTGCCGGGCGCGCCCTGAAAAATGGCGAAGCCCGGTTGCGGCGACATCGCTGCGCGAGCGTCGCCGTTGGCATCGGTCCAGGTGGCCGACATGTGCGTCCAGGTACCGCTGCCGCCGGGTGCGCTGGCCGAAACCGGTGCCCAGATATTCGTTGGAACGGAGGGCGGAATCGGCGGATTGTCGGGGCGCAGATCGGGCTGGGCTGGCGACGACGCTGCAGCGGAAGCCGCGGGAGCGAACGATGCGACTACGCCGTTGGGGATGGGTGAAATGAAAGATCGCCTACTATCCAGTACCGGAAGGCCAACCGAAATCAGCGGTGAAGCACGCGACAGGTCACGCGGCGGCGCCGACTCACTGCCGAGACACAATTCAGTATCCGTGGATGTCGGTGTTACGACGGATGATGCACGAGTGCACGACGTGACGACGTCAGCCCAACCCGGAGAGATGGCGAGCCCCGCATAGTCTTCAAGGCCGGTGATCGCAATCGGCACCCGAAAATCCATTTGGCCAAGCGGCGGCACGGGTAGGTTGCCGAGATGCGAGTGAGGTTCGGCCTGCGGCGGTGCAGCGGCCAAAGCCTGAGGCGCGCACGACGCGAGGGCGACAGCAACGGCCAATGCAAGCGAGCGTTCGCGACTTTGATGCATTTGACACCCCTGGTCTTCTTTTTCGTCCTTGCGATTTGGCCCTCCGGCGCAGACAAACCGCAATCGTCAACCGGCTTTCAAAAGTCACTCACCCTTGGATCAAGGCGCACAAAAAAGGAGTCCAGGACAGACGGCCCTCGAGCAGCCTGCCTGCACCGTCGAGGCCACGACGGCGGTCTTTCGGATAAACCTCGCGACGCAACCCTCACCGCCTTTTCGGCCCCCACACCGGGCGCAACGGCTACCAGTTCTGCGCTTGGGAGGTGCCCCGCCCATTCGGTCGAGGCATCATGCGTGCCCGATCATATGCCCGGAAACCGGCCGTTTCAATGAACTTCGAGGTCACCGGGCCGGCCTGTCCAAGCACATCCGCTCTTGCGGGGCCCCGAATGGCGACAAGCGACATCGTCGCTCAGAACATGTGCCTTTCGATGCCAAGGTGCGCCATGATCTTGCTGCCGATTTCCTCGATGGACGTGTGGGTGGTGTTGAGCGAAGGAATGTTCTCGCGGCGGAAGATGCGGTCGGCCACCGCAAGCTCGTGGGCGCAGCGGTCGAGCTTTGCGTAGGAGCTGCCGGGGCGCCGCGCCTCGCGCACCTGTGCGAGCCGGATCGGATCGATGGTAAGTCCGTACAGGCGGTTGCGGCAGCCTTCCAGGCGCCGCGGCAGGTAGCCACGCGCCAGATCCTCGTCCGTCAGCGGGTAATTGGCGGCCCTCACGCCGTAGTGCAATGCCATGTACAGGCAGGTCGGGGTCTTGCCGACCCGTGAAACGCCCACCAGCACGACGTCGGCTTGGCTGTAATCAACGTCGATGCCGTCGTCGTGGGCCAGCGCATAGTTGGTGGCGTTGATGCGCGCCTCGTACTGGTTGAAGTCGACCAGGCCGTGCGCGCGGTTGACGGCACCGGAACGCCGCGCGCCGAGCTCCAGCTCCAGCGTTCCGATGAACGGAGCCAGGACGTCGATCATCAGCGCACCGGACTCGGCGATGATCTCGCACAACTGCGGGTCGACCACGGTATTCACCACGATCGGCCGCTCATCGTGTTGCGCGTACACGGTCTTGATGCGCAGCGCCGCGGCCCGCGCCTTGTCGGGGTTGTCCACGAACGCGATGCGATGGCCGTCGAACTGCACGCCTTCGAACTGCGCAAGGATGGAATTGCCGATGGTTTCGGCGGTAATACCAGTGGAATCGGAAACGAAAAAAACCGTCCTGCGGCCGTTGCCGTTCAAAGCCATCTCCGGATGCCAAACACCGGCCGAGTGTATCCGCGCCGAACGCGTGGCGTGGCGCGGCTTGTGTCCAGTCAGGATGCCCGCGAAAATAGCCGGTTTACGGGCCCTCCGCCCGCTCATGGAGATCGTCGTGACCGAACTTGTCCTGTGGCTGGACCAATTGCGCATGACCGACCTTGGCAAGGTCGGCGGCAAGAACGCTTCACTGGGCGAAATGATCGGCAACCTTGCCAAGCTGGGCGTGTCGGTTCCGGGCGGGTTCGCCACCACCGCGGAAGCGTTTCGCGCGTACCTGGGAAAGAGCGGCCTCGCCGGCCGGATCCAGAAGCAGCTCGCGACGTTGAACGTCGAAGATGTCACCGCGTTGGCCGCGGCCGGCAAGGAAATCCGCGGCTGGATCGTCGATACCAAATTGCCGGATGAACTCGAACAGGCAATCCGCGATGCCTACGCGAAACTCTGCAAGGACGCTGGCGGCGAAAACGTCCCGGTGGCAGTGCGCTCGTCCGCCACGGCCGAAGACCTGCCCGACGCGTCATTCGCCGGCCAGCAGGAAACGTTCCTCAACGTCACCGGCATCGAGGACGTGTTGCACAAGGTGAAGGAAGTCTTCGCTTCGCTCTACAACGACCGTGCGATCGCCTATCGTGTGCATCAGGGCTTCAGCCACGAGGAAGTCGCGCTCTCGGCCGGCGTGCAATTGATGGTGCGCTCCGACATCGGCGCGTCGGGCGTGCTGTTCACGCTCGACACCGAATCCGGTTTCCGGGACGTGGTGTTTGTCACCGCGAGCTACGGCCTGGGCGAAATGGTGGTGCAGGGCGCGGTGAACCCCGACGAGTTCTACGTGTTCAAGCCGACACTCAAAGCGGGCAAGCAGGCGGTGCTGCGCCGCAACCTCGGCGCCAAGCAGCAGCGCATGGTGTATTCCGACCAACCCGGCGAACGCGTGAAGATCGAAGCGACACCGGACGCACTGCGTCGCAAGTTCTGCATCTCGGACGCCGATGTCGAATCGCTGGCAAAGCAGGCTCTGACCATCGAGGAACACTACCAGCGTCCGATGGACATCGAGTGGGCCAAGGACGGTGCCACCGGCAAACTCTACATCGTGCAGGCGCGCCCGGAAACGGTGAAGTCGCGCGCACATGCGACCCAACTCGAGCGCTTCCAGTTGAACGAGAAAGGCAAGGAGCTGGCCGAAGGCCGTTCGATCGGCCAGAAGATCGGCGCCGGCACTGCGCGCGTGATCAAATCGCTGGACAAGATGCATCAGTTCAAGGAAGGCGACGTGCTGGTCGCCGACATGACCGACCCGGACTGGGAACCGATCATGAAAAAGGCCGCGGCCATCGTCACCAATCGTGGCGGACGCACCTGCCACGCCGCGATCATCGCGCGCGAACTGGGCGTGCCGGCGGTCGTCGGCACCGGCAACGCGCTCGAGAAGGTCCCGGACGGACGCGAAGTCACCGTGTCGTGCGCCGAGGGCGACACCGGTTTCATCTACGACGGCAAGCTGAAATTCGAGCGCATCACCGCGGACCTCGGCGACATGCCGCCCGCACCGCTCAAGATCATGATGAACGTCGCCAATCCCGAGCGCGCGTTTGACTTCGGGATGCTGCCGAACCAGGGCATCGGCCTGGCACGCCTCGAAATGATCATCGCCAGCCACATCGGCGTGCATCCGAAGGCGTTGCTGCAATACGACGAGCAGGATGCTGACACCAAGGCGAAGATCGACGAGCGCATCGCGGGTTATGCAGGCCCGGTCGATTTCTACATCGACCGCCTCGCCGAAGGCATCGCCACGATCGCGGCCTCGGTGTACCCGAAGACCGTGATCGTGCGCATGTCGGACTTCAAGTCCAACGAGTACGCCAACCTGCTCGGCGGCGGCAGGTACGAACCGCACGAGGAAAACCCGATGATCGGGTTCCGCGGCGCCTCGCGCTACGTGGACGATTCCTTCGCCGAGGCGTTCGGGCTCGAATGCAAGGCGGTCAAGAAAGTGCGCGAGGCGATGGGCCTCGACAACGTGTGGGTGATGATCCCGTTCATCCGCACGCTGGATGAGGGCCGCAAGGTCATCGATGTGCTGAAGTCGAACGGCCTGAAACAGGGTGAAAGCATCGACGGCAACGAAGCGTTGAAGGTCATCATGATGTGCGAAGTGCCGTCCAACGCGCTGCTTGCGGAGGAATTCCTCGATATCTTCGATGGCTTCTCCATCGGCTCGAACGATTTGACGCAGTTGACGCTCGGCCTGGATCGCGATTCCTCGATCGTGGCGGGCCTGTTCGACGAGCGGAATCCGGCGGTGAAGAAACTCCTCGCGATGGCGATCCAGACCGCGCGTGCCAAGGGCAAGTACGTCGGCATCTGCGGGCAGGGTCCGTCCGACCATGCCGATCTCGCCGAATGGCTGATGGACCAGGGCATCGAATCGGTGTCGCTGAATCCCGACACCGTGGTCGACACCTGGCTGCGGCTCGCCAAGCACAAGGGCTGACCGAAACCGTCGAACGATGAATCCCGATCGGAGTAGCTGTGGTGAAAAGTCAGACCATGGATGGTCGTTCCGATGTCGCGTGGCGCTGCAGGTTGTCAGGTCCACGGCCTGCATGTGGTGCAGCGATCAAGGACGATCGCACGCATAGGCCATTGGTCATCGTGACCCTGCGGCATCCGCATGGCATCCTTGGGCGTTCAACGCGCGGCGCCCGGGTCCGGGACGCGCTCGCCCCCCGCCGACGGAAAATCCATGAAGACTGCCTGGTTGTGCGCGCTCGCGCTGTGCTGGTTTGTCCCCTTCGCATTGCCCGCGGCGACGCCCGCCGCGGGCAAGCCGGTCGCGTCCAAATACGATCCGCAGGCGTTGTTCGCGCCCTTCCATCACCAGAACCCGGTCAATCGCTATCGCAGCGCCGACGGGCGGCCCGGCCCGGACTACTGGCAGAACCGCGCGGACTACGAAATCCACGCGACGCTCGATCCGCAGGGCAAGACCCTCACCGGCACCGAGACGATCACCTACACCAACAATAGCCCCCAGCCGCTCGACTACCTGTGGCTGCAGCTCGACCAGAACCAGTATCGCACCGACGCGCGCGGCAACTTCTCCGGTGACAGCGCGCCGAAGTTCGAGGAGCACACCGACGGCGACGTGATCACGTCGGTCGAAGTGATCGGTGACCACGGCACGGTGAGCGCCGCGCACCTCGTCAGCGACACCCGCATGCGTGTGGATTTGCCGCAGCCGGTCGCGGCGAACGGCGGCAAGGTGCGGGTAAGGATCGCCTGGCATTACACGATTCCGGGTGCGTTTGGCGGCCGCACCGACTGGTTTCGTACCAGGAACGGCGACATCTTCGAAATCGCCCAGTGGTATCCACGCATGTGCGTGTACGACGACTTGCGCGGCTGGGACACCGCGCCGTATCTCAACAGCGAGTTCTATCTCGAATACGGCGATTTCGACTACTCGATCACCGCGCCGTCGAACATGCTCATTGTCGGTTCCGGCGAACTGGTGAACCCCGAAAACGTTCTCACGAAGACCGAATTGCAGCGATACGAACAAGCTCGCAACTCGGACAAGACGGTCGTGATCCGCTCGGCCGCCGAGGTCACCGATCCCGCCAGCCGTCCGAAACAAGGCGGCACCCTGACGTGGCGCTTCAGGATGCAGAATACCCGCGACGTCGCGTTCGGTGCGTCGGCCGCCTACGTGTGGGATGCGGCACGTATCGACCTGCCCGGTGGCAAGCATGCGATGGCGCAATCGGCCTACCCCGTCGAAAGCATCGGCAAGGACGGCTGGCAGAACTCCACGCAGCACGTGAAGTACACCGTGGAGTATTTCTCGAAGTACACCGGTTTCGACTACCCGTGGCCGAATGCGATCGCGGAAGCCGGCATCGCCGGCGGCATGGAATATCCCGGCATCGTGTTCGACTGGTGGAAGGCGAACGGCTACAGCCTGTTCCTGTTGGCGGTACACGAAGTCGGGCATTCGTGGTTCCCGATGATCGTCGGCAGCGACGAACGCCGCCACGCCTGGATGGACGAGGGCATGAACACCTTCGTCGACGTGATCGCCCATGCGGCCTGGGGCAAGGTGCACGATGGCGAGTTCGCGCCGAAGAAGGACAGCGAATACGCATCGCAAACCGGTGATCCCGCCAAGGACATCATCAAGCAGGTGTTCGACGATCCCGAAGCACCGCCGATCCTGATGCGCGCCGACGCCATCCGCGAGAAGTACCGCCACCCGATCACGTATTTCAAGGCCGCCTACGGGCTCACGTTGCTGCGCGAGCAGATCCTCGGTCCCGATCGATTCGATGCCGCGTTCAAGCAATACGTGCGCGACTGGGCATTCAAGCACCCCTCGCCTTCCGATTTCTTCCGCACCATGGACAGCGCCGCCGGCGAAGACCTGTCGTGGTTCTGGCGAGGCTGGTTCCAGCACAACTGGAAGCTCGACCTTGCGGTGGTCGGCGTGAAGTACGTCGACAACGACCCAGCCAGGGGCGCGCTGGTCACGGTGGCGAATCTCGACAAGTTCGCGATGCCGGCGACGCTGCGGGTGACGTTCGACGACGGCAGCACGAGCGACGTGCACGTACCGGTCGCGACCTGGATGCAGCACACGCAATTCGACGTAGCGATCGCCGGGGCCAGGCGCATCAAGCGCGCGACCATCGATCCCGATGCCGTGCTGCCGGACGTCGATCGCACCAACGACACGTTCGCTGCCGGCCCTGCGCGCGTGCGGTGACCTGACACGGCCGACGTGGTCGCCGGCCGTGCAACAATGCGGCCTCGTCTAGCTTCGGGGGAACGGTGATGCGCGCACGCTGGTGGTTCCCGCTGCTGTCCGTGATCGCGACGCCGGTGGCGCTTGCCGCGCCGCCCGCGTCCGGGCCGGCCAACCTGCAGGCGCTGGACGGCTACGTACAGCAGGCCATGCACGACTGGCACGTGCCGGGTCTGTCTGTTGCGATCGTGCAAAACGGCAAGGTCGTGCTGGCGCGCGGTTACGGCGTCCGCGAACTCGGCAAGTCCGAAAAGGTCGACGCGGACACGCTGTTCGACATCGGCTCCAATTCCAAGGCATTCACCGTCGCGGCCCTGGGCACCCTGGTTTCCGCGGGCAAGCTTCAGTGGAACACGCCGGTCGTCGACGAACTCGAAGATTTCAAACTGGAAAGCCCGTACGTCAACCGGAACGCCACCTTGCGCGACCTGCTGACGCACCGGACCGGTTACTGCGACCCGGGCGCCGCGTGGTACACCAGCGACGCGTCCGACATCGTGCGGCGCGTGCGGTTCCAGAAACCCGAATACGGCTTCCGCACCACGTTCTGCTACAACAACGTCCAGTACCTTGCCGCCAGCCGCTTCATTCCGGCCATCACGGGCAAGGGCTGGAACGATTACGTCGCCGCGCATCTCTTCCGGCCGCTCGGCATGGATCGCACGGTGAGCACCGAAGCCGGCGTCACAGCGGCAAACAACGTCGCCGCCCCGCACGCAATGCTCGACGGCAAGACCGGGGTGATGCACCGTTACTGGCCGCACAACATGGACGTATTTGCCGCGGTGGGCGGCATCTGGTCCAGTGCCAACGACATGGCCCGTTGGATGCAGATGCTGCTGGCCGATGGCGAGTACGACGGCAGGACGGTGCTGGATCCGAACGTCGTCGACGCGATGATGACGCCACGGATGCTGATCCAATCCGGCACCGGCGTCGGCGACGAAATCCGCGCGTGGATGCCGGATGGCACGTTTTACACCTATGGTCTGGGCCTGTTCGTGCAGGACGACCATGGCCACAAGATCGCGTGGCACGCCGGCGACATCGACGGCATGGCCTCGGCGATGGTGCTGGTGCCGGACGCGCAACTCGGCATCACGGTGATGGAGAACATGGACCACGCGGACGCACGTTTCGCGATCGTCGCACGCGTGCTGCAGACGATGCTTGATCTGCCACGACACGACCTTGAACCCGCGCTGCTCGCCGCAGTACACAAAAACGAGGCCAAAGGCGCGGCGATGGACAAGCGGCTCGCTGCGACGCGCGTGCCGGGCAGCAAACCGCCACTGCCGCTGGCCGATTACGCGGGCACCTACGTGGATCACCTCGACGGCAAGGCGCACGTTGCAATGGAATACGGCCACCTCGTGCTGCGCCTCGGCAACCCCGATTTCACGGGCGATCTCGAGCCGTGGCACGACAACACGTTCCGCGTGGCTTGGCGCTACAAGTTCTATGGTGAGGCTTACGCCACCTTCGACATCGACGCGCTGAAGCAGCCATCGCGCGTGACACTGGCCGGCATGTCGCTGCACTTCGAACGGGCGAGGCCCACGGCTGCCCCGTCTCGCGCCGTCTCGAAATAAGCGCAGCGCCTGCCGCCACGCGGTCGGCGCCGGGCTCGCGTCGGGGTGACCGCGGACATCGAAGACTCCGGCTGAACACCCGGACCGGCAAACGCCGGTTTTGCGCCGCTTTCATGCCGCCGAAACACACGGGGTGCTTTCATGAACCACCGTTTCCGCAACGTGCAAGGAGTAGCCATGAACATCAAGGACGTCATGACATGGAACCCCGTCTGCCGTCCGCCCAATGCGACGCTACAAGACGTGGCGCAACTGATGCGCGACCAGGACATCGGCGAAGTGCCGGTCATGGCAGTGGATGGCGCGAGGAAATTGCTGGGCGTGGTCACCGATCGCGACATCGTGGTGCGTGCGGTCGCGGCCGGTCGCGACATCGCTGCGGTGCGCGCCACGGACTGCATGACCGCGCCCGCGGTGACGTGCAACGAGAGCGACACGCTGGAAGATTGCGCGCAAGCGATGGCGTCGCACCGCATCCGCCGCATGCCCATTGTGGACGCAAGCGGCGAGTTGCGTGGCATCGTGGCGCAAGCCGATTTGCAGGCCACCGATGCCCGATCGCTCAAGGAACAGATGGCCGATCGGGTTTCCACGCCGCATTGATTCGGGCTCGGGACGCGGCCCCGAGACGACAAGCTCGAGGGCTTCGGCCGGCAAATCAAACTGCAGGCTCAACCCTTGTTGTCATTCCGGACGCGCGCCGCGCGATCCGGAATCGGTTGCGGGCAGATCGACATCGGCTGCTCCCACCGATACCGGGTTCGGCCTGCCATGAAGCGCCGCCCGCCCCGGAATACAAGCCGGGAGGTGTTTCGTCCGCCGGTGAAGCCGGAATTCGACCTTCGGAACCCAAGCCTCAGCATATTGGTTCATTCCATTGCCGACGGCCAATCACCGCGCCGCAACTTTCTTCCATCAACCCGGTCCGCTACAGTGCCGCGATGGCCGATTTCCCTTCCATCGCGGACATCCGCGCCGCGCGCGAGCGCCTGGGTGAACGCGTGCGCGAGACACCGGCGTGGCCGTGGCGCGGCCAGGCCGTCGAACGCGCGGCCGGCGCCCACACGCAAGCGTTCCTGAAACTGGAACTGCTGCAGTACACCGGAACCTTCAAGGCGCGCGGCGCATTGTTGAATGCGCTGGCGCTGACGGACGAACAAAAGCAACGCGGCGTCACCGCCGTCAGCGCCGGCAACCACGCCATCGCCGTCGCGTTCGCGGCGCGCAGCGTCGGCACCACCGCGAAGGTGGTGATGCCGAAAACCGCAAATCCCGCACGGGTGGCGCTGTGCCGCGCTTACAGCGCACAGGTTGTGCTGACCGACGACGTCTATGCGGCATTCACCGAAGTCGAACGCATCCAGCACGACGAAGGCCGCACGTTCATCCACCCCTTCGAAGGCGAGCGGACGGTGCTCGGCACCGCGACCGTCGGCCTCGAACTCTGCAATCAAGTCGACGACCTCGACGCGGTGATCGTACCGGTCGGCGGCGGCGGGCTGATCGCGGGCGTCGCCTGCGCGGTCAAGCAGATGCAACCGCATTGCAAGGTGTACGGGGTGGAACCCGAAGGCGCGGACAGCATGTCGCGGAGCTTCAAAACCAGGTCGCCGCAGAAACTCGAACGCGTCGCGACGATCGCGGACAGCCTCGCCGCGCCCTACGCCCTGCCCTACAGTTTCGGCGTGGCGCGCCGTTTCGTCGACGAAATCGTGACCATCCCCGATGAGGCGATGCAGCACGCGATGGGCCTGTTGTTCGCGGACATGAAACTGGCGGTGGAGCCCGCCGGCGCCGCCGCGACCGCCGCATTGTGCGGACCGCTGCGCAGGACCCTGGACGGGAAACGCGTCGGCTTGATCGTGTGCGGCACCAATATCGATCTCGCGACGTTCACGCGGCAGGCGATCGCGTACTCGCCGTAAATCCCGCTGCTTGCCCGACGAGGAAACCGGACCATGCACACTGCGACGACCAGGCTGTTCGCGCGCACCGCGCATCGCCAGGCCGGTTGACGGCACGATGACCTGGCGCTACTGGTTGAAGCGGTTCGTGCTCGCGCGGGTGATCGCCGGCGTCGTACTGTTCGTCGCGCAATGGCTGAAGGGCGGCGCCGCGAGCGATGCCGCGGGGTTCGCGACGTTTTGTGGGACGGCGTGTCCGCGGGCATTTTCACTGCCAATGCGGGCCACCACTTCGATCACGGCACAGACGTAGGCAAGGACCGTTCGCCCCGGCAGGTGCGCCGGAACGTTTTGCCACACCAGCGCGAAATCGCCGTTGACGAATCCCGTGATGCCAAGCGCGGTCATCGCGGCGGCGAACAACAAGCGGCCGGGTTGCACGGTGCTGTTCACTTCGTCACCTCTACGGCGGCGGCTCCTGCGCCCGGGACGGACCGGCGAGCGGGAATTTACGCCGAACCGGTACGCATGGGGTTGCAGAAGTTGCGGATCGATCCCGGTTTTGCTCAAAGGGCGCCCGTCACCGCGTCACGGCATCCTTCCGCGCGCTGCCATCCGGCTTGCTAGGTAGACGCGACGCGAACTTGCGCACCCGCAACCATCCACCGTGTGCCACGATACGAGTCGGCCACCACCCACGCCGCGGCGGTGAGCACCCATGAGACGATGAACTCGCCCCACTGCGCGGCAGTGATCGTGCCCGCGAGCACCAGCGGCGGCCACACCAAAACCGTGAACAGCCCCATCTGCAATGCCGAGAACAAGGCTGCCGGCCTTGCACCGATGCCGACAAGCATGGCCAGCCCCGCCGCCAGATAGGCACCGCCGGTGAAATACGCCCAGCCCGCGGGCCATGGCAACCAGCTCGGTACCAGCGGGGCAGTGAACTGAAGATAGAAAAAGTGCGACAGGCCAAAGGCGATCAGCGCCAGGGCATACAGCACCCGCGCGCATCGCAATCCATTTTCGCCACTGAAGAAGCCGAGATGCTTCCGGTCCCAGTCCGACGCCAGGCGCACCAGCAGTGTCCACGCGGCCGCCACGATCACCGCATTTTCGCCGTTGCTCTGGTACGACACTTCGGTAGTCGGGGCCAGAAAAATGAAACGCACCTTGACCAGCAGCATCCAGACCAGCAGGTAGAAGAACAGCACGCGCGCCGCGGGCGCGGCGGTGCGGGGCCACAACAATCCCGCGCCGCATCCGAGGGAAACCGCGGCGCATAGATACACCAGCGCTTCGCGCGCCGGCCATGCCTGCGGCACCGGCTGCCAGATCTGCACGAAGTCGCCACGCACCAGGCCCAGGATTCCAACCCCGATCATGGTCAGCGCAAACACTGCCTGCCCGACGCCTGCGACTCGCATCGACGTTCTCCCGATCCGGCGCGCCGAGCGTAATCATCCCCCCATGGACCAACAATAGGCCAAAGGTACCGTGCAGCAAGCGTGCAGGCCCGGGGTTGCGCCGCGAATCCCGACGACAGCCGCTCGGCAACGGGCAAGATCCCGGCGGCGCGCCTGTGACACCATTGCGTGGCGATCCAGCACGATCGCGGCCACGCCGCATCGATCAGCGCACGGGCGGCCAGCGCCCCGACAATGCCGGCCCTGCGCCGACCACTTCGCGTTCGATGTCATTCGAACAGCGGTGGGCAGTGGCGCAGCAATCCATTGCGCACCGTCCACCACGGATAACCGCCCTTCACCTCCATGGTTCAGAATCCACGGCGGCGTCAAGCGCCGCGGCTGCCTGTGCTCCCCGCAAGTTGCGACGACGGCACGCCGCTGCGCTCGCCCCAGTAGTAGACGGCCAGCGCCATGCCGGCGACCAGGACGGAATCCCATGGCCCTTCGATGAAGCGCGCGCCGCCGAACGTTCCGAGCCACGAGGCAATCAGCATCAACGCATAGAAGCCCATCAGCCACAGCGATGCGCGGACGTCGCGCGCAAGTTGATCGCGCTGCGTCGACCGCCGCGCAACATGGGCCACGTATACCGCGTACAGCACGACCTGCAATCCCAACAGCCACGACACCGTGCCCCAGCCGGACCAGTACACGATCAGCGCCGCGACGATGAACGAGAGCGGACCCAGCACCGCGAAACCGCGCACGCGGAACGGGCGCGGCATGTCGGGCGCGGTGCGGCGCAACGCCGCGGTGGTGACGGGCGCGACGGCGTAGCTCAGCACCAGCGCAGCGGACACCACGTTGATCATCGCAGACCACGAGGGGAACGGCAGCGTCCAGAAGATCGACAGCGCCAGCGTCAGCCACAGCGCGGGGCGCGGTATGCCGGATCGGGCATCGACGTTCGTGAACAACTTGAAGAAGGTGCCGCCGCGCGCCCAGCCGTACACCACGCGCGGGGTCGCGTTCATGTAGATGTTGCCGCAGCCGCTGGGCGAAATGACGGCGTCGCACACCACCAGGAACGACAGCCATCCGATTCCGAGCGCGATCGCGATGTCGTGGAACGGCAGCGCGAACAGCTTGTCGATGCCCTTCCAGCCGTGCGCGACCATCGTGGCCGGTACGCTGCCGAGAAATGCGATCTGCAGCAGCAGGTAGATGCCCGTCGACAACACCACCGACAGGACCAGCGCGATCGGGATGTTGCGCTGCGGATTGCGCACTTCACCTGCCACCGAGACGATCGGCGTCAGGCCGAGATACGCGAAGATGATGCCACCGGCGGATATGGCGCCGGCAATGCCTGAGAATCCGAACGGCGCGAAACCGTGCGCGGTGAAGTTGCCTCCATGGAAGAACCACAACAGCACCACGATGACCGTCAGCGGTACCACGAACTTGAACACGCTGACGAGGTTGTTGGCGCGCGCGAAGGTCTTGACGCTGTAGTAATTCAGCAGGAAGAAAACCAGGAGCAGCGCAAGCTGCACCAGCCATCCGAGCGGCGTGGGCGACTGCGATCCCGCCTGCGTAAGTTGCGGGAACCAGGCCGACGCGTACTGGCGGCAGGCGGTCACCTCGATCGCGATCAGGCTGGAAAACGCGATCAGCGTAATCAGGCCCATCAAGAAGCCGAGCAGGGAGCCATGCGAATACACCGGGTAGCGCACCACGCCACCCGAGTGCGGCAATGCGGCACCGAGTTCGCAATACACCAGGCCCAGGAGCAGCACCGCGGCGCCGCCGA
>JBDZUX010000009.1:61901-77000 GCA_040255405.1 Lysobacteraceae bacterium
ATCCCGGACGTGCCGATCACTTCGATACCGCCGCTTGCGCCATCGGCTGCGCCGCCGGCGGCTGCTTGTAGATCACCCCGCCCTTCATCACGAACGGCACGTGTTCGATCGCGGTGATGTCCTTCGTTGGATCGCCCTGCACCGCGATGATGTCGGCGTCGAGCCCGGGTTTCAGTTCACCAAACCGGTCCTGCTGGCGGAGGATCTTCGCGTCTACCGCGGTCGCGGCCAGCAGCGCCTGCGCGGGACGCATGCCGTCTTTCACCATCAGTTCCACTTCCTTGTAGTTGGTGCCGTGCTTGAATACGCCGACGTCGCTGCCGCAGCCGATGGTGACGCCAGCCTGCATCGCGAGCTTGAATGCGTTCTGCGAGGCTTTCATTTCGTCGTTGGGCGGATCGCCCGGTTTCCAGTCATCGAAGTATTCGGCGTACGCGACGACCGCTTCCAACGTCGGCAGGTAGGCGACGTTGTGCTTGGCCATCATCTCGAACACTTCCCTGGTGCCGTTGAACCCGTGCTCGATGGTGTCCACACCCGCGAGGATCGAGCGGCGCATCCCTTCCGGCGTAGTCGAGTGCACCGATACCGGCAGGCCCAGCGAATGCGCGGCTTCCACGCCTGCGTTCAATTCTTCCTGGGTGAAGGTCGGCACCGAACCGTGCGATTTGCCGCAGTGGTAGTCGGCGTAGATCTTGATCCAGTCCGCGCCGTGGCCGGCCTGGTCGCGCACCGCCGCGATCATCTCGGGTACGCCCGCGACGGGAATGCCGCCTTGCGGAATCGTCATGTCGGCGCGGAAACCCATCGGCCCGGGACCATAGCAATCCTTGGCCACCGTCGCGCGCGTGGCGACGAACAGGTGCGGGCCGGGAATCAGGCCATCATGGATCGCCTTCTGCACCTGCACGTCGGCATAACCCGCGCCTTCGGTGCCGAGATCGCGCAGCGTGGTGAATCCGGCCATCAGCGTGCCGCGCACGTGGTCGACCGCCTCGATGGTGCGATAAGCCAGCGGTTCCTTCAGCACCTGGTCGTTCCATAGCGTCTCGTTGTACGGATGCAGGAAGATGTGCGAGTGTGCGTCGATCAGGCCCGGAAGCAGCGTGGTGCCGGGCAGGTCGATCACCTGTGCATTGGCGGGCACATTGAGGGAATCCCGCGGCCCGACCGCGGCGATCCTGTCACCCTCGACCAGCACCACCCAGCCCGGGTGCGTGGCTTCGTTGCGCGCGTCGAATACCCGATCGGCGGCAAGCACATACACCCCCGTCTTGGCTTGCGGATCGGGCGTTGGCGCAGGCGGTGCAGCGCACGCCAGGATAGCGACCATCAGCGCGGTGAATGCGATCATGACTTTCCGCATGGACATGGCGCCCCTCCGCTCCGAACAAGACTCGGAGCCTACACCCGCGCCGCGACTTGCGCGAAGCGCGCGACCGGCCAATACTCGCCCGCGGTTGCACCCATTACCCCGCAACCTCAGGAGGGAAAGTCATGATCAGGGCACTACTGACCATCGCGATCGGCGTCTTTCTGGCTGCACCGGCTTTCGCGAGCGGCACGCACGCGTCGAACAAATCGATCAAGCACGGCGAATTCCTGGTGAATTACGGCGGCTGCCAGGACTGCCACACCCCCGGCTGGGCAGAGGCTGGTGGCCAGGCGCCAAAGGACGCGCTGCTGACCGGCGGCGGCATGAACTTCCAGGGGCCGTGGGGCACCACCTACGCGCCCAACCTGCGGCTGCTCGTGCAGACGCTGACCGCGAAAGAATGGATCGCCAAGCTGCGGTCCCTGAAGGCACGTCCGGCCATGCCGTATTGGACGTTCCGCTACCTGTCGGACAAGGACCTCACCGACATGTACGCGTACATCCATGCGCTGGGACCGGCAGGCAAACCCGTGCACGACTGGGTGCCGCCCGGACAGGATGCGCCCGCGCCGTACCTGAAACTGGTGCTGCCGGCGCCGCCGGCGGTAGTGCACGCCGACGCACATTGACGCCGACCGGCGCCGCACACGCGGCGCCGATCGCGCCCACTCCGCGGGTTGTCTGGCCGGCGCGCGTGTCCGATACTTGCAGCCTTTCGCGCGAAGGGGCAAACCATGACGGGTGATTGGTATGCAGGCGTGCGCGTGCTGCACGTCCTTTTTGCAGCATTCTGGGTGGGCTCGGCGGCGTTTCTGACCTTGTACGTGACGCCGGCGATCCGCGCGACCGGACCGCAGGGTGCACCCGTGATGGCGGAATTGATGCGGCGGCGAATGGGCGCGTTCATCGGCGCGGCGGCGATGCTGACCGTGCTGTCGGGCCTGTGGATGTACTGGATCTTCACCCATGGCTTTGACAGTGCCATCGTGGCTCATGGCGCGGGGCTGGTCATCGGCATCGGCGGCTTGTGCGGGATTGCGGCGGCGGTGATCGGCGGCGCGGTGGTCGGCCGTGCGGCGGAGCGCGCCGGCGCGTTGTCGCGGCAGGTAGTGCACCTGCCGGAAGGCGAAGAACGCGAGGCGATCCTGCAATCCGTCGCGGCGCTGCAACGCCGCGTCGCGACGTCCAGCCGTTTTGCGGTGGTGCTGCTGGTGGCGGCGCTGGTCGCGATGACCATCGCGCACGCGCTGTAGGCGTCGCGCGTTTCACATCGCGCCGAGACCGGCGAGTTCGGCTTCACCGAATCCCGCGGCGCGACGCGCATCGAGGTTGAACGGCCCGCGCAAGCCGGCCGGCACGTATTCACGCAACAGTTCGGCGAAGGCCGCATCGGGATCGCGGCCTTCGCGCTCGCAGCAATGACGGAACCAGCGCGTGCCTGCCGCCACGTGCGGCACCTCCTCGCGCAGGATGATTTCCAGGATGTGGGCGGTGGCATCGTCGCCGACCGTGCGCAGGCGCGCGATCATGCCGGGCGTCACGTCCAGCCCGCGCGCTTCCAGCACGCGCGGCACGAGCGCCATCCTCGCCAGGCAGGAATGCTCGGTCTTCACCGCCATTTCCCACAAACCGTTGTGGGCGTCGAAGTCGCCGTAGGCGTGGCCGAGCTGCGCGAGCCGCGCGGACAGCATCGTGAAGTGGCGCGATTCATCGTGAGCCACGGAAACCCAGTCGCGATAGTAACCGTCGGGCATCGCGCGGAAGCGGTACACCGCATCCCAGGCGAGGTTGATCGCGTTGAATTCGATGTGTGCAACGGCGTGCACAAGCGCAGCGCGGCCTTCCGCGGTACCCAGCCCGCGCTGCGGCACGTCGCGCGGCATCACGAGGCGGGGCCTCGAAGGACGACCCGGCGCGCCGATGGGCGCCGGCTGCGTGCCGTCGCCGTGCAGCGACAGACGGCCGTCGCGAAGGGCATCGAAGGCTTGGCGCGTCAGCACGACCTTGGCTTTCGGTTCCGCGCAAGCGATGCAGCGTTTGGCAGCCTCGAACAATCCGCTCATGCGATTTGTGTCGATCCCGGTTCGATGCGATCCGCCAGTATGGCCGTTTCGACCGACTGCGGGCGGTACCCGGATTGCAGGTACCATTTCAGCCATACCGAGGGATCAATGGTCTCATTGATGCCACCACCGATCACGCGCTGGAACGGCTGCTTGAACAACTTGTAGATGCCGCCCATGAACGTCGCGTAGGAATCGTTGGGCACGCCGAGCTCGGCGCCCGCGACAGGCACGTATGCTTCGGTGAAGGCAAGCCCCGCACCCCTGGCTTTCTCCTGCATCCATGCCAGCGTGATTTCCGGCAAGGTGTCCGGGGTGTGTCCGGCGCCATCGCTCTGTTCGCCGCCACCGATGTCGGAGTGCGCGCCCACGAACCAGCGCTGTTCCACCTCGGTCTGTTCCGGCTTCCACGCCATCGCCGATTCGCCGGACTTCAGCGTCGCATCGGGCCGGATCCACTTGGTGGGTTTGAAGTCGGCACGGTGTTCATCCAGCGCCAGCGCCTGATAGGCGTATTGCACGATCTTGCTCAGGTCGGTGTCATGGAATGCGTAGCGACTGCGCGCAAACGGAAACCACGACGCGACACCCGGAATCCCGAGCGCGCCCACGGTATCCCACACGCCTACGAAGCGGATGGTGACTTCACGTGAATGCGCGGCGCGGAATGCCTGCATGGCCGGATCGTCCGGGTGCAGGTCGTTGCGATAGAGCTCGTAAGCTGCATCGACGTCGGCGGAGGCGACCGCACCCTTCTCGTCCGGTTTCAGCAAGCCGCATTTGCGGATCAGGCCGCCGAGGCTGCGCGCGGTGTAGGCGCCGCGACTGAAACCGAACAGCCAGATCTCGTCGCCTTCGCGCCATGTCTTCGACAGCCATTGGAAGCCTTCCTCGACGTTGCCGGAAAGGCCCAGTCCGAATGCGCCACCCAGCAAATGCCCGATGCCGGGCGTCACGCCGACACCCGCGACATACTTGCAGACCTGTTCGTTGCCCGAGGCATCGGCGGACGCGACGAGTCGCCAGAAGCGTTCCACGTTGGTGCGGGTCTGCACTTTGTTCCAGGTGCCGTCGAACAGCGCGACCAGGCGGCGTGGCATGCAGACTCCCCAATCGTGGGGCGGGAGCAACGCAGTGAATCCCGCCGATCAATGCCGAGAACGGAAGCAACTCTTCTGCAATATTGGACGACCGTGATGGCTGGATGCGCTTCGCTGCTCCCGCCCTACGCCATCTTATGCGCTGCGGCGCTGCGCCTTGGCCTCGTCCGAACGCAGAAACTCCAACTGGCGCAGGTATTCGGAGTCCACGCCCGTGACGTAGCGGCCGGAAAAACACGAATCGTCGAAGTGCTTCAGATTGTCGTTGCCCTCGGCGACCGCGTCGATGAGATCGTCGAGGTCCTGATACACCAGCCAGTCGGCGCCGATGGTCTCGCGGATTTCCTCGACGGTGCGGCCATGCGCGACCAGTTCCGCAGGCGCCGGCATGTCGATGCCGTACACGTTCGGATAGCGCACCGGGGGCGCGGCCGAGGCGAAATACACCTTCCTGGCGCCGGCTTCGCGCGCCATCTGCACGATCTGCCGCGACGTCGTGCCGCGCACGATGGAATCGTCCACCAGCAGCACGTTCTTGTTGCGGAACTCCAGCGGAATCGGGTTGAGCTTGCGGCGCACCGAGCGCACGCGCTGGCCCTGCCCCGGCATGATGAAGGTGCGGCCAATGTAGCGGTTCTTGACGAAGCCCTCGCGGAACGGCACGCCCAGCGCCGCGGCCAAGGTGGAACCCGAGGTGCGGGAGGTGTCGGGGATTGGAATGACCGAGTCGATGTCGTGGTCGGGCCGCTCGCGCAGGATCTTGGCGGCGAGTTTTTCGCCCATGCGCAGGCGCGCCTTGTATACCGACACGTCCTCGATCATCGAATCGGGCCGCGCGAGGTACACGTATTCGAAGATGCACGGCGCGTGCACTGCGCCTTCCGCGCAGCGTCGCGCGGACAGCTTGCCGTCGAGGCCGATGAACACCGCCTCGCCCGGCGCCACGTCGCGCACGCGCTTGAACCCCAGGATATCGAACGCGACGGACTCGGAGGCCAGCGCGTATTCCTTGCCTTCGGGCGTGTCACGTTCGCCCAGCACCAGCGGGCGGATGCCATGGGGATCGCGGAAGGCCAGCACGCCGTAACCGAGAATCATCGCGACGCAGGCGTAACCGCCCTTCGCGCGCGCGTGCACCGCTGCGACGGCCTTGAACAGTTCATCTGCCGTCAGCGCGTGGCGTTCCTGGATCTGCAACTCGTGCGCCAGGATGTTCAGCAGGATTTCGGAATCGGAATCGGTATTGATGTGGCGACGATCGTTCTCGAACATCTCCCGCCGCAACTGTTCCGTGTTGATCAGGTTGCCGTTGTGCGCGAACGCGATGCCGTACGGGGAGTTCACGTAGAACGGCTGCGCTTCTTCCGAATCCTCGGCGCCCGCGGTGGGATACCGGCAGTGGCCGATGCCCGCGTGGCCCTTCAGCTCCTGCATGTCGCGCGTGCCGAACACGTCGCGCACCAGTCCCGGTCCGCGCCGCAGGTGCAGCTTGTGACCGTCATAGGTGGCGATGCCGGCGGCATCCTGGCCGCGGTGCTGCAATACCGTCAACGCGTCATACAACGCGGTGGCGACTTCGGTCTTGCCAACGATGCCGATGATTCCGCACATTGGAAACTATGCCTCGAAGAGCCCTGACATTGCGCTTCGCATGGACGGGGACCATGCTTCCACGACCCCGTCGAACCCGCACGAAGCGCGGGTTCGATCGCCCCCTTGACTCAAGGGAGCCGCAAGGAACGACTGCCGACGGTCCACGCCGTGTACCGCTGCAGACAATTGCTATTGTCCCACATCGCCGCGTTTCGGGCCGTGTCCGGGCGCACGACCCGGTGCGCTGGAGGCGGGCACGGCGGCCGACGCGGTCACGGCGGGATCGGCCATTTGCCGCGCCACGCGTTGCATCGCCGATATGGGGACGTCCGGCAGCACGGGCAAGGACTGTCGGCCGATCTCGACGTAGCGGTTCACCTGAGGCGGAAGCCGGCCTGCGAACCAGCCGGCGCCGTTCGAGAAGGCCGGCAGCAAGGTGGACTGGCGCCACCAAATGGCGTCGCGGGATGCGGTGGTGAAGCCGAGCATCAGCACCGCGAAGGTGACCAGCAGCAGGCCGCGCGCCAAGCCGAACAGCATCCCGAGAAAGCGGTCCCCACCACCCATTCCGCCGACCTTCACCAGCGTTCGCAACAGCCAGCCGACCAGCGCACCCACGATCAGCACGCCCGAGAAACAGGAGACGTAGCCCGCGACGATGCGCGCGACGGGATCGGCCAGCCAGCCGCCATAGAACTGCGCGACCTTATCGCCGAACGCCCAGGCGACCCAGAACGCCGCGATCCAGCAGACCAGCGACAGCACTTCGCGGATGAAGCCGCGCATCAACCCGAACAGGGTCGAGAGCGCGAGGACCGCAAGGATGGCAATGTCGGCGGTGTTCATGATCTTCGCGCCATCAGCGGTGGTCCCCCACCCGGACTGGAAACATCTCACCCATCGATCCGCCCGGTTGCGCCGCGATCATGGATGATCGCACTATTCCGCGACGATGTTCCCGCTGATCTTCAACTTGTCCGCAATCTGGCCGCGTGTGCTCTCCGCCACGTTGCGCGAGGCGAACGGGCCGGCGCGCACGCGCCAAAGTTTGCCCTTCGACGTTTTCACGCTGTCGACATAGCCGTCGAAACCCTGCCCGCGCAGACGGTCGCGGAGCTTGTTGGCGGAGGACTCGTCGCTGAACGCGGCAAGCTGCACCGCCCACGCGCCCGGCTGGGCGGCCGCGATCGCGGACGACGGCGCGTCACCGGTCTGGTTGACCGTGCCGGTTTCGACCGCCATCGAGACGTGTTCGATACCCTTCAGTTTCAGTCGCGCCGCTTCGGCCTCGGCCCGGCTGTGGAACGGCCCCACGCGCACCCGCATCACCGATTTGCCCTGCCAGGTTTCCGGTGTGGCCAGGGCGGTGAAGCCATTCTGCTTGGCTCTTGCGACCAGCTTGTCGGCGCTGGCGTGGTTGGCATAGACGCCCAGGTTCACCGTGTAGATCGTGCCCGCCGCCGCGCCGGCACCGCCGGGAAGCGCCTCGGCTTCGGCCGAAGCCGCCGGCGCGGCCTTGCTCCCCTCCGGCGCGGACCTGGCAGTCGATGCCGACTGCGCCGGTGCGCTGGCAACGGGAGCGGACGTCGGCGCGGAAGCCACCGGCGCATTGGTCGCGGCGATCGGAAGACCCGCCGTGTCCGTTGCCGCCTTCGCCGCACGGTCGCCCAGATCGAGCGTCGCGACGTGGTCGGGATCGATGATGGTCGCCGTTGCGCTGGAACCCGCACTGGCGGCGTCCGGGCCCACCTGCAGGATGCGCGTCTGCAATTCGCCGCTCGGTTCCGGCGGGATCTTCATGCTGACCGTCTGCGATCCGGAATTGGAACGGCCAGGCAACAGCATCGGTACGAAGATCACCGCAAGCGCGATCAATACCACCGCGCCGAGCAGACGTTTTTTCAAACCTGAATCCATGTCAGCGACACCATAATGCGAGGCGCTGGCGTTGAGCCGCGCGCCACGGGCGCGTCAGCTCGAACGCCCGAAAACGCGGGCGGGGAGAATTATACGCGGTGGCATTCACGCAACACCGGGGCGACCACGTGAAAACTGCCGAATGCGATGATGCGGTCGTCCGGTGATGCTTCCGCACGCGCGGCGACCAGCGCGGCAGGAATGTCCGGATGTTCGCTGCAGGCCGCCCCGGGCAACACGGCACGCACGCGCTGCGCCAATCGCGCGGTGGTTTCGCCGCGCGGCGATTCGTCGAGCAGACCTGCCAGGTACCAGCGGTCGATCCGTGCACCCAGCGCGGCCGCCACGCCCTCGATGTCCTTGTCGGCGAGCGCGCCGAACACGGCGCGCGTGGCGCCGGCGACCGGATGCCGGTCCAGCCAGCGCGCCAGCTCGCGCGCGGCCTGCGGATTGTGGCCGACGTCGACGACGAGATCGGGGTGGTCGCCAAGGTGCTGCAGACGACCGGCGAGCAATGGCACGGTTGCGACAGGCTCCGACCTTTCCAATGCACGCGCGTCCCAGCCCACACGATCGCCCAACGCGTGCAGCGCCGCGATCGCGGTCGCCGCGTTGCGGTACTGGAACGCACCGTCCAGTGCCAGCTCGCCGCGCAGCACGATGTCGTATGAACCACCCGCCGGCGCGACGTGGCGCGGTTGTGCGGGATCGCGGTGCCACCAAGCCAATGCGCCGATTTGCGGTTCCCAGCCGAAGTCGCGCCCCAGCATCTCCACCCGCGCGCCAATCGCACGCGCGTGCTCCAACAGCGATCGCGGCGGATCGGTTTCGCCGACGATCGCCGGTTTGTCGCCGCGAAAAATGCCCGCCTTTTCGCGCCCGATCGCCTCACGATCGGGTCCCAGGTATTCCATGTGATCCAGGTCCACGGTGACGACCGCCGCGCAATCGGCATCGACGATGTTCACCGCGTCCAGCCGTCCGCCCAGTCCGACTTCCAGCAGCGCGACGTCGAGTTGCGATCGCGCAAAAATGTCGAACGCGGCCAGCGTGCCGAATTCGAAATACGTCAGCGTGGTGTCGCCGCGCGCGACTTCGACGCGCTCGAACGCATCGATCAATGCGGCGTCTTCGACTTCGGCACCAGCCACGCGCACGCGTTCGTTGTAGCGCAGGATGTGCGGCGAGGTGTAAGCACCCACGCGCATGCCGCCCGCGCGCAGCATCGCTCCCAGAAACGCGACGGTGGAGCCCTTGCCGTTGGTGCCGCCGACGGTGATCACGGCCGGTGCAAGCCGCGGCGTGCCCATGCGCTTCCACACTTCGCGCACCCGGTCGAGGCCCATGTCGATGCTGCGGGTGTGAACTTGCTGCTGGTACGCCAGCCATTCTTCGAGAGTGCGTCGCATGAACCATCCGACAATACGCCAAACGCGCATTGTCTCATTTCAGGTGCGATCATCCCTGATCGCCGCGCCGCTGGAGATTTCATCCAAGCGAAGGCGCGACCGCACGGCCGACTCCTGAACGGCCATCCATGGCCTGGCCTTTCACAACAGTCCGTGTCCACCGCCAAACGAAATGGGCGCCCGAAGGCGCCCATCTGCGTATTGCGATTTTCGCGGACTGCGGTCAGGCACCCGCGACGACGTGCACCTTCACCGGCGCCTTCACGTCGGCGTGCAGGGATACTTCGACGTCATAATCGCCGGTGTTGTGGATCGCGCCTTCCGGCATGATCACTTCGCTCTTCTCCAGCACGAGACCCTGCGCCGTGAACGCGTCGGCGATGTCGCGCGGACCGATCGAGCCGAACAGCTTGCCTTCGGGGCTGGCGTTGGCATCGATCGTGGCCTCGGCATTCTCGAACCTGGCGGCGCGCGCCTGCGCGTCGGCCAGCAGCTTGTCAGCCTTGGCCTGGTATTCGGCGCGCTTGGCCTCGAACGATTCGAGGTTGGCCTTGGTGGCCGGCACGGCTTTGCCCTGGGGCACCAGGTAATTGCGGCCGTAGCCCGGCTTCACCTTGACCTTTTCACCAAGGACACCGAGGTTTTTCACTTTTTCCAGCAGGATGATTTCCATGGGGTTCTCCGATTCGTTAGCGCCGGAATACCGACGCAACCGTGTGGTTGTCCGAAGGATGCAAGACAGCCGCTTTGTTCGAAGCGGCTTTCGGTGAAATGTCAGGGCAGGAAGCCCGTTCTGGTGTTGCCAGCTGCCGAAGACATGACGCGTCTCGGCAGATCACATTGCGCAGCGATCATGGACGATCGCAAAAACGCGTGAAAAGTCAGGGCAGGAAGCCCGTTCTGGTGTTGCCAACCACCGAACCACGTTCAGGTGCTTCGACGGTTCAATGCGCCGCGATCAGGGATGATCGCATCAAACAAAGTGATTGTCGGAATACGGCAGCAAAGCCAGGAACCGCGCCCGCTGCACCGCCGTGGACAACTGGCGCTGGTAGCGCGCCTTGGTGCCGGTGATGCGGCTGGGAACGATCTTGCCGGTTTCGGTGACGTACTGCTTCAGGGTGGCGAGGTCCTTGTAGTCGATGTGCTCAACGCCCTCGGCGGTGAAGCGACAGAACTTGCGGCGGCGGAAAAACTTGGACATGTTCGTGTCTCCGGACTTCTTGTTTCTGGTCGGGCGAGGCATCAGGCGGCTTCGCGATCGTCGCTGTCGTTGTCATCATCGCGGTGGCGGGACGGCTTGTCGTCCTTGCCAGCCTTCATGATGAGCGACGGTTCGGTTTCGGCCTGATGCCATGCCACGATCAGGTGGCGCAGCACCGCATCGTTGAAACGGAAGCCCGACTTCAGTTCGGCGACCGCCTTGGGCCCGCACTCGATGTTCATCAGAACGTAGTGGGCCTTGGCGAGATGCTGGATCGGATAGGCGAGCGGCCTGCGGCCCCAGTCTTCGAGACGATGGATCTTGCCGCCTTCGGCTTCGATGAGCGCCTTGTAGCGCTCAATCATGCCGGGCACCTGCTCGCTCTGGTCCGGGTGGACCAGGAAAACGACTTCATAGTGACGCATTGTGATTCCTCATGGGTGTCGCCAGGGCACCGGCCGTGGCGGGGCAGCCTCCCATTCCGAGCGATTCGGCGGTGAGGCGAGGGCTTTCGGCCACCTAAATCGCTGACCGAAGGGCGGAAATGGTACGGGAAACGTCGTTGTGGCGCAAGCAGGCCGGGGACCGCGATGAGGCGTGGGCCCGTTGCCGAACCCCACCAGACGGGTGGACGGGGACCACCGAGGCCTCGCCCCGCTATCGGTTGGCCATCGCCTGCTTGTCCACCGTGAAGCTTTCCCCGCAGCCGCAGGCGCCGGTGGCATTGGGGTTGTGGAACACGAACGCGGCGTTCAGACCCTCGCGCGCGTAGTCGATGCGGGTGCCTTCCACGAATGGCAGCGCCTTGGCGTCCACCACCAGCTTGATGCCGTCGAGGTCGAACACCCGGTCGTCGCCCGTCACCTCGCTGGCGAGGTCGACGGTGTAGCCGAACCCCGAACAACCCGTGCGCTTGATGCCGAAGCGCACGCCGGGCGCGGACGGATGCTTGCCGAGGAAATCGCGCATGCGCGCGGAAGCGGTCGGGGTCAGTTCAATGGCCATGGCGGATACCGGTTGCGAGCACCAGTGCGTTATTATCGCGCGTTCGTCTCTCCAATACATGGCCCATCGCGGGCACGGATTCAAGCCATGGCAACCTTGAGCGTGAAACAGGCACTCGCTGGCGGCACGCCGGCCGGCGAAACCGTCGAAGTGCGCGGCTGGGTGCGCACCCGTCGCGACTCGAAGGCCGGCTTGTCATTCGTGAATTTGAGCGATGGCTCGTGTTTCGCGCCGCTGCAGGTGGTCGCGCCCGCCACGTTGCCGAACTACGCCAGCGACGTGCAGAAACTCTCGGCCGGTTGCGCGATGGTGGCGCGCGGCAGGCTGGTGCCGTCCCAGGGCAAGGGCCAGGCGTTCGAACTGCAGGCCGAAGCGGTCGAGGTGCTGGGCTTCGTGGAAGACCCGGAAACCTATCCGATCCAGCCCAAGCAGCACTCGCCGGAGTTCCTGCGCGAAGTCGCGCACCTGCGGCCCCGTACCAACCTGTTCGGCGCGATCTCGCGGGTGCGCCACACCATGATGACCGCGATCCACCGGCACCTGACGGGGGAGGGGTTCTACTGGGTCAACACGCCGATCATCACGACCTCCGACGCCGAGGGTGCGGGCGACATGTTCCGCGTGTCCACGCTGGATCTCGCCAACCTGCCGCGCGGTGACAACGGGGCGATCGATTTCAAACACGACTTCTTCGCGCGCGAGGCGTTCCTGACCGTGTCCGGCCAGTTGAACGTGGAGGCGTACTGCCTCGCACTGTCGAAGGTCTACACCTTCGGCCCGACCTTCCGCGCCGAAAACTCGAACACGCCGCGGCACCTCGCCGAGTTCTGGATGTGCGAACCCGAGATCGCGTTCGCCGACCTCGCCGCCGACGCCGATTGCGCGGAAGCCTTCCTGAAGGCGATCTTCAAGACAGTGCTGGACGAGCGCGTCGACGACATGGCGTTTTTCGCCGAACGCGTCCAGAAAGATGCCATAACCCGCCTCGAAAAATTCATCGCCGCGCCTTTCGAACGTATCGATTACACCGATGCAATCGCGGCTCTGCAAAAGTCCGGACAGAGATTCGAATTCCCGGTCGAATGGGGCGTGGACCTGCAAACCGAGCACGAACGCTGGCTCGCCGAAACCCACGTCGGCCGCCCGGTGGTGGTGATGAATTATCCCGAGAAGATCAAGGCGTTCTACATGCGCCTGAACGACGACGGCAAAACCGTCGCCGCGATGGACGTGCTGGCGCCCGGGATCGGCGAGATCATCGGCGGTTCGCAGCGCGAGGAACGCCTCGACTGCCTCGATCGTCGCATGCAGCAGTTCGGCCTCGACCCCAGCCACTACCAGTGGTACCGCGACCTGCGGCGCTACGGCACGGTGCCGCACGCGGGGTTCGGGCTGGGCTTCGAACGCCTGCTGGTGTACGTGTGCGGGCTTTCCAACATCCGGGATGCGATTCCCTACCCGCGCACGCCGGGCCACGCGGAGTTCTGACCGGCGGCGGGAAACTCCGCGGCGCCGGGCCGGTCGAAGCCTTGACGGCCGGATCGGGCGATCCGATGCCGGAAACCACGACTTTCGACGCATTTTCCAACGCGTCGCAGTCTGTACACTGCCTGAACTGCCATCCTCGGCGTCGCCGGGACGTGCCTCCCGCGGCGCTTTCGTTCTCAGGTTCGAAACGCTCGCCGTGATCCGTTTTCTTCGCCCCGCCGCCTTCACGTGCCTTGCCCTGCTGCTGACCGCCTGCAGCCATGCGGTCAGATTGCCGTTGTTCGCGGGGTTAGACAGCACCCCGCCCCCTTCGCGCGAGTCGGCCCTGCAGGATCTCAAGAACGCCACGCCGTGTTGCCACGTCTGGGCCGACCTGCCGTACCACGATGCCCTGCCCGAGGAACCGCGCGAATTCACACTGGACAAGTTCAGTCCGACCGCGGACATCGGTGGCGAGCGCACGCATTTCCTCACCTTCGTGCTGCCCAAGTTCAGGAAGCCGTACCGCGTGGTGTTCCAGACCCAGCCCAGCGCGCGGCATCTCGGCAACAGCTTCCTGCTGGCGCCCACGGTGACGCTGTTGAACGCCAACTACCAGCCGCTTTCCAGCACCGACGTGCCGCTGTGCGTGTACATCAACTGGCGACCGAGCATGTCGGGCGGGTTCGGCGCGGTGAAGGTTGACGACCCCAATGCGCAGTACCTGGTCGTGACTACCTCGCAGCAGCAGCTCGCATCGACCACCTACTGGGCCCAATCGCCGACCAGCTTCAGCAACGTCAACGTGCCATCGGCTTCGGCTTTCTCGAGCATCCGGTCGGCCGCACCCGTTTCCCGAGGCAGCTTCGAAGTCCCGCACGGCCCGGAGGGCACGCTGACGCTGGGCAAGATGACGTCCGCTTATGCCAGCGCGGTCGACAACGGACTGTGCGGCAAGCCCACCGTGGGCGCGGGACTGTTGCCCGAGTTGCGCGATGCGCTGAAGAACGGGTAATTCCCGCGCTTGACCGTCACGCGGCACGACCGCGATTCCCGGCGGATGCCCTATTCCCGTGTCAAAATCGCCGGGCTGCTCGCGGCCGCCACGGCGCTCGCGCTGCGGGCCGCCACAGGTCCGTACGCCGAAGCGCTCCACTCTTTTTTCGGGTCTCTGCAGGGAGAACAAGATGGATCTCGACTTGACGGGCCGCCACGCGCTGGTGTGCGGCGCATCGCAAGGCATCGGCCGCGCGTGCGCGGTGGAACTGGCGAGCCTTGGCGCGAACATCACTGCACTCGCCCGCCGCGAGCACATGCTGAAGCAACTCGTCCGCGAACTCCCGCGCGCGCACGCATCGCAAACACACGATTTCGTGGTGGCCGATTCCGGCGACACGGAAGGCTTGCGTGCGGCCGTGGAAAAGCTGGTGGTCGCGTACCCCATACACATCCTGGTCAACAATTCCGGTGGTCCCCCACCCGGCCCCGCGCACGGCGCAAAGGTCGAAGCATTCCTCGACGCCTACCGCAAACACCTCGTGGCCAACCACGTGCTGGCGGAAACCGTGATTCCCGGCATGCAGGCGGCGGGGTACGGGCGCATCGTCAACATCATCTCGACATCGGTGAAGGAACCCATCGCCGGACTCGGTGTGTCCAACACCACGCGCTGGGCAGTCGCGAGCTGGTCCAAGACGCTCGCCACCGAGCTCGCGCCGTTCGGCATCACCGTCAACAACGTGCTGCCGGGTTCGACGAAAACCCCACGCATCGAGCAGATCGTGCTCACGCGCGCGCAGAAGACCGGCGTCGATGCCGAAGCCATGCAGCGCGAAATGGAATCGGAAATTCCGATGCGGCGTTTTGCCGACCCCTCGGAAATCGCCGCCGCCGTCGCCTTCCTTGCCTCGCCGGCCGCCGGCTACATCAGCGGCATCAACGTGCCCGTGGACGGTGCACGCACGCG
>JBDZUX010000052.1:0-18024 GCA_040255405.1 Lysobacteraceae bacterium
TGGTCGCGCGCGTGGCGCGCTTCTGCATCGATGCCTGGTTCCCTTTTGCGTCATGTAGGAGCGGCCCATGGCCGCGACCTGGATTCAGCGCGGCTCGATGTGCAGGGATCGTACGTACACCAGTTCGCACGCGCCATTGCCGGTGTCGTCGCGCGTCAGGGAACTTCGCCATTTCCAGCCGCCCGGCTTGTCCGCCTCGACGAGGTAACCCTCGATCGTCACCACGTCGCCGTTGCGCACGCGCTCCAGGGTGCGCGCAACCATGCGGTCGGCCGGAACCATGTGCATGTTGGCGCTGTGTGTTTCGATTTCGCGCTGCGGGATGGGAAACGCGTCGACCCGCCAGTAGTAGAACCGCCCGCTTTGGCTGACGTCGATGTCGTGCAACACCGCGGTGTCGGACATGCGGCCCCAGCCCAACGCCAGGTCGGTGGGCGAGAGCGCCGCCTCGGCGTCGAAGCGATAGTCCTCGCGGGACAGCACGCGGGCGGTCAGGGAGAACCTGGCGAGCGGGTGCAGGGTCGCGGCTTCGAGCGCGATCGGCGGTTGCGGTGCGTCGAAATCGACCTGCACCGGATCGCCGGGTGCGATGACGCCTGCGGCGCGCGCAACCGGTCGGCTGCCCCACCAGGACCAGCCACCCCAAAGCGCCAGCGCGAGGAACAACCAGGCTTTCCAGTGCCGCATCGGTTTGCCCCCATCAACCCCGGGGCAGGATACCTCAGTCGAAATCCGCGATCAGCGCCTTCTTTTGCGCTTCGGTGAGGCGCGCTTGGGCGCGGTAGTTCGGGTGTTCGATGCGGAACGCCAAGTTCGCGCCCCGCTTGAAGCCGGCGACGGCCGCGGCATCCAGTTCGAAACGGAGGAAATGCACAGCGGCGGTCTTCTCGTCGTTGCTGCGGGGCAGATCCTCGTCGGCGATCGCCGTGATGGGCGCGTGTTCGCCCACGACGAGCTGCACGTCGTGCTCGATGTTGCGCAGGCGCAGCAGTTCGCGCTTGCGCACCTCGGCGTCGGCATATTCGATCAGCATCGTGCACTTGAGATTGCTGCCGTCCGGGACCAGCGGGTTGTAGGCATCCAGTTCCTCGGCGATGCCTTCCGCTTCGAAAATCTTCTCCGCGCGCAGCATTTCCTGGATCTGGTACTGGATGGTGAGGCGGTCCTCGAACAGCAGCGTGACGTGCTCGCCGACCCGGACTTTGCGGTCGCGCTTGTGGGCGAGTACGCGCGTGCGGAAATCGGCGCGCTCGCGGGCGTACTGTTCGAGGGAGAGGAGGTCGGATGGCAGGAGGGGTTGCATGGCGTGAGGTGGGGATGGGCAGTGTGGGCGCGTTGCCGCGGCGATATCGGTAGTGGATGGGCAGTACAAGCGTGCTGCAGCGTTCGGGCTTGCGCCCCCGCTACCGGCTGCCCACCCCGTTCTAAATGCCGTACGCCTTCCGCAGCAGTGAAAGCGGATGCTGCTGCGGCGGTCGATCGTTCAAGCCATGCGCGAGGTGCGCACCGGCCATCGGACAATCGCTGGTGCTGGTCGCGGCACCCGATTCGGTGATCCGGCGCTCGACCGGCTTCGCGAGCTTGCGGGACAGCGCGTAGGTCTGCGTCTTGACGCCATAGGTGCCGTCGTGGCCCGAGCAACGTTCGATCGTGACGACTTCGGTGCCGGGCACGAGCGACAGGATGTCGCGGGTTTTCGGTCCGATCTTCTGGACCCGCTGGTGGCAGGCGACGTGCCAGGCGAGTTTGCCCAGCGAAGCCTTGAAGTCGGTCTTCAGCAGGCCCGCTGCGTGGCGTTCGGCGAGGTATTCGAACGGATCGAAGAAGGCGCGCTGCACCAGCTTCACGTCTTCGTCGTCCGGAAACATCAGCGGCAATTCCTGCTTGAACATCAGCACGCACGACGGGATCGCGGCGGTGAGATCGAACCCGTCGCGCACGGCCTGCGCGAGCACCGGAATGTTTTCATTCTTGTATTTCGTGACCGAAGCCAGGTCGCCGAGTTCCAGCTTCGGCATGCCGCAGCAGACCTCCCTGGACACCAGCTTCACCGGAATGTCGTTGTGGGCGAGCACCGTCGCAAGATCATCGACAACTTGCGGCAACACGCTGTCGCAGTAGCAAGTCGCGAAGATCGCGACCTTGCCGTGGGTGCGCCCTGCCGGGGTCGCGCTGCCGGCGGCGTCCAGCTTGCGCAGGACCTTGCGCGCGCGCGGGTGCTTGTATTCGGGAACTTCGGCGTCGGGGTGCACGTGCAGGGTCTTGTCCAGCAGCTTGCGCGCGGGCTTGCTGCGGTTCAGCGCGTTCACGGTTTCCGCGATCACCGGGCGTGCCGCGATCCTGCCGACGGTGGTGGTGCCGGAAAGAAAGCGGTTGCCGAGCGAGGTGCCGTTGCGCTCGAATTCGAACGCCTTGGCGCGCAGCATCAGGTGCGGGAAATCCACGTTCCACGGATGCGGCGGCACGTACGGACACTTGGTCTGGTAGCACAGGTCGCACAGGTAGCACTGCTCGACGACCTTGCCGTAATCGGCCTTGTCGACGCCATCGATCTCCATCGTTTCCGATTCGTCGATCAGGTCGAACAAGGTGGGGAAGGCGTGGCACAGGCTGACGCAGCGGCGGCAGCCGTGGCAGATGTTGAAGATGCGCTCCATCTCCTTTTCGAGCGCGGCCTGGTCGAAGAACCCGGGCCCGCCCTGGCCCAGTGGATGACGGGTCGGGGCTTCGAGATTGCCTTCGCGATTGCCGCTCACCTCATTGCCCATTGGCGTGTTCCTCGCGCTCCCGCCATCACCGCGCGAGTCGGGACGAGTGATGGCCGGGTCCCCTCAAACGTGACGCGGAGCCCAGCACCTGACGTTGGGCTTCCCCCGGATCAAGTCCGGGGTCGGCCCAACCTGCAACTTTGCTGCCGCAGGTTGGGCTGAATCCGCGCTTTTTGCGGATGAAACCCAACGCGGCGGCCCGCGGAGCGCGCGCAACCATCGGTCAACCCAATTCGTTGAGTGCCTTGGTGAAGCGGTTCGCGTGCGAACGTTCGGCCTTCGCGAGCGTCTCGAACCAGTCGGCGATTTCCTCGAAGCCTTCGTCGCGCGCGGACTTGGCCATGCCCGGATACATGTCGGTGTATTCGTGGGTCTCGCCCGCGATCGCGCTCTTGAGGTTGGCGTGGGTTTCGCCGAACGGCAGGCCTGTGGCAGGGTCGCCGACGGCTTCCAGATATTCGAGGTGGCCATGGGCGTGGCCGGTTTCACCTTCCGCGGTGGAGCGGAACACGGCGGACACGTCGTTGTAGCCCTCGACGTCGGCCTTGGAGGCGAAGTAGAGGTAACGGCGATTGGCCATCGATTCACCGGCGAAGGCGTCTTTCAGGTTCTGCTCGGTCTTGGATCCTTTCAGGTTTGCCATTCTCTTTACCTCTCGTGTGGTGAGCGTGCGCGGCCTGGTGCCGGTCAGATGACCGTAACGCGGCCGGTGTGTGAAATGAAATTGATTGATTCGATGGACGCCATAGCCTGCAGCTATCGGCCCCCACGTCGACCGGGCGCTATGGAAACCGGTGCGAAGCGGCTGTCGTGGAAAGTCAGGCCACTGAGCCGTTGTGGTCTTTCCGGGCTCGGAGCGCCGCCGCCGGTGGTTCCATGCAACGAAGCAGCGGTCATGGACGACCGCACGAATCACCGATGCAGGTCGCCCGCCGCTTCCGGCTGGTAATGGATCGCCGTCACTTTCAGCCGGTGGGTCTTGCCGGCCTGGCCCGGCCAGTCGATGCTCTGGCCCACCCGCAGGCCCAGCAGAGCGCTGCCGACCGGCGCCAGCACGGAAATCCTTCCCGCGTCGGCGTCGGCATCCTTCGGATACACCAGCGTCAACGTATGGTGCTTGCCGTTGGATTCGTCCACGCAATCGGCCGACGAATTCATGCTGACCACGTCGTGCGGCATCTGCGCGGGCTCGACAATGTCGGCACGATCGAACTCTTCGCGCAGGCGCGTCGCCACCGGCGAATCACGCAGTGCCGGCGCGTCGAGCAGTGTCTCGATGCGCTCCACGTCCAGCCTCGAAAGGGTGATCGACATCTTCTTTTCCATGTCAGTGGTTCGCGTGGGCCCTTCCAGCAACATACCGACGGCGCGCCGGTTTCTCAATGGGGCGGGTTTCGGCCGGGGGCAGGGTGGCGGGATCGAGCAAGGCCGGCGGAAGCTGTTTGAAAATCGTCGAGAGCGCCCGCAGGAACTCGTGCATCGCCGAACTCTTGCGCCAGAACATCGCGATCCGGCGGCTGGGCGCATGGCCCCGGAACGGGGTGAGGTGGACGTTGGTGGTCTGTGCGATCGGCGGCTGCACCGCGAGTACCGGCAACAGGGTCACGCCGACGTGGGCCGCGACCATCTGCCGCAGGGTTTCCAGGCTGGTCGCACGGAACCCGTGTTTCTCGTCGGCCCCGGACATCCGGCAGACTTCCAGTGCCTGGTCGCGCAGGCAATGGCCATCTTCCAGCAGCAGCAAATGCTGGTGTTCGAGGTCGGCGAGTTTCAGCAGCCGGCGTCCGGCCAGCGGGTGGGTGTCGGGCGCGGCCAGCAGGAACGGTTCCTCGAACAGGAATTCCGCGTGCAAGGTGTCGTCGTGCACCGGCAGCGCAAGGATCGCGGCATCGAGCTTGCCTTCACGCAGTCGTTGCACCAGTTCGGGCGTTTTTTCCTCGACCAGCAGCAGTTCCAGTCGCGGGAAACGCTCGCGGATCGCACCCATCACATGCGGCAGCAGGTACGGCCCCAGCGTGGGGAAGATGCCGAGCCTCAGGGTGCCGGCCTCCGGGTCGCGGTCGCGGCGCGCGATGCGCTTGATCTGCTCGATTTCGTTCAACACTTCGCGGGCGCGCGCGACGATCTGCTGGCCGGCTTCGGTCAGCAACACCTTGCGCGGCGTGCGTTCGACCAGCGTCACGCCCAGTTCCTCTTCCAGCTTCTTGATCTGGGTGGAAAGGGTCGGCTGGCTGACGAAACTGGCTTCGGCGGCGCGGCCGAAATGCTTGTGATCGGCGAGGGCGACCAGATAGTGGAGGTCACGAAGGTTCATCGGAATGCAATATACATGACCTATCGTATGGATTACAACAATCGATTTGATGTATGGGTGACCGGGGCCTATCCTGGATGTTGAACGGCGGCGGACGCCGTCTGTCAAACCTGTTCACTCCAAGGAGATTTACATGCTTACCGTCGGCAACAACTTCCCCCACTTCAACCTCAAGGCCACCGTGTCGATCGAAAGCCTGGACAAGGCCTTCACCGACATCGACAACAACACCTACAAGGGCAAGTGGACGTGCGTGTTCTTCTATCCGAAGGACTTCACTTTCGTGTGCCCGACCGAAATCAAGGGCTTCGCCGATCTCGACGCGCAGTTCAAGGACCGCGATTGCCAGATCCTCGCCGCCAGCACCGACTCCGAGTTCGTGCACATGGCGTGGCGCAAGGACCACAAGGATTTGCGCGACCTGCCGTTCCCGATGCTGGCCGACATCAACAAGGACCTGACCCGTGCGCTCGGCATCCTGGACGACGAAGGCGTCGCCAAGCGCGCCGCGTTCCTCGTCGATCCGGAAGGCGTGATCCGTTTCGTGTATGTCACGGAAGGTTCGGTCGGCCGCAATCCGTCGGAAGTGCTGCGTGTCCTCGACGCGCTGCAGACCGACGAGCTTTGCCCGTGCAATTGGCACAAGGGCGAAGAAACCCTGAAGGCCGCGTAATCAACGCACGCCGGTTGCCGGCAGGCCGGCTCCTGCAAAGCGGCTTTCGCAGGAGCCCGCCTGCGGGCGAGGCTCACATGTGAGGTTGCCATGACACTCGAACACATCAAGACCGGCCTGCCCGGTTATGCCAAGGACCTGCGCCTCAACCTCGAATCCGTGTTGGGCGAAGGTGGCGCGCCGGGGCTGAGCCAGAAACAGATCGCAATCGTCGCGCTGGCGTCCGCCGTGGCATCGCGCCATGCACCGCTGACGGAAGCCATCGCGCAATTTGCTTCGCAACATGCCGACGAGAAGGCACTCGACGGCGCGCGCACCGCCGCGGCGCTGATGGGCATGACCAACATCTATTACCGCTTCCTGCATCTCGTCGAGGACGACGAGTACGGCACGCTGCGCGCGGGCCTGCGGATGAACGCGCTGGCCAATCCCGGTGGCGACAAGGTCGATTTCGATCTCGCGTCCGTGGCCGTGTCCGCCATCAATGGCTGCGGCAGCTGCGTGGCCTCTCACGAACGCGCCCTGCGCAAGCACGGCGTTTCTGCGCAGGCGGTGCAAAGTGCCGCGCGCATCGCGGCGGTGATCCATGCGATCGCAGTGGTGCTGGAGCAGCAAGCCGCCGCTGCCAGTGTTCCAGCCGCCCAGGCTGCCTGATCGCTGATGGAGCGGCCAAGAAACGCTGATCAATCCCGTTTTCGTCACCCCGGCACAAGCCGGGGTCCATTTTGATCTTGATTGCGTTGGAAGAAAAACAAGAAGGAATGCAGGCTCGCCCTTCGGGCGCTCGGCCATCCGTGGTGCTCGCCCATCGGACTGTCGCCGTCGCCGATGTTCACTCCGGCATTCCCGGATCTAGTCCGGGACCGGCTCCGCCTTCGCAGCCCGGCTTTCCTCGCTCCTGAAAGGACGGCCATCCATGGCCGTTCCGCGCGTCGCCGGAATGACGAGCGAAAGCCGGGATTCCCTAGACGGAATGGCGCTTGCGCGCGCGACGCGAAGGCGCCGCGCCCGCCGGTTCGGGCGAAGGCGAGGGCCCGCTGAAGCCGATGAATTGCTGGCGCATCGCGGTGATCTGCTCGATGCGGTCGTACACCGTATCGCTGCCGCGCGCGCGGATCACGGCGCCCAGCAGCACGTTGAACAGCGTGCCGAACGCGGTGAAGCTGTGCCACGCGCGTTGCGGCTGGATCGGCAGCATCAACACGTGCGGCGTCATCTGCCGCGCCCAGTAGCACTCCGAGTCGGTGAGGATCACCAGCGGGATGCCACGTGCCGCCACTTCCGCGGCAAGGATCTTGAAGTGCCGCGAATAACGGCGCTCGTCGATCAGCACCACGCAGCTCTTTTCGGTCGAGTCGATCAGCACGTCGGTGTAGGCACCGTCGACGCCTGACGCGAACGCGACGTGCGGGCGGATCTGTTGCAGCAGCGTCGCGAACATCAGGCCGAGGAAACGGCCGAGCTGGAAACTGGCGACGGAAACCCGGTCGGCCGAAGCCAGCAGCCGCACGATGGCCTGCCATTCCTCGCCGCGCGCCAGCGCATGGATCGCGGACACCGCGCGGATGTCGGCCTCGAGGTTTTCGTCACGGCCGTCCGGACCTTCCGCGGGTGCCGGGCTGTGGTAATACTTCAGCCAGGCGGTGTCGCCGCGCAGCTCTTCCTTCATTTCGGCCACACCCGCGTAACCGAGCTTGCGCAGGAAACGTCCGACCGTCATCGCGCTGACGCCGACCCGCTGGCCCAGTGACGCCGCGGTTTCGAACGGCAGCCCGCCCAGGTTTTGCACGAGGTAACCCGCGATGCGCTGCTCCGAGGCCGTGAACGTGTGCCAGCGGCTCTTGAGTTTTTTCTTGAGGTTCTGGGTCATGGTGGTGTGATTATCCGGCAGCGGTGCCTCGCTCAGGCCGCCGCCGGCAGCCCGCCGCCCCAGAGTTCGCCGGGGCACCAGATGGTGCCATCGCGGTAAACCGCGCCGGGCGAGCAGTCCTCGCGCAGGTACAGCGGCCCATCCAGGTCCACCACCGTGCATTGCTGGCCCAACACGAACGCGGGTGCCATCGCCAGCGACGACCCGGACATGTTGCCGACCATCAGGTCGAACCCCATCGCGCGCGCCTGGCTCGCCATCGACAAGGCTTCGGTGAGGCCACCGCACTTGTCCAGCTTGATGTTGATGGTATCGACGCGGCCGGCGAGGCGCGCGAGGTCGGTGTGATCCTGCACGCTCTCGTCGGCGGCGATGGGGATGGGACGCGCCAGGCCGTCCAGCCAGCTTTCCCTGCCGATGGGGAAGGGCTGCTCGATCAGCGAAACACGGCATTGCTGCAGGGTCGGCAGCAGGCTCGCGAGCGATCCGCGGGTGAAGCCCTGGTTCGCGTCGACCATGATCCACGCATCCGGCCGCGCCGCGCGCACCGCGCGCACGCGCTCGGCGTTGAACTCGTCATCGGTCAGCTTGAGCTTCAGCGCGTGTGCGTCCGCAAACCCGCGGGCGTGTTCGGCCATGCGGGCCGGGTCGTCGGCGCCGATGGTGAAAGTGGTGCGCAGCGGGCGCGGCGAATCGATGCCCGCAAGTTGCCACGCCGGCACGCCGCGACGTCTTGCTTCCAGATCCCACAGGGCGGCGTCCAGTGCATTGCGCGCGCCGCCGGGGGGCAGGCATTCCAGCAACTCGCCGCGGGTGATCCCGCGCTCGATGCGGTGGCGCAGTGCCTCGACCTGCGCCAGCATTTCCGGCGGGTTGTCGTGCTTGTAATAGACGCCCTGCGCCTCGCCGCGCCCGACGCTGCCGCCTTCGCGCAGCGTCAGCACCAGCGCGTCGAATCCGGTGAAGGTATAACCGGTGATGCGGAAGGGGGCCTTCATGGGCCGCTTTTCGATCGCCACGTGCAACGTCATGGAACGGGGGGCGCTCATGTGGTCTCCTTGTTGTCTGCATACGAACGTTCCATCGGCGGCGGCCTCAGAATCGGACGTTGAAGCTGACCAATCCGAACGCCACGATGAACCACGCCAGGTAAATCATTGCGAGCGCCAGCAGGCATTCGCCCGCGCGCACCCAGCGGCCGCGGCGTGGCGCCCGCCACGCCCGTGCCGAATTCACGATCGTTGCAAGCATGCCCGCCAGGGCCAGCACGCCCAGCACGTAAAGCACGAACATCCAGGTTGCCAGGCCACCGCGCACCAGCAGCAATTCGTTGGCCGATACCGCGACCAACAGCAGGAACCAGCCGAACACGGCGGCGACGGCCGCGAGTACCCCGAGGCGGGACGACAGGCGCGTGATGGCTTGCGCACGCGTCAATGCCAGCACGGTGCCGTAGTGGCGGCGGATGCGCCAGCCGCCGAACCAGATCAGCAGCGTTGCCAACGCGATCGCGACGGCGGCCGCAAGCAGCGGACCGACCGTGCCCATGCCCATGCGCGAGGGCAGGCGCTGGTACACCAGCACCGGGATGTCACCGGCGGCCCAATACAGGACACGGCCGTGCGCGTCGGTCACGAAGTCCAGCAGCGCCTCGCCGTGGACTTCGCGATAGAGCAGCGGTCCGATTTCGCGCCAGCGCAACGGACTGCCCGCGGCATCGACCAACGTCGATACCGTGATCGTGCCGTCCGGCTGCGCCGCGACATGCGACTGGCTCAGGAGATACAGAACCCGCAGCGCGCTCTGGTTGCGGCGGCTGGTCTCGTACCAGCCCGCCACGCGCGCGGCGTCGGCCTTCGCGGTGTCCGGCGTCGGCGCTGACGGCGGCTGCCACGGGAAATAGCGGTCCAGGAACGCGCGGAAGATTTCGCTGCGCACGTCGTTGACGGCGCCCGCTTTCCCCGCGCTGTTGAACGCCATGAAGATGCCGACGTTCGCATCCAGCAGCAGGTGCAGGTCGCTGTGGAAGACGATGGTGTCGCCGCCGTGGCCGATGATGCGTTGCCCGTTGCGGCTTTCCTCGTAGAAGCCGAGGTCCATGCCGTTCAGGCCCGGCGCCGCGGCGTACTGCCGGCTGTGCATCAGCGCGGCGGTTTGCGGCTGCAGGATGTGCGTGTCGCCGAAACGTCCGCCCTGCAACTGCGCGATCATGAAGTTCGCCATGTCCAGCGCGGGTGCCGTCATCGCGCCGGCCGGCGCCGGGTTCACCAGTTCGAACGGTTTCGGCTTGCCGTCCGAGGCGGAGACATAGCCCTTCGCCAGCAGCGGCGTCACATCCGCCGGCAGCGGTTGCGTGAAGGTGGAATGGCGCATCTCCAGCGGCGCGAGGATGTGGCGCTGGATGTAGGCGTCGAGCGGCTGGCCCGACACGCGTTCGACGATGTAGCCGGCGAGCCCCGCGCCGTAATTCGAATACGCGACGATCTTGCCCGGCGGGAAGATGCGCGCGGGAATGTGGGTCTTCAGGTAGCGGCCGAGGTCCACGCCATCGGGCGTGGCGGGCAGCAGGTCGCGCGTGGTGTCTTCGAAGCCCGCGGTGTGCGTCATCAGGTTGCGCAGCGTGACCGGCTTGCCGAAACGCGGCGGGATCCTGAAATCGAGGTGTGCATTGACGTCGCGATCGAGATCGAGCTTGCGCTGCTCGACCAGTTGCATCACCGCGGTCCAGGTGAACAGCTTCGAGACCGAGCCGATCCGGAACAGCGTGGCGTCCGGCGACACCGGTGTGCGATGCTCCAGATCGGAGTAGCCGTAACCGTGTGCGAACAGCACCTTGCCGCCCTTCACCACGACGACCGCGCCGCCGGCGATGTCGCCGCGTTGCAGCATGTACGGCAGCATGCCGTCGAAAAACGTCGCGAGATCCTCCGCGGTCATGGCCTGTGGCGGGACGGCGGGTTGGGCGCCCTTCGCGACCGGCGCGCGCGGCGCGGGCTGCGGTACCTGCGCGAATGCGGTGCCTGCCGCGCACGCCAGCAGCAGGGCAAGCAGGGACCGCGGCAGGCGCATCATGGCGAAGTTCCAAGCGGAAGGGAGGTTTGGCGCCTGAGCACGCCGACCAGCAGGCCGACCACCAGCCAGGCGCATCCAAACAGCACCGTCGTGCGGTCGAACCCGGTGAAGATGAAGCCGACGATCGCGACGCCGCACAGCGGCATCACGATGTGCCGGAACGGACGCGTGCGCTGGCCACGGCGCAGCCAGAAATACGCCGGTACCGACAGGTTGAGCAGCAGGAATGAGGTCAGCGCACCGAAGTTGACCAGATGGAGCAGCACCACGATGGGCACGCTCAGCGAGAGCACCAGCGACAGCACGGCAACGAACACGATCGCGTTGGCTGGCGTCTTGAAGCGCGCGTCCACCTTCGAGAGAAACCCACCGAAGGGCAGGGCACGGTCGCGTCCCATCGCGAACAGGATGCGCGAGATCGCGGACTGCGCAGCCAGCGCGCTCGCCACGCCCGTTGCAAGCGCTTTCACTGCGATGAACAACACGAACAGCGCGGTGCCGCCGACGTCGCGCGCGATCTGGAAGAAGCCGAGGTTGTCGTCGAGGTTCGCGTAGTCCGGATGCGCCAGCGCCGCCAGCCAGGTTTGCAGCACGAACAGCGCGCCGAGCACCAGCAGCGTCAGCACCGTCGCCGTGCCGATGTCGCGCCGCGGTGCCTTTGATTCCTCCGCCAGCGTGCTGATCGCGTCGAAGCCGAGGAAGCTCAAGGCCGCGATCGTGGTGGCGGTCGCGATGAAACCCCAGCTGAGGTGGCCGGGCTGATACAGCGGCGCCCAGGAAAAACCGCCGGCGCCGTGGCCCAGCACGAACACGAAACGGATCGCCAGCACCACGAACAGCGCCAGTGCAATCAGTTCCAGCGCCAGCAGCACGAAATGCGCGCGCGATTGCAAGCGAACGCCCAGCACGTTGATCGCGGTGTTGATCGCCAGCAGCGCCACGATCCACACCCAGTGCGGCACGCCCGGCACCAGTCCGCCGATCCAGTTCGAAACGAAGATGTAGATCACCGCTGGCACCAGCAGGTAGTCGGCGAGGATCATCCAGCCCGCGATGAAACCGAGGAACGGATTCATGCCGCGCCGCACGTACGCGTACACCGACCCCGCGAACGGGAACTCCGCGCTCAACTGCTTGTAGCTCATCGCAGTGAAGAACATCGCGACCATGCCGACCAGGTACACCAGCGGGACCATGCCTTCGCTGGCGTGCGCGACGAAGCCGTACACCGCGACCGGCGCGATCGGCACGATGAACACCATCCCGTACACCAGCAGGTGCCGCAGGCCGAGCCTGCGGTCGAGCTGCTGGGTGTAGCCGGCCGCGTCGAGTTCGGCGCTTGCCTGTTCGGGCGAGGTCTCGCTCACGCAATCAGTAGTGCAGGTTGAAGTTGACCAGGCCGCAGGCGACGATCGCCCAGATGCCGTAGGTTGCGCACAGACCCAGCACCAGTTCGCCGACGCGTGCCAGCCACCCGCCCGGACCGCGCGCGAACCGCCAGGCCGCTTCGGCGATGATCGCGATGCCGCCGAGGATCGCCAGTACGCCCAGCGCGTAAAGCAGCATCAGCGGCGCGTCGAAGTTCGCGTGGAACAGCGACAGCGGTTTCGAGAACCACATCAGCAGGCCCAGCCAGCCGGCCACCACCACGAGTTGCAGGATCACGCCGATGCGCGAAGCGATCCAGAGCCCGCGCTGGCGTGGCGCGAACTGCAGGCTGCGCTTGAAGCGCCGTCGCGCGATCGCGCCGCCGATCCAGACCAACAGGGTCAGCACGAACACCGCCATCGCGATCTGGAACAGCAACATGAAGGTGCCGTGCGCGAGCAATCCGTGCACCGGCTGGAACAGCATCACCGGCGGAAAATCATCGGTGACCCACTGGCCGATCGAGCCGTCGGAGTCGGCGACGAAACGCAGCTTCGATTGTCCGTTGACCTCGCGGTACGTCAGCGGCCCGATCTCGCGCCAGTGTTTCACCGCGCCGCTCGGATCCTTCAGTGCGTCGACGGTGATGTCGCCGTTCGGCAACGCCGAAATCCGCGCCTGGCCGAGCAGGTACAACAATCGCAACGCGCTGTCTTCGCGCCGGCTCGGCCAGTACCAGCCGGCCACGCGGGCGGCGTCTGCTTTTGCGGTCGTCGCGGGTTTTTCCCGCGGCAACGTGTACGGGAAGTAGCGATCGAGGAACGCACGGAACAGCGACGTGCGCACGGCCTCGGCGGTGCCGTTCGGGGCCTTGCCGGCGCTGTTGAAGGACATGAACACGCCCACGTCCTTGTCCAGCAACAAGTGCAGGTCCGAATGGAACGCCACGGTGTCGCCGCCATGGCCGATGATCTTCAGGCCGTTGCGGTTTTCCTGGTAGAAGCCCAGGTCGAAGCCGTTCATCCCCGGCGCCGCGGAATACTGGTGCGAGTGCATCTCCTGGGCGGTCGCGGCAGGCAGGATCGACGTGCCGTCGAACTGCCCGTTCTGCAACTGCGCGATCATGAAGTTCGCCATCTCGGTGGCGGTCGACGTGAACGAACCGGCCGGGTACGGCTCGATCGGTTCGAACGGCACGATGGTCTTGCCGGTCGCGGTGATGTAGCCGGTCGCCATGTCGCCGCGCAGCGCCTCGGGCAGCGGCTGCACGAAGGTCGAACGCGGCATCGCCAGCGGTTTCAGGATGTGGTCCTCGACATATTGGTCAAATGGCTGGCCCGACACGCGCTGCACGATGTAGCCGGCCAGCGTCGCGCCGTAGTTCGAATACGCGACGATTTCGCCGGGCGGGAAGATCCGCGGCGGGATGTGTTCGGAGAGGTAGCGCTTCAGCGGATAAAGATCCTTCGGCGTCGGCACGCCCAGGTCCTTGATGACTTCGGCGAAACCGGCCGTGTGCGTCATCAGGTCGCGCATCGTGATCGGCTTGCCGTATTTGTCCGGGATCTTGAAGTCGAGGTACTTGTTGATGTCGGCGTCGAGGTCGATCTTGCCGGCCGCGACCTGCTGCATCACCGCGGTCCAGGTGAACAGCTTGGAGATCGAGCCGATCCGGAACAGCGTCTTGTCCGCGACCACCGGCGTGCGCTTGGCGACATCGGCGTAGCCGTAGCCCTGCGCGAAGACCAGCTTGCCGTCCTTCACCACCGCGACCACGCCGCCTGCGATGTCGTTGCGCTTGAGCATGTACGGCACGAGGCCGTCGAAGAACGTGCCGAGGTCCTGCGCGTCGAGCGCTGGCGTCGCGCCGGCCGCCGCCGAAGTGGACGTTTCCGCCGGCGGCGCCGATGTCGCAGGCTGGGCGGTCGACGTGGCCGGCGCCGGTGGCGTGGCGACCGCGGAAGGAACCTGCGCAAGGCAAGGGGCGCATACAGCCAAGGCCAGCAACAGCGAGGCGAGGCGCTTCAACATGACGTGTCTCCCGTGGCGTAGGGTGTGGAACCGCACCGGCATGGCTGCACGCATTCGATGGCGCGCGCACCGCGAATGCGGCGCGCCGCGTCCCCATGCAGCATGTGGCATCCGTGCTTCAGAAATTCCTGCTGACCGAAATACCGAACATGCGCGGCGTGATGATCGTCGCGTTGTCCTCCATCCTGCCGGTGACCGGATTGAGTTGCCCGGCGACCGGCACGTAATTCTGGAACGTACTCGCCTGCACGATGCCGCGCTGGTTGGTCAGGTTCTTGACGTAGGCGTCGATGTTCCACGGGCCGCGGTTCACGCCCGCGCGCAGGTCGATGGTGTGGTAACCCGGGATGGTCGGGCTCGACGGCAGCGGCGGCAGCGCACCCGCGATCGGATAGCTGAAAGCAAAATCGGTCGAGCGCTCGTCGACGTACCGGTAGCTCGCGCCCACGTAGCCGTGCCAGCCGCCGCCCAGCGCGAAATCGTAGTCGCCGTTGAGGCCCAGCGTGAATCGCGGCGCGTACGGCAGCGGATCGCCGCGCTTGCCGTTGGACGGATACGGCGCATCCCTGGTCAACGTGGCATCGTTGTACGAAGCATTGGCCGACAGCCTGAGTCCCGGCGCCGCAAGCCACGCAACGGTCGCTTCCAGGCCCTTGCTCTGGGCCTGCCCGCCGCTGGTCAGGAAGGTGAAATTGTTTTCGAAGGTGGTGAGCGGAATCTTGGTCCAGTCGATGTAGTACGCGGACAGGTCCACCATCAGCCGGTCGTCGGGCGACGTCGATTTCAGCCCCACCTCGTAATTGGTGAGCTTGGTAGGACTGAACGTCGCCGGCACGTTGGGCACACCGACCGGCACGATGTTCGGGCCGCCGGGCAGGAAGCCGGACGCCACCCGTGCGTACAGCATGTTGTTGTCGTTGATGTGGAACGTCGGCGTCAGCGAGAACGTGGTGCTGCTGTCGGAAGAATGCTTGTCGAGCAACACGGTCGGCGGCACGCCGCCGAACAGCAGTCCGTAGCCGACCTCGGTGTAGTGCTGTTTGTCGTGGCTGTAGCGCAGGCCCGCCTCCACGTCGAAGCGGTCGGTGACGTGCCAGGTGATGCTTCCATACGCGGCCCAGGCCTCGTAGGTGCTCGGCTGCAGGTCGCCACCGATGGGAATGCCGAACGGCGATGGAAGCGGCGTACCGCTGTAGTAATCGCTCGCGTAGATGTCCTGCGCGTTGTCGCCGGTCTCGCGGGTCCAGAACACGCCGCCCAGCCATTCCACCGTCTGGTCTTTCGGTGACGACAGGCGGAATTCCTGGGTGGCCTTGGTCTGCGGGATCGTGGCCGATTCCAGGGTGCCGTAGGGCTGGCCATTGCCTTGCGGGCCGAGGTACAAGAGCGTGGTCGCGTCGACGTTGCTGACCGCATCGAGCGTGCTGTAGCTGCTCGAAGACATCAGCTTCGCCCAGCCGAAATCGGTGTTGAAGGTCACGTTGTAGAGACGGTAACGGCCGTCGAAGACATCGCCGCCCAGCGCGGCGTTGCGCTGCTGCAGGTCTCCGTACACCGGCTGCAGCGTGTCGGGATCGAGGGCCACGGTCGCGGAACCCGCGGCTTTGAGGTTTTGCGCCAACGCGGTCAGGCGCAGCGAGGTCTTGTCGGTGGGCGTCCACAACATCGACACGCGCCCGCCCTTGACCTTGCTTTCGTTCACGTCCGTCTTGCCGCGCCCGGCGTCGTCGACGAAACCGGGAACGGTCTCGTCGTACACGTTCGCGCGGATCGCGAGTTTGTCCTTGACCAGCGGGAGGTTCACCATGCCGTGCACATCGAACCCGTTGCCGCCGCCATCGACGCGGGAGCCGCCGAGTTGCAGGCGCCCGGACCAGTTTTCAGTGTCGGGCGGAATGGTGATGAACCGGATCACGCCGCCCAGCGCACCCGCGCCATACAGCGTGCCCTGCGGGCCGCGCAACACTTCGATGCGTTCGACGTCGGCAGGGTCGAGGTCCGGTGTCAGTGCCGAGCCGATGGCGAACACGCTGCTGGAACCGAAAGGCGTTTCGTCCACGTACACGCCGACCGAAGCGCTGGGCTGCTGGGATCCCGAAGCGATACCGCGAATGCTCAATTCCGTCATTCCCGGCCCGAGCGAGATCGCGTCGAGCCCCGGCACGCTCGCTGCGTAGTCGGAGAAATCCTTGAGGTGCTGGCGCTGGATGTCGTGCCAGGTCAGCGCCGACACCGCCATCGGCACCTTCTGCAGCGTTTCGTCGCGCCGGCTCGCGGTGACGACCACGGTTCCCAACGTGGTCACGGTCGCCTCGTCCCTCGGGGGCGCATGGGTCTCCTGCTGATCCGGCGGCGCGTTCTGCGCGTGCGCCAGTGGTGCCGAAAGGAGCGCCGCGATGATCGCGGTCGAAAGCAGCGACAACCCATTGCGCCTGTTGTTCATGGACGACCCTCCTGAAACATGGCGGCGAAGCGGCGTGGGTGATTGTTACTAGAATCACATAATCATGTCAATGTTAGTTCTATATCAGTTATTGCGGGACGAACGGCACCTGCGCCGGGACGAAAGGACTTTCGTCACTTGCGATGCGCAATCGTGCGTGCTGGAGTTTCCAGCTACCCCTCGGCCCAGGAGTGCAATTCCGATGCGCGTGATCTCCGCAGTAGTGATGGCGGGCCTGCTGGCGTTGTCCGGCCCGGCCCTGGCGCGCCCGCCCCAGACGGCGGCGAAACACGTCACGACGCCCAGGTCTGTCGAAGCGCCACCACTTACCCGGCTTCCGCAGTGGGCGGTACCGGCATCCTACGATCTCGCCATCAAGAGCGATCCCGAAAAGGCGGACTTCAGCGGCACCGTCACGATTGCGGTGGATCTGAAGAAGGCCGCCAATCATGTCTGGCTGCACGGCAAGGATCTGAAGGTTTCCAGCGTCGCGATCACCGACGCGCACGGCAAGACGCACACCGGCAAGTACGACGGTGCGGTCACCCCTGAGGCCGAAAAGGCCGGCGTGGCCCGCGTCGATTTTGGCAGGACCCTGCAACCGCAGGAGATCAAGCTGAAGTTCGAATTCACCGCGCCCTACAACGCCACCCTGCAGGGTTATTACAAGGTGGTGTTCGCGGGTAACGCGTACCTGCAGACCCAGATGGAACCCATCAGCGCGCGGCTCGCGTTCCCATGTTTCGACGAGCCGGGCTTCAAGGCGCCGCTGACCTTGTCGCTGACCATCCCGGACGCCGACAAGGCGGTCGCGAACGCCCCCCAGACCAGCGACAAGCCGGCCGGGCCGGGCTGGAAGACCATCACCTTTGCCAAGACCAAGCCGCTGCCGACGTACCTGTATGCGTGGCTGGTGGGTCCGTGGGACATCGTGGACGGCCCGACGATTCCGCCGAACCAGTGGCGTTCCGAGCCGGTGCCGGTGCGCGGCATCGCCACCAAGGGCAACGGCCCGAAGATGGAGCGCGCGCTGGCGATGGCGCCGGCCATCATCGAACACGAAGAGGCGTACTACGGCTTCGGCTATCCGTTCGGCAAGCTCGACCTCGCCGCGCTGCCGGATTTCTCGGCCGGCGCGATGGAGAATGCAGGACTCATCACCTATCGCGACTGGCTGCTGCTGCTGGAAAAGGACTCCGCGCCCAGCGCCGTGCGCAGCACCTTCAACGTCGAAGCGCACGAGATGGCGCACCAGTGGACCGGCGACACCGTGACGCTGGAATGGTGGAACGACATCTGGCTCAACGAATCCTTCGCGACCTGGATGCAGCAGAAGGTCGAGGGCGAGATCCATCCCGATTGGCAGGCGCACCTCAACCGCATCGGTGGCGGCCAGTACGCGATGCAGAACGACAGCCTCACCAGTGCGCGCATGATCCGCCAGCCGATCACCGGCAACGGCGACATCGAAACCGCGTTCGACGG
>JBDZUX010000080.1:0-3281 GCA_040255405.1 Lysobacteraceae bacterium
ACCGTAAACCGGATTTCGAATCCGGCGCATTCGACCACTCTGCCACCTCTCCAACATGTAGCGCTCTTGCGGTGTGACAGTCGCCGCCGGCGCATTGTTCGCATCATTCGTGATGCTCACCCCTCGCTACGCTCGGGGCCAGCCCTTCGGCTGTCCAAAATCGCTCCCGGCGATTTTGTCGACCACTCTGCCACCTCTCCGGGGTTCGTGATCTTCAGATCCGCCTGAGCGGGCCGCCCATGATAATTGTGTCACCGCGTTGGTGACAACCGGAACGGTCCGGGTTGGAGGATATGGCACCTGCCGCTTGAGCCCGAACGCGCGATGCCGTAGCGTGGGCAGGGTCTCGGAGGAAATCGCCATGCGCAAGCCGTTGCGGGTCGTCGTCCTCGTCGTCGGGGTCGCGTTGGGGGTACCGGGTTGGACGCAGGACGCGAAGGTCTCGCCTCCGCCGAACGATGCATTGTCGACGGCTTACGCGGGCATCGGCGATCTGCAGCAGCAACTGGCAGCCGGCAAGCTGGATTCGCAGCAACTCGTCCGTGATTTCGTGCAGCGCATCGAGACGCTGGACCAGGCGGGGCCGCGGGTGAATGCGGTCCTGCAATTGAATCCCGATGCGTCGGACATCGCTGCCCAACGCGACCGACAAAGCAAGGCAGGTGATCACGGCCCGCTGTGGGGCATCCCGGTCTTGCTGAAGGCCAACATCGACACCGGCGACAAGATGCCGACCACGGCCGGGTCGCTGGCGTTGCTGGGCGCGCCCGCACCGCGCGATGCGACGGTGGCGGCGAAGCTGCGCGAAGCCGGCGCCGTGATCCTCGGCAAGACCAATCTCAGCGAGTGGGCGAATTTCCGGTCCACGCGTTCCAGCAGCGGCTGGAGCGGGCGCGGCGGCTTGACGCGCAATCCCTATGTGCTGGATCGCACCGCCTGCGGATCGAGTTCCGGTTCGGCCGCGGCCGTTGCGGCAGGATTTGCGACGGTTGCGATCGGCACCGAAACCAACGGTTCGATCATCTGTCCCTCGGCCGCGAACGGCGTGGTCGGCATCAAGCCGACCGTGGGCCTCGTCAGCCGCGCGGGCATCATCCCGATCAGTGCGACCCAGGACACCGCGGGCCCGATCGCACGCGACGTGCGCGATGCCGCGACCGTCCTGTCCGCGATCGCGGGCAGCGATCCGCGCGATCCCGCCACGGTCGAAGCCGACAGGCACGCGACCGACTACACGAAGTTCCTGGACCCGAACGCGCTCAAGGGCAAGCGTATTGGCGTGGTGCGTGAGCTGGCCGGCAACGCCCCCGGCGTGGACGCGCTGCTCGATCGCGCGATCGCGGTGTTGCATGCGCAGGGCGCCACCGTGGTCGACGAGGTGAAGATCCCGCACGTGAACGATTACGGCCACGCGGAGACGACTGTGCTGCTGTACGAATTCAGGCACGGCGTCAATGCCTATCTCGCCACGCGCACCGGCTTGAAGGTGCATTCGCTGGCCGACCTGATCGCCTTCGACAAGGCGCACGCCGCCGAGGAAATGCCGTGGTTCGGGCAGGAGTTGTTCGTGCGGGCCGAAGCCAAGGGGCCGCTGACCGACAAGGCTTATCGCGACGCGCTGGCGAAACTCAAGAAGCTGGCGGGGCCGGAAGGCATCGACGCCGCCATGGATGCGAAAAACCTGGATGCATTGCTTGCACCTTCACAGGACGCCGCTTGGCGCATCGACCTTGTCACCGGCGATCCGGGCGGCACCGCCAGCGCCTACGGCCCCGCGGCGGTCGCGGGTTATCCGTCGATCACGGTGCCTGCCGGCTTCGTGCACGGGTTGCCGGTCGGCATGTTGTTCTTCGGCCGCAAATGGAGCGAACCGGGTTTGATAGGGATGGCCTATGCCTTCGAGCAGGCCACCCACGCGCAGCGCGAACCCCGGTTCCTGGCGACATTGCCCGCGCCGTCCGGCATCGATCCCTACACCCGGAAATCGGACGCCTCGGCACGGCCTGCGAAGCCGGCGGACTGATCACCCAGGTTGCGTGCGGCGCTGGCGCAACTGTTCCAGCACCGCGTTGGCCGCGCCCGCCGATGAAGCGGGGTTCTGGCCGGTGATCAGGTTGCCGGACCTGACCACGTGTGCCTGCCAGTCGGCAGCCTTGGAATAGTTGCCGCCGGCCGCCTTCAAGGCCTCCTCGACCAGGAACGGCACTGCCTCGGCCAGTCCGGCGGCGCGTTCTTCGGAATCGGAAAATCCGGTCACGTCCTTGCCGCGCACCAGCGGCAGCCCGAAGGGCCCCCGCGCGCTGCGCAGCGCGGCCACGCCGTGGCATACCGCGGCGACCGGTTTGCCGCTCGCATACATCCGTTCGACCAGGCGCAGCGAATCGTCGTTCTCGGCAAGATCCCACAAGGGTCCGTGCCCGCCGGCGTAGAACACCGCATCGAAACCTTCGGGGTCGACGTCCGCCAGTTTGTGCGTGCCCTCGAGTGCCCGCATCGCCGCCGGATCGGCACGAAACCGCCGGGTGGCATCGGTCTGTTCGTCCGGCTGCTCGCTGCCCGGGTCGACCGGTGCCCGGCCGCCAGCCGGGGACGCCAGCGTCACCTCCGCGCCGGCGCCCTTGAAGACGTAGTACGGCGTGGCGAGTTCCTCCAGCCACAAGCCGGTTTGCCTGCCGGTTTCGCCAAGCTGGCCGTGCGAGGTCAGCACCATGAGAATGTTCATTGCAGACTCCACAGCCCGCGTGCCGCACGCCGGCACCAGAGTGCATTTTGGGGGGGCGGGTGCGGGTTGCAAGGAAAAGATGTGTGAAGGCCGCGTTGTTGTTACGCTGGGCGTAATTTTTCCGAGCCCGTGAAATGAGCCTGATCTCCGCACCCGTTTCCTTCGGCGAACTGATCGACAAGATCACCATTCTCGAAATCAAGTCCGAGCGCATGACCGACGCGGCCAAGTTGGCCAACGTGCGCGACGAACTGGAATTGTTGGGCGCGTTGTGGACTCAGGGTCCCGCATCCGCCACCGATATCTCCGCCGAACGCGCCGAGCTGAAGCACATCAACGAGGCGCTGTGGGAAATCGAGGACGAAATCCGGTTGAAGGAGCGCTGCCAAGCGTTCGATGCGCGCTTCATCGAACTGGCGCGTGCGGTGTACCACACCAACGACAAGCGCGCGGCGGTCAAGCGCGCGATCAACCTCAAGCTCGGTTCGCGGCTGGTGGAGGAGAAGTCGTACCAGGATTACGGGGCGGTTTGAAGCGCGGCTTCCAGTTTCCCGATCGC
>JBDZUX010000053.1:0-8063 GCA_040255405.1 Lysobacteraceae bacterium
GGCGCGGTGAATACCAGCGTCCAGTTCACGATGATCTACCAGTAAGCCGCAAGCCAGGTTCCGCCGCGGTGCAGACACCGCGGCGGAACAGCGAATGAATTTTTCGCGTCGCTTGTCGCATCCGGAGCATCGTCCATGAGGCACTTCACTGCCGCCGCTTGCGCGGTGCTGGCCGCACTTTGCCTGTTCGCCCCCGGCGCCCCTGCGAGCGTCGTGATCGGCGGCACCCGCGTGGTGTTTCCCGCCGGCCAGGGTGAAGTCACGGTGCGATTGTCGAACAACGCCACCCGCCCGGCGCTGGTCGAAGCCTGGATCGACGATGGCAATGTCCAATCGACGCCTGAAACCGCCAACACGCCATTCCTGCTCACGCCGCCGCTGTTCCGGATGGAGGCGAACAAGGACCAGAGCCTGCGCATCCTGTACGTCGCGGGCGCGAAACCCCTGCCGACGGATCGTGAATCACTGTTCTGGCTGAACGTGCTGGAGATCCCGCCCAAGCCCACGGGCGATGCGGCGGACAAGAACACCCTGGAGTTCGCGATCCGTTCGCGGCTGAAGTTTTTCTACCGCCCGGACGGATTGCCGGGTGACCCGCTGAAGGCACCCGACCGGTTGACGTTCAAAGCCGTTTCCGGCGGCGAAGGCGCGGCGCTGGACGTGCACAATCCCACCCCCTACTACATCACCGTCAGCAAGCTTTCCTTCGGCACCGTCGGCAAGCCGGTCGCCGGGGCCGAAGGCATGGTCGCGCCTTTCGGGGATCTGCACCTGCAGCTGAAAGGCGAAGCACACGTGCCGGTCGCCGGCACGCCCATCACATTCACGACGATCAATGACTACGGCGCGGGCGACGCGCACAAGGGCAGCATTTCGCAATGAGGCCCGTGCGCGCCAGCGGCAGGTCCGCTCCGGCGCCGAAGTACGCTGCGCTTGTCATTGCCTGCAGCGTCGCGCTCGCCGCCTCCGGCTGGAGTACGCACGCGTGTGCCGCCGCGGCGAGTGGCGCATCCGCCGACGCCAGCGACTTCGCCGAATTCGACCGCAGCATGCTGCCGGGCGGTGGCAAGAATGCCGCGGACATCGCCCGTTTCGAACACGGCAATCCCGTGTTGCCGGGCACCTACAACCTCGACGTCTACGTCAACCGCAACTGGGTCGGCCGGCTGGACGTGCGTTTTGTGGCGCCCGCGCCGAATGCCAGCGCGTTGCCGTGCGTCACCGAGGATCTCCTGAACCGGATGGGTCTTGCGCCTGCGAACCCCGATGCCGATGCTGCCGCCCGCTTGAAATCGCCCGGCGCCTGCGTGCAGCTTTCCGACGTGATTCCCGGCGCGGCATTGACGCTCGACCTGCCCGACCTGCGGCTGGACGCCAGCATTCCGCAGGCCTACATGAGCCAGGTGCCCCGCGGCTATGTCAATCCGGCGTCGTGGGATGCCGGCGTGCCGGCGTTCCTGTTGAATTACAACTTCAACACCTATCACACCACCAGCTCGGGCGAGGGCCAGACCAGCACGTATCTCGGCTTGCGCGCCGGACTCAACGTCGGCTTGTGGCAACTGCGCCAGGACAGCACCGTCACCTGGATTTCCGGCATGACGGGACAACCCGGCCAGCGGCACTGGCACAACATCGACGCCTACGCGCAGCGTGCCCTGCCCTCGATGCAGGCGAAGATCACGCTGGGCGACAGCTTCACCGACGGTGCGGTGTTCGACAGCTTCGGGCTGCGCGGCGTCCAGCTCGCCACCGACGATCAGATGCTGCCGCAATCGCTGCGCGGCTACGCACCGGTGGTGCGTGGCGTCGCCGACACCAATGCCAAGGTGGCGATTCGGCAGAACGGTGTCCAGCTTTACGAGACCACCGTCGCGCCCGGCCCGTTCGTGATCCGGGATCTTTACCCCACCGGTTACGGCGGCGACCTGGTCGTGACGGTCACCGAAGCCGATGGCCGCCAGCACAGCTTTTCGGTGCCGTATGCATCGGTGGCGCAATTGCTGCGCCCCGGCGTGACGCGCTTCGACGTGGCCGCGGGCAAGCTGCGCAGCGACATCCTGCAGGACAGGCCGGGCGTGATCCAGGCCGCGGTGCAGCACGGCTTCGACAACATGATCACCGGCTATGCGGGCGCGCAGGGTTCGGCCGGCTACGCAGCCGCGCTGATCGGCGGCGCGTTCAACACGCGTCTTGGTGCCATTGCGCTGGACGTCACCCAGGCGCATGCCAGCATTCCGCGTTACGGCACGCACAACGGCCAGAGTTTCCGCATCACCTACAGCAAGATTCTTCCCGGCACCGACACTTCGCTGACGGTCGCGGCCTATCGCTATTCCACCAGCGGATTCCTGGGCCTGCTGGACGCCGAATCCGCGCGCGACTATGCGCGTCGCGGCCTGGATGCGCTGCAATACCTGCCGGGCAACGTGCCGATGGTCGACGGCGTGCCACTCGAAAGCCTGCTGACGCCCGCCCAGCGCGCGGCCCTTGCGGGCAGCTTGTTGAACGCAAACGACGCTTTCACCGCGCACGGCCTGCTGCAGCAACGCAACCGCTTCACGCTGACGCTGAGCCAACGGCTCGGCCAAAGCGGCTCGCTGTACGCCAACGCCTCGGTCAACGATTACTGGAATCGCAACGGCACCGACAGCCAGTTCCAGATCGGCTACAACAACCACTTCCGGCGACTGTCCTGGGGACTTTCCGCGACCCGCTCGCGACTGGTGTTCGGCGGCTACGACAACCAGTTCTTCTTGAGCGCGAGCCTGCCGCTGGGCGACGGCGCGCACGCGCCGAACGTGTCGGTCAACCTGAGCCACAGCGACGAACTCGGCAGCCAGGAACAGGCCATGCTCAACGGGTCGGCGGGACAGTGGAACCAGTTCACCTACGGTGCAACGGCTTCCCGAAGTGACGCCGGCAGCGGTGCGGCAGTGAGCGTGAATGGCGGCTACCGCAGCCCGTACGTGGTGCTCAACGCCACGGTCGGCAAGGGCGACGGCTATTCGCAACAATCGGTGAGCGCGAGTGGCGCCCTCGTCGCGCACCCCGGCGGCGTGACCTTCGGCCAGCCGATCGGCGACACGATCGCACTGGTGCACGTACCGGGCGCCGACGGCGCGCACATCACCAACGCACCGGGCGTGCGCGTCGACCGCTTCGGATACGCGCTGGTGCCGTACCTGATGCCGTATCAACTCGATACCATCCAGGTCGATCCCAAGGGCCTGCCCCTGAACGTGCAACTCGAGGCCACCAGCGCGCAGGTCGCGCCTTACGCGGGTGCGGTGGTGATGGTGGATTTCAAGAGCCAGCAAGGACGCGCGCTGATCGTCCGCATCCACACGTCCGACGGCAAGCCGGCGCCGTTCGGCGCCGAAGTCGTCAATGCGAAGGGTGAACCGTTCGGTGTGGTGGGGCAAGCCGGCTTGGCGCTGCTGCGCGTGGTGGACGACCGCGGAAGCTTGAAGGTGCAGTGGCAGGACGCCGAAGGCGCGGCGCAGGCATGCGGGTTTTCCTACGCGTTGCCCAAGGCGGGCACTCAGCCGTCGGTGTACCGGCAGGTCCGGGCATCCTGTGCCACCACCAAAGCCATGAAGCCCGTCTCCGTGGAGAAGGGAACATGATCACCACAGCAGTGGGGCCCGGCCCGAAAAACCATATTGTCCTCGCGCGGCTTTCATTTCTGCTGCCGGGTCTGGCGTTGCTCGCCATGGCCGGACCCGCCAGCGCTGATTGCGGGGCCTACTTTGCCCAGCCTGGCTCTTTCGACTTCGCGCCACCGGCGGTCATCACACTTCCGAACAGCCTGCCAGTCGGAACGGTCTTGTGGACGTCACAACCGGTAGTACCCGCGAATCCTCCCACGCTCATCTGCTTCGGTTCGACCGACAGCGGCGTGCAAAACAATGTTGGCAGCAACCCGGTTGCCAATGACGATACCTTGTTCCCGATCGGGAATACCGGGTTGTCTTACCGGCTGCTCTACCCGGATGCCTCCAATTCCCTGCATGCTTATCCGAACCAACCGGTCGTCAGCGGTCCGCTGGGCGCGGCGGCGGTGCTCCAGTTGGTGGCTACCGGCTCCATCGTGCCGGGCAGCGTTTTACCCGGGGGACAACTCGCGCAATGGCTCGTTGAACTCTGCAATTTCCACAATGGAGCCTGCCGCGGCAACAAGTTCACCTCCAGCCCTGTCGAGATCTTCAACACTTCGGCCGTTACATTCGTCCCGCCGGCCTGTTCGATCATTACGGAACCCACCGTGGTGACATTGCCCACGGTGTATGCGTCCGATTTCACCGGTACCGGATCCACGCCGGGACAAACGCCATTCAACGTGCATTTGAATTGCCCGTCGACGGCCACGGGCGCCGATCTCGCGATCACCCTGGCCACGGCCAACCCGGTCGCGGGCTCCACCGGCGTGATCGCAAATACGGCCGGGGGCGGCTACGCGCAAAACGTGGGCGTGCAAGTGCTGGATGGCAACGGCAATCCAGTTCCTTTCGACAGCGCAATTTCCGCCGGCCCGGTGACCGCGGGCAATTTCAACGTGCAACTGAATGCCCGCTACTACCAGACGGGTGCCGCGGTGACGGCGGGCCAGGTGAAAGCCACCGCCACGTACACGCTCACCTATCAATAAGGCTCACGGCGAGCGATCGGACGCCAGCTTCGCAAGCGGCTTGCCGGAGGCATCCAGCATCACGAGATCGTCGCCGTCGCGGCGCAGCTGCGCCGTTTTCTCCATCGCATCGAAAACGCCTCGTTCCACTTGCATCGCACCAGCCGGTTCCATGCATGCCATCTTGGTGGACATTGTTTCGCCGAACCGGGCGCTGCCGTCAGCGGACACCTGCCACGAGGCGCCGTACGAATTGCAGCCCGCCTTGCCCGACGCGCGGTTTCCGCGCAGGCGCAGCGTAGCGACGACATCTTCTGGCACTGCCCTCCCTCCGATTTCGATGAAGCGCCAGTCGGTGCCGCGAAGATTGGCGGCCCCCTGGGCATCGGGCGTTGCCGCAGAACCGCCCACCGAATCTTGCGCCGTACGCTGCACCGGTTGCGCCGCACAACCGGCGACGGCTATCACCGCCAATAACACGAACACGACTTTGTGCATGGTGCAGGCTCCTCCCGGCAAGACGGATCCACCGTACGGCTGGGACACTGAACCAGGAGTGTGCGCCACGATCGACGACGGCTGCGCGTAGGCGTCAAACGTTGAACCGGAAGTGCAGGACGTCGCCTTCCTGCACGCGGTATTCCTTGCCTTCCAGCCGCAACCGGCCCGCATCGCGCGCGCCTGATTCGCCCTTGTACCTGGTGTAGTCGTCGAACGCTACGGTTTCCGCCCGGATGAAACCCTTCTCGAAATCGGTGTGGATCACGCCCGCGGCCTGGGGCGCGGTGGCGCCACGCTTGACCGTCCACGCCCGCACTTCCTTTTCACCCGCGGTGAAATAGGTCTGCAGGCCCAGCAACGTGTAGGCCGCCCGGATCACGCGGTCGAGGCCCGGTTCGCTCAATCCCATCGATTCGAGGAACTCCCCGCGATCGGCTTCATCGAGTTGCGCGAGTTCTTCCTCGATCGCGGCGCACACCGGCACCACCACCGCGCCTTCCGCTTCCGCGTGCCGGCGCACCGCATCGAGATGCGGATTGTCCTCGAAGCCGTCCTCGCGCACGTTGGCCACGTACATCAGCGGCTTCATCGTCAGCAGGAACAGGTCGCGGATCGCGGCGCGCTCCTCGTCGTCCAGCGCCACCGATCGCGCCGCCTTGCCGTCGTTCAACGCTGCCTGAAGCTTCTCCAGCACCGGGCGCTTGGCCATGGCTTCCTTGTCATTGGCCTTGGCAGCCTTTTCCACGCGCGCCAGCGCCTTGTCCACCGATTCGAGATCGGCCAGCGCGAGTTCCGTGTCAATGGTGCCGATGTCGGCGATCGGGTCGATCTTGCCCGCGACGTGCACGATGTCGGGGTGTTCGAAGCATCGCACCACGTGTGCGATGGCATCCACTTCGCGGATGTGCGCGAGGAACTTGTTGCCGAGGCCTTCGCCGGTGGAAGCGCCAGCGACGAGGCCTGCGATGTCCACGAATTCCACCGACGCCGGGATGACCTTCTGCGGATGCACGATGTCCGCGAGCTGCTGCAGGCGCGGATCGGGCACCGGCACCACGCCGACGTTGGGGTCGATGGTGCAAAACGGAAAATTCGCCGCGGCGATGCCCGCCTTGGTCAGCGCGTTGAAGAGCGTGGACTTGCCGACGTTGGGCAGGCCGACGATGCCGCATTGGATGGCCATTCGAAAAACTCCACGCCGTGTCCGGCGAAAAACTCCACGCCGTCATTCCGGCGAAAGCCGGAATCCAAGTGCTTTCGGATTCCGAGCAAAATCACGATGGATCCCGGCTTTCGCCGGGATGACGAGCAAAGCCACTTCAGTCCGGGTCCGGGTTGGTGTGCAACCGCTTCATCGCCTCGTTGAAATCGCCCGCGACGATGAGCGGCAACACGTCGCGCGCGCGGGCGATCGCGTCCAGCATCGCGTCCTCGTCGGCGGACGGAGGATTGCCGAGCACCCACGGCGTCACGCGGTTGCGATCACCCGGGTGGCCGATGCCGATGCGCAGGCGATGGAACCGCCCGTGCCCGAGCTGCGCCATGATGTGGCGGATACCATTCTGGCCGCCGTGGCCGCCATCGAATTTCAGCCGCGCGGTGCCCGGTGGCAGATCCAGATCGTCGTGCACCACCAGCAATGCTTCGGGCGCAAGCTTCCAGTAATTGAGCGCCGCGACTACCGCGTGGCCACTCTCGTTCATGAACGTACCGGGCTTGATCACCCGCACCTGCTCGCCACCGATCGCGACGCGGCAGGCGTCCGACTGCACCCGTTTCTCCGGCACAAAGCGCACGCCTGCGCCGGTCGCCAGCACGTCGGCAAACCAGAAGCCGGCGTTGTGGCGGTTGCGCAGGTATTCCGGACCCGGGTTGCCGAGTCCGGCGATCAGGCGAATGCCGGGCATGCAAGGAACCCCCCAATGGAAAGAACATCATCATCCCGGGGCCGTCGTGGCTTCATCGCGGCGGGACCTGGAATCCGGCGTGGTTGCGTGGACGGGCCAATGACGCTGGAACCCGGATCGCCGCGACACGGCGTCCGGGATGACGATCGGGAGTGGACTGCACGCCAGCGCTTACTTCTTCTCGGCAGGCTTCTTGTCGCCGGCGGCCGGAGCCGCGGCCTTGGCTGCCTCGCCACCCGCCGCAGGCGCCGCGGCGCCCGCAGCCGGCGCACCCTCGGCAGCTGCCGCTTCGGCCGGGACCTCTTCGGCTTCCTCGCGAACCGCCTGCGCGGACACGATGGTGTGGTCGTATTCCTTGCCGAGCTTGAGCTCGGGGATTTCGACGCCGGCCGGAAGCTTCAGGTCCGACAGATGCAGCACGTCGCCCAGCGCCAACTCGCCGAGATCGAGATCGATGTACTCGGGCAAATCCTTCGGCAGGCACGACACTTCGACCTCGGTGATGGTGTGCGAGATCACCACGCCGGAAGTCTTGGCGGCCGGAGACTTTTCCTTGTTGAGGAAGCGGATCGTCACGTACACGCGGACCGGTTTGGTCTCATCGATGCGCAGGAAATCCAGATGCAGCAGTTGCGGCTTGACCGGATGCTTCTGCAGATCGCGCAGCAGCACCTTCTGGCGGTTGCCGTCGACCAGCAGGTCGAGGATCGCCGAGGAGAACCAGTCGTTCTTCGCGGCCAGCGAGAGCCTCAGGTGATCGAACTGGATGTTTTCCGCGGCCTGTCCCGCGCCGTAGACGACGGCCGGAACCATGCCGGCGCGACGCAGGCGGCGGCTCGCACCTTTGCCCTGGTCGGCGCGGCGTTCGGCCGTGATTTCGTGGATGGTTGCCATTTTCGTGTTACCTCGGGTTGCATGATGTCACCTCACGGTGACCTGGGGTGACTTCCCCGCGACCAGGGAAGCCGTTGATTCGGGATTCGGGATTCGGGATTCGGGATTCGGGATTCGGGATTCGGGATTCG
>JBDZUX010000053.1:8163-16359 GCA_040255405.1 Lysobacteraceae bacterium
GATTCGGGATTCGGGATTCGGGATTCGGGATTCGGGATTCGGGATTCGGGATTCGAAGAGCCAAAGGCGTCGCGCGCCGTTGCTTTCACGATTCCCGATTCTCCATTCCCGGCTCCCGGCTTCAATCCACGTAAAGTGAACTGACCGATTCGCCATACGCCATCCGGCGCACGGTTTCGGCCAGCAATTGCGCGACGGACAACTGGCGAATCTTGCCGCACGCGGCGCCTTCGGCGCTCAGCGGGATGGTGTCGGTGACCACCAGTTCATCCATCTGTGATTTTTCGATGTTGCTGATCGCCGGCCCCGACAGCACCGCATGGGTGCAGTACGCGACCACTTGCTTGGCACCGCGATCCTTCAGCGCCCTCGACGCCGCGCACAGCGTGCCTGCGGTGTCGACGATGTCGTCCACCAGCACGCAGGTCTTGCCGACGACTTCGCCGATGATGTTCATCACCGTCGCCTCGTTGGGGCGTGGGCGGCGCTTGTCGATGATCGCGAGATCCGCGTCGTCCAGCCGCTTGGCGACCGCACGTGCGCGCACAACGCCACCGACGTCCGGGCTGACCACCGTGATGCCCTCGGTGCCGTGCTTGCGCCAGATGTCGGCCAGCAGCACCGGCGAGGCGTACACGTTGTCCAGCGGTGCCTCGAAGAAGCCCTGGATCTGGTCGGCATGGATGTCGACCGTCAGCACCCGGTCGGTGCCCACGGCATCGATCAGCTTCGCCGCGACCTTGGCCGTGATCGGCACCCGCGCCGCGCGCAGCCGCCGGTCCTGGCGCGCGTAACCGAAATACGGGATCACCGCGGTGACGCTGGCCGCCGAGGCGCGCTTCAGTGCGTCCACCAGCACCAGCAGCTCCATCAGGTTTTCGGCCGTCGGGGCGCAGGTGGATTGCATCACGAACACGTCCTGGTTGCGGACGTTCTCGTCGATCTCGACCTGCACCTCGCCGTCTGAAAACTTGCCGACCACGGCCTTGCCGAGCGGCTCGCCGAGCTGGTGCGCGACGTCTTCCGCCAGCTTGCGGTTGGCGTTGCCCGAAAACAGCATCAGGCTGGATGTGTTGTGCATGATCCCGGTCTCTCGCCTGCAACGCCGATGTGGCTGGGGCGGCAGGATTCGAACCTGCGAATGCCGGGATCAAAACCCGGTGCCTTACCACTTGGCGACGCCCCACCATGAGCAAGTTGGGCTCCTGCCCAACCTGCATGCAAAACGGTTGCGGCAAAGCCGCGCCACGTTTCCACGCGACGGCGCTACCGCGCCTTCGCGGGCGGCACACTCCGTGTGCCACTATTGATCGTGACCGGGCATCCTGTCCGGCACGATGAACACGGTCGCGGCAAAGCCGCGCCATGCCGCAACAGCCAAGCACGCGAGGCCGGCCACCCGTCTCGCGTGCTGAAAAGCCGCCTATTGTCGTCGGCGACGCAATGTGTGTCAATTCAGGCGGTTGGGCGCCGGCCCGTGGCTTCGGAGGTTCGGCGCCTCAAGGCTGGGCCGCGCCGATGCCACGCCACTGCTCGATGAAAACCCGCACGGTGTAGGGCTCGCGGCTGGCATATACCTTGCGCGGCAGCGGCGGACTGCGTTCCGCATACCAGTCGCGGTAATCGACGTGCCAGCCATCCTGGTCCAGCGTGGCAGGCAACCCGTTTTCGCCGAAGGTGAGGATGCCCGGCCGCCCGGGTGCACGCAAGCCGCGCACCCACCACGCCAGGTCGGCCACCGGCACGTTCCAGCCGAACTCGGCGTTCAACACTTCGCCAGCGTCGCGGCCCGCCAAGGGCTGCTTCGCCGCGCCGGTGAGCACCGCGCCGTCCGGTCCGCCGCTCAACTGGACCGTCTTGCCGGTGACCGGCGCGCGCAACGTGAATTCATAGCGCTGGCCATTCTGCTGCCAGGCGATCCCGCCGCTGCCGCCGCGATGGCCGTCCGAGGCGGCGAAACGCCCGTCGAGACTCCAGGCCCGCTGTGCGCCGAGCGCCTGCTCGCGCGCGGTCTGGGCGGCGAGCTGCTGCGCCGTGCCCGGCCTGCGCACCGGCACCGGGGCGCACGCCGCCAGGACCAGCGCGGCCGCCACGGCCACGCTTGCGAGGCGCCAGGATCGGATCACGGTTTCAATCTCCGTTCGGCTTGCAGCAGCGACGGATTGTGCGGGTCGAGTTTGCGCACCTTGCCGAACACTTCGCGGGCCCGTTGGTGTTGGCCCAGTTTCCACAGCACCTCCCCGAGGTGCACGCCGATGTCCGGATCCTGCTGCCGGCCCCAGGCACGCGTCAGATAGCTTTCCGCCTGGTCGAGATGGCCCAGCCGGTACTGCAGCCAGCCCCAGGAATCCATGATGGCCGCGACGTCGGGCTTGGCCGTCAGCGCCTTGCGCAGCAGCCGGGTGGCTTCCGGCAAGTCGCGGTCGGCGTCGGCGAGCGTGAAGCCCAGCGCATTCATCGCCTCGACGTTGTCCGGATTTTGCGCCAGCACCTTGCGGAAATCGCCGAGCGCCGCATCGGTGTCACCGGCATTCGCATGCTCGATGCCGCGATCGTAAACGAGCGCAGGATCCCCGGGCATTGCATCCAGCGCGCGATCGTACGTGGCGATGGCTTCGGCATGCTGGCCATGCTGCGAATACAACTGCGCATCCAGTTCATACGCCGTGCGCAGGCTGTCCGGATCGTCCGAATAATCCTGCTGAAGCTTCGCGGCCAGCGCATGCGCCTGCTCCGGCCGTCCGGACTTGTCCAGCAACACGGCGCTGCGCACCCGGGCGTCGAAGGCGTGGGGACTGTCCGGGTCGACTTGGCCGTACCAATCGAGTGCCTGGGGATCTTGCTTCAGCAGCTCGGCAAGCTGGCCAAGGAGGAAGGCATTGTCGGCACGCTGCGCTTCGGGTGCGTGTTGCAGGTCGGCATACAAGCGGCGCAAGGTGGCGTCGTCCTTGGCGCGCGCGGCATACGCGACGCGCGCCGTCCACGTCGCATCGGTTTGCGGACCGCGCTGCAGGATTTTCAAAGCCTCGGCATATTGCCCGCCCTCGGCGAGCAACGCGGCATAACCCAGCCGCAATTCGACATTGCGCGGGTGGGCCGCGACGCCTTTCGCGTAAAGCCCCCGCGCGCCGGCGCGATCGCCCGCGGCCACCCGCAAGCTGGCGGCCCAGCGGATGCTGCTGGCCCCATCGAAGCGCTGCACGGCGGCATCCGCCAGCGTGCGCGCGAATGCGTGCCGGCCCAGGTGCTCGCCCAACTGGCTCAATGCCACCCAGATGCTTTCATCGGCAGGCAGGCGCGCGGGCGTCGCGAGGTCTTCCAGCACGCGTCCCGCCAGCGCGGTATCGCGCGCGGTCAGGAGCGTCGCGGCAAAGGTTTTCCAGTCCTCGGTCTTGCCCGAGTCGAGCAAGAGGCGATACTGGCCTTCCGCTTCGGCGCGATCCCCGCGCAGCATCGCGAGCTGGGCACGGACCGCCGCCAGGTCGCGGGGGTGGGCGCCCAATGCCTGCCAGCGGTCCAGCAGCTTCTGCGCACCGGCGGCATCGTGGGTGGCCAGCGCAAGTTGCAGCGCGCGCTTGGCCACGGCCGGATCGTTCGAAATCTGCGCCGCTTCGGCGTAATCGGCCGCGGCCTCGTCCACGTGGTTGTTCTGCAGTGCGAACTCCGCCGCGATCACCAGCGCCGAAGCCCTGCCGGCGGCGCCGTCCATGGGCAGGTCGAGCCGCGCCAGCGGCTGCTCCGGCGCCGTGCCGGAACGGCCATGGACCGCCACCTGCGCGCATCCGCCCAGCAAGGCGAACATCCCGAGCAAGGCCGCAAACGCGCTAAAATGTGCGCGCGTCCTGCGCCGTGTCTTGAACTTGTCGGGTTGGGTCCGCACACTCCGCACCGGGATTCCGGTCCTCTTTCGTCTTGTTGCCATGCGACAGCTTAGCCTGTCACAGCATTCGTTCCCATGCCGCTGATCGCACTCGGGCTCAACCACCTCACCGCGCCGGTCGCCCTGCGTGAACGGGTGGCCATCGATGCGGATGCGACCCCGCCGGCGCTGGCGGAACTGGCCGCGCAGCCGGGCGTGGACGAGGCGATGATCCTTTCCACCTGCAACCGCACCGAGTTGTACTGCAGCGTCCGCGAAGGCTGCGAAGACGCACCCGAGGCGTGGCTGCATGCCCGCAATCAAATGACCCCGGGACGGTTGGACGAGTTCCTGTACCGCCACACCGACAGCGAAGCCGTGCGTCACGTGTTTCGCGTCGCCACCGGACTCGAATCGATGGTGCTGGGCGAACCGCAGATCCTGGGCCAGGTGAAGGACGCCTGGCGCGCCGCGCGGTCGGCCAACACCCTGCACGCGCCGATGGACCGACTTTTGCAGAACGCGTTCCAGGTCGCCAAGCGCGTGCGCACCGAAACGCGCATCGGCACCGGCCCCGTTTCCGTCGCTTTCACGGCCGTGCGGCTGGTCGAACAGGCGTTCGCGGACCTGCGCGAATCCTGCGTGCTGCTGATCGGCGCGGGCGACACCATCGAGCTGGCGGTGCGGCACCTGATCGAGCGTGGCGTCAAGCGCCTGATCGTCGCCAACCGCACCATCGAGACCGCGCAGGCGCTGGTGAATCCGGTCGGCGGCTACGCGATCGCGCTGGCGGATTTGCCCAGACACCTTGCCGAAGCCGACATCGTGGTTTCGGCCACCGCCAGCCGCGAACCGATCCTGGGCGTGTCGATGCTGCAGGACGCGCTGCAACAGCGGCGCCGGCGCCCGATGCTGCTGATCGACCTCGCGGTGCCCCGGGACATCGAGCCCGCCGCGGCCGCATTGCCCGACGTGTTCCTGTACACCATCGACGACCTGCAGCAAGCCATCGACAGCGGCCGACGCTCGCGCGAGGCGTCGGTCCGCGAGGCCGAGGCCATCATCGACCTGCAGGTCGAACGCTACCTCGACTGGCGGCGTGCGGCCGAGTTCGACCGGCCGCTGCGCGTGTACCGCGCCAGCGCCGAAGCCCAGCGCGACGAAGTGCTGGCCCGCGCGCGGGAGATGCTGGCCAGCGGGCGCGATCCCGACGAGGCACTGGAGTTCCTCGCCAACACGCTGACCGGCAAGTTGCTGCACACGCCCAGCGTGCGCCTGCACGAGGCGGCGGAACACGGTGATCAGGCGTTGCTCGACGCGGCCACGCGCCTGTTCGGCACGCACGGGCACGATGCGTGACTCCGCAACTGCAGCGCCGACTGGAACAACTGCTGGAACGCCACCACGAGGTCGGCCTGTTGCTGGCCGAACCCGACGCCGCGAATGACGCGGGGCGCTTCCGCGCACTGTCGCGCGAGTACGCGCAAACCCAGGAACTCGCCGATGCCTTCACCGCTTCGCGCAAGGCCGATGAAGAATTGGCGCATGCGCGAGAGATGCTGGCCGACCCCGACATGCGCGACCTGGCCCGCGAGGAAATCGCGCGGCTGGAAAGCGCCCACGCCGAACTGGAAACGCGCCTGCAAGCGCTGCTGGTCCCGCGCGACCCGCTGGACGACGCCAACCTTTTTCTCGAGGTGCGCGCCGGCACCGGTGGCGACGAGGCCGCGCTGTTCGCGGGCGACTTGCTGCGGATGTACCTGCGTTACGCCGAACGCCGCGGCTGGCGGACCGAATTGATGTCTGCACACGAGGGCGAACACGGCGGCTACAAGGAAGCCGTGGCGCGCGTCGAGGGCGACGGCGCGTACGCTGCGCTGAAGTTCGAATCCGGCACCCACCGCGTGCAGCGCGTGCCGGTCACCGAAGCGTCGGGCCGCATCCACACTTCGGCCGCGACCGTCGCGATCCTGCCGGAGATGGACGAAATCGAAGACGTCGAGTTGCGCGACGCCGATTTGAAAGTCGACACCTTCCGCGCGTCCGGCGCCGGCGGCCAGCACGTCAACAAGACCGATTCGGCGATCCGCATCACCCATCTTCCGACCGGCATCGTGGTCGAATGTCAGGACGAACGCAGCCAGCACAAGAATCGCGCGCGCGCGTTGTCGCTGCTGAAGGCGCGGCTGCTGGATTCGCAACGGGCCGAACAGGCCGCCAAACAGGCGGCGACGCGCAAGCTGCAGGTGGGGTCCGGCGACCGCAGCCAGCGCATCCGCACGTACAATTTTCCGCAAGGCCGCGTCACCGACCACCGCATCAACCTGACCTTGCACCAGCTGCCGCAAATCCTGGATGGCGATCTCGACGATCTGGTCGGGGCGCTCGCGCGCGAGTCGCACGCGGAAGCACTGGCCGCGCTGGGCGAAACGCCATGAGTGCAAGGTCATGAGCAAGCCGGACTCCGACCTCGGCCCGCGCCTGACGCGGATCCTCGGCAAGGTGGGGCAACCGCCCGCGCCCGCCCGGCCACCCGCGCAAGGGGTCGCTGAATCCTCCACCGCCACTACGCCGCCCGCACTGCAGCAGCATCTCGCGCGCATCATGGAATTGCTCGACCAGCGCGACCCCGCCGGCGCCGAGCGGCTTGCACAGGCGGCCTGCGTCGCATTTCCCGATTCCGCCGAGGCGGCGCGCCTGCAGGGCGTCGCGTTGCTGATGCTCGACCGCGCACCGGCCGCGCGCGGCGCATTGGCCGAAGCCGTGCGGCTCGCGCCCGAGGATCACCTCGCGCGCTGCAACTACGCCGCGGCGTTGATGGCCTGTGGCGAAGCCGAAGCGGCGGTCGGGATACTGCAACAAGTCGTGGCCCAGCATCCCGACGATGCCGGCATCCGCAACAACCTCGCCAATGCCCTGCGGGCCATCGGCGACGACGCACGGGCACGCGACGAGTACATCGCTGCGTTGAAAATCGCGCCCGATCACCCGGGCGCGCTGCTCAACCTCGCGGCGGTCGAAATTTCGCTCGGCATGCTGGACACCGCCGAACAACGGCTGCGGGCGATGCTGTCCCGCCAGCGGCATCCACAGGCGCTACTGCTGCTCGGCAACATCCTGCACCGGCGTCGCCTGTTCGCCGACGCACAGGCCGTGTATCTGCAGGCCGCACAGCTCGCGCCCGGCGCCCCGGATTTTCCGTACCAGGCCGGCCTGATGGCCGACGAGCAGCACCACTATGCCGAAGCGGCGCGCTTCTACCGCCGCGCGCTGCAGCTCGATCCGAACCTGCACCTCGCCGAGGGCCAGTTGTTGTTCGCCTTGCGGCGGGTGTACGACTGGGCCGGCGCCGAACCGCTCGGTGCCAGGCGGCGCGCGCGGGTGACGGCCGGCGCGGACGACGTCGACCCGTTCGCGTTCCTGGCCGAAGACTCGACGCCTGCCGAACAACTTGCCTGCGCCCGCGCCTTCGCCGCACGCACCGTGCGCGAGCAGCAGTCGCTCAAGGAAAAACTGGATTTCCAGCACGCGCCGCGCCTTCCCGGCGCGCCGCTGAAGGTTGGCTTCGTATCCGCGGGTTTCGGCGCGCCGATGGGCGTGCCCCACGCGACCGCCGTGTTGACCGCCGCGATGTTCGAGGAACTCGCCAAGCTCGAAGACATCGAGCTGCACCTGATCGCCACCACGCCCGATGCAGGCAGCCCGATCCGGCAACGCCTGCGCAATGCCGCGTATGCCTTCCACGACGCCGACGAATTGTCGGTGGCGGACATCGCCCGGCTCGTGCACGGGGCGAACATCGACGTCCTGATCGACGTGGACGGCTGGTGCGCGGGCGCCGTGCCCGGTGTGTTCGCGTTGCGGCCCGCACCGGTGCAGGTGAACTGGCTCGCCTACCCCGGCACCTCCGGCGCGCCGTTCATCGATTACCTGATTGCGGACCGTTTCACCATTCCGGAAAGCTCGCGCCGTTTTTATTCCGAAGCGATCGCGTGGCTGCCGCGCTGCTACCAGCCGTCGGATACCTCGCGGCTGTTGTTCGACACGCCGCCGCGCTCCTCGTTCGGACTGCCCGACGACGCCACGGTTTTCGCGAGCTTCAACAATTCGTGGAAGCTGAACCGCGCGAGCTTCGCGCGCATGTGCACGGTGCTGCGCAAGGTACCCGATGGCGTACTGTGGCTGCTGAATACCGACCGCGACGCCGACGCACGCTTGCGCGACGCGGCGCGGCGGCAAGGCATCGAACCGCAGCGGCTGGTGTTCTCGCCATCGCTGCCGCACCTGCAGCACCTCGCGCGCTATCGCCTCGCCGACCTGTTCCTCGACACCAATCC
>JBDZUX010000054.1:0-3334 GCA_040255405.1 Lysobacteraceae bacterium
GCCGCGCACGAACCGGGCGCGACGCCGGCGCACGAACACGGCAACTGAACCGGCGAGCCCCGCGGCCGGTCGCGGCGCGCCCGGCGAGGCGCGCACTGTACCGACGCGGCGGTGTCAGTCGAAGTGCTCCACGAACGGTTTGCGGAAACGCTGGTGGCAGCCCAGGCAAGCCTGCTGCACCTTGGCGAAGCCCGCGATCACTGCTTGGCCGTCGCCGCGTGCCGCGGCTTCGCCCATGGCTGCGGAGGCCTCCCGGGGATGTCGCGCGAAACGAGGTTGAGCGATACGCCGTTGGTGTAGTTGCGATCGGTGCCGGTGAACAGGTCGTTCTCGAGACGCAGCGTGCCGCCGCGCCAGCGCACGGTTTGTTCCGGTGCACACGCGTCGTTGCCAGCGGCCCGCGCAGGGGCCGCCGGAATCATGGCAAGCGCCACGGCGGCCAACACACTGGCTGCGACGGCTTGCGCGACGCTTCGCTTCGGTGCGCGAGCAAGCCAATGGGGCGGACCCAAGCCGGCATCCTCCGGCATGGGTCGGTGGGCAAGAACGCGGGCGGCCTTGCGGGTTTTCACGTGCGGGGGTGCCGATCCGAATCAATGGACCGAAGGCTGCTTGTCGTCGCCCGAACCGGACGCTGCGGCGCCGGACGTACCGGCGACATCGGCGTTCCAGCCGCCGCCCAGCGCCTTGTACAGGGCAACCAGTTCGATCGCGGTGGCGGTGTGGGTGCGAGCGTAGGCATCTTCGGCGTCGCGCAGCACGCGTTCTTCGGCCAGCAGTTCGGTCAACGCGATGTCGCCGGCGGCGTAGCGCGTTTGTGCGTGGGCGTAACTGGTGCGTGCAGCCTCGAGCGCGGTGCGTTGGCGCTGCACCGCGTCCAGGCCGAAGTGGTAATCGCTCAACGCGCGCTCGGCGTCGCCCAGTGCGCCCAGCACGGCTTTTTCATAGGCGAGCGCTGCCTGTTCCTGCCGCGCTTCGCTGGCGCGGATTTCCGCGCGCACGCGGCCACCGTCGAACACCCGCCAGGAGATCAGCGGCATGATCGAAAAGGTGCGGCTGGCCGAGTCGAACAGGTTGCCGGCGTCCAGCGACTGGAAGCCGCCGCCGGCGCCGATCGTGAGCTTCGGGAACAGCTCGGCGGTGGCGACGCCGATGTCGGCGGTGCGCGCGGCGAGGCGGCGTTCGGCGGCACGCACGTCGGGCCTTCGGCGCAGGATGTCGGCGCGTTCGCCCACCGGAATCGGGGCCAGCGTGATCGCGGGCGGCGCGGTGTCGAGCAACGCCAGTTCGTGTTCGGGTGGCTGGCCGAGCAGTACGCCGAGACCCAGTGCCGTCGTGTTGAGGCGAGCGCGGATCGCAGGCACGCCGGCCTCGGCAGCGGCAAGGCGCGCCTGCGCGGCGTCGACATCGGCCTGCGCGGCATCGCCCAACTGGTAGCGCCGCTGCACCAGCTCACGCGTGTGCCGCAGCGTGGCGACCGAGCCCTCGCGCGCGGCGAGTTCGCGTTGCGCACCGCGCAGCGTGAGGTAGGTGCGCGCGACCTCGGCGGCAACGCTGATCCGCACGCCCTCGGCGTCGTCCTGGGCCGCCTGCATGCTGGCCGAAGCGCTCTCCAGCGCGCGCCGGGTGCGGCCAAACAGGTCGATCTCCCAACTGGCGTCGAAACCGACGTCGTGGATCGTCTGGTTGCGCTCCAGCCCCGGAATGGAACCGATCGGCAGCGGGCCGTTTTCGCTTTGCTCGCGCCGGGTCACGCTGCCGCTGACGCCGATCGATGGCGCGTAGCCACCGGCCGCGCGGTCGCGCAGCGCACGCGCCTCGCGGATGCGCGCCTCGGCCTGGCGCAGGTCGAGGTTGTCCGAGAGCGCGGTGCCGACCAGCCGGTCGAGGGTCGGATCGCCCAGCGTCGTCCACCACGCAGCCAGTTCCGGCGCGGGCTGCACCGCATCGGCCGGCTGGGACCAGCCATGGCCCGTAGCGACGGGCGGCGGTCCGCGGTAGTCGGGTCCCGCGGCGCAGGCGCCGAGCAGCAACGCACCCAGCACGACCGCGGGGATGCGCGTCGCGTGGCGCCGGGTATTCAATGGGTGTGTCATGGCAGCTCCTTCATGCATCGATCGCCCGCATTACTGCAGGCGGCTGCGGACCAGGACCGTCGCGAGGCCCAGCGTCACCACCGCGATCACGGCCAATGGCCAGAGGTTGGCGAGGATGTCGGCGACCGGCATCGCCTTCAGGAACACGCCTTCGACGATGGTGAGGAAGTGGGTGAGCGGGATCGCCTGCGCCAGCCACTGCAGCACCACCGGCATGTTTTCGACTGGCGTCGCGAACCCCGACATCAGGACGGCCGGCACCCCGATCGCGAAGGCGCCGAGGATGGCCTGCTGCTGGGTCATGCTGATCGCGGAAATCATCAACCCGATGCCGACCACCGACAGGATGAACAGCATCAGGCTGGCCAGCAGCAACACGAACGAGCCGGTGAAGGGAATCCGGAACAGGCCGGTCGCTGCCGCCACCATCAGCAGGCCGAGCAAGGTACCGATCGCGAGCGCCGGCAGGGATTTGGAGATGATGATTTCCAGCGTGGAGGTGGGCGACACCAGCAACTGGTCGAAAGTGCCGAGTTCGCGTTCGCGCGCGATCGACAGTGACGTGATCAGGAGCGCGCTGAACAGCGCGAGGATGCCGGTCAGGCCGGGCACGATGAACCAGCGGTAGGTGAGGTTCGGATTGAATCCGTTGCGCACCACCACGGGCGTCGGCGGGCCGGCGCCGCCAACCACGCTGGCGCCCACGTCCGCGGCAATCGTCGAGAGGTACCCGACGGTGATCTGGCCCGAGTTGCTGCGCCGGCCATCGACCAGCACCTGCACCTGGCCAGTCCGGCCCGCGGTGATGGCGCGCGAGAAATCGGCCGGGAAGTCGAGTGCCGCGATCACCTTGCCGCGGCCGATCAGGTCGCCGAGCTGGGCGGGGTTTTCGACGTACCGCACGTGGTTGATGAAGGTCGCGCGGTCCAGCCGCTGGATCATCTCGTGCGACCACTGGCCCGCGTCCTGGTTGTAGACCGCGATGTCGACGTTGCGCACTTCCAGCGTCGCGGCGAACGCGAATACCAGCAACTGCAGCAACGGCGGCACGAACACCACCATACGGCTGCGCGGGTCGCGCAGGATGCTCAGCACTTCCTTGATGAACTGCGCCCGCAGGCGGGTGAAGGTGATGGTTCCGGAGCGCGCGGACACGGCTCACGCCTCCAGGTTCTTGCGCGTGGCGCGCTTGGCCAGCAGGAAAAACACCGCACCGATCGCGGCCATGGCCACGAGGT
>JBDZUX010000054.1:3434-16349 GCA_040255405.1 Lysobacteraceae bacterium
GCGCGCTTGGCCAGCAGGAAAAACACCGCACCGATCGCGGCCATGGCCACGAGGTTCGGCAGGAACAGCGCCCATACGTCGCCCGCGAGGAACACGGTTTTCAACGACGCCACGAAATAGCGCGCCGGGATCAGGTGGGTGGCGGCCCGGATCGGCGCCGGCATGGCGTCGATCTCGAACAGGAAGCCCGACAGCATGAACGCGGGCAGGAAGCCCGTGAACAGCGCGATCTGCGCGGCCAGGAACTGGTTGCGCGCGAGCGAGGAGATCAGCAGCCCCTGGCCGAGCGCCGGCACCATGAACACCGCCGACAGCGCCAGCAGCGCGAACCACGAGCCGCGCAGCGGCACGTCGAACACGTGGATCGCCAGCAGTGCCGCGCCCAGCGTCGACAACATGCCGAGCACGAAGTAGGGCAGCAGCTTGCCGATCAGGATTTCCGCCACCGACGCCGGCGTGGACAGCACCGCTTCCATGGTGCCGCGCTCCCACTCGCGCGCCACCACCAGCGCGGTCAACATGGTGCCGATGATCGTCATCACGATCGCGATGGCGCCCGGCACCAGCGCGCGGCGGCTTTCGAGTTCGGCGTTGAACCAGTAGCGCGGTTCCAGCTGGATGGCTGCGGCGGGCACGCTGTCGCCGCGTCCGGCCCGCCAGTTCGCGACCACGCCCTGCGCGTAGTTGGCGACGTACTTGGCGGTGTTGGGGTACGAACCGTCGGTGACGACCTGCACCAGCGGCTCGCTGCCGTGCCGCGCCATGCGCTGCTCGAAATCCTGCGGGATCACCAAGTACCCGCGCAGTGCGCCGGAGACGAGCTTGCCGACAACCTCGCGGCGGTCGTGCGCGAAGGTCACGTCGAGATAGCGGGTGCCGGCGAAGGCGGCGGCCAGCGATTGCGCCTGGGCGCCCTGCGCTTCCAGCACCACGCCGACGCGCACGTTGCGGGCGTCCAGCGACACCGCGTAGGCGAACAGCAACAGCAGCACCACCGGCAGCACGAAGGCAATCAACAGCGTCGACGGGTCGCGCAGCGCCTGCAGGCTTTCCTTGCGGACCAGCGCCATCAGGCGGCGCAGGTCGAAGCGGCGCACACGCGCCGGATCCGCTTGCCGGTTGCGCGCGTCGCCGCTCATGCCGCCGCCTCGAGTGCATCGTCGGTCGATTCGACCAGGTGGATGAACGCGTCTTCCATGGTCGGATCGGGCCGGTCGTCGGTGGCCGCGCCGCGCTTCAGTGCATCGGGCGTGTCCAGCGCGATCACCCGTGCGCGGTACAGCATCGCCACGCGGTCGCAGTACTCGGCCTCGTCCATGAAATGGGTGGTGACCATGATCGTCACGCCCTTGCGGGAGAGGCCATTGATGTGGGTCCAGAATTCGCGCCGGGTGATCGGATCGACGCCGGAGGTCGGCTCGTCGAGGAACAGCACCGGCGGACGGTGCATCAATGCGCAGGCCAGCGCGAGGCGCTGCCTGTGCCCGAGCGGCAAGGCGTCGGGCGCGGCGGACAGCCAGTCGCGAAGATCGAAGGTCTCGATCATCTCGTCGATGCGCGCGCGCCGCGCGTCGCCTTCGAGGCCATACACACCGGCCGAGAATTCGAGGTTCTGGCGCACCGACAAGAGGCCGTACAGCGAGAACTTCTGTGCCATGTAGCCGAGCCGGGCCTTGGCCGCACCGGTGGCCCGGCGCAGGTCCAGCCCCACCACGTGGGTGTCGCCGTGCGTGGGCTTGAGCAGGCCGCACAGCATCTTGAAGGTGGTGGACTTGCCGGCGCCGTTGGGGCCGAGCAGGCCGAAGATCTCGCCCTTGCGCACCTGGAAGCTCACGTTGTCGGTGGCGGTGAAGTCGCCGAACCGCTTGGTGAGGTCGCGGCAGGACACCGCGATGTCCGACTCGAGTTCGACCGGCGGCAGGCGTTCGGCCAGTGCCGAGGTACCGCCGGGACCACCGCCCAGCAGGTCGATGAAGGCGTCCTCGAAGCGCGCGGGCACCGCGGCCAGCCGCACGCGGCTCCGGTCGGCGAGGGCCTGGATTTCCCTGCTGTCGGCGTCCGCGCGCAACACCACGCGCACGCCGGCGCCCTGGATCACGCCGTCGCTCACGCTCGGCAAGTCGAGTGCTTCGGTCAGCACGGCGCGGCGTTCTTCGCCGACGTCCTCCATCCGGAAACTGCGGCCTTCGAGTTGCGCGGTGAGTTCGCCGGGCGCGCCGTCGAACAACAGCCGTCCTTCGTTGAGCAGCAGCACGCTCTCACAGCGCTCGGCCTCGTCGAGGTAGGCCGTGGACCAGACCACCGCCATGCCCTCGTCGGTGAGCGCCTGCACCATGCGCCACAAATCCTGCCGGCTGACCGGATCGACGCCGACGCCGGGCTCGTCCAGCAGCAGCACGCGCGGCCTTGCCATCAGCGCACAGGCGAGGCCGAGTTTCTGCTTCATGCCGCCGGACAGTTTCCCGGCGAGGCGTTTGGTGAAGGGACCGAGCCGGGTGAAGTCCAGCAATTCGGCGAACAGGTCCGCGTGGCGGCTGGCGTCCATGCCGCGCAGTTGCGCGTACAGGCGCATGTTCTCCATCACCGACAGGTCTTCGTACAGGCCGAAGCGCTGCGGCATGTAGCCGGTGACGACGTGGATCGCGTCGTTGTCGCGCACCACGTCGAAGCCAGCCACCTCGACGCTGCCGCCGTCGGGCACCAGCAGCCCGGTCATGATCCGCATCAGCGTGGTCTTGCCCGCGCCGTCGGGGCCGACCAGGCCGGTGAGGCGGCCGTAGCGGATCTTCGCGCCAAACCCGCGCAGCGCCTCGACCTTGCCGAAACGCTTCACGATGCCGTCGATGACCACGGCCGTGGCGTTGCTTTCGCGCGAACCCTGGGCGGCGGGGGCGTGCACGTCAGGGGCTCCGGGCCCGCTGGCCAGGGGCGGCGCCCGCATCGATGTCGATCGTCACCGGCATGCCCTGGCGCAGCGACGGGTCGGTGCCATCCATCACGATCCGCAGGCGATAGACGAGGTCGGTGCGAAGGTCGCTGGTCTCGACCGTCTTGGGCGTGAACTCCGCGCGCGGCGAGATGAATCCGATCTGGCCGTGGTATGCCTTGTCGGACGAGTCGGTCACGACACGCACCCGCATGCCGGGCGCGATGCGGCCGAGATCCGGCTCGCCCACGTAGGCGCGCACGTACACCGGATGACGCAGGCTCAAGGTGTACACGGGGGTGTTGCTCGCGACCATGCTGCCGGGTTCGCGGGCGCGCGTGATCACGATGCCATCGCTCGGCGCGGTCAATTCGGTGTCGGACAGCGCGGTGCGGGCCTGCGCCGCTGCGGCTTGCGCGGCGGCAACCTGCGCCTCGCCGGCGGCGATGTCCTCGCTGCGCGATCCCGCCGTCGCCAACGAGAGCGCGGCTTTGGCCGAAGCAAGCTCGGCGGCGGTCTGGTCCCGCGCGGCCCGCGCGGCATCGACCGTCCGCTGGCTGGTTGCGCCCGTTCCGAGCAATTGGTTCTGGCGCTGGAAATTGCGTTCGGCGTCGCGGGCCGTGGCTTCGGCCTGGCGCACGCGCTCGCGCGCCTGGACGATTTCCTGCGGGCGGTTGCCGCGGTGCAGCTTCTCCAGTCCGGCTTGCGCCACCGCGAGCTCGGCTTCGGCCGCGGCAAGTTTTTCGCGATACGGTGCCGCATCGAGGCGCGCCATGACCGCGCCGGCCGCGACGCTGTCGCCTTCCTCGAACGCCATCGTCGCCACGCGTCCGGGCTGGCGGAACGCCAGTTCGACTTCGCGGATGTCGACGTTGCCGTACAGCCGCAACGCGCCATGATCGCCGTTGCCGCGCAGTTGCCAGAACAACAGGGCGGCGACCACGATGACCACGACGGCGGCGATCGGGATCCAGCGTTTCCTGCCTGCGGGAAGCTTGGGAATTTTCATCAAGGGATGACCTGTCGAGAAAGGGGCCAGGCCTCACGCGGCCCGGCCGGTCGGGGCTACGGAACCAGAACACGCGCAAGCGGGGGTGATCGCGGTCAACGCCGCGCCAGCCGGCGAGTGGGCAAGGGTCATGGCTTGCTCGCGATGCCGCGGCGATAGATCGCGAACACGCGCGCCGCGTCGTCGCGCATATGCGGCGCGCCGCCGGCCATCAGCGTGCGCATCACCAGTCCCTGGAACATGCCGATGTAGGCGATCGCCGCGGCGTCCACGTCCAGTCCGGCGTCGAGTTCGCCCTGGGCCTTGCCGGCATCCAGCAAGGGCCTCAGGCGCGTGCCGTACTGGCGAAGCAATGTCTGCGCGACGCGTTTGGCGGGTGTGTCCTTCGCGTGCTGCAGCTCCCCGAACAACATCCGCGGCACGCCCGGATGCCTCGCAACGAAGTCGACGTGGGCCATGAATGCGGCTTCGAGGGCTGCCACCGGCGAGGCGGCGGCCGCGACCGCCTTGTCGACGCGTGCAAACACGCGATCGCCCACCCAGACCATCACCGACTGCATGATCGCGTCCTTGCTCGGGAAGTGGCGGAACAAGGCGCCCTGGGTGACCCCCATCCGCCCTGCAATGGCGGCGGTCGTGATGTCGTTGGGGTTCTGCTGGGCCGCCAGTTCGACCACGGCTTCCACGGTGGCGGTGCGGCGCGCTTCAGCAGTCAGGTGTTTGGGGCGCGGGGCCATTTCGTTCTTGCAAAAAGTGAGTAATTACTCACTATCTTATCGAAAGCGGCGCAAACTGCAAGAGGGGTCGTTTCATCGCCGCGCAGAACGAACTCTGACCTTGGGCGGCTCTGATTTTGCTCGTCATCCCGGAATGGCGAAGCAATATCCGGGACCCAGCGCCTTTGCATTTCAGCGAGTTGCACGAAAGTCACTGGGTCCCGGCCTTCGCCGGGATGACGAGTGATGGGGTTGATCACAGATTCCCCCGTACTCGCCGGCACCGAACTCGACCGGGGCGGGGACGTCGGGTGGCGCGGCTGCCTCCGGCCAATCCCCTGGACCCACGCCGCAAACGCGTACCCCGGCGCGACGACAACGCCCTCACCCGGCGCGCTTGCGTCCGGTGAACATTGCGCGGACGAGGTTCTCGCGATGGCGCCAACTGGCGTAGACGACACCGATCACGTGCAGGCCGACCAGCCCCAGCGTGACGTTGGCCGCCCACTCATGCGTCTCCTCCACCCAGGCAACGCCCCACAGTGCATCGGTCGTCATCATCCAGCCGGTGATGCTGGTTACGGCGATCCCGGACAGGAGGGCGATGATCATCACCGCACCCGCCGGGTTATGCCCGAGGTGGCGTGGCTCGCGGCGCGCGAGCATCGCCCGCACGTACCCGAGGAACCTCGACGGTGACGGCACGAAATGGGCAAACTGCGCGTACTGGCTGCCCGTGAAACCCCAGACCACGCGAAACGCGACCAGTCCGAGCGCCGCGTATCCAAACGCCTGGTGCCATGCGCCGCCGTCGTCACCGAGCAGGTACGCGGCGAAGAAGGCGCCTGCCAGCGACCAGTGGAAGATACGCACGGCCGGATCCCAGATCCGGACCATGCGCGCCTCATCTGCCTGGCGCGCCGCCCGCGCGTCGGGAACCCTCGTCATGGCTTCGCCGGCGGCTTGCCGGCTTCCTGGACCAGCGCGCCAGTGGCCGGGTTGACGAACAGTTCCACCTTTGTCCCGGACTTGTCGATGGCGTACACCTCATAGCAGGTGCCGCCGGTCCTCACGCGGCGAACCGTGTAGCCGAGCTTTTCGTATTGTTGCTGCACCTGGGCCGTCGGCAGCCATTTCGACTTCGGCTCGCTGGTACACGAACCGCTGTAGGTGGAGGCCAGCACGGGGACAGAGAAGCCGGCGAGGGCGAAGGCCGCAATAGCGAGACGAAAGGTTTTCATGGTGCATCCTCCGGGAACGCGAGGCGCGCTTCCACTTCGAAGCACGGTGGCGAGGATGCGGGCGGAATCTCGAGCGAACCTCGATCGGGAATGGGCCGCGCCGCACGAACCCACCCGGCATGCTCCTTCACGCCGCGCGCAGGAACTTGAGCCGTGTCAACTCCGATGCACAAAACCGAACCGGCGAACCTGCACCGAAGCGACAGAACGCCCATGTCCAGGGTTCGCATTGACGGGTCGATCCAGATGCGGCTGGGCGGTTTCATGCACCGCGAGCGAGCCGTCGCAACCATCCGGGCAGCCATCGCGGCCTCCGCGCCGCGAGCGTGCGGGCGCACGCATTGGCCGCCATCCTGATCGCTGCAGCCTGGGTCGGATACGGGTGGATCACGCGCGCCAGCCGGCGCAGTCCAATGCCCGCCGTCATCGCCAGGGTGATCTCGCTGATCATCTCGCCGGCGTGGTGCGCCACGATCGTCGCGCCGAGGATGCGATCGGTGTGGTTCATCACGTCGATCTTCACGAAGCCGGTCTGCTCGTCATCGGCGATGGCGCGATGCACGGTATGCAACGGCACGGTGAATGTCTTCATCGAAATGCCGCGGGCGCGTGCCTCGCGGACGTACATTCCAACGTGGGCGATTTCGGGATCGGTGTAGGTGCACCAGGGAATCACGAGACGGCTCAGCCGGCCATGGCCGCGGCGCAATGCATTGCGCACCGCCATCCTTGCGGAGGCTTCGGCGGTGTCGGTGAACTTGTACGACAGGCACACGTCACCCGCCGCGTAGATCCGGGGGTTGCTGGTGCGCAGGAAGTCATCCACGATCACGCCGTGTTCGTGGTCGTGCACGACGCCGGCGGCGCCCAGGTCCAGGCTGTCGACACTGGCTTTCCTGCCGGTACCGAGCAGGATGGCGTCCACGGTCACCGAACTCCGGTAGTCGTCCGTGATCAGCTCCGCGGTCTTCCCGCCCGCTTCCGCGTGTATGGACAGCACGCGCGTGTTGAGTCGCACGCCGAGGCCATCGCGCGCGAATGCGTCGGACAGGATCTGGGCCGCATCGCGTTCCTCCCGCGGCAGGAACAGCGGCCAGCTCTGCACGATGCTGGTTTGCACGCCCAGACGGCAAAACGCCTGTGCCATCTCGCAACCGAGCGGGCCACCGCCGATCACGAGCAGCCGCCGCGGCGCCTCGTTCAACTCGAATGCATTTTCGTTGGTCAGGTAGCCTGCCTCGGCGAGCCCCGGGATTTCCGGGACGATCGGCCGCGCACCGGTCGCGATCAGCGCCTTCCGGAAGCGCAGGGTGGTGCCATCCACCTCCAGCGCGTCGGTGCCCGTGAACGAGGCCTCGCCAAAGAACACGTCCACGCCCGCAGCCGTGAGCGATTGCGCCGAATCGGCGCGGCTGAGCCGGGCGCGGATGTCGCGCATGCGTCGCATGACGCGGGGGAAGTCGACGCGGATGTCCCCCGGCACGCAGCCGCCGAAGCGATCGGCATGGCCCATTTCGGCGTAGGTGCGCGAAGTGCGAATGATCGCCTTCGACGGCAGCGGCCCGATGTTGAGCGTGGTCCCGCCCAGCAGGTCGCGTTCGACCAGCGCCACCCGGACGCCGAGCGAAGCCGCCATCCGCGCTGCCGTCAATCCGGCGGTACCGGCGCCGATGACAACCAGTGGGTAGCGCTGTGCCGGTTCCGGATTGCGCCAATCCGCAGGCCGCACGCTGCGCATGCGTTGGCGTTCCAGGTGCTCGTCTGCAGAGGGCGGCGAATCGTTGGGGTGTGCCATCAATGACCTCCGGCCGATCCTTCTAGGCCAGCCATCCGCCGCGAAATCCGGCGCGGCGGAGCCCATGGGTGATCCACGCGCAACCACGCATCAGCCGCCAAACCAGTCCGCTGCGGTAGTTCTCGATCATCATCGCGGCGATGCCCTGGTCGAGCCCGTAATGGCCCGGTGACACCCAACTCGTCCCGTCCGCGTTCGACAATCCGGGATTGAAGCTGCTGGCGTAACGGCCTTCCGGCCGCATCTCCGGATAACGCCGGTGCATCGTGCGCACCGCCTGCAACGCCAGCGAAGGGGCGAACGGCAAGGACGCCAGCGGCGCACTGCCGGTGAGCGTTCCGTCATCGGGCCCGTAGGGCACGCCGCGTGCCGCGTAGCCGAACAGTCGCGTCCGTGCGCCGGGGCCGGTGGCCGCCTCGGTTGCAGGGCCGTCGCAAGCGCTCAGCCCCCAGCAATTTTCGTCGTACCCGGCGCATTCCAACGGATTGCGCCGCGCGTATTGGCGCTGGATCAAGACCGCGCGACGGCTGTTCTCGAAGTAGTCGCTGCGGGCGTCGCGCATGAATGCATCGCGGATGCCGCGGAAGTCGATCCAGGCATGCGAAAACTGGTGGATGAACAGCGGGCCGGCGTAAAGAAAGTCGATGCCGTACAGGTTCTCCCACTGATAGGTGGCCGTCCACGCATCGTAAGCGTCCGCCAGCAGCGGGCACGCCGGGGAGCCCATCGCCAGCACGTACAGGATGATGCTTTCGCTGTAGCCCTCCCACCCGTAATTCAGGAATCCGCTCTCCGGTTTCCAGCCTTGCTTGATCGTGCCGTGGCCCGACCAGCGCCAATCCACGCGCAGGTACAACTGTTCCGCGACCGCACGCAGCTCGTTCTCTTCGGCGGAGTCGCGGTCGAAATACATCCGCGCGGTCAGCACACCCGCGAGCAGCAGCGCGGTATCGATCATGGAGAGTTCGCAACCCCACACCCGTCGCCCGGACTGCATGTCGATGAAGTGGTAGTAAAAACCCTTGTAGCCCGTGGCATCCGGACCGCCGCTCTGGTCGCTGTCCCGGAAGAAGCGCAAGGCGGCGAGACTGTATGCCAGGGCCTGTTCCCGCGATGCCCAGCCCCGTTCGACGGCGATCGGATACACCGACAGCGCGAACCCGACCACGGCGATGCTGCAGGGAGAGCCCGCGCGGGAGGTATCCGGCACCAAGCCGTTGGCGGGGTTCACGGTTTCCAGGAAGAACCCGACCGCCGCATGTTCCAGATCGTCCAGGAGCTGATCGTCGCTGTGGCGCCGGTCCGCCGGATCGGCCGGCACTGCCGGCGACTCGTCGAATGCGGCGGGTCTCGTGGCCATCAATCGGGAAGGCCGGCGCGCCGTGTTTCCGCCCGCCGCCTTGCCAACACGCGGGCGACGATGCGATCGCAACGCTCGCCCCGGAAGGCAAAGGCGTCGGCGACGGCAACGTCGATCTCGCTGGCGAGGCTTTCCCGCATCAGGGCGCGCGCCCGATGGAAGCGGGTGCGGACGGTGGCTTCCGGGATATCCAGCGCGTTGGCGACCTCCCGGACGCTCATCTCATCCACCGCGCGCAGCACGAACACGGTGCGAAACGCGTCCGGCAGACGATCGATGCGTGTTTCGATCAGTGCGCGCAACTGCCCGCGCATCGCGATATCGGCGGGGCTGTCGTCCGCGGCATCGTCGGGCGGGGTTTGTTCAATGGTGGACATGGCAGCGTCCAGCGGGATGACCGGGGCAGACTTGCGGCGCAGACGCGTCAAGGCCTCGTTGGCGACGATCCGCACCAGCCAGGTGGAAAGCCTGGCTTCCGCGCGAAAGCCGGCCAATGCGCGCCATGCGCGCAACCAGGCTTCCTGAAGCACGTCCTCGGCTTCCGCATCGGCCTTCACGATGCTGCGCGCGGTGCGGAACAGCAGCTGGTTGTGACGCCGCATGATGGCGGCAAATGCCACCTCCTCGCCGGCAGTCGCACGCTGCGCAAGTTCGTCGTCCGGCGTGGCGTCGGTGATCGGCGCGGTTGTCCGGCTTTGGGCTTGTTGCATACGCACCTCCGCGAATCCCTGGCCTCGCCAGCATCCGGGATGGGGAGCAACGTTCGATCGCCGCGGGGCTCCTTCCCGCGCGCAGCATCGCCACCCGAACCACGTAACGCCCGAGGCCAGATCCAGCCATCCCCCGGATTCGCGCGAACGCATCAGGTCCGTGCGAAGCCGGGGTTGCCGGTGCCCTGGCTGCAGCTTCCATCATGCGCCGTCTGGCTTGGCCGTGGTAACCGTGCGGGTTTCCCGATCCAGAATGGCTCCGCAGGGCGACGGTGCAGAAGGCCCCGGGACCGCGACGGGCCGGTGGTGGTGCGCCAGCGGCACGTGCAGGGGGCCGTTGCTGTCCATGCCACCCGCAGCGAGCCAGTCACGGGTCTGGTTGGCAGCCCGCTCGATCAGTGAGTCAGTGTGCGAAAAATCGAAGACCGATGCCGAGAGCGGACACAGCGGCGGGACGATGGTGATGCGCGCCTGTCCGGCGTACCGCCCCACGTCCCTGTCGAGCTGCCGCATGTTCTGGAGGTTCAACGCATGCAGCGCCAATGCCGGCATGCGGCGCGGCGGTTCCTGCATGGCGCAACTGGTGCCGGTCGGCAGCACCAGGATGTGTTCGGCGCCGCATGCCACGGCCGCGGCGACGGGCGTGTTGTTGCTGACCGCGCCATCGACCAGGTAGCGACCGTCCTGCTCCACCCAGGGGAAGACCACCGGAATCGCGGTACTTGCCATCAGTGCGGTCTCGATGTCTCCCGAGGCGAGCAATACTTCCTCGCCCGTCAGCACGTCCGTGGCCACGATGTGCAGCGGAATACGCGCGTGTTCGATGCAATCGATCTTCAGCGCGCGGTGCGCAACCGCTCGCAACCGGGAGGGTTCGATCAGGTGGTCACGCCCGAACAACAGCGCCGTCAGTCCCGCCATCAGGGTGAGCGGAAAGATGTCCTTGCGGCGCAGACTTCGCCAGAGATCCGCCAGCCGCTCGACACCCGGCGGCGTCGGATCGCAGGCGAAAAAGGCGCCATTCAATGCGCCCACGGAGGCGCCGATCACCACGTCCGGCGTGAAACCGGCCCCGCTGAGCGCGCGCAGCATCCCGACCTGGACGGCGCCGAGGCTGCCGCCGCCGCTGAGTACCAGTGCTGTTTTTCCGGCCATTTGCGTACCTCCGGTCGCACGCTTGGCAACCACGCGTCCCGCATCGTTTGTTACCTATTGGATGCGCGCCGGGGCCGGCGCGTTCCCGCATGCGTGGCCGGAGCGGCACGATCGGCAGCCAAAGGCGTCACGAATCGTTCCGGGGTTGACACGGAACGGCACGCTGGCAGAGCCGTGACCGACACAAGCATGCGCGCGGGCGCTCGAGACGCCAGTTGGGCAAGACCGGAGGCCACGCGTCGCAAGCCCGGAATCGACCCGTTGCTGACGACCGTCACAAGACGCCGCATGGCCGCTTTTTTTTGACGGCACGCCCTGAACCATTGCAGAGAAAGCCCTTTGTGCGCCGGTAAACCAACGCGGATCAGCGTGGCGGTCGCACAGCGCGATGGCGCGTTCGCTTGTTGGCTGGGCCGCGCAGGGTTGGGTGCCTGCCCGGCGCACGTTGGCACTCGATCCAACCCACTCGAATAGACCCCCGCGTGGCAGCCGTCTTGCTGCCCAGCCCCGGCAGCTGAAACACCTGAAGCTCCGCGAGTCATATGCCAAAATGGGCCCCGCGGGCACACGGGAAATGATATTCCGGACGCGGGGGCAGCATGGGTAACAGTGGCTTGTGGCAGGATCTGAAGCCCCGTCACGTGTACCACGTCGCTGCAGGCTACGCGGTTGTGGGCTGGCCGTTGACGCAAGTCGCAACGCAGGTATTCCCGGTGTTTCATTTGGACCGACCGGGCCGTGGTGCTGGTGATCCTGGCCGGATTTCCGATCGCGCTCGTGGCGCGGGCGTTGGATGCGGCGCCCGCGGGCATCGTGCGCATGGGCGCTGCGCCGAAAAACCATGCAGCAAATCCGGCCACCACAGACGGGGGCGCCCATGGCCGAGCTTCTCGCCCGCCTGAAGCAACGCAAGCTGGTGCAATGGGCGCTGGCGTACCTCGCCGGCGCGTGGGCGGTGCTGCAGGCGCTCGGCCTCGCCGCCGACAGCTACGACTGGCCGCACCGGGTCATGCAGATCGCATTCGCGACGATTGCCGTGGGTTTCGCGATCATGCTCGTGCTCGCCTGGTACCACGGAGAGAAAGGCCGGCAGCGTGTCAGCAGTGCCGAGTTGTTGCTGATCGCGCTGGTACTCGCGGTGGGTGGCGGGCTGCTCTGGAGGTACGCGCGGGTGGCGCCGGCTGCAACCGGAACCGTCGCCGCGCGCGGCGCGGATGGTGCGCAGGGGAATCCCCGGACCATGGTCTCTCGCGCTTCCGCCAAGGCAGTTCCGACCGATTCGGTTCCCGCGAAGTCCATTGCCGTGCTGCCGTTCGTGAACATGAGCGGGGACGCCAGGAACGACTATTTCAGCGACGGCATCACCGAGGAAATATTGAATGCGCTGGCGCAGGTGCCGAAGTTGAAGGTCGCCGCGCGCACTTCGGCGTTCGCCTTCAAGGGCAAGGAAGAGGACTTGCGCAAGGTCGGCGAGGTGCTGGATGTGGCGACGGTGCTGGAAGGCAGCGTGCAGCGATCCGGCGACGACGTCCGGATCACCGCGCAGTTGATCGACACGCGCACCGGCTATCACCTGTGGAGCGAGAAGTACGACCGCAAGCTGACCAGCATTTTCGCCGTCGAGGATGAAATCTCGAAAGCCATCGCGGACAAGTTGCGCGTGCAGTTGACGGGCGATGGCCGACCGCTGGTGGCCCAGGCCAGCGTCGATTCAGGCGCGCACGATCTGTATCTGCGTGGGTTGACCTTGCTGGCCGGGCGTACGCATTTGCACGACGCGGCGAAAGACTTCAAACAGGCGGTTGCCATCACTCCCGGCTACGCGCAGGCATGGGCGAAGCTGGCGCAGACGTACATGCTGCTGCCGTGGTACGAACACGAAAACGTCAAGACGGCGGTGGCGGATGCGCAAGGTGCCGTCGAGCACGCGCTTGCGCTGGAGCCGGATAACGCCTCGGCTTGGGCGGCACGCGGCATGATTGATCACATGGGTTGGCGGTGGG
>JBDZUX010000010.1:0-8090 GCA_040255405.1 Lysobacteraceae bacterium
TCCTGGGTTTCGGTCGCGAGGCGCTTGCGGTCGGATTCCAGCGATTCGATGGACGCCGCATCGAGTTCGTAGCCGCGCGTCTTCAGGCGCGCCGCGGTTTCGGCGAGATGCGCACGCAGCAAGGCTGGATCCAGCATGGACGTTTCTTCACGAAGGCACGGAACCCGGCATTATCGCGGCACGCCGCGATGCGGGCAAACCGTCAGCGAAGCGCCGCGTGCCGACGAAGCCATGGCAGCAGCGAGAGCCGATACAGTCCCGTGTTGCCGGTGAAGTAAATTGCATCTCCCGCGAACGCCATATGCGAGCCCCAGGGGATGTCCTCATTGACGGCATCGCCAAGATCAATCGGCTTGCCCCAGTGATCGCCTTCGCGGAAGGCAATGCACAGCCGACCGAGGCCGCCCTTCACCTTGCCGTAATCGAACACGATGAAGGATTGATCGGGCGCGACCGCGGGATCGTGGGTCGAAACCGCCGGATCGCCCAACCCCGCACGTTCGGGCGGCAGATAGCTGCCGTCGCGATATCGCGCGCGCCAGGTGTGCATCACCTTCGCATACCGATCCCAACGAATGAAATACAGAGTGTTGTCGCGGGCGACGCTTGCAAAGTCGACGAACACGTCATTGTCGATCACCGGCCCCAGCCAGACGGGTTCGCCCCATCCGTTGCCATGCCGCTCGACCTTCCAGATGTTCGAGCCCGGCCCGGGACCGCCCCGGAAATAATCCTGCACCAATGCATGCGCCTGTTGCCTCCTGGTTGCCGGATGCGCGGAAAGCTAGTCGCGGGCCGCAGGCAGCGCGCACAATTTGTTGCGGACGGCATCCGACCGTGACGAATGGACTGAAGCCGGTGACGAACGGTGTGCCCTGTCCGTCGGCCCGTGCGGTCATCACTGGTTCGGTGCCTGCCTGTGGCGCGACAACCATGGCGCAAGATCGACCTTCCAGATGTTGTCCCTGCCGTTGTTCCAGGACTGCATCTGCTGCAAGCCGCGCTCGCTGTCTTCGAGGCTCTTGGGATACGCGGGTGCAACGACCTGCCCCGTGGTGAAGTAGAGCGTGTGCCCGTCCGGTGCCAGGCGCAGCTCGTCGACGCCATCCATGTTGCCGATGAGTGGCCGCAGGTCCACGGGTTCACTCCAGCGTCCATCGCGGCCACGAAACGCGATGAACCCGTCGGAACCATTGGCCGGGGTCGGCGGGCGATTGGAGGCGAACACGATAAAGGACTGGTCCGGTGCGATGGCGGTATCCACCCCGCCCCAGAGGCCGGCGCTGAACGGCAACAAGTGCGGTGGCTGGTACGCACCATGCCGGAACGCTGCGCAATAGAGTTGGAAACGTCCCTGCTTGCCGGTCGCGGCCATGAAGTACACGCTGCCGTCGCTGGCGATGGCGGGGCTGAAGGTGGAATCCCAACGATTGACTGCATCCGGCAGCAATGCCGGCTTGCTCCATGCCGAGCCCTGCCGATCGACGCGCCACAAATGTCCGCCACGACCGGTGTGCAGGCGTCCGCCCCAATGCCCGTCTATCGGCGTGTTGCCGGCATCGATCGGCCGACTGGAGGCGAAGATCAGGTAGGAACCGTCCGGTGCCATCGCCGGTTCCAGGTCGCGCCAATGACCGGAAAACAGCGCGATCGACGGTTTCGACCAGTGCCCCGCTCCATTGCGCCGCGCCACCATGATGTCGTAATCCATGCCGTTGCTGCGGAAGAAATAGACCGTTCGCCCATCCGGCGAAAAGGTGGCCGCGGCATCGTTGGCAGGGCCGGAGATCACGCCGGGCGCGAAAATCTCGGCGCGCGCGGAAGCTGGTTCGGCGGCATGCGCGCCGCATGCCAAGCCGGCGGCAGGCAGGATCACGCAAGCCAGCCGCAGGGACTGCATTCGCGACATCTTCATGCGCATCGTTCAACACCTCGCGTCGTGCAATGCCCGCAAAACTGCCGACACGCGAGGTACGGAACGACGGATTTGTGTTGAATCGCGCTGCTGCCGTGACGGAGGGACGCACGCGCGTGGCGGGCGGTCAGCGCAAGCCGAGCACCTTGCGCGCGCCGTCGCGGAAACGACGGCTCAAGGCGAGGCGGGTGCCGTCGTGCAACACGATCTCGGCATTGCCGTTGAACAACGGATGCAGTTCGCGCACCCGATCCACGTTGACGATCACGCCGCGATGGATACGCAGGAAGTGCGCGGGATCGAGCGTTTCCTGGAGGCGCCGCATCGTTTCACGATGCAGGAAAACGGTGTCTTCGGCGCGGATGCGCACGTAGTTGCCTTCGGCGCGGATCCAGTCGATGGCCTCCACCGCGACCACCCGGATGTGCTCGCCCACGTGCACGCTGATCCGTTGCAACCAGTGCCCGTCGACGGCCGCTGGCACCGGCGCCTGGCCTGTCGCCCGGACACGCCGGGCCTCGCGGCGCCTGCGCACGCGCGCCATCATTTCGTCGAAACGCGCCTGGTCGATCGGTTTCAGCAGGTAATCCAGCGCGTCGGCATCGAACGCCCGCAGCGCATGCCCGCCGAAGGCGGTGGCGAACACCACCATCGGCACGCTGTCGGGATCGAGTTGATGCAGCAGCTTGAAGCCGTCCATGCCCGGCATCCTGATGTCGAGGAACAGCAAGTCCGGATGCAGGGCAGCGATCGCCTGCAAGGCTTCGAAGGCGTTGCCGCACTCCCCCACGATCGTTACGTCCGGATGCGTTGCCAGTGCCTGCCGCAAGGCCAGCCGCGCCAGCACTTCATCATCCACCAGCAAGGCGTGGATGGGCTGCGCGCTCATGCCGCGGTCCCTTCGGCATGCACGCGGAATGGCAGGCGCATCTGCACGCGCGTGCCACCATCCGGGCGCGGCCGGATTTCCAGCGAAGCCGAGTGTTCGAATTGCATCCGCAAACGCTCGCGCGTGGTGCCCAACCCGACACCCTCGACGACGCCATTCTCCGGCAATCCCAGCCCGTCGTCCTCGACCGACAGGTGCAGGTAACCGCCTTCCCGGCGTGCCCGAACCAGCACGCTGCCGGGCGTGGTCTTGCCCAGCAGCCCGTGTCGCAACGCGTTTTCCACCACGGGTTGCAGGAGCATGCCGGGCACCGCGGCCTGCAAGGTATCGTCGGCCACGTCGAACTGCGTTTGCAGGCGATCCTGGAAACGCTCATGCTGTATTTCCAGGTAGCAGCGCACCAGTTCCAGTTCGTGCGACAACGCCACCAGCGGGGCGTGGCGTTCTTCCAGCGTGAGCCGCAACAGATCGCCCAGCCGCGCGATCATGCGGCGCGCACGATTGGGTTCGGCCAGCGCCAGCGCCGAGATCGCATTCAGCGTGTTGAACAGGAAGTGCGGTTGCAACTGCATGCGCATCGCCTGCAACTGCGACTGCGCCAATCGGGTTTCCAGCCGTGCGCTGCGCACGCGCTCGTCCCTCAGATGGCGCTTCGAATCCATGCCGCGCAACACCGCCAGGATGACCCAGTAGGTCAACTGCGCGAAATAGAAATTGAAGACGAATTCGCGCTGCAGGTATTCGCCGAATGAATGGACAGTCTTGATGTCGGCATGCCAAATCACCCAGAACACCCCGACCCGGGCCACCACTTGCAGCAGCGCGATCGCCATGCTCGCGGGTACATGCACGAGGCAGAACCGCCGCCAGCCGGCACCGGCGGTGCGCCTGCCCATCCAGGCAAGCAGCGGAACCAGCAACATCCACAGCCAGAAGCTTGCGAGATACCACGTCAGCATCCGGCCCCAATTCGGGTTTTCGCCTTCGCTCAAGCCCGACAGACCGGCACTGAACGCGTAGGACACGGCCAGCAGCGTCCAGAACCCGAATGCCGCGGCCATCGACTTCAATCGGCGCGGTGAAGTGTTTTCGGCGACGTGCATGAGCCGATTCGCGCAACGCGGAAGGCGCAGTTTGCGCGCGGAGCGCACCCGATGGAAGCCCGCTTTCATTCACCGATCCGCAACGACCGCTCGTCACGCCCATGATGGCGTTCGTCACTCGCTTGCTGCATGGGCGTTGTACATGGCACACGCTTCGGGCACGCCAGATCAGGGGTTCCCATGAATTTCCGCGAGCATTTCCTTGCAGCATGCCTTGGCCTCGTACTCCCCGCCGTGGCCGTGATTGGGCCGGCGTCGGCCGCCGCCGATGCAGGCACAAAGACAAACGAAACCGCCAGGACCGCCGCGGCCGTCATGGCCGTCGACCAGCACTGGCTGGAAGCGGAAGTGAGCGGCAATACGGCGTGGCTGGACGCCATGCTGATGCCCGATTACCGGACAGTAGGTGCTGGCGGGAAAGTTGGCGACAAAGCCGCGATACTCCGATCGGCGGCGAAAAACCGCGGATCCGACACGATGCGCATCCAGGTCGACGTGTGGCAAAAGGCCCATCCGACCAGGCAGTCCGTGGTGCTGCACGGCGACGTCGCGATCCTGTCGTTCTCGGATCCCGGATCCGGACGCATCCTGTCATCCGATACTTTCATCTACAAGGATCGCGGTTGGCACGCCCTCTATTCACAGCACGCGAAGGTCGAATGAGTCACGGGCGCGGCCCGGTGTTCAGCGCTGGCGCGCTTGCGCCCGCGCCGCGCGCAACGCCTCCAGCTTTTCCCTGATCTTCGCCTCGATGCCATTCGCGGTGGGTGCGTAGAACTCGGTACCGGCCAACGCATCGGGCAGGCATTGCTGGTCCAGCGCGACGCCGCCTTCGACGTCGGGGTCGTACTGGTAGCCACGGCCGTAGCCAAGGCCTTTCATCAGTTTCGTCGGCGCGTTGCGAAGGTGCATCGGCACTTCCAGCGTGCCGGTTTCGCGCACGTTGGCGCGCGCCGCGCCGTAGGCCGCGTAGGCCGCATTGCTCTTGGGCGCCATCGCGAGATAGAGCGCGACCTCGGCCAGCGCGAGCTCGCCTTCGGGCGAACCCAGCCGCTCGTAGGTATCCCACGCGTGCAGGGTGAGCTGCCACGCACGCGGATCGGCAAGGCCGATGTCCTCGACGGCCATACGCACCATCCGCCGCGCGAGGTACAACGGCTCGCAGCCGCCATCCAGCATCCGCACCAGCCAGTACAGCGCGGCGTCGGGATCGGATGAGCGCACCGACTTGTGCAGCGCCGAGATCTGGTCGTAGAACTGCTCGCCGCCCTTGTCGAAGCGCCGGGTCCGGTCGGCCAGCACCTGCTGCAGCGTGGATTCGTCGATGCGGTTTTCGTGCGCCAGTTCCGCCGCGATTTCGAGGAACGTCAATCCGCGCCGCACGTCGCCGTCGGCGGCCTTGGCCATCAGCATCAGCGCATCGTCGTCGACCTGCAGGTGCAACGCGCCGAGCCCGCGTTCGTCGTCGGCCAGCGCGCGCTTCAGCGCCACCACGATGTCGTCGGCGCCCACCGCGTCCATCACGTGCACGCGGCAGCGCGACAGCAGCGCCGAGTTCAGTTCGAACGACGGGTTCTCGGTGGTCGCACCCACGAACACGATCACGCCGCGCTCGATGTGCGGCAGGAATGCATCCTGCTGGGCCTTGTTGAAACGATGCACCTCGTCGACGAACAACACGCTGCGCCTGCCCTGCGCGTACAGGCCCTCGGCTTCCGCGAGCGCCTTGCGGACATCAGCGAGCCCCGACAGCACCGCCGAGATCGCCTGGAAGTGCGCGTCGGCATACTGGGCGACCAGCAGCGCCAGCGTGGTCTTGCCGCAGCCTGGCGGGCCCCACAGCACCATCGAATGCACGCTGCCGGCCTCCAGCGCACGCCGCAGCGCCGTCCCGGGGCCGAGCAGGCGATCCTGCCCGACGATCTCGTCGAGCGTGCGCGGCCGCATCCGCTCGGCCAGCGGCTTCAGCGCATCCGATGCGGGAAACAGCGTGCTGCTTGCGGGACCGTGGGCACGACGCGGCATGCCCCCATCTTAGAGAATCGCGCGTCTTCCGGCATCCGCGTTCCGGACGATCGATTTGTCGTTTCGCGCCGGATTGCCGCCGATATTGGCGGAACCGTTGGAAGCGAGCGCCGGGCAGCGGCCACCCTGCGCACCCGGCTCCGGGGCGCGGTGCCGCGGCGCAGTGGACGCCTGGTACCGACCGTAACGGCGCCGACCGCACCGCAAGACGCCTGAGCAGGTGCGGCACCCGGGTCTGGCGCGGTGCGGGACGCAAGATCGTTGCCGACCATCGTCGGAAAAAACCTGACGTCGGACAATTCAGGAACGATGGTTCGGAATAGAATGCGCGCTTTTGTCTGTTCGCGCGAAAGACCATGTCCACCCCGCAGTCAACGGCCGGATCGAACCTGCAGTTGTATGTCCCGAAGCTGGTGACGCTGTTGCGTCGCGGCTACCACTTCGACGATTTCCGGCACGACCTGGTGGCCGGTCTGACCGTGGCCGTGGTCGCCCTGCCGCTGGCGATGGCGCTGGCGATCGCGTCCGGCACTACGCCGGAAAAAGGCTTGTATACCGCGATCGTCGCGGGCTTCCTGATTTCGCTGCTGGGCGGATCGCGGGTGCAGGTGGGCGGGCCCACGGCGGCGTTCATCCCGGTGGTGTTCAACGTCATCGACAAGCACGGCTTCGGCGGGCTGATCTTGTGCACCCTGCTGGCCGGCTGCATGTTGGTTGCGGCGGGCGTGCTGCGCCTCGGGGTGCTGCTGAAGTACATCCCGAAACCGGTGGTCACCGGGTTCACCGCCGGCATCGCGGTCAGCATCTTTTCGAGCCAGGTGAAGGACCTGCTGGGCCTGGACATCGCCAAGGTGCCGGCTGAATTCTTCGCGCGCTGGTCGGCCTATGCGCAACACCTGCCGGGGTTCAGCGCCGCGACCGTTGCCGTTTCCGCGGCATGCGTGGCGGCGATCGTGTTGCTGCGGAAGATCCGCCCCACGTGGCCGGGCTTCCTGATCGTGGTGGTCGGCGGTGCCGCTGTCGTCACGCTCGCGGGATTGCCCGTCGACACGATCGGCACCCGCTTCGGCGGCATCCCGGATGCGCTGCCGAGCTTCGCCTTCCCGCACATCCCGTTCGAGCGCACCCGCGAGTTGCTGCCGGTGTCCTTCACGATCGCGTTCCTGGCCGGCGTGGAGTCGCTGCTGTCGGCGGTGGTGGCCGACGGCATGATCGGCGGCCGCCACCGCTCGAATTGCGAGCTGGTGGCCCAGGGCGTCGCCAACATCGGCAGCGCATTGTTCGGCGGATTGCCGGCCACCGGCGCGATCGCGCGCACCGCCACCAATGTCCGCTCCGGCGCGCGCACGCCCATCGCCGGGATGCTGCACGCGGCATTCCTGCTGGTCTTCATGCTGGTGCTGGCGCCGCTGATCCAGTACGTGCCGCTGGCGACGCTGGCCGCGATCCTGGTGGTGGTGGCGTGGAACATGGCCGAGATCGAAAGCTTCCGGCACCTGATGTCGGGGCCGATCGGCGACCGCGCGGTGTTGCTGCTCACCTTCGTGCTGACCGTGGTCTTCGACCTGACCGTCGCGATCCAGGTGGGCGTGGTATTGGCGGCATTCCTGTTCATGCACCGGATGGCCGGCGTGGTCGCGATGGAATCGCACGTGACGCTGATCGAAGACGACCAGGCCGACGTCATCCACCCGGCCGCTCCCGACCAGCGCGCGCAGTTGCCGCCCGGCGTGGAGGCGTTCCGGATCTCGGGTCCTTTGTTCTTCGCGGTCGCCAACCGCCTCGACGACGTGCTGAACCAGTTCTTCAAGCCGCCGCGCGTGTTCATCCTGCGCATGGGGCAAGTGCCACTGATCGACAGCAGCGGCGTCACCGCGCTGGGTCAGATGCTGGAACGCTGCCGCCGAACCGGGATCCGGGTCATCCTTTCGGGCTTGCAGGAACAGCCGCGCACGATCCTGGCCGACATGGGTGTTCGGGAAGACGGGGTGCACCTGCGCTTTGCCCGGGACTTCGCCGAAGCGGTGCGCTGGGCGCCGGCGGAGCCGGACAAGTCGGCGGAAACCAAGGGTCGCTGAAGCGCCCGGACATCCCGGCGGCTATTGCTCCCCGCCGGCGGCATCGCCCACCACGTCGGTGCCCCTGGGTGGCACGAACT
>JBDZUX010000010.1:8190-12406 GCA_040255405.1 Lysobacteraceae bacterium
AGCGGACTGTGCGCTTCCTCGCTGCCCTGGTCGCGCACGGTCACTTGTTCGAGGTCGGGTTCGTACACCCATACCTTCTTGCCGTCGGCGACGATCAGCTGCTGGTACGGGTCGGTGACCTGCCAGCGGAACAGGCGCGGTGCCTGCAACGCGAGCAAACCGTGGCTGGAGCCGGTGATGTTGCCGTGCGCGTCGTACACCGTCTGGCTGAAGTTGCCGCGCACTGAATGCAGCCCGTTGGCGAAGGCATCGAGCCGCGCACGCGCGCCGGTGGCGGCGAAGGCCGTGCACGCGAACAGGGACAAACCAACCAACAGGATCAGTTTTCGCATCGTCATTTCTCTACGATTGGAAGCACGCGTGCATTGTCTACGCAGGGAGTGAACCGAAGGTAATCGAACGGAGGCTTGGGACGCCCCTTTTTTGCCGTCATTCCGGGGCCGCCGCAGCTCCATCGCGGCGGAACCCGGAATCCATTTTGATCCTGGAAGAACTGCAAAAGCGGATCCCGCCGCCAGCCTGCCACGAAGCTGCAGATCGGCTGGAATAACGACTCAAGCCAAACACCTCAGCGTGCAGGCGGCGGCGGGGCAATCACTTCCCTCTGCCCATTGTGCTGCGGCGCGCTGACCACGCCCTCCTGCTCCATCTGTTCGATCAGGCGCGCGGCGCGGTTGTAGCCGATCCGCAGGTGCCGCTGCACGCCGGAAATCGAGGCGCGCCGGCTGGTGGTGACGATTTGCACGGCCCTGTCGTACAGCGCGTTGTCGTCGTTGCCGTCTTCTTCCTCGGGCAAGCCGGATTCGTTGATGATCTTGCCGTCGCCCAGCGCCTGCACTTCTTCCAGCACGCCGTCGATGTAATTCGGCTCGCCCTGCGTGCGCAGCCACTCGACCACCTTGTGCACGTCGTCGTCGCCGACGAACGCGCCATGCACGCGTTCGGGCGTGGCGGTGCCCGGCGGCAGGTACAACATGTCGCCGTTGCCCAGCAGCGTCTCCGCGCCGGACTGGTCGAGGATGGTGCGCGAATCGATTTTCGATGAAACCTGGAACGCGATGCGGGTCGGGATGTTGGCCTTGATGAGACCCGTGATGACATCCACCGACGGCCGCTGCGTGGCGAGGATGAGGTGTACGCCCGCCGCGCGCGCCTTCTGCGCGAGTCGCGCGATCAATTCCTCGACCTTCTTGCCGACGATCATCATCATGTCGGCGAATTCGTCGATGATGACCACGATGAACGGCAGCGGCTGCAGTGATTCGGCTTTTTCTTCGGGCGCGTCCGGATTGGCCTTGAACAGCGGATCGGGCAGCGGCTGGCCGGCCGAATCGGCGTCGCGCACCTTCTTGTTGAAGCCTGCGAGATTGCGTACGCCCACCGCCGCCATCAGTTTGTAGCGGCGCTCCATTTCGGCAACGCACCAGCGCAACGCGTTGGCGGCCTCCTTCATGTCGGTCACGACCGGCGCCAACAGATGCGGAATCTTGTCGTACACCGACAGTTCCAGCATCTTCGGATCGATCATGATCATCCGCACGTCAGCCGGCCTGGCCTTGAACAGCAGCGACAGCACCATCGCGTTCAGCGCCACCGACTTGCCCGAACCCGTGGTGCCCGCCACCAGCAGGTGCGGCATCTTCTGGAGGTCGACCACCACCGGCCGTCCGCCGATGTCCTTGCCGAGCGCCAGCGACAACGGCGAGCGCGCATCGCCGTATTCGCGCGACCCGAAGATTTCGGAGAGATACACGATCTCGCGATGCGCGTTCGGGATTTCCAGGCCGATCACGTTCTTGCCGGGAATCACATCGACCACGCGCACGCTGACCAGCGACAGGCCGCGCGCGATGTCCTTGTCCAGCGAAGAGATCTGGCTGCCGCGCACGCCGGGCGCGGGTTCCAGTTCGAAGCGCGTGATCACGGGTCCCGGATGCGCCGACACGACGTGCGCGTCGATCCGGAAATCCTTCAGCTTCATCTCGACCTGGCGGGACAGCACTTCGAGCGTTTCTTCGGAATAACCCTTGCCCGCTTGCGGCTGCGGCTCCTGCAGGAGCGACAGCGGCGGCACCTCGCCTTCGGACGCGGCGCCCGTGAACAAGGGAATCTGGGTCTCGCGCCTGGCGCGTTCGCTCTTGACGATCGGCGCCGGTGCGGGCTCGATGCGTACCGGCTCGCGCTTGGCGCGACGTTCGCTGTCTTCCTTGCGCGCGGCTTCACGCTCCACGCGCGCGGCGCGCGCCGCCAGGGTTTCCGGCGCGCGTTTCAACTTGCCGCGAACCCACGCGGCACCCGTCAAGACCTGTTGTCCGGTCCAGTCCATCACCCGGAACCACGACAACCCGGTGATCCAGGTGACCGCGATCAGCGCCAGCGCGAGCAGCATCAACAACGCACCGAGTTCGCCGAAGCCGCGGTGCAGGACGCCGCCCGCGCCGCAACCAAGCAGACCACCCGCGGCAGCGACGTTGCTGCATTCCGGATCGGACGCGTGCAGCCATGCCAGGCCGCAGCAGCCCACGAAGAACGCCACGAAACCGATCAGGCGCAGGCTGGGTTCCCACTTGCTTTCGTCCGAATCCCGCCGGTACCAGCCACGCAATACGCCGACCGCGAGCACCACCAGCAACACCGGGAACGCGTAGGCGACCAGGCCGAACAGATGGAACAGCAAGTCGGCGATGTATGCGCCGATCGACCCGCCGAAATTGTGCACGGGCTGCCCCGGTACACCCGAATGCCACCAGCCCGGATCGGTCGCGCTGTAGCCGACGAGGCACGCGAACAGGTACACGGCTAGCGGGAACAGCAACAACGCGGCGGCCTCGCGCAACAGCCGTCGCGTCCGATCGCTCATCCCCGTGGATTTGGTTTCAGCCTGAACTCTGGCACGCGCCACGCGCAACGACCTCGATTCCCGATAACGTCCGGCGCGCCGACTATAACGCCGTTTCGGCGAGGGCCAAGCCTTTGAACGAATCCATTGAAAACCGATTCCGGGTTCCGTTCGCGATGAAGCCGCGAACGGCCCTGGAATGACGGCAGTGGCAGGTTGGGCTGACCCCGGACTTGATCCGGGAAAAGCCCAACACGGGAAAACGACAAAGACCCGGCCGCGCGAGCCCCTTTCGATCAGAGCTTCATGCCCTTCAGCGCCGGATGGACCAGCTCGCCGCCTTCGACATTGATGCCGCTGGCAAGGATCGCGTCTTTGTGCCAGTTCTTCTGCGCAAGCCGTGTCACGTACGGCAGGATCGCCGCGGAGATCGCCTGCGAAGACGTCTGCGGCACCGCACCCGGCATGTTGGTAACGCAAAAGTGCGTGACGCCGTCGACGAGGTAGGTCGGGTTTTTCCAGGTGGTCGGCTTGGACGTCTCGAAGCAGCCGCCTTGATCGATGGAGATGTCGACCAGCACGCTGCCCTTGTCCATCGACTTGACCATGGCCTTCGTGACCACATGCGGCGCCTTCGCACTCGGCACCAGCACCGCGCCGATCACCAGGTCGGCGGTCGCGACTTCCTCGGCCACCGCCGATTCATACGCATAGAGCGCGGTGACGTTGTCGCCCCAGCCGCGTGCCTGTGCGAGGCGGTCCGGACGCTTGTCGAATACCACCACGCTGGTACCGAGACGCGCCGCGAGTTTCGCCGCGTTGCCGCCGGCCACGCCCGCGCCCAACACGACCACCTTGCCGCGCTCGGTCGCGGCCAGGCCACCCAGCAACTTGCCCTTGCCGCCGTTCGGCTGGTGCAGCAGCGTTGTGCCGACCTGGGTCGCAAGCTTGCCCGCGACGATCGACATCGGCGTCAGCAGCGGCAGCGAGCCGTCGGCTTCCTGCACGCTCTCGAATGCCACGCCGGTCAGGCCGATCTTCAACAAGGCTTTCGTGAGTTTCGGATCGGGTGCGAGATGCAGGTAGCAGAACAACCGGTGGCGCTTTTCCAGAAGCTTCAGGTCACCCTCGATCGGCTCCTTCACCTTGACGATCATTTCGGCCTTGCCGTAGAGCGCAGCGGCGTCCTTCGCGATCTTCACGCCGACCTTCGTGTAGCGCTCATTGGCGAAGCCGCTCTTCTCGCCCGCGCCGGCCTGCAGGTAGACCTCGTGCCCGTGGCGGATCAGGTCCGCGCAGGCATCGGGAACGAGGGCAACGCGGCCCTCGAGGGTCTTGGTTTCGGAAGGAACACCAATACGCATGGAAATCATCCTC
>JBDZUX010000010.1:12506-25313 GCA_040255405.1 Lysobacteraceae bacterium
GCCCTCGAGGGTCTTGGTTTCGGAAGGAACACCAATACGCATGGAAATCATCCTCATCGCGTGCTTGAAATACCGCGGCAAACTCCCCATGCTGCACGACTCGTCACGGCGTGAGCCCGAAAACCGGGGCGCGACGCACCGGGTCACGGATGCAACTGCCGTCGGGGATCGCCGCGCCGAGTGGCGCATGGCGGCGGACGAGAGGGAGTTTCTGCGGACCTTGAATCAACCCGGGAATTATACATGAGCACCCCCAGACACAGCCGCCTCTTGATCCTCGGTTCCGGCCCCGCGGGCTACACCGCGGCCGTTTATGCGGCCAGGGCGAACCTGCAACCGATGTTGATCACGGGCCTCACCCAGGGCGGCCAATTGACCACCACCACCGACGTCGACAACTGGCCGGGCGACGCGCAGGGCGTGCAAGGTCCGGAACTGATGCAGCGCATGGCCGAGCACGCCGAACGCTTCGACACCAACATCGTGTTCGATCACATCCATACGGTGGACCTGAAGCAGCGCCCGTTCAAGTTGAAGGGCGACAGCGGCGAATACAGTTGCGATGCGCTGATCATCGCCACGGGCGCGGACGCCAAGTATCTCGGCATCGCCTCCGAAACCACGTTCAAGGGCAAGGGCGTTTCGGCGTGCGCCACCTGCGACGGCTTCTTCTTCCGCAACCAGGACGTGGCCGTGATCGGCGGCGGCAATACCGCGGTCGAGGAAGCACTGTATCTCGCCAACATCGGCCGCAAGGTCACGCTGGTGCACCGGCGCGACAAGCTGCGGGCAGAGAAAATCCTGCAGGACAAGTTGTTCGAGAAGGCCAACGCGGGCAAGGTCGAGATGGTCTGGAACCACACCGTCGATGAAGTGCTGGGCGACGACACCGGCGTGACCGGATTGCGTCTGGTCAGCACCGCCGACGGCAGCAAGCGCGACATCGCGGTTACCGGCATGTTCGTCGCGATCGGTCACACGCCCAATACCGGCGTGTTCGAAGGCCAGCTCGACATGCGCAACGGCTATATCCAGATCAAGAGCGGGCTGGACGGCAACGCCACGGCCACTTCGGTGCGCGGCGTGTTCGCGGCGGGCGACGTGGCCGACCACGTCTACCGGCAGGCGGTCACCTCCGCCGGGTTCGGCTGCATGGCGGCACTCGACGCCGAGAAGTTCCTGGATTCGATCGGGCTGACCGGCTGACGCATGCGGCGGAGGGCGTCAGCCTTCCAGTGCGTACAGTTCCCACCGGCCGGCGACGCCATGCAGCTTGTGCGCGCCCACGCTGCGCAGCTCGATGCCCGAACCTGCGACCAGATCCCGCACCGCAGGCGTGACGAGGATCTCGCCAGGCTGCGTGGCCTGCAACACGCCCGCACCCACCTCCACCGCCTCGCCCGTCAGCGTGTCGTCGACGCGCTGGCATTCCCCGATGTGCAGGCCCACGCGGATTTCCAGGCGAAGCTGGTCGCGCGCGGCTTGGCGGACGGCTGATGCAAACCGCAGCGCCCGCGCCGGCCCATCGAAGTTCACGAGGAACCCGGCGCCACCATCCGGCAGCTCGCGGCCCTGGAACCGCGTCAATGCATCGCGCACGATCGCGCGGAATGAATCCTGCGTTTCATGCCAGCGCTGGCCGCCGAGTGTCGCGGCCGCCAGTTGCGCGTCTGCCACGCGCATCCTGAGCACCGTGGCCAACGCGCGCGCGCCGTCTTCAGCCGGATGGACATTGGCCAGGAACGATTCCACCAGCTTCAGCGGTTGCTCGTCGCCGGGCAGCAGCACGTCCATGTCGGCGCCTGGCAGTAATTCGAGGCGCGAACCGGCGATGTGTTCGGCAAGGTAGACCGCGTGCGCCGGCGGTATCACCGCAAATTCGCGCCGATGCAGGATCAGCGTGGGCACGCGGATGGACGACAGCACCGCGCGCGCGTCGAAGTTGATGATGTAGCGGAACTCCGCGCCTGCACGGCGCGGCGAATAGGCCACGCGCTGCATGCGCGTCACCCAACGCACGTAATCGGGATCACCCGCCAGTGTCGGGCGAGTGGTCGCGACCATCTGTGCGGTGCCCCATGTCTGGTCCCAGGCTTGCGACAGCCGTTCGGAACGCTCATGGTTCTCGCCGCAGGAATAGCCGGGCGCTACCCGGAAACGCGAACTGGTATTGCAGAGCATCAACGCGCGCACGCGCCGCGGATGGCTGCTGGCGAACAGCAGCGCGGCCGCGGCGGCATCGCGTTCGGCCAGCAACGCGGCGCTGGAGACGCCGACCTGGTCGAACACCACCAGCATGTCTTCGATCCAGTCTTCCCACGTCGGCGGCAGGTCGGCCGGCAGCGGATCGGAAATCCCGCTGCCGCGGCGATCGAACACGATCAGGCGGCTGAAGCCCGCAAGGCGTTGCAGCAGCGCGGCGTTGGCGGGATAGTCCCACAGCATTTCGATGCTGCGGCTCATGGGATTGACGAGCACGAGGTCGAGCGGCCCCTCACCCAGCACCCGGTATGCGATGTCGCCGCGCGGCGTCCTTGCGTAGTGGATCGGTGGAGCTTGCATGCTCATCCTGTTCGGCCCCTGCCGGCAACGCGGGCGCCCATTGTACGCAAGTCGCGGGCCCGAAAAGCGCACCGGACGGCCGGCCGGCCCGACGGACGGACGGCTCCGGATGCTGGCCTACAATGCAAACATGCTGACGCTGCGCAGCCATGAAACCATCGAAGACATCGACGCCGATGCGTGGGACTCGCTCGCTGCGGACGAAAACCCCTTTGTGGACCATGCGTTCCTTGCCGGACTGGAGCGCCACGGCTGCATCCGCTCGGCATTCGGCTGGCGAGCGCAACACCTGACGTTGCACGAAGGCGAGGCCTTGATCGGCGCCGCGCCGCTGTACGTCAAGGGCAACTCGCACGGCGAATACGTGTTCGACTGGGCATGGGCCGACGCGTGGGAACGCGCGGGCGGCGACTACTACCCGAAATTCCTGTGCGCGGTGCCCTACTCGCCCGTGACCGGGCCGCGCCTGCTGTGCGGGACCGGTGCGGATGCCGGCCGGCGCCGCACCCTCCTCGCCAAGGCCTTGTGCGAAATCACGGAGCAGACCGGGCTTTCATCGCTGCACGTCAACTTCTTGCGCGAGGACGAAACCGCCGCCTTCGACGACGCGTGGCTGCCGCGCTCGGACTGGCAGTTCCAGTGGCACAACGCGGATGGCTGGCGTGATTTCCGGGATTTCCTCGGCGCGCTCACCCACAAGCGCCGCAATGCGATCCGCCGCGAACGCGCGCAAGTAGCGGACGCCGGCATCGCATGCGAATTCCGCGACGGCGGCACACTCGATGATGGCGAATGGCGCAGCATGCACCATCTCTATACCCACACGTTCGACGAGAAGGGCAACACGCCCACCCTCACGCTCGGGTTCTTTCGCCATCTCGGCACGGCGTTTCCGACGCGTTCGCACGTGGCATTCGCGCGGCACGGCCACGACATCGTCGCGGGTGCGCTGTTTCTCTCCGGCGGCGACACCTTGTATGGACGCTATTGGGGCGCGCGCGAGCAGATTCCCGGCTTGCACTTCGAACTGTGCTACTACCAAGGCATCGATCACTGCCTGCACCGCGGCCTCACGCATTTCGAACCCGGCGCGCAAGGCCTGCACAAACTTGCGCGCGGGTTCCTGCCCACGCGCACGCATTCGCGCCATTACATCGCGAATGCGAAATTCCGTTCCGTGATCCGCGCGTCGCTGAAGCGCGAAGCCTTGCTGCTGGAAGCGCGGGGCATCGACCTGCTCACGCACTCGCCGTTCGCCGAACGCGATCATTCGCGATGAAAATCCAGTCGCTGGACGCGCTGCCGCCAGGCGTCTTCCCCGATCCCGAACATGCGCTGGCCGACCCCAACGGGCTGCTCGCCTTCGGCGGCGACCTGTCACCGCAGCGCCTGATTGCCGCTTACGCGCACGGCATCTTCCCGTGGTACTCGGAAGGCGACCCGTTGTTGTGGTGGTCGCCCGATCCGCGCTGCGTATTCGCGACCGACGGCGTGCACGTCGCGCACAGCCTCGCGAAATTCGTGCGCCGCTGCGATTGGCATTGGAGCATGGACTGCGCGTTCGACGACGTGATGCAGGGATGCGCGGCGCCCCGCGCGGACGGCGGCGGCACCTGGATCACGCCGGACATGCAGATCGCATACGGCAACCTGCACGTGCTGGGCCATGCGCATTCGCTGGAAATCTGGGAAGGCGAAGAATTGATCGGCGGCGTGTATGGCGTATCCGTCGGCCGCATGTTCAGCGCCGAGTCGATGTTCTCCCGCCGCACCAACGCGTCGAGAGTCGCCTTGCTCGCATTGGCGCACGTACTGCGCGCGCGCGGATTCCCGTGGATCGACGCGCAGGTTGCCAATCCGCACCTGCTGCGCATGGGTGCCCGCATGCTCCCGCGCCGTCGATTCCTGCGCGAGCTGGCGCAGCTCGCAGCGCAACCCGAGCCCCGTGATTGGCCTCGCGAACGGTCGTCGCTCGCCATGCTCCGGAAGCACGATGCGCGCTGCGGCAAATCACCTTCGTGAGAACATGAAATCGGACGCCAGTTGGCGTACATTGGGTGCCTGCCCACCGGAGATGCCGCGCATGAACGATCCCGACCCCTCCAAACCGGACCCCTACAAGGCCGCGAAGGACGCCGCCACCTCGGGGCAGCGCTTCAGCCGCGGCGTGATGGATTCCGCGCAACAGATCTGGCTGGCCGGGCTGGGCGCACTGGCGCGCACGCAGCAGGAAGGCGGCAAGTTCTTCGACGCGCTGGTGGAAGAAGGCGTGCGCATCCAGGAGAAAACCCACGCCTACACGCAGGAACAGATGAAGCAGGCACGCGACCAGGCGACGCCATGGGTGGAAGCTGCGCGCAAGCGCACCACCGCGGCCATGGACAAGCTTGAGCAGGCGTTCGACGAGCGCATCGCGCGCGCGGCCAAGCGCATGAACATGCCCGACCACGCCGACATCCAGGAACTGTCCGCGCGCATCGACGCGCTGGCGCAGGAAGTTCGCGCCGGTCGTCGCGTCGGGGCCAAGCCGCGCGCGGCCAAGAAACCCGCCAAGCCGAAAGCCTGACCGCCCCGTGTCCAGCGATCTCGACACGGATTTCCGGCAGGCCGCCGAAGACGTCAAGCGTCTTCCGGCGCGCCCCGACAACGACACCCTGCTGAAACTCTACGCACTCTACAAGCAGGCCACCGATGGCGATGTCTGCGGCCCCAAGCCCGGCTTCTTCGACTTCGTCAATACCGCGAAATACGAAGCGTGGTCGCGCCTGCGCGGCATGCGCACCGACGACGCACAGCAAAAATACATCGAATTGGTGCATCAACTGGAGGCGTGAGGCGAACCACCCATCCAGTCGCTCCCGAACCACGACATTGCCGCACCCTGATCTTCATGTGATCGCGCAGGCTGTCAGGAGGACGTTGTCATGGCTGTCATCGTTGAACGGACACGGTGGTTGCTGCATCCCCTCAACGGGGTCCTGCTGGGCGGCACGCTTGCGCTGTTCCTCGGCGCGCTGCTGAGCGACATCGCCTATTTCCGAAGCTACGAGATCCAGTGGAACAACTTCTCGTCGTGGCTGCTTGCGGGCGGCCTGATCGTCGGCGCGTGTGCGTTCGTTGCGGCCATCGTCGAGTCGTTTCGCAACCGCTGGCGTGCGTGGCCCGTGCTTGCCTATGCCTTGTTGGTGTTGGCGACGTGGATACTCGGCCTCATCGACGAACTGGTACACGCCAAGGATGCATGGGCGACCATGCCGGCCAGCCTGGTGCTGTCGGTGATCGTCGTGGTACTGACCTGCGCGGCACTGTGGATCGCCCTCGCCGGCATGCGCACGGGAGACGTGCCATGAACCGCCTCCATCTATCGGCAGTTTCCGCGCTCGCGGCGCTGCTGGCCGGTTGCAGCGGCGGTGGCGTAGCGCCGGAACAATATGGCGCCAACCCGCAACTTCCGTCCCAGCAACGCGGCCTGCTGCCCGACATGACGATCGCCAAGCCCGCCGCGTGGGGCGACCAGCTGCCGACGGTGCCGCAAGGCTACACGATCAAGGCGATCGCGACCGACCTTCGCATCCCGCGGCAGACCCTGGTGCTGCCCAATGGCGACATCCTGGTGGCCGAAGGACGCGGCGGGAACGCGCCGCAGTTGAAACCGAAGGACATCGTTGCGGGCTACATCAAGGCCAAGGGCACCAGTTCGGTCAAGGGCGGCAATCGCTTGACCCTGTTGCGCGACGCCGACGGCGACGGCACCTATGAATCGAAAACCGTGTTCGCCGATGGCCTCAACGCGCCGTACGGACTCGCGCTGGTCGGCGACACGCTCTTCGTAGCCGATCAGGATGCGCTGGTGAAGTTCCGCTACACCGCCGGCCAGACGCATGCGCAAGGCGCGCCGGTCAAGGTCACCGCGCTGCCGTCGCGGATCAACCACCACTGGACCAAGGCGCTCGCCGCCGGCGCGGACGGGCGCTATCTGTACGTCGGCATCGGTTCGAACAGCAATATCACCGAGCGCGGACTCGACGTCGAACTCGATCGCGCGCGGATCTGGCAGGTCGATGCGCAAACGGGAATGCATCGCGCCTACGCCACGGGCGTTCGCAATCCCACCGCGCTCGCGATCCAACCCGGCACGGGGACGCTGTGGGCGGTGGTGAACGAGCGCGACGAGCTCGGCCCCGACCTGGTGCCCGACTATCTCACCTCGATACGCGAGGGCGGCTTCTATGGCTGGCCCTGGAGTTACTGGGGCCAGCACGTCGATCCGCGCGTGCGTCCGCGGAATCCGGAAAAGGTCGCTTCGGCGATCGTTCCGGATTACAGCCTCGGCTCGCATGTCGCCGCACTCGGTGTCGCGTTCTCGTCGCCCGCGATGGGCGCGAAGTTCGCGGACGGCGTGTTCGTCGGCGAGCACGGCAGTTGGAACCGTGCCAATCCGGTCGGCTACAAGGTCGTGTTCGTGCCGTTCAGCGACGGCCATCCGGTCGGCAATCCGGTCGATTTCGTGACGGGCTTTCGCGGCGACGATGGTTTGACGCGCGGTCGTCCGGTCGGCGTGACCGTCGATCCGCGCGGCGCGCTGATCGTCGCCGACGACCTGTCGAACACGATCTGGCGGGTGACGCCAACCGCGTCGTCCGCGACAACGACTCCGACGACGCCGGCAACCACGTCCGCTGTGTCGCCTGCCGGCACGGCTGGCGCAATGCACAAGTAGCGCCGGCTTCGGGCCTGCTGCCTCCCGGCAGCAGGAACACACTCGCGGGAAGCGCAGTGCGCACCATGTCCAGCGTGGCGCGATGTGTTCGCACGCGCCGTCGAGTCCCTGTATCGACAACCGATCGTGCCGTGCCAGCCGGAGAACTTTACACTCCCACGATTCGGTGCCACGCCCACTGGCGACGCGGGCTGCAAGGCAAAAAACGCGTCCTGCTTCATTGGACCAAGTCGCCGAGCTTTACATTTCCGAACCTCGCCCAAGGATCAAGCTTTGCAAAATCCGTCGCTTGCAGATTGGCATGAAACATGATGACGCACTCATCGGGACGACACAGGCACCGCGCACGGCATCGCCCGTCAGCATGCGGATTCATGGTTCGACTCTGCTCTGGAGGCAAGGTATGAACACGATGGCAACGGCGCTCAGAAACACGCTGGGACGAGCCGCTATCGGTACCGCATTGGTGTTGTTGGCGGTCACGGCTCATGCGTTCCCGATCGCCGCACCCGGCACCGAGGGGCTGACGGTCATCGTCAACAGCACCGAACATGTGATCGCAACGTACCAAGGGAATTCAGCTGCCTACAGCAACGACTTGTTGTTGAATGGTAACTTCATCTTCAACAACCATGCCACGGCCATAGGTACGACCGCCGACTTGGGCAGCTTCGCCCCCGGCACCGAACTCGTTTTCCAGCTGTTTGTGCACAACACCGGCTTCAGCTACTACACCGGACCTGCTTCGCGCAACCCGGACGCGCATACGCACGCGCGTGTTCAAGCCGACTGGATGCCTGACACGACGCTGGTCAGCTTCGAAGACCTCTACGGCGGCCCGTTCGAATTCAACGACCTGAGCTTTTCCTTCACCAACACGACATCCGGCCCCACGCAGGTACCGGAACCCAACCCGCTGTGGCTCATGCTCGCGGGGGTCGGTTTCATCGGGCTGATGGCACGGTTGCGCAAAGCCTGATTGGCTTCGTCGGCGGCGTTTGTCCCCTTCGAAGCCAGCGAGAAGATTGACTTACCGGGTCCGCCGTTGCCGTGCGGCCGCAATGGCATCCGCCAGGTTGCGCTCACGTTCAGTGGGTGCGGCGGCAAGCCCCGCGCGTGCGCCTTCCCGATCCGCGGCGTTGCGATTCTGGCTGAGTTTGTAGCGGCCGATCAGGGATTCGATGCGCAGCTCGATGCCGACGATGGGGCGCATTTCCTTGCGAACGTAATCATCGGGCGCGTCGGTGACACGCCAGCGGTGTTCGCGACCGGCTTCGTTGTGGTCGGTGAGCTGCGTCAGCAGGTTGTACAGGCGCGCTTCGTCGTCGAACGTCACGAGCTTGCCGCGCGCCTCCACGACAAGGTAATCCCAGGTCGGCACCTGGCGCGGATCTTCGCGCTTGCCCGGATACCACGACGGCGATACGTAGGCGTGCGGTCCTTGGAACAGTACCAGTGCGTCGACGCTACCGCTCGGCACCTCCGATTGCGGGTTGTAGCGCGCGAGATGCCCCACCAAGGTGCCGTGCGGCCCGCGCGTGGCGTCCAGTTCCCACGGCAGGTAAGAGGTTGCAAACCCGCTTTCGGGATGCGTGACCATCGCTCCGAAATGCATATCGCGAATCGCGGCGTGCAGCACCTCGATACGGTCTTCGCGAAACGCGGGACTCGGGTAAGCCATGCAATGGATCTCGTGGACGGCGGGTACGGACGGAGGCTCAGCGGCGCGGCGGCGTGATCACGGGCCCTTCGTGCTGGCGATCCCACGCGCGCAATTCCTCGCGCAAACCCGCCACCCGCTGGCGGCCGAGCGCGTTGCGATCTTCGTCCAGCAACGCGCCATCCAGGAGTTCCGCAATGCGCTGCGCGGCCGGCAGCATGGCTTCCCACGCGTCCAGCGCCGGCAGCGGGCCGGGCAAGGTGATGAAGAAGGTGATGCCCGGCGTCGCCAGCTCGCCGATCCTCGTCATGTCGAAATAGCCGGGCTTCATCATGTTGGCCATGCTGAAGACCGGCCCGGCATCGGGACGGCCATCCACGAGGCGATGGAAGATGTTCATGGCGCCGAAGCGCAGGCCGGCCTTTTCCGCGGCGACCACGACGTCGCTGCCCCGGAATTCCTCGCCGGCACGCGCCACCACGAACAGGCTGACGATGCGATCGACCGGCAGCGCGCTGGGCCGCTGCCCGGTGGTGGCATCCATCTGTGCCGAACGGGATGCGCCATGGCGGTCCGCGGCGACCGTCGCGCCGAGCCGATCCAGTTCGCGTTGCAGCGCGACATCCAGTTCGCCTTGCCGGGGCGCCGCACCGGATGCGACGTCATCGGCACCCGTGGTGTCGCCGATCACCGGATCCACGCGTTCGTCGCTTGCTTTGCGCGGCACGAGGCGGCGGCCGTGCTCGGTCTTGCGCGGCCGTCCGAAGAAATAGATCGCAACAACCACCACCACGCCAATGGCGGCGATGATGATGCGCAGGGTGGTGGCGGAAACAGCGACGTCCATGGCGCAGACTTTAGCAAAAATCAGGCTGGAGCAATGGCGATGCCGGGAGTATCGCGCATTCGATCCCGGTGACCGGCGTGCCCCGCGAAAGGCGGGTTGGCACCCGCCCCGCGCGCCCGGTTGGCCTTCGCCAAAGGCAAGGCGGGAGCAGCGCAGCGCATCCCGCCACGCTAGAACAACAGCGGCGGGTTGGCACCCGTCCTGCGCGCCTGGTTGGCCTTCGCCAAAGGCAGGGCGAGAGCAGCGCAGCGCATCCCGCCACGCGAAAACGACAGCGACAGGTTGGCACCCGCCCTGCGCGCCCGGTTGGCCTTCGCCAAAGGCAGGGCGGGAGCAGCGCAGCGCATCCCGCCACGCGAGAACGGCACCGGCGGATTGGCACCTGCCCTACGCGGCGTTGGCCGTACTTCGCTAGGCCGCCACGCCCGCCAAGCGCGTCGCCTCGGCCAGATCCACCTGCACCAGCCGCGATACGCCCGGTTCGCGCATTGTCACGCCGCACAATTGGTACGCCATCTCCATGGTCGATTTGTTGTGGGTGACGACCATGAACTGCACCTTCTCGGACATGTCCCGCACGAGTTGGCTGAAGCGGCCGACATTGCCTTCGTCGAGCGGCGCGTCCACCTCGTCCAGCAGGCAGAACGGCGCGGGATTCAAATTGAAGATCGCCATCACCAGCGCCACCGCGGTCATGGCCTTCTCGCCACCCGACAGCAGCGAGATGTGGCTGTTCCGTTTGCCCGGGGGGCGCGCCATCATGGTGACGCCCGCGTCCAGCAGGTCTTCGCCAGTCAGTTCCAGGTACGCGTGGCCGCCGCCGAACAGTTTCGGGAACAGGTCCTGGAAGCCGGCGTTGACGCGGTCGAAGGTGTCCTTGAAACGCTCGCGGGTCTCGCGGTCGATCTTGCGGATCGCGTTTTCGAGCGTTTCCAGCGCGGTGGTCAGGTCGGTCATCTGCGCGTCGAGGTATTCCTTGCGCTGAGCGGCTTCGGCGTGCTCGGTGATCGCGGCAAGATTGACCGGTTCCAGTTTGGCGATGCGGCCGTCGAGGTCGGCGATTCTTTCCTGCCACGCTTCCGGCTGTACCTCGTCGGAAAGATTCGCGAGCAGCGGTTCGATTTCCAGCCCCGCCTCGCGGATCGCCTCGGCCAGTTGCTCGGCCCGCAGCCGGTGGCCCTGTTCTTCCAGGCGCAGCTTTTCCAGCGCATCGCGTTCGCCCGCCATGGCCTGTTCGGCTGCATGGCGCGCCTGCTCGTGCTCGCGCAACGCATTGGCGGAATCCTCCACCACGCGCCGCGCGTCCACCAGCTTCTTGTCCACGGTGAGCCGCTGTTCAAGGCACACCTGGCGTTCCTTTTCCAGCGCGGCGATCGGGTCGCCACCCTCGGCGAGGCGCCGGTCCAGTTCGGCGCGATGCCGCTCGAGTTGCTCGCGCTGCGTGTGCATGCGCGCAAGCGACTGTTCCAGCGCGGCCAGCGTGACGCGCCTGGATTCCATCGCGATCGCGTGGCGATGCGCGATGTCGGAAGCTTCCTGCGCATCCGCGCGCGCGGCCTCGCGGCGTTCCAGCAATTGCCTGCGTTCGGACTCCAGCGCGACGCGCGCCTGCTCGTGTTCGCCCATGCTGGCGACGGCAGCCTGCATGCGCGCACGTGCTGCCTGCAGCAGTTGTTCGTTTTCGGCGAGCGCGCCTTCGATGCCCGCATGTTCGGCGTCGATGGCGGCAAGCCGCGCCTTGGCACTGTCGATGCGGCCCTGGCGGCTCTGCATCTCACCGGCCAATTCCGACAATCGACGATGCGCGTTGTACACGTCTCGCTGCGCATCGTCGCGCGCTTGTTCGGCCGCGCGACGCTGGTCGCGCACGTCGGCCTGGCGTTGCTGAAGCTCGGTGATGCGCTTGTCGACCGCCGCGAGTTCCGCAGTGGCTTCCTGCAACTCACGCTCGCGCGCCAGCACGCCGACCTGACCGCCCTCGGCGCGGCGTACGCGCGCAAAGCCCGGCCCGAGCCAGATGCCCTCGCGGGTGATGACCGTGTGCGTGGGCGCAAGCGTCCGGGCGGCTGCACGCGCCTCGTCGAGCGAAGTGGCAATACGGACTTTCGCCAGCAGCGCTCGCGCCGCGGCGGGGCCCGCCACCACGGCGGCAAGCGTATCGGACACATCCGCGTCCAGCGCCTCGCCGTTGCCGATCAAGGTAATGTCGGTTCTCTCGATGCCGGCAAGCTCATCCGCCAGCGACGCGGGCTCGTCCACCAGCACGGCTTCCAGCATGCCGGCCAGCACGGTCTCGACAGCGCGATCCCAGCCATCGCTCACTTTCAATCGCGCGCCAAGCCGCTCGCCATTGGCGAGGCCGACCTTCTGCAGCCACTCGCGCGCGGCGTCGCGGTCGCGCCCCAGCGCGGCGCGCTGCAAGGCTTCCAGCGACGCAATCCGGCCGCGCAGGGTCTGTTTCTGCGTATTGGCTTCGGCCAGCCAGGTTTGCGCCTGGCGCTCCTCGCCCAGCAGCCTTTCGGCTTCGGCCTTGTGATGTTCGAGATGCTGCGAGTGCGATTCGACCTGGGCTTTCAGCGCCGCGTATTCATCGGCGAGGCTGGCGGTGCCGGCCGTCAAGGCGTCGACATCGAGGTTCTGGCGCTCGTTGCGCAACGTCTCGCGGCGGCGCGACAGGTCAAGCGCCTGCTTGTCCAGATGGTCGATGTGGGTGCGTTCGACTTCGGCTTCGCGCGAAGTGGACGCGGTCTGCCCGCTGTGCGATTCCCAGCGCTGCTGCCACGCCGCATGCGCGGCTTCGGCTTCGTTGAGCGCCTGCGCGGCCTGCGCTTCGGCTTCGCGCAGCCGACCGGTTTCCGGCTCTGCTTCCCCGATCGCGGCCTTCAGTTCATCGTGCTGCGCGGTGTCGGCTCGAAGATGATCGGCCAATTCGGTCCACGCGCGTTCGGATTCCTCGCGATCGTGGTGCAGGCGCTCCAGCATTTCACGATGGTGCTTGATCTGCTGTTCGACGCGCGC
>JBDZUX010000010.1:25413-70884 GCA_040255405.1 Lysobacteraceae bacterium
TTGACGCGATCGAGGTTCTCGCGCGTGGCCCTGATGCGGCTTTCGGTCTCCTTGCGGCGTTCCTTGTAACGCGACACGCCGGCGGCTTCTTCCAGGTGGATGCGCAACTGCTCGGGCCGCGATTCCACGATGTCCGAAATCACGCCCTGCTCGATGATGGAATAACTGCGCGCGCCGAGGCCGGTGCCGAGGAACAGATCGGTGATGTCGCGGCGGCGACAGCGCACGCCATTCAAGTAGTAATCGGATTGCGAGTCGCGGCTGACGCTGCGCTTCACCGAAATTTCGTTGAAGCCCGCGTATTCACCGCCCAGCGTGCCGTCGGAGTTGTCGAAAACCAGTTCGACCGTGGCCTGCCCGACCGGCTTGCGTCCGGAGGAACCGGAAAAGATCACGTCGGTGATCGCTTCGCCGCGCAGCCGGCTGGCCGCGCTTTCGCCCATCACCCAGCGGATCGCGTCGATGATGTTGGACTTGCCGCAGCCGTTGGGACCGCAGATACCGGTAAGGTTGGTGGGAAGGTGGAGGATGGTCGGGTCGACGAATGACTTGAATCCGGCCAGCTTGATCGTGGAAAGGCGCATCGGTCAGTTGTTGGAAGTCACGGCAACGATGGGGCGGCGGCACGCCGCCGGGCGAATGCGCCACTGTGCCAAGTACCACGGCATGGCGCAACGGAAAGATAATCTTGCATTAACTTTCAATGGCTTACAGCGAACACTTCGTGTCGATCCAGTCCGTATGCAGAGACGGTGGGTTCCGAACGGCGAACCGCCACCCGGGCTTGCGCGGAATGACGAAAGAAAGATTGCACTTCCCGCCGTTCACCCGTGCAACGAGCCTTGCGCCTCGATCGCCAATGCATGGATGCCGTTGCCCATCAGGTCCGCGAGCGCGTCGTACACCATGCGGTGTTGTTGCACCCGGGTCTTGCCATCGAACGCCGCGCTGGCGATCCGCACGCGGAAGTGCCCCGTGCCCTCGCCCGCATGGCCGATGTGCAGATGACCTTCGTCGATCACGTCCAGCGCCGTGGGCGCGAAGGCCGTCTGCAACCGTCCGCGAATGTCTGCGATCGATGCCGCGCTCATGGCAGCGTCTGGCGGAACGGCCGCACCGTCACTTCGCGATAGACGCCGGCCGCGCGATAGGGATCGGCATCGGCCCACGCCTTGGCGGCTTCAAGATCCTCGAATTCGGCGAGGATCAGGCTGCCGCTGAACCCCGCAGGGCCCGGGTCTTCCGCGTCGATCGCGGGAAACGGGCCCGCCAGCAACAAGCGACCTTCTTCCAGCAATTTCTGCAGGCGCGCGAGGTGCGCGGGCCGCGCACCCTTGCGCTTGTCCAGCGAGTTTTCGACATCGATGCCGGTGATGGCGTACCACATGATCGTTTGCCTCTCTTCAAAAACGTCCCGGTTTTTCTCAGGAGCCTGCCTGCAGGCGACCAGTCTCGTCAGACGATCGCTTCCGTCGCGCGCAAGCGCGCTCCTACGAAGCCTCCGGCCGCATGTACGGGAACAGCAGCACGTCGCGGATCGACGGCGAATCGGTCAGCAGCATCACCAACCGGTCGATGCCGACACCCAGGCCACCCGTGGGCGGCAAGCCCACTTCCAGCGCGCGGATGTAATCGGCGTCGAAGTGCATGGCTTCATCGTCGCCTTCCGCCAGCGCCTCGACCTGCGCGCGGAAGCGCGCGGCCTGGTCCTCGGGATCGTTCAACTCGGAAAAGCCGTTGGCCAGTTCCTTGGCGCCGATGAACAATTCGAAGCGGTCGGTGATTTCCGGGTCGGCGTCGTTGGCGCGCGCCAACGGCGAGACTTCCGTCGGATAGTGCGTGATGAAAGTCGGCTGCACCAGCGCGTGTTCGACGGTCTTTTCGAAAATCTCCAGCAGCAGCTTGCCCCAGCCGTAGCTGTCCTTGACCGGCACCTTCAACCTGGCGCAATGCGCGCGCAGTGCGGCGACGTCGCGCAACTCGTGCTCGCCGATTTCCGGGTTGTGCTCGCGCACCGCATCCGCCAGCGACCAGCGCCGAAATGGCTTGCCGACGTCGATGGCTTGCCCTTCCCATGTCAGGTCAGTGGTGCCGATCACGGCCTTCGCGGTTTCGCGGATCATCGCCTCGGTCAGGTCCATCACCTCGGTGTAGCTGGCGTAGGCCTGGTACAGCTCCAGCATCGTGAACTCGGGGTTGTGCCGGGTGGACACGCCCTCGTTGCGAAAATTGCGGTTGATCTCGTACACGCGCTCGAAGCCGCCGACCACGAGGCGCTTCAGGTACAACTCGGGCGCCACGCGCAGGTACAGGTCGATGTCGAGCGCGTTGTGGTGCGTCACGAACGGCCGTGCGGTGGCGCCACCCGGGATCACGTGCATCATCGGCGTTTCGACTTCCATGAAGCGCCGCGGCTCGGCTTCCAGCCACTGCCGGATGAAGCCGATGATGCGCGAACGTTTCTGGAACGTATCACGCGCTTCCGGCGTCACGATCAAATCGACGTAGCGCTGGCGGTAGCGTTGCTCGACATCGGCCAGGCCATGCCACTTGTCCGGCAGCGGTCGCAAGGATTTGGTCAGCAGTCGCAACGCGTCAACCCTTACCGACAACTCGCCGGTTTTGGTACGCATCAACGTGCCCTGGGCGGCCACGATGTCGCCGACGTCCCAGCCCTTGAACGCATCGTAGGTGTCGCCCAGCGCGTCCTTCTGAAGGAACAGCTGGATGGAACCCGTGCGGTCCTGCAACCTCGCGAAACTGGCCTTGCCCATCACGCGTTTGCCAAGCAGGCGCCCGGCGATTTTCACGCGTCGTGCCTGCGTTGCGAGCCCATCGGCGTCGACGCCGTCCGTGTCGCGCTGCAAGTCGCCTGCGCATGCGTCCGGGCGGAAGTCGTTCGGGAAGGCACTACCCTGCTGGCGCAAGACGCGCAGTTTTTCGCGGCGTTCGGCGATGAGCTTGTTTTCGTCCAGCGACGACGGCGCTTCGATTTCGTTCATGTCTGTGTGTCTGCGTCCTCTCCCACCGGGAGAAGGGTTGGGGTGAGGGTTCGGGAATTCCGTGGCGCCTCGTCGCAAACCGGATCCTCATCCGGCGCTTTGCGCAAGAACACCAGCAGCGCTTGAGGCATCCTTCTCCCGGCGGGAGAAAGAAAGAGCATAACTTACGCGTCCGCGCGCTTGGCACCGGCCGCCAGTCCCATCTTCAAACTGGCTTCGATGAATTCGTCGAGGTCGCCATCCAGCACGCGCTGGGTGTCGGTGCGTTCGACTCCGGTGCGAAGGTCCTTGATGCGCGACTGGTCCAGCACGTAGTTGCGGATCTGACTGCCCCAGCCCACGTCGGATTTGGTGGCCTCGACTGCGGCCTTTTCGGCGTTGCGCCTCTGCATCTCGGCTTCATAAAGTTTCGCGCGCAGCATTTTCATGGCGCGGTCGCGGTTGGCGTGCTGCGACCGTTCGGTCTGGCACGCCACCACGATGCCGCTCGGCATGTGCGTGATGCGCACGGCCGATTCGGTCTTGTTGACGTGCTGGCCGCCGGCGCCGGACGAACGATACACATCGGTCTTCAAGTCGGCAGGGTTGATTTCGATGTCGATGTCGTCATCGACTTCCGGCGACACGAACACGGACGCGAAGGACGTGTGGCGGCGATTGTCCGAGTCGAACGGGGATTTCCGCACCAGCCGGTGCACGCCGATTTCGGTCTTGAGCCAGCCGTAGGCGTAATCGCCGGCCACGCGGAATGTGGCCGACTTGATGCCCGCGACCTCGCCGTCGCTGGCTTCCAGCAGTTCGGTCTGCCAGCCCTTGTCCTCGGCCCAACGCAGGTACATGCGCAGCAGCATTTCGGCCCAATCCTGCGCTTCGGTGCCACCCGCGCCGGCCTGGATATCCACGAACGCATTGGACGAATCCATTTCGCCCGAGAACATGCGCTGGAACTCCAGCTTGCCGATGCGGGATTCCAGCAGGTTCACGTCGCGCGCCACCGATTCGATGGAAGCGTCATCGCCCTCGTCGGCGGACAGCTCCAGCAACTCACCCGCATCGTCGAGTCCGTGGGTGATGCCGTCCAGCCCTTCCACGAAGTCGGCAAGGCGCGCCCGCTCACGACCCAGATCCTGCGCGCGCTTCGGATCGTCCCAGATATTGGGGCTTTCCAGTTCCCGGGTTACTTCTTCCAGGCGTTCACGCTTGACCGGGTAGTCAAAGATACCCCCTAAGCGATTCGACGCGTTCGCGCAGGTCCGCGATGTGGGCGCGGATCGGGTTGGTTTCGAGCATAGTGGCGGTGACCGGGAAAAGACTGCAAATGTTAGCAAAGCCGCGCGATTGCCGCAGCATCAGCGTCCGTGGCTGACAGCTGCAATGGCCGGCCGGCATCGCCGTCGCTCCCGGATGGAAAGCGACGCCGCAGTCGGACATCGAGCCTGAAACCGATTCCGGATCGCGCTGCGCGCACCCGGAATGACGATCAAGACCAAGCCAACAGGGCTTGTCATTCCGGAGCCGCTCGGGGCGGGAGCAGACCAGCCGATACGCTTTGTCATACAAGGGACATGCCCGCGCGCAGCGGCAGTGGAACCCGGATTGGGTGGCTCTTGACGGCGCAGCGTGCCGTGGCCGTGGTACCACCAGTGTTACGGGGCGCCAGGGGCAGGACGGCATGATCGGGAAGCGACGCCGCAGTTCGGGCATCGCGTCCGGGACCGGTTCCGGATCGCGCTGGGCGCGTCCGGAATGACGGTCAAAATCGAGCCAACACCGGGTTCAAGCGATGAACTGCTTGATCCACTGCAAGTACTTGTCCACGTAGTCGCCAAGGAACTTCGCGACGCTTTCGTCGGTGACGCTGCCGTCGTCTGCGAACAAGCCGTCCTTGTAGCGGACAAACGCTTCCGGTTGCTGCAACAATGGAACGTCCAGGAACACGCAGATGTTGCGCAGGTGCTGTTGTGCCAATGCGGTCGACATGGCGCCGGCCGAGGTGCCGATCACCGCGCCCGGCTTGCCCGAGAACGCGCTGTAACCGTACGGCCGCGAGGCGATGTCGATGGCGTTCTTCAGCACGCCGGGCACCGAACGGTTGTATTCCGGCGTCACGAACAGTACGGCCTCGCAGGCGTTGATGTCGTCCTTCAGCCGCTTGCAAACCGGCGGGTAATCGCCATCGAAATCCTGGTTGTAGAGCGGCTGGTCGTCGATGCGGATCCGGTGAAACACAGCACGATCGCCTGCGATCTTCTCCAGCGTGCGTGCCAGCTGCTTGTTCAATGAACCCTTGCGGAGGCTGCCGACCAGCACCGCGACGACGGGACGTTGCTTGCTCATTCCAGTTCCTCGATAGTCAAAAACAATCGTGCGCCCGGACGAATCGGCGTGTGCCCGGGAGCAGCCACGCGCTCAAGGCTTCACGAACTTCAGCGTCATCCGGTCCGATTCACCGATCGCCTTCATCTTCGCGTGTTCCGAATCCGGCCCCGCCAGGTCCGGCGGCAGACGATGCACGTTGACGTCTTCCGGATCTTTCGGATTGGCGTTGATTTCCGAAGCACCCGCCAAGCGGAATCCGGCACGCATGCCCGCCTCGATCATGTAGTCCTCGGGGATGCGGTGCAACGTCTTCGAGCTTTGTACGGCGTCCGCGGACGGTTTGGCGCGATGGTCGGTGACGCCGAACACGCCACCCGGCTTCAACACCTTGTACGCAGCCTTGAACACCGCGTCCAGGGTCGCGGGACTGCGGTTCAGCCAGTCATGCGTGTTGCGAAACGTCAGCACCATGTCGGCCGATCCATCCGGCCCCATGTCCAGATGATCCGGCGGCGCGAAAGGCACCATCCTTGCGATGTGGCCGTAAACCTTGGGGTCGGCTTTCAATTTCTGCTCGAAGTGGCTGGAACCGTTGCCGCGCGACGGTGGTGTCGCTTCGATCAGCTGCCCGTGCGCATGCAGGAACGGCGCCAGGATTTCGGTATACCAGCCACCGCCCGGCGCGAGTTCCACCACGGTCATGTCCGGCTTGATCCCGAAGAATTGCAGCGTCTCGACGGGATGCCGGTATTGGTCGCGTGCCTTGTTGGCCGGCGAGCGCCACGAACCCGCCACTGCCTCCTTGAGCATCGTCGCGGTGTCGCCCTGGGCGATGGGCCCCGTATTCTCCGCGGCGAACCCAACGCCGGCGAACGCCAGCGCCGCAATCAGCATGCAACCGCCCACAGCCTTGCCGTGCTTCGCGATCATGGTGCGCCCTCCTGCGGAAACTCCACAATCTAGTGCAGGGCGCGTAACGCCATCGTGAATGCAGCGAACTGCCGGTCCTGTTACACCAGCGCCTGCGCGTGCACGCCGCGCACGGCTCGGCCCGATGGGTCGGCCATGGCGGCGAACTCCGGATCCCAGGCCAGCGCCGCGCGTGACGAACACGCGATCGACTTGCCGCCCGGCACGGTCGCGGCGCAGGCCGCGTCGGGATAGAACGCTGCGAAGATGCGCCGGTAGAAATACGCTTCCTTGGTGCCCGGCGCATTGAGCGGAAAGCGCGATGCCGCCGCAGCCAATTCGCGATCGCTCACCGCGTGATCGGCGTGTGCCTTCAGGCCGTCGATCCAGCCGTATCCGACGCCGTCGCTGAACTGCTCCTTCTGGCGCCACAGGATTTCCCTCGGCAACGCGCCCTCGAACGCCTCGCGCAGCACGTGCTTCTCGATGCGCCCTCCCCCGGCCATCTTGTGTGCGGCATCCATGCCCATCGCCGCGTCGATGAATTCGAGGTCGAGGAACGGCACGCGGGCCTCCACGCCCCACGCCATCATCGCCTTGTTGGCCCGCAGGCAATCGTAGGCGTGCAGCGCGTCGAGCTTGCGCACCGTTTCCTCGTGGAAGGCCTCGGCCGAAGGCGCCTTGTGGAAGTAGAGATAACCACCGAAGAGTTCGTCGGAACCCTCGCCCGACAGCACCATCTTCACGCCCATGGCCTTGATCCGCCGCGCCAGCAGGTACATCGGCGTGGCCGCGCGGATGGTGGTGACGTCGTAGGTCTCCAGATGCCGGACCACCTCGGGCACGGCGTCGAGTCCTTCCTGGAAGGTGTAGACGAAGCCATGATGCACGGTACCCAGCGCGTCGGCCGCGATCCGTGCCGCGGCAAGATCGGGCGAACCTTCGAGACCGATCGCGAACGAATGCAGGCGCGGCCACCAGGCCTCACTCGCATCGTTGTCCTCGATGCGCTCACGCGCGAACTTCGCCGCGCAAGCCGCGACCAGCGAGGAATCGAGGCCGCCCGACAGCAACACGCCGAAAGGCACGTCGGTCATCAATTGTCGATGGACGGCCAGTTCGAATGCACGGCGCAATTCACCGGGCGCCAGCGCACGACCACGCGTCGCTGCGTAGTCGCGCCAGGGCTTTTCGTAGTAACGACGCAACAGGCCGCTGGCGCTGTCGTACACATGCCCCGGCGGGAACGCCGCCACGTCGGCGCACATACCCGCCAGCGCCTTCATCTCGGACGCCACGCACAGGCGACCTTGCGCATCATGGCCCCAGTACAGCGGACACACGCCGATCGGATCGCGCGCAATCAGATAGCGCTGCGCAGTGCCATCCCACAGTGCGAAGGCGAAGATGCCGTTGAATTTCGGGAGGCCGGCCGCGAGAAATGCCGCGGCCCCCAGTTCCGCATACAACGCGTTGATGACTTCGCAGTCGGACCCCGTGGTGAAATCGTAGCCACTGGTTTCGCGCAATTCGCGATGGTTGTAGATCTCGCCGTTCACCGCCAGCGCCAACGCACCGTCGCGCGAGCACAACGGCTGTGCACCCGATGCCGGGTCGACGATGGCGAGGCGCTCATGCACCAGGATCGTCTTGCCATCGGCGAACACGCCGCTCCAGTCGGGACCGCGGTGGCGCTGGCGTTGTGAACATGCCAGCGCCCGCCGGCGCAACGCGGCGATGTCATCACCCGGTTGCAGGTCGAACATTCCGAAGATCGCGCACATGATCATGATCCTTTTTCGAAGCGGGTCTTGTTGAAAATCGGCCATGGAAGGCCGGGTTTGCTTTGTGCCGATGGATCTGCGCAAAAAATCATCCACGCAAAAATCGCCGAGGCCCGCTTGTGGCGGGCCTCGGTTGCGTGTCTCTCGTTGAAACTTGCAGCTACGCGCGGGCCCGTCGATGAACGGCGTGATTGTTCGCGCGATCGTTGGTGGCAGCCGCCATGGCGCCCGGCACATTCAATGTGCGGACATCGAGCATCGTGGCGGCGAGCAGTGACATGGCGGTGACTCTCCCAGATTCCGGGGGCACGTGCAAGTGACTTCCCGAATCCTGTCGGCCGGAAAGTGCGAACATCGAGCCTCCGACCATGCGGAAAGCCCATGTCCCGCCGCACCCTCAGTCTCGACGATACCGTGTACGACTACCTGCTCGGCCACAGCCTGCGCGAGCATCCCGAACAGACGGCGCTGCGCGAAGCGACGCGCACGCACCCGCACGCCGGCATGCAGATTTCGCCCGAGCAGGGCCAGTTCATGGCGCTGCTGGTCAAGCTGATCGGCGCACGCCGCACCATCGAAATCGGCACGTTCACCGGCTACAGCGCGCTGACCGTCGCGCTGGCGTTGCCTGCCGACGGCAAGCTGCTCGCCTGCGACATCAGTGCGGAATACACCGCGATCGGCAAACCCTTCTGGCAACGCGCCGGGGTCGCCGACAAGATCGAGTTGGTCATCGCGCCCGCCACCGAGACACTGGATGCGCGCATTGCCGCGGGCGAATCCGGCCGCCACGACTTCGCCTTCATCGACGCCGACAAAACCGGCTACGACGGCTATTACGAACGTTGCCTGCGATTGATTCGCACGGGCGGCCTGATCGCGATCGACAATACCTTGTGGGGTGGCAACGTCGCGCAGCCTGCGGAAGATGACGACACCCGCGCACTCCAGGCCCTGAACGACAAGCTGCATGGCGACGCGCGCGTCGACATGGCCATGCTGCCGATCGGCGACGGGCTGACGCTGGTGCGCAAGCATTGACTTGCGATCAGCCCTGGTCGCGGCGCAACGACGGGCGTCGCGAACGATCCTTGCCCCGAGCCAAGAGGATCGCCTTCCGCGACCTGACGCGTCACAACAGCCGCTTCGAACGGCAATCAGCCAGCTCAGGCAATTTCCCAATGCCGGACGAGCAGGCGCAACGATTCTCGGCCCCGCCAGTCGTTGACCATCAACTCGAATGCGAATCGCAGCAGAACATCCGTCGTCAACTCACGATCGGCGTTGAACCAAACCGCTTCATGTTCGCGCCCATCCCGCGGGTCGCGCAGGCGCAAGCGCCGATGCGTCCCGTCGCTACCCATCGGCTTGCACTCGACGCATTCGAACAGGTTGTCGAACAAGGGTGCCGGGAAGGCTTGCCCCCAGGGACCCGCTGCGCGCAGTTGGTGCGCAAGTTCGATCCCGAACTCTTCCGGTGCGAGTTCGCCATCGCTTGCGAGCACGGGCTGCAACGCTTCCGGTGCGATGCGCTCGCGCACCACGGCATCGAATGTTTCGGCAAAACGCGCGTAGTCCGCGAGCATCAGGGTCAAGCCCGCGGCCATCGCGTGGCCGCCGAAACGCACGATCAGGCCGGGACAACGCGTGTCGACTTCCGCCAGCGCGTCACGGATGTGGAAACCCGGCACCGAACGCGCCGAACCACGCAACTCGTCGCCCACACCCGCGGGCGCGAACGTCACCACCGGACGATGCCAGCGCTCCTTGACCTTCGCCGCGACCAGCCCCACCACGCCGTGGTGCCATGCCGGGTCGAACAACGACACGCCGACCCGTTCGCCCGCCGCCGCATCGGCAAGCCGCGCCAGCGCTTCCTCGACCATCGACGCCTGCAGGTCGCGCCGTTGCGCATTGATGTCGTGCAGGACGCCGGCAAGTTCACGCGCGCGCTCCACGTCATCGGACAACAGGCATTCGACACCGATGGTCATGTCCTCGAGCCGGCCGGCAGCGTTGAGTCGCGGCGCGATCGCGTAGGCAAGATCACTGGCCGTTGCATTGCGGGGGTCGCGCGAGGCCACCTCGAACAGTGCGGCGATCCCGGTACACGCCTGGCCCGCGCGCATCCTGCGCAAGCCGCCTTCCACCAGCGCGCGATTGTTGGCATCCAGCGGTACCAGGTCCGCGACCGTCCCCAGCGCCACCAGGTCCAGCAGCGACGCGAGATCCACTTCATCGCGCTTGCCCAGGCGGGCGCGCAATGCCAGCAACAGGTAGAACATCACGCCAACGCCGCACAGCGCCTTGCTGGCAAATGCGTCGCCGAAAAGATTGGGGTTCACGATCGCGTCGGCGTCGGGGAGCGCCGCGCCGGGCAGATGGTGATCGGTGACGACGACCTTGCAGCCCCGCGCTTTCGCGGCCGCGACGCCCGCGATCGACGCGATGCCGTTGTCCACCGTGACGATCAGGTCCGGCACCGGCCGCAACGTCTCGACCAGCGCAGGCGTCAATCCGTAGCCGTGGATGGCGCGATCGGGCACCGCGTAGCCGACATGGCGCGCGCCCAGCATGCGCAACCCGCGTACCGCCACGGCGCACCCGGTCGCGCCGTCACAGTCGTAGTCGCCTGCAATCACGATGCGCGCGTGATTGGCGATCGCCGCCGCGAGCAGCTCGACCGCGAGCGAAATACCGCCCAGCCCGTCAGGCGGCAACAAGCCCGCAAGGCGGTGCCCGAGTGCGCCGATGCTCGCGACACCGCGCGCGGCGTACACCCGTCGCAACAGCGGATGCACGGACGCGGGCCAGTCGGGAGACGGCGTCGCCGCCGCACGGCGCACGATCCGCAGCAGCGGGTGGGCGACGTTCACCCCCGTCGCCAGAGGCGCAACCGGTGCGCGTGCCGCATCCGGAACCGTTCGCCGCCCGCAAACGTCAGCGCAATCGCATCGAACCTGCGCCTGCGCAACCAGCGCTCGAAAGTGTTCAGCCATTCCGTGGCTGATTCGCGCTCACCCAGCCGCTGCAGGTCGAGCAGCGTGTCGCCGCGGACGTCGGCGGTTTCGAGCGCGTCCGGCAGCGGCTCCACGCGAACCACGCCGGCGAGCCTGGCCAGCCCGCGCACGACGTCGTCGGCGCTGGCGACCGTCGCGAGGTTGGTGTCCACGGAATCGGGCAACGCACCCGGTCCCCAGAACCACAATGCATTCACGGGCAGGCCGCGCGCGGCGATGCGGGTGGCGTTGACCGGGTGCGCGTGCAGCGCGATCTGGATTTCATTGAACAGGCGCCGCCACGTGCGCGCGGCATCGCCTTCCGGCAACACATCGATCAAGCTGGCGCCAAGCGCGTGGTCGGGGCTCGTGAAAATCGCGGGTTGCATGCCGTCCGCGAGCTGCACGCACCACTCCGTGGACGTGTCCACCCGCAACCCGCCCACTTCCGACAACAACGGTGACAGCGTCGCGGCAAGCGCCTCGGCCTCGGCACCCGACAGGTTGCTTGCCGGGCACGCCATCAGCCGCGCACCGGTCGCTTCGCTGCGTACGTATGCCGGGTCTGCGCACAACCAGTTTCCGCCACCCGCATCCCCGGCGTGGCAGTGATGGCGCAAAGCCGCTGCGGGAATGCCATCGCCTGTGAAACGGAAATGTTCGCGCAATGCCGTCACGCGGGCATTCCGAGCATCCGGCAACCCATCGCCGCGCGCAAGCCAATGGTGGAACGCGGGGTCCGCGTCGGCATGCGCGAGCGGCGGCATCAGGACATGCAAGGTACTCATGCTGCATCAGCCTCCAGGGCCTCGTAACACGCCAGCCACTCGGATTCGAGGGCAGCCTTTTTCTCGCCCAGGACGTTCTGTTCACGTCCGATGTCCGCAAGCACCGCCGTCGGACCCTCGTAGATCGCGGGATCGGCCAGCCGCGCCTGCAAGGCGGCCAGTGCGGCATCGATCTTCGCGACCCGTGCCTCGATGCTTTCGAGTTGCTTGCGCCGGGCCCGCTGGCGCTCACGCTCGGCTGCGGCTTCGCGGCGCCGTTCGCGTGGGTCGGACGCCCGTTCTTGCACACCGCCGCGTTCGACCTGTTCGCCGCCGCGCGTGCGCAACCAGCGCGCGTAATCATCGAGGTCGCCATCGAACGGTTCGACCGTACCGTCGGCCACCCGCCAGAAGCTGTCGCACACCAGTCCAAGCAAGTGGCGGTCGTGCGCGACCAGTACCAAGGCGCCGGGGAAATCATTCAGCGCGTCGGCCAGCGCGCCGCGCATGTCGAGATCAAGGTGGTTGGTGGGTTCGTCCAGCACCAGCACGTTGGGCTTGCCCCACGCGATCAGCGCCAGCGCAAGCCGCGCGCGCTCGCCGCCGGAAAAACCGTCCACGTGCTCGAATGCACGATCGCCCGCAAAGTGCCACTTTCCGAGCCAGTCGCGCAAGACTTGCGGCGACGCTTCGGGCGCGAGTTCGCGCAGGTGTTCGAACGGCGTTTCGCCCGCCCGCAGGTTCTCCACCGTGTGCTGCGCGAAATAGCCGATCGACGCATCCTTGTGCGCGACGCGCTCGCCCGACAACAGGGGCAAATCGCCGACCAGCGTCTTGACCAGGGTCGATTTGCCGGCACCGTTGGGGCCGAGCAGGCCGATACGGTCGCCGGCCTGGACGCTGAAGCGCACGTCGGACAATACCCGCGCAACCTGCGCAGGGCTTGTCGGAGCGGCCCCCGGCCGCGACCCGCTGGCAGCAGGAGAGCGTGAAGCATCGCGGGCATGGCCCGCTCCTGCAAAAAGCTCGCTGTAACCGGCGTCGACGTGTTCCAGCTTCAGCATCGCCTGCGGCAGGCGCTCGGGCTCCGGAAAGCGGAATTCGAAGGCGCGCTCGACCCGCACGGCCTCGGTGCCGGACAGTTTTTCCAGGCGCTTGATGCGCGATTGCGCCTGGCGGGCCTTGGTGGCCTTCGCCCGGAAACGGTCGATGAACGCCTGCAGGTGCGCACGCTCGGTCTGCTCCTTCGCGAACGCCGCCTGCCGCTGCTGCAGGCGCTCGGCGCGCTGGCGTTCGAAGTCGCTGTAGTTGCCCGCGTAGAGCCGCGCCGCACCCTGCTCCAGGTGCAGCACGTGATCGACGGTACCGTCGAGGAACTCGCGGTCGTGCGAAATCACCATCAGCGTGCGCGGATAGCGCCGCAGCCACTGCTCCAGCCACAACACGGCATCGAGATCGAGGTGGTTGGTGGGTTCGTCCAGCAGCAACAGGTCCGATGGCGCCATCAGCGCGCGCGCCAGGTTCAGGCGTCCGCGCCAGCCGCCGGAAAATTCCGCGACGCTTTTTTCGTGATCGCCAGACTTGAAGCCCAGCCCGTGCAGCAGGCGTCCGGCGCGGGCACCGCCGTCGTAGCCGGCCATTGCATCGATACGCTGATGGGCCACGGCCGCCGCCGCGTGGTCGCCTGTCGCCTGCGCACGCGCTTCGTCGGCCAGCGCCGCGGCCAGTTCGACATCGCCACCCAGCACGTAGTCGATGGCACGATCGGCCAGCGCGGGCGTTTCCTGCGCGACCGACGCAATGCGCAAACCGACGGGCACGTCCAGCGAGCCGACATCGGCTTCAACCTCGCCGAGGATCGCAGCGAACAGGCTGGACTTGCCGCTGCCGTTGCGGCCCGCCACGCCGACCTTCCAGCCGTCGTGAAGCGCCGCGTCGACGCCTTCGAGCAACAGGCGGTCGCCACGGCGCAGCGCAAAATTGCGGAAGGCGATCACACGTAACGTACGCCCACGATTTCGTAATTACGCTCGCCGGCCGGCGCGTTGAAGCCGAAGCTGTCGCCCTCGTTCTTGCCGATCATGGCGCGCGCGATGGGCGACGAAACCGCGATCAGGCCTTGCTTGATGTCGGCCTCGATGTCGCCCACGATTCGATAGGTGACCTTGTCGCCACTGTCGGCGTCCTCGAGGTCCACCAGCGCCCCGAACACCACCTTGCCGCCCGGATTCAGCGTGGCAGGGTCGATGATCTGCGCGGTCGAAAGCGCGGCCTCGATACGCTGGATGCGGCCTTCGATGAATCCTTGCTGCTCGCGCGCGGCGTTGTACTCGGCGTTTTCGCTCAGGTCGCCGTGCGCACGCGCCTCGGCGATCGCGGCGATGACCTTCGGGCGTTCGACCGATTTCAGTTTTTCCAGTTCGGCGCGCAGGCGCTCGGAACCGGCTTTGGTCATGGGGGCTCGCTGCATGGCGGGACTCCTCTATTGCATGCGGGCGCAGTCATGAACCCCGCGCCCTTGATGAAAGGGTTGTTGTGGAAAGTCAGGGCCTGCCCCCGAAATGCTTCTGATCGGGGCCATGGATGGCCGTTCTGGTGTTGCCTGGGGCATTACGTGTGATTCTGCGAGGGGGTCTGGCGATGCGGCGACCATGGCGATCGCACAAAGATGGTCAGGCGACAGCGGCCCGCTCGCCGGACAGGTTCGCGTCGTGGCGATCGAGTTCGGCGTGCAGTTCCTGCAGGCTGATGACGGCGGCGTTGGTGCGAAAATCCAGCGAGTGCAGCAATGCCGCCGCACCGGCGACGGTGGTCGAATAGGTGACGTGCTGCTGCAGCGCCGAGCGCCGGATCGAGAACGAGTCGGTGATGGCCTGCCGCCCTTCGGTGGTATTGACGATGTACGCGATCTCGCCGTTCTTGATCGCGTCGACGATGTGCGGGCGGCCTTCCAGTACCTTGTTGATGCGTTCGCACTCGATGCCGTGTGCGCGCAGGAACGCCGCGGTACCCCCGGTGGCGATCAGCGGGAAGCCGCGCTTCACCAGGTCGCGCGCGACCTCCAGCAGCCGCGGCTTGTCCGCATCACGCACCGACAGGAACACCTTGCCGCCCGGCGCCGGCGCCGCGATGTGCGCGGCCTCGTGGCCGCGCGCGAAGGCTTCGCCGAAGCTGCGGCCCACACCCATCACCTCACCGGTCGAGCGCATCTCGGGGCCGAGGATCGGGTCGACATTCTGGAACTTCAGGAACGGGAAGATCGCTTCCTTCACCGCCCAGTAGTGCGGTACGCGTTCACGTGTCGCGCCCTGTTGTCCAAGCGTCCTGCCGGCCATGCAACGTGCCGCGATCTTGGCCAGCGGGCGTCCGGTGGCCTTGGACACGAACGGTACGGTGCGTGACGCGCGCGGGTTCACTTCCAGGATGAAGACTTCGTCGCCCTGGATCGCGAACTGGGTGTTCATCAAGCCGACCACCCCGAGTTCCCGCGCCAGCAGCGTCACCTGCCGGCGCAGCTCATCCTGGATTTCCTGCGACAAGGAATACGGCGGCAGCGAGCACGAGGAATCGCCGGAATGCACGCCGGCCTCCTCGATGTGCTGCATGATGCCGCCAATCAGCACCTCGCCATCGGCATCGGCAATCACGTCCACGTCAACTTCGACCGCGTTGTCGAGGAACCGGTCGAGCAGCACCGGCGACTTGTTGGACACACGCACCGCGTCGCGGATGTAGCGCGCCAGGTCCTCGTCGGCGTGCACGACTTCCATCGCACGGCCGCCCAATACGTAGCTCGGGCGCACGATCAGCGGATAGCCGAGCTCGCGCGCCAGCACCATCGCTTCCTCGGCGGTGTGCGCGATACGATTCGGTGGCTGCCGCAACTGCAATTTCTCGATCAGTTGCTGGAAGCGTTCGCGGTCTTCGGCAAGATCGATCGAATCAGACGAGGTTCCGATGATCGGCACGCCCGCGATTTCCAGCGCGCGCGCCAGCTTCAGCGGCGTCTGGCCGCCATACTGCACGATCACGCCGGTCGGTTTTTCCTTGTCCACGATTTCCAGCACGTCTTCGAGCGTCACCGGCTCGAAGTACAGACGATCCGAAGTGTCGTAATCGGTAGACACGGTTTCCGGGTTGCAGTTCACCATGATGGTTTCGAAACCGTCCTCGCGCATCGCGAGCGCCGCGTGCACGCAGCAGTAATCGAACTCGATACCCTGCCCGATCCGGTTGGGTCCGCCGCCCAGCACCATGATCTTCTTGCGATCCGACGGATTCGCCTCGCACTCTTCCTCGTAGGTCGAGTACATGTAGGCGGTGGTGGTGGCGAACTCCGCCGCGCAGGAATCCACACGCTTGTACACCGGCCGCACGTCGAGCGTGTGGCGCAAATGGCGCACCGCCCGTTCGTCGGATTGCAGCAGCGTCGCAAGGCGGGAATCGGAAAAACCCATGCGCTTCAGTTCGCGCATCCGCACGGCGTCCAGCGCACGCATGCCGCCGGCGCGCACGTCGGCCTCGGCCGCCACGATGTCTTCGATCGCAGCGAGGAACCACGGGTCGATCTTGCACAGGTCGTGCACTTGTTCCAGCGACAGGCCGGAACGAAAAGCATCGCCGACGTGGAAGATCCGCTCGGGGCCGGGCTGGCGCAACTCGCGCTTCAGCGACTCCATGCCTTCCGGCGTTTTCCAGTCGATGCCGCCGGCGTTCAAGCCGTCGTGGCCCGTTTCCAGGCCTCGCAGCGCCTTCTGCAGCGATTCGGAAAAAGTGCGGCCGATCGCCATCACCTCGCCCACCGATTTCATCTGGGTGGTGAGGTGCGGATCGGCGGCCGGGAACTTCTCGAACGCAAAGCGCGGAATCTTGGTGACGATGTAGTCGATGGACGGCTCGAACGACGCCGGCGTCTTGCCGCCGGTGATCTCGTTCTTCAATTCATCCAGCGTGTAGCCAACCGCAAGCTTGGCCGCAACCTTGGCAATCGGAAAGCCCGTGGCCTTGGACGCCAGCGCCGACGAACGCGACACGCGCGGGTTCATCTCGATCACCACCACCCGGCCGTCGGCGGGATTCACGCCGAACTGCACGTTCGAACCGCCCGTGTCGACGCCGATCTTGCGCAGCACCGCGATCGAAAAGTCGCGCAGCCGCTGGTATTCCTTGTCGGTCAACGTCAACGCAGGCGCCACCGTGATCGAGTCGCCGGTGTGCACGCCCATCGGATCGACGTTCTCGATCGCGCACACGATGATGCAGTTGTCCGCGCGGTCGCGGACCACCTCCATCTCGAATTCCTTCCAGCCCAGCACGGATTCGTCTATCAATACTTCGTGCACGGGCGACAGTTCCAGTCCGCGCGCCACGATCGATTCGAATTCCTCCACGTTGTAGGCGATGCCGCCGCCGGTACCGCCCAGCGTGAACGACGGCCGCACGATGCAGGGAAACCCGAGGGCGGCCTGGCCTTCGCGCGCTTCTTCCAGCGTGCGTGCGATCGCCGATTTCGGCGATTCCAGCCCGATTTCATCCATCGCGTTGCGGAACAACTCGCGGTCCTCGGCCATCCGGATCGCATCGCGCGAAGCGCCGATCAGTTCGACGCCGTGCTTTTCCAGCACGCCATGGTCGGCGAGCTCCAGCGCGCAGTTGAGCGCGGTCTGGCCGCCCATCGTCGGCAGCAGTGCGTCGGGCTTTTCCTTCTCGATGATGCGCTCGACCGTGCGCCAGTTGATCGGCTCGATGTAGACCCGGTCGGCCATTTCCGGATCGGTCATGATCGTGGCCGGGTTCGAGTTCACCAGCACCACGCGATAGCCTTCCTCGCGCAGCGCCTTGCACGCCTGCGCGCCCGAATAGTCGAACTCGCAGGCCTGGCCGATCACGATCGGACCGGCGCCGATGATGAGGACGGTTTTTATGTCGGTGCGACGGGGCATCAGCGCGCCTCCTGCATCAGGTTCGCGAAGCGTGCGAACAAATAAGCGATGTCGTGGGGTCCGGGGCTTGCTTCCGGATGCCCCTGGAAACAAAACGCGGGGCGGTCGGTCAACGTGAACCCCTGCAACGAACCGTCGAACAGCGAGACATGCGTCGTGCGCACGTTGGATGGCAGCGTGGCAGGGTCGACCGCAAAGCCATGGTTTTGCGAGGTGATCAGCACGCGACCATCATCGAGATCCTTCACCGGGTGGTTGGCGCCGTGGTGGCCGAACGGCATCTTCAAGGTCTTCGCACCCAAGGCGAGCCCCATCAACTGATGCCCGAGGCAAATGCCGAACAGCGGAACCTTCGCGTCGAGGAACTTGCGCGTGGCCTCGATCGCGTAATCGCAGGCGGCGGGATCGCCGGGCCCGTTGGAAAGGCAAATGCCGTCGGGCTGCATCGCCAGCACGTCGGCGGCGGGTGTCTGTGCCGGCACCACCGTGATGCCGCAGCCTTGCTCGACCAGCAGGCGCAGGATGTTGCGCTTGAGTCCGAAATCGTAGGCAACGACCTTGAATTTCGGGGCGGGTTTGTGGAACGCCTGATCGTCGAGTTCGTAGTTGCCTTCGTGCCACGGCGCAGGCTCGCGCAGGCTCACGACCTTGGCAAGGTCGGCGCCATTCAGGCCGGGAAACGCGCGCGCCTTGGCGATGGCATCGTCGGCGTCGATCGATTCGCCGGCCACGATGCACCCGTGCTGCGCCCCGCGATCGCGCAGGATGCGCGTGAGCCTGCGGGTGTCGATGCCGGCAATCGCGACGACGCCATGGCGTTTCAGGTATTCCGGCAATGATTCCGTGCTGCGCCAGTTGGAAGCGAGTCGCGGCACGTCGCGCACGATCAGGCCCGCGGCTTGTACCTTGCCAGATTCCTCGTCGGGCACGTTGCAGCCGGTGTTGCCGACGTGCGGCGCGGTCAGTGTGACGATCTGCTGCGCATAGGAGGGGTCGGTCAGGATCTCCTGGTAGCCCGTCATCGCGGTATTGAACACCACCTCGCCCGCCGTGCTGCCGCCGGCTCCGACGGCCTCGCCATGAAATAGCGTTCCATCGGCGAGGGCGAGCAAGGCAGGCATGGACATGGGCGGATTCCGGATACAAGTTGACCCACGAGCCGCGCGGGAGCGGGCTCGGGGAATCGGTGATTCAGGCAAGCGGCAATGTTATCAGAAACCGCTGATGCAGTGATGGCCGGGGTTGCGGGCAGCGATACAATGCGCGCATCACAAGGACGAATTCCATGCTCGCCGCCACCCTGCTCGACCCTGCCCGGCTCGATCGCCCCGATACGCTGATACGCAACGATCCGTTCCCGTTCATGATCGCGCACGCACAGCTTCCCGAACAATCGCGGGCCGACCTGGACCGCGATTTTCCGAGGTACTCGGGTGCCGGTTTCTTCCCCTACGACGAGAAGGAATGCGGTCCGGCGATCCACGAACTGGTCAACGCCGTTACCTCGCCGGCGTTCGCGAGCGCGGTCGGTGCCAAGCTCGGCATCGACGACCTCGGTCAATATCCGACGCTGGTGACGATCTGCCGCCATCTCAACAGGCGGCACGGCACCATCCATACCGACAGCAAATCGAAGGTTGCGACCGCACTGATCTACCTGAATGCCAGTTGGCACGACACCAGCGACGGCTGCCTGCGATTCCTTTCGAAGATCGACGACATCGACGCTTCGATCGCACCGGAAGTGAAGCCGCTGTACGGCGAATTCGTGATCTTCAAGCGCGCCGACAATTCCTTCCACGGCCACTTGCCATACGAGGGCGAGCGCCGCGTGATCCAGGTGGCGTGGCTGACCAGCGAGGAAGAAAAGCTGCGCAAGACCCAGCGCGGCATCACCACGCGCTTCTTCAAGAAGATCGCGGGTGGGCTCGACCGAAAGTTCGGTGCAGGCCGCGATCGCAACGCCGCGCATCGGGATTGAAGACCGGGACTCGCGACTCGGGAGAGCGCAACAACAAGGCCGTCATCCCGGCGCAAGCCGGGATCCATTTTGAAATCGTCAAGGGCAAGATGGATTCCGGCTTGCGCCGGAATGACGAGGCAGCACTTCAGCTGCGGGATTCGAGCACATCATCAATCGAATATTTGCCCGCCGGCTTGCCGGCCAACCATGCTGCGGCGGTGAGCGCGCCGCGCGCGAAGATCGCGCGATCGGTGGCGCGGTGCGACAGCTCCAGCCGCTCACCCGCCGCGGCGAGCATCGCGGTGTGTTCGCCCACGATGTCGCCTGCACGGACGGCAGCGAAACCGATTGTGCCGGGCGGGCGCGGGCCGGCCTGGCATTGGCGCGACAACACCGCAACGGCATCGAAGTCCAGCCCGCGAGCTTCAGCGGCGGCACGGCCGAGTGCGAGTGCCGTCCCCGAGGGCGCATCAACCTTGCGCGCGTGGTGCGCTTCGATGATTTCGAGATCCCAGTCCGGCAGCGCCGCGGCGGCGGCACGCAATGCACGCGTCAGCACCGCAATGCCCAGGCTGAAGTTGGGGGCGTGCAGCACGGGGACGGTGCGTGCCGCTTCCGTCAATGCGTTCCACTGCGAATGTCCGAGTCCGGTCGTGCCGCTGACCAGCGCGATCCGGTTCGCCACGCAATGCGCGAGCGCGGCCTCGAAACCATCCGGCGAACTGAAATCGACGACGACGTCCAGCTTCGCCGCGCCGCGCCAGTCGCTCGACGCGCCGATCGTGGCGACCAACTCGAATCGCGCATCGCCGTGGAGCAAATCTTGCAGAGCCTGGCCCATGCGGCCGCTGGCGCCGTTGATGGCCAAACGGGAAGGATTGCGCATTTCAGAACCAGCGGTCGGGACGCTCCGAAGCTTACAAGGCCGTCATCCCGGCGCAAGCCGCTGCGAGGCAGCCGCAGTGGCCCCGGGATCACGGCGGGGTAATTTACGCCTCCCGTCCGAGCTCCGGCTGTCAGCCCGTCATCTTCGCCCAAAACTGCTTCACGCCGTCGACGAAGCCGCTGTTGCGCGGCGAATGCTTGCGCGCTTCTTCGGCATCGGCAAAGGTGGCTTCGAACTTTTCCAGCAGGTCGCGCTGGTGTTTGTCGAGCCGCACCGGGGTTTCCAGGACCACGGTGCAGAAAAGGTCGCCGGTATGGCGGCTGCGCACCGACTTCACGCCCTGGCCGCGCAAACGGAATTCCTGCCCGGTCTGGGTTTCCGGCGGAACGGTGATGGTGGTCGCGCCGCCGAGGATCGGAACCTCGATGGACGCGCCCAGCGCGGCCTGCGCGAAACGGATCGGCACCTCGCAACGCAAGTCGTCGCCGTGGCGCTTGAAGATCGGATGCTCGCGCACGTGGATTTCAACGTACAGGTCACCGGGCGTGGTGCCGGATGGGCCGGCTTCGCCCTGGCCCGACAAGCGGATGCGGTCGCCGTCGTCCACGCCGGCGGGCACTTTGACTTCCAGGCTGCGTTCGTCTTCGAGCCGTCCTTCGCCGTGGCAGTGGTTGCACGGCGTCACCACCACGCGCCCGACCCCGCCGCAATGCGGGCAGGTCTGCTGGATCGAGAAGATGCCGTTTTGCATCCGTACGCGGCCATGGCCGCGGCAAGTGGCGCAGGTGGACAGCTTGCCGTCTTCCGAACCGGTGCCGTTGCAGTGGTGGCAGTTGACCATGGTCGGCACGCGGATCTGCTTGTCGATGCCGGCCACCGCCTCTTCGAGGTCCAGCTCCAGCACGTAGCGCAGATCCGAACCGCGCGCCGCGCGCCGGCCACCACCGAAGATATCGGAAAAGATGTCGCCGAAGATGTCGCCGACGTCGCCGAATGGCGCGCCACCGCGGCGCCCGTTGCCATTCTCGAACGCGGCGTGGCCGTACTGGTCGTACATCGCGCGACGCTGCGGATCACCCAGGATTTCCCAGGCTTCCTTGGCTTCCTTGAAGCGCTCCTGCGCTTCGGGATCGCCGGGGCAACGATCGGGATGGTTCTTCATCGCCAGCCGGCGAAACGCCTTTTTCAGTTCCTCGTCGCTGGCCGTGCGTGCGACGCCGAGAACTTCGTAGTAGCAACGTTTCATGTAGGCATTCTTGTTTCGAGGCCGCGATCGCGGACAAACCACGGGGCCGCGACCGCAGCGTAGATCACGCACGACAATATGGGCGCAAAAAATGCCAACGCAATCCCGATCCGGCAAGTGGTCGGGGAAACGACGGTTTTCCAGCCACCCCCAAGCGCGTCGCCCGGACCGGTCCTTTCACCGCCAGACCGCGACCAACGCGCGCGGCCATGATACCCACGCCAGCGCCACCCGCAACAGCGCAGTGCCATCGGGCGCCGTCCGCAACGGTGCGGGCCGCGTGTGCGGTACGTTCAACCAGCCCGACGTGAAGCCATCGACAACACGGGTGGTGACTGTTCCAGCGGGTATCCGAGCGCGCAGCCCTGTGCGCGATCCGGGAACACCCGGACATCGACGAGCCACGCGTGCCGCGTGCCTTCGCACGGAACGACGACGTGAGATTTGCGATCGTCGCGGAACGCCCCGTTCCGGCATGGCCCCGCCGATCAAACGGCCTGCGGATCTTGTCCGCGTTGAACGGCGCGCTTCCCAGCGCCGATCGAACGCGGACAGTTGATCCGGCAGCGCCCCGCGCTGCCGGATGACACCTACTTTTCGTCCTTGTTCTTGACTTCCGTGAACTCCGCGTCGACCACGTCTTCAGGCGACGCGCTGCCACCGCCCGGCGCCTGCTGCGCGCCCGGTTGCGGACCGCTCTGTCCGCCGGCCTGGGCCGCGGCGAACAACGACTGCGCCGCTTCCTCGAGCTTGGCAATGCGCGATTCGATCGCGGCCTTGTCGTCGCCCTTCATCACCTTTTCCAGTTCCGACAGCGCTTCTTCGGTGCGGCCGATGATGTCGCCGCCGACCTTGCCGCCGTGTTCCTTGATGGCCGAACGGGTGGCATGCACCAACTGGTCGGCCTTGTTGTGCACCTGCACCAGTTCCTGGAACTTCTTGTCTTCCTCGCGATGGGTTTCGGCATCCGAAACCATCCGCTGGATTTCGTCCTCGGAGAGACCCGAACCCGCCTTGATCTCGATCCGCTGTTCCTTGCCGGTGTTCTTGTCCTTGGCGGTGACGTGCAGGATGCCGTTGGCATCGATGTCGAACGACACCTCGATCTGCGGCATGCCGCGCGGCGCGGCCTGGATGCCGGCGAGGTCGAACTTGGCCAGCGACTTGTTGAAGCGCGCCTGGTCGCGCTCGCCCTGCAGCACGTGCACGGTGACCGCGCTCTGGTTGTCCTCGGCGGTCGAGAACACCTGCGAAGCCTTGGTGGGGATCGTGGTGTTCTTGTCGATCAGCTTGGTCATCACGCCGCCCAGGGTTTCGATGCCGAGCGACAACGGCGTCACGTCCAGCAACAGCACGTCCTTGACCGCACCCGAAAGCACGCCGCCCTGGATTGCCGCGCCCACCGCCACGGCCTCGTCGGGGTTCACGTCCTTGCGCGGTTCCTTGCCGAAGAAATCCTTGACCGCTTCCTGCACCTTGGGCATGCGGGTCTGGCCGCCGACCAGGATCACTTCGGCGATGTCGGACACGCGCAGGTTGGCGTCATTGAGCGCCGTGCGGCACGGTTCGATAGTGCGCTTGACCAGGTCCTCGACCAGCGCTTCGAGTTTCGCCCGGGTCAGCTTGATGTTGAGGTGCTTCGGGCCCGACGCATCGGCCGTCACGTACGGCAGGTTCACTTCGGTCTGGTGTGCGGACGACAGCTCGATCTTGGCGCGCTCGGCGGCGTCCTTCAGGCGCTGCAGCGCGAGCGGGTCGTTGCGCAGGTCCACGCCCTGGTCCTTCTTGAATTCGTCGACCAGGTAATCGATCACGCGTTTGTCGAAGTCTTCGCCGCCGAGGAAGGTGTCGCCGTTGGTGGCCAGCACCTCGAACTGCTTCTCGCCGTCGACTTCGGCGATCTCGATCAGCGACACGTCGAAGGTGCCGCCGCCGAGGTCATACACCGCGATCTTGCGATCGCCGCCGCCCTTGTCGAGGCCATAGGCGAGCGCCGCCGCGGTCGGCTCGTTGATGATGCGCTTGACTTCGAGGCCGGCGATCTTGCCGGCGTCCTTGGTGGCCTGGCGCTGCGAGTCATTGAAGTACGCCGGCACCGTGATCACGGCATCGGTGATCGTCTCGCCAAGGAAATCCTCGGCGGTCTTTTTCATCTTCATCAGCACCTTGGCGGAAATTTCCGGTGGCGCCATCTGCTTGCCGTCGGAGGTTTCCAGCCAAGCATCACCGTTCGAGTGCCCGACGATCTTGTACGGCACCACGTCGAGATCCTTCTGCACTTCGGCGTCGGAGAACTTGCGCCCGATGAGGCGCTTCACCGCGTAGAACGTGTTCTTGGGATTCGTGACCGCCTGGCGCTTGGCCGGCGCGCCGACCAGAACCTCGCCGTCTTTCGCGAATGCCACGATGGACGGCGTGGTGCGGTCGCCCTCGGAATTTTCGATGACGCGGGTCTTGGTGCCTTCCATGACCGCGACGCACGAGTTGGTCGTGCCGAGGTCGATACCGATGATCTTGCTCATGTTTCAGCTCCTCAAAAGGTTGCGGTCGAGGGACCGTAGAATCTTGAACACAAACTGGGGGTTGGCAGCGCTATCTCAAGGGAAAACCGGGGTCAGAGTCGACTTTCCGGAGACAGGGGGGCATCGCTGCAGCCAGACATCCATGGAAAGTCGACTCTGACCCCTTACAGGTCCTGTCGCCGGCAGGCCGGCTCCTACGACTCTTTCGCCACCGCGACCAGCGCGGGCCGAAGCAGCCGCCCGTTCAACACATAGCCCTTCTGCATCACGCTGACCACGGTGCCAGGCGCGCTGTTCGGCGCCTCGACCATGCTGACCGCGTGGTGGCGCTCAGGGTCCAGCGGCTGGCCAACAGGATCAACCTGTTGCAAGCCATTGTTCTCGGCGATCTTGAGCAGCGATTTCAGCGTCAGACTGAGGCCCTCGCGCATCGACGCCACGTCGGCGGTCTCGACCGCCAGCCCGCTCTCGAGGCCGTCGTACACCGGTAGCAGGTCGCGCAACAGCTTTTCGTTGGCGAACTTGAGGCCCTGCTCCATGTCACGCTGCAGGCGCTTGCGCTGGTTTTCGAGATCGGCGCGCTCGCGCAACAGCGTTTCGCGCATGCCCGCAAGACTGGTTTCGGCTTCGGCCAATTGCCGGCTCAGGGTTTCCAGTTCGTCCGCGCCCGCTTCCATCGGCGGCTGCCGATCATCCTGCGGCGCCTGCTCCGGCGATTCCTTCGGGTTCATCATGCTCATTCCTCGGCTGGAATTTTGCGATCATCCCTGATCGCGAAAACCAAGCGACAGCCATCCATGACTGACGTTCCACGAAAACGCGCTTCACCTCGCGTCGGGAAGGACGCGGGCACAGGGCGCAACAGACCAATCTATGCGGTCGGCGCACCGCGATTCAAGTCGATCACCCCTGATTATTCCGGGGTCCTCAGGGCATCGGTGAGAAGCCTCGCCGTCGCCTGCACCACCGGAATCACCGAATGGTAAGCCATCCGGGTGGGTCCGATAACCCCGATTGCGCCCAACACATGGCCCTCGCCACCATAGGGCGCACTCACCAGGCTGTAGCCCTTGAGCGGCTCGAAGCCCGATTCCTCGCCGATGAACAAGCGCACGCCCGGTGAGCGCGCACAGCCTTCCAGCAGCGCCAGCAGCTCGCGCTTGCGCTGGAACGCTTCGAACAGCTCGCGCAGGCGTTCCATTTGCTGGGCATCGTCGCCCGACATCAGGTTGGTCTGTCCGGAAACCAGCATGTCGGACTCGGGTTCCGGCGCGAATGTTTCGGCGGCCACCTCGACCGCGGTGTCGAGCAGGCGGTTCAATTCGCTGCCCGCGGCGCGAAGATCGGCCAACACCCGGATCCGGATGTCGTCCAGGTGCAGGCCGGCATAGTGCTCGTTCAAGTAATTGGCCGCGAGTTCCAGGGCGTGCGCATCGAAGCGCTGGCTCAGGTTCAGCACCCGGTTCTGCACCTGTCCGTCGGCGAACACCAGGATGGCCAGCACCCGGCGCGACTCGATGGACACGAATTCGATCTGCTTCAGCGGCGCGTCGGCGGCGCCCGGCACCGTCACCAGCCCCACGAAACGCGTCATGGCCGACAGCAGGCTGGAGGCGCTGCCCAGCAATTCGCGCGGAGAGGCGGACTCACGCGGCAGCTCGCGCTGCATCTGGATCACCGCCCCGCGCGGCAATGGTTTCAGTTCCAGCAGGCTGTCCACGAACAGACGCAATCCGCTCACGGTCGGCACGCGTCCTGCCGAGGTGTGCGGCGAAGCGATCAGGCCAAGCTCTTCGAGATCGGCCATGATGTTGCGTACCGTTGCCGGACTCACGTCCAGGCCGGCCGAACGCGCGAGCGTGCGGGAACCGACCGGCTGGCCTTCCTCCAGATATTGCGCGATCAGGGTGCGCAACAGATGGCGGGAACGAACGTCGAGGCGGTGGGGTTCGGACACGAAGGATGTGGACAGCGGCGATATCCACTCTAATACGGCCAGCGGCGATGGAATGCAAGCGACAAGCGAGGGACGTCGATGGACGGTCGGGGATGGAATGGCGAAAACAGGGTCGCAGGCGCGGGATGAGGGTCGCCCTGGCGCACGTTTTCACCGGCGCACCGCCGGTACCCTTTCCCGGAGTCCGCTTCGCTAGAATCCTCGCAGCCACCGGCCCCATCCGATGCTTACCCATCTTTCCGTCCGCAACTTCGCCGTGGTCGAAGCCGCCGAGATCGAGCTCGGCGCCGGCCTCACCGTGGTCACCGGGGAAACCGGCGCCGGCAAGTCGTTGCTGGTCGATGCATTGTTGCTGCTGTCCGGAGCGCGCGCCGACGCAGGCATGGTCCGCGCCGGTTGCGAGCGCGCGGAAATCTCGGCCGAATTCGATCTCGCGGACGCACCCGCCGCGCGTACGTGGTTGTCCGAACAGGCATTCGATGACGAGGATGGTGCCTGCCGCCTGCGCCGCGTGATTGCCGCGGAAGGCGGCTCGCGGACGTGGATCAACGGACGCACGGCATCGCTGGCGCAACTGTCGGAACTGGCGGCCACGCTGGTGGAAATCCACGGCCAGCACGAGCATCAGGCGTTGCTGGACCGCGCCCGGCAGTTGCAGATGCTGGATGCGTTCGGCGGCAACGGGGATGCCGTTGCGAAAGTCTCCGGGCTGGCAGTCCGTCATCGCGACATCGTGGCCCGCGAGCGTGAACTTTCGGGCGGCGACGACCGTGCCGCACGCATCGACCTGTTGCGCCACGAAGTCGCGGAACTGGAACGCTGGGCGTTGCCGTCCGTTGCGCTGGCCGATCTTGAAGCACGGCACAAGCGCCTGGCGAACGCCGGCAAGCTCGCCGAAGGCGCCTCCGGCATCGCCGAACGGCTGGACGGCGATGAGGAGCTTGCAGCCACACGCACCGTCGTGCGCACCCATGCGGAACTGGCACGGCTGGCGGAGCTCGACCCGGCGTTGCAGGCGCCGCTGGACTTGCTCGACAACGCACGCATCCAGCTCGGCGAGGCGGCCGATGCGCTGTCCCGCTACGCGCAGAGTCTCGACCTCGATCCCGAGAGCTACGCCGAAGCGGATGCGCACTTGACCGCGCTGCACGACCTGTCGCGCCGTCATCGCCTGCCGGCCGCGGAACTGCAGGCGCACGCCACCGCACTGCGCGCGGAACTGCAGGCGCTGGAAGACGCCGGCGAGTCGCTCGCCAGGCTGGCGGCCGAACGCAAGCAATGCTTCGGCGACTACGGCCACGCCGCGAGTGCGCTGTCCAAGCGCCGCGCCGGCGTCGCGAAAACGCTCGGCGAAACCGTGACCTCATTGATGGGCGAGCTGGGCATGACCGGCGGCGCGTTCGCGGTGGACATGCAGCCGCAATTTTCCGGCGAACCGGATCCGCAAGGCCGCGAGCGCTGCGAATTCACCGTCAGCGCCAATCCCGGCATGCCGTTGCGCCCGCTGCGCAAGGTCGCGTCGGGCGGCGAACTGTCCCGTATCGGGCTTGCGATCGAGGTGGCCGCGCTGGGCAGCGATGCCGTCGGCACCATGGTGTTCGACGAAGTCGATGCCGGCATCGGCGGCGCCGTCGCGGAAACCGTCGGCGCCAAGCTGCGCGCGCTCGGTTCGCGCTGCCAGGTGCTGTGCGTGACCCATCTTCCGCAGGTCGCGGCGCAAGGTCATGCACACCTGTCCGTCACCAAGTCGGTCGAAGGCAAGGAGACCCGCACGCACATCAGGGTGCTGGATGCGAAGGGCCGCAGCGAAGAAGTGGCGCGCATGCTCGGCGGCGTCGAAATCGACCGCGAAACCCGCGCGCATGCCAAGAAGATGCTGGAGAAAGCCCAAACCCTGTAGGAGCGCGCCTGCGCGCGACAACCTGCGCAATACCGTCGCCGGCAGGCCGGCTCCTACCTTGTGCCGCACGTACAAGACCAGCGAGCCGCTGGTGATCCCGTAGAACAAGCAGGACGGGAGAAGCGCGGCGAATCCCGCCGTGCCGGGACATGAATATGGCGGGATACGCCGCTGCGCGGCTACTCCCGCCCTACCCTTGTCGGCTATTTCTTCTTCTTCGGCCGCACGTACAGCACCAGCGAGTGGTCGACGATCTCGAAGCCGTGCTTGGCCGCGATCTCGTGTTGCAGTTTCTCGATTTCATCGTTGACGAACTCGATGACCTTGCCGGTGGTCACGTCGATCATGTGGTCGTGGTGCTGGCCGCGATCCAGTTCGTAGACGGCCTGCCCGCCCTCGAAATTGTGCTTGATCACCAGGCCCGCCGCCTCGAACTGCGTCAGCACGCGATACACCGTCGCGAGCCCGATGTCCTCGGATTCTTCCAGCAGCAGCTTGTAGATGTTCTCGGCGGTGAGGTGATCGTGGCTGTGTTCGAGCATTTCCAGCACACGGATGCGCGGATGGGTCACCTTCAGCCCGGCGTTACGCAGATCCTGGGATTCCATGGCTGAACTCCGATGGCGGCGCAGGGTCTGATGATCCCGGCCCGGAACCCGGCTAGTGTATCATCCACCGTCCACCGACCGACCCATCACGATGCGCAAGATCTTCCCCCTTGTCCTGCTCGCCTCCGTCAGTGTCCTGGCGCTCGGCGCCTGCAATCCGATCTACCGTCCCGACGTGCAACAGGGCAACCTGCTGATCGGCAAGAACGTGAGCGAACTGAAGCCCGGCCTGACCAAGCAGCAGGTGGTGGCGCTGCTGGGCACTCCGTCGGTGATCAGTCCGTTCAACCAGAACCAGTGGAACTACGTCGCGACCATGCAGCGCCGCGGTGGCACGATCAAGAGGCACACCCTCACGCTGTATTTCGACAACGACACCCTGGTGCGCACCGATGGCGACACCATGAAGGAAACGCCCCAGGAATTGCTGCAGGAAAGCCACAAGTACGGCCCGCTGTACCCGACCAACCTGACGAAGGAACAGCAGAAGGAACTGGAGAAGAAGCAACAGCAGCAGGGTGGCGGCGGCTGAACCGGGGGCTTCGCAGCGCCATGCTTCACGGGCACCGCAGGCAAGCGCATTCCGCAACGCATGTTCAAGGCAGGGTAGCCCGCAACCTTCGTTCCCGCGATCACGGCTTGCCCGGCGATTGCACCGGTGCATATATCCGTGGTGGCCGTGATCGCCAGGATTCCCGCCGGGGTTGCCCTCGCATCTACGTTGATTTGGGGACCGCTTCGCGCGCCCGCTTTCGCCGCGCTTCCTTCGGATCGATGAGCAACGGTCGGTAGATTTCCACGCGGTCGCCATCCCGCAATGCGGTGCCCGGCGCAGCCTTGCGTGAAAAGATGCCGAGGCGATCGTCGCGAATCTCGATGTCCGGCCGCGCCGTGCGAATGCCCGAGTGTTCGATGGCATCGGCGACCGTGGCGCCCTTCGCCAGCAAAAGGTCGGCCTTGAACACGCGCTCGGGCTCGGCGTAGACCACCGACACCGCGATGCGTGCAGCGTCAGGCATACGTGCGCTTTGCTTCCGCGCTGAAATCGTCCACCATACGGTCGGCGAGCTTCTGGAACCCCAGCCGGAACGCGAAGCCGGTCAAGCGGTTGCTGACCTCGAAATCGAGATCCAGCGCCACCTTGCAGCCCAAAGGGGCGACTGCAGCCGCAGGCTGCTCGATCTTCCCTTCTCCCGCATGCGGGGGAAGCCCACCAGAATGCCCACCCAGCGGGGTGAACGTCCACTCCCCATGCAGCCAGTCGAACGGGCCGTCCACGAATTGCATCTTGATGCTGCGCGGACGATCGAGTGTGTTGCGTGTGGAAAAATGCTGCGTGACGCCGGCAAACCGCAGGTCGAGGCGCGCCACCAGGTGTTCGCCGTCGTGCTCGGAAACCTGTGCGCCCAGGCACCAGGCGAAGCGCCTCGGGTAAGCTTCCACGTCGCTGACGAGGTCGAACATCTGTGCCGGCGTGAAGCCAACCAGCGCCTGGCGATGGATTTTCATGTCGGAAAACCAGGCATCCCCGCGTCAGACCCGGGGCGGCCACTACGGCAGTTTGCCGAACGGCCAGCGCGAAGCCGCGCCGCGTTTGCCGCAGGGTGCACATCGCACGCCCCGCGCCGGCGATTCCCGTGCCGAATGGTCGCGCCACGAACGATCGGGTCACTCATCTTTTACAGTGTAGCGGACATGGCGAAAAAGAAAGACAAAGATGGCAAGGCCTCCTCGACGATCGCGCTGAACAAGCGCGCACGCCACGAGTACCACATCGACGAACGCTACGAAGCCGGCATTGCCCTGCAAGGCTGGGAAGTGAAGAGCCTGCGCGCAGGTCGCATCAACCTTTCCGATGCCTATGCGCTGGTGAGGGGCGGGGAACTGTTCCTGTTCGGCGCGTCGATTCCGCCGCTGCTGACGGCGTCCACGCACGTGGTTGCCGAAGACCGCCGCACCCGCAAGCTGCTTCTGCACCGCGCCGAGATCGACAAGCTGATCGGCGCGGTCGAACGCAAGGGCCTGACCCTGGTGCCGCTGGCGATGTACTGGAAAGCCAATCGCGCCAAGGTCGAAATCGGCATCGCACGCGGCAAGCAGGCACACGACAAGCGCGCCACCGAAAAAGCGCGCGAGTGGAACATAGAAAAGCAGCGCACCCTGCGCGCGCACAACCGGACATCTTGACGCTCGTCAAATTGCAGCGTTCCCCACCGGACATGCTTGGCAACGGCATCGGCAAGTCGCTATCCTCCACTTGCAGCCGCTCGCATCGTTTGCGCGACCCGCGCACGCAGATGATACGCGCCCCCGTCACGATCAACCCGATGAGGTCGGCAGCATGGGCAAGGCATGGCGAGTGTTGGGCGTCAGCACGTTCGCGTTCATGGTGTGCTTTGCCGTGTGGATGGTATTCGGGGTCATCGGCATCCCGATCCGCAAGGAACTGGGTCTCAACGCCACCGAATTCGGACTGCTGACCGCCACACCGGTCCTGAGCGGTGCAGCCTTGCGCCTGCCCATGGGCATCTGGACCGACCGCTTCGGCGGCCGCGTGATGATGACTCTCCTTCTGGCGGTCTGCGCGATACCGGTATGGCTGGTGCCATACGCCGGACACCTGTGGCAGTTCCTGCTGATCGGACTTTGCCTCGGCGCGGTGGGCGCCTCGTTCGCGGTCGGCACGCCCTACGTTGCACGCTTCTTCCCCGCACACAGGCGCGGCCTTGCGATGGGCGTGTTTGGCGCGGGTACCAGCGGCGCGGCGCTGAACCTGTTCGTCGCACCGTGGATCGTCGACCATTACGGCTGGCAGACCGTGCCGCACGTGTATGCGATTGCGCTGCTCGTCACCGCGGTGCTGTTCTGGCTGCTGTCCGCGCCCGACCCGGGCGTGGACCCGTCGCGCAAGGCGCCTGGCTTCGGCGCGCAATTGCGCGTATTGCGCGATCCGCGGGCATGGAAGTATTGCCAGTACTACTCACTCACCTTCGGCGGCTTCACGGCGCTCTCGCTGTGGATGCCCCAGTATTTCATCGGCGAATACGGGGTGGCGATCGCGGCGGCAGCGGCGTTGGCGGCAAGTTTTTCGCTGCCCGCCGGCGCGTTGCGTGCGCTGGGCGGCGCGCTGTCCGACCGATTCGGCGCGCACGCGACGACGTGGTGGGTGTTGTGGCTGGCGTGGATCGCACTGTTCCTGTTGTCCTATCCGCAGACCGAACTGATCGTGCACACGATCCGCGGTCCCGCGCCCTTCCACATCGGCCTGAACCTCTGGATGTTCGTGCCGCTGCTGTTTGCGCTGGGCGTGGCGCTGGCATTCGGCATGGCTTCCACCTTCAAGTACCTGGGCGACGACTTCGCGGACAACCTCGGGGTCGTCACCGGCATCGTGGGCCTGGCCGGCGGCCTCGCCGGTTTCCTGCTGCCGATCCTGTGGGGCGCGCTGCTGGATCTGCTGGGCATCCGATCCAGCGCGTTCATGCTGCTGTACGGCATCGTCTGGGTCTCGCTGATCCTGATCTACATCACCGAAGTCAGGCGCGTGGATTACCCCGGCAGCCACGACCTGCACAATCCGTCAAAACTCGAAAATGCGCTGAATTGAGGATCCCCGCCATGGGTCAATTCCTGGAACGACTCCGTTACTTCAAGCGGCCACGGCAACCGTTTTCGGAAGGCTGGGGTGAACTCCGCACCGAAGCGCGCCAATGGGAAGACGGGTACCGCAACCGCTGGTCGCACGACAAGGTGGTGCGCTCCACGCATGGCGTGAATTGCACCGGCGGCTGCAGTTGGCGCATCCACGTCAAGCAGGGCGTGGTCACGTGGGAAACCCAGCAAACGGATTACCCGCGCACGCGCCCCGACATGCCGAACCACGAACCGCGCGGCTGTTCGCGCGGCGCGTCGTATTCGTGGTACCTCTACAGCGCCAACCGGCTGAAATATCCGATGGTGCGCGGACGGCTGCTGAAGCGTTGGCGCGAGGCGCGCAAGTCGTTGCAGCCGGTCGAAGCGTGGACCGCGCTGATGAACGATCCGGCGGCGAAGGACTACAAGGCCGCGCGCGGCCTCGGCGGTTTCGTGCGCGCGAAGTGGGACGAGGTGCTGGACATCGTCGCCGCGGCCAACGTGTACACCATCAGGCACCACGGCCCGGACCGCGTCGTCGGCTTCTCGCCGATCCCGGCGATGTCGATGGTGTCGTTCGCCTCGGGTTCGCGTTACCTCAACCTGATCGGCGGTTCGTTGCTGTCGTTCTACGACTGGTATTGCGACCTCCCGCCGTCCAGCCCGCAGACCTGGGGCGAACAGACCGACGTGCCGGAATCGGCCGACTGGTACAACTCCGGCTACATCATCGCGTGGGGCTCGAACGTGCCGCAGACGCGCACGCCCGACGCGCATTTCTTCGTCGAGGCGCGCTACAACGGCACCCAGGTCGTGGCCGTGACGCCGGACTATTCGGAAGTCGCCAAGCTCTCCGACCTGTGGCTCCATCCCAAGCAAGGCACCGACGCCGCCGCCGCGATGGCGATGGGCCACGTGATCCTGAAGGAATTCTTCATCGACCGGCAGGTGCCCTACTTCCAGGACTATTGCCGCAAATACACCGACCTGCCGTTGCTGGTGACGCTGCGCCGCGACGGCGCGCGCTGGGTGGCCGACAGGTATCTGCGCGCCAGCGATTTCGAGGGTGCGTTGGGCTCGCCCGGCAACGCCGACTGGAAGACGGTCGGCCTCGACAAGGACGGCCAGCCGGTGGTGCCTACCGGGTCCATCGGCTTTCGCTGGCCGGAAGGCGGCAGCCCCGACCACGGCAAGTGGAATCTCGAGGAAAAAGCCGGCGACGGCCGCGACACCACGCTGCAACTGACGCAACTGGAACGGCGCGACGACATTGCCGAGGTGGCGTTCCCGTATTTCGGCGGCGTCGCCAACCCGCACTTCACCGCCAATGCGCAAGGCACCGACGGTTTGTTGATCCGCCGCGTGCCGGTGCGCAAGCTCGCGACGAAGGGCGGCGAAATGGTCGTCGCCACCGCCTTCGACCTGCTGTGCGCGCACTACGGGCTCGATCGCGGACTGGGCGGCGAATGCGCAACGAGCTACGAGGACAACGTCGCCTACACGCCGGCGTGGCAGGAAGCGATCACCGGCACGCCGGCTGCGCATGTGATCGACGTGGCGCGCGGCTTCGCCCACAACGCCGAGAAAACCCGCGGCCGTTCGATGGTGATCATCGGGGCCGGCATGAACCACTGGTACCACCAGGACATGAACTACCGCAGCATCATCAATTTCCTGATGCTGTGCGGAACGGTCGGCGTATCCGGCGGCGGCTGGTCGCATTATGTCGGCCAGGAAAAACTGCGCCCGCAAACCGGCTGGACGGCGCTCGCCTTTGCACTGGACTGGGTGCGCCCACCGCGGCACATGTGCGGCACCTCGTTCTTCTACGCGCATTCCGACCAGTGGCGTTACGAGACACTCAAAACCGCCGAGCAACTCTCGCCGCTGGCGGACGTCACGCGTTACGGCCGCACGCTGATCGACTGCAACGTCCGCGCTGAACGGATGGGCTGGATGCCGTCGGCACCGCAACTCGACCACAATCCGCTCGACGTGGCGCGCGACGCCGCGGCTGCCGGCAAGGACGCCAAGGAATACGTCGCGGCGGCGTTGAAATCGGGCGACATCAAAATGGCCTGCGAGGATCCGGACAATCCGGTGAACTTCCCGCGCAACCTGTTCATCTGGCGCTCCAACCTGTTCGGCTCGTCCGGCAAGGGCCACGAGTATTTCCTGAAGCACTTCCTCGGGACGCGCTGCGGGTTGCAGGGCAAGGACCTAGGCGAGGACGGCGGTGTGAAGCCGGAGGAAGTGGCGTGGCGTGATCCGGCGCCGGAGGGCAAGCTCGACCTCGTGGTGACGCTGGACTTCCGGATGTCCACCTCGTGCCTGTATTCCGACGTGGTGCTGCCGACCGCATCCTGGTACGAGAAGAACGACCTCAACACCACCGACATGCACCCGTTCATCCATCCGCTGTCGGCGGCGGTGGACCCGGTGTTCGAATCGAAGAGCGACTGGGAAATCTTCAAGGCGGTCGCGAAGAAATTCTCGGAGCTTTCCGAAGGCGTGCTCGGCGTCGAGAAGGACGTGGTGCTGGTGCCGATCCTGCATGACACCAAGTCCGAAATCGCGCAGCCGTTCGAAGTTCGCGACTGGAAGAAGGGCGAGTGCGAACTGATCCCCGGCGTCACCGCGCCCAACATCGTCACGGTCGAACGCGACTACCCGGCGACGTACGCGCGCTACACCTCGCTGGGTCCGCTGATGGACAAGCTCGGCAACGGCGGCAAGGGCATTGCGTGGAACACCGAGCATGAAGTGAAGGGCCTCGCGGCGCTCAACTACACCGTGGCCGACGGTCCGGCCAAGGGCCGGCCGCGCATCTTCAGCGACATCGACGCCGCCGAAACCATCATGTACCTCGCGCCGGAAACCAACGGCGAAGTGGCGGTAAAGGCGTGGGCGGCGCTGTCGAAGATCACCGGCCGCGATCATACGCATCTGGCACGCGCCCGCGAGGACGAGAAGATCCGCTACCGCGACATCCAGGCGCAGCCGCGCAAGATCATCTCGTCGCCGACCTGGTCGGGCATCGAGAGCGAGCACGTCAGCTACAACGCCGGCTGGACCAACGTCAACGAACTGATCCCGTGGCGCACCCTCACCGGACGCCAGCAGTTCTACCAGGACCACGCGTGGATGCGCGACTTCGGCGAAGGCTTCGCGCTGTACCGCCCGCCCGTCGACATGCACGCGACCGCACCGATGCTCGGCAGGAAGGACAACGGCCATCCCGAGGTGGTGCTCAACTTCATCACCCCGCACCAGAAGTGGGGCATCCACAGCACCTACACCGACAACCTGATCATGCTGACGCTTTCGCGCGGCGGCCCGATCGTGTGGATTTCCGAAATCGACGCGAAGAAGGCCGGCCTCGTCGACAACGACTGGATCGAGTGCTTCAACGCCAATGGCGCGCTGACCGCGCGCGCGGTGGTCAGCCAGCGGGTGAAGGAAGGCATGTGCCTGATGTACCACGCGCAGGAAAAAATCGTGAACGTGCCCGGTTCGCAGGTGACCGGCCAGCGCGGCGGTATCCACAACTCGGTCACCCGCACCGTGGTCAAACCCACCCACATGATCGGCGGCTACGCGCAACTGTCGTACGGACTCAACTACTACGGCACCACCGGCGCCAACCGCGACTCGTTCGTGATCGTGCGCAAGCTCGCCGAGGTGGACTGGATGGATCGCGTGCAGCGCAAGGCCCGCGAAGAAGAACTCGATACCAAGCTGGTGGAGGCCCGCTGATGAAGATCCGCGCACAGATCGCGATGGTGCTGAACCTCGACAAGTGCATCGGTTGCCACACCTGTTCGGTCACCTGCAAGAACGTGTGGACCTCGCGCAAGGGCATGGAATACGCGTGGTTCAACAACGTCGAGACCAAGCCCGGCATCGGCTACCCGAAGGAGTGGGAAAACCAGGAACGCTGGAAAGGCGGCTGGGAACGCAAGGCCAATGGCAAGCTGGTGCCCAAGCAGGGCGGCCGCTGGGCGGTGCTGGCCAAGATCTTCGCCAACCCGCACCTGCCCGAAATCGACGATTACTACGAGCCTTTCACTTTCGACTACGAGAACCTTCAGACCGCGCCGGAACTGCCGACCGCGCCGGTCGCGCGGCCGATCTCGTTGGTGTCGGGACGCACCATGGACAAGGTCGAATGGGGCCCGAACTGGGAGGAAATCCTCGGCGGCGAATTCGACAAGCGCAGCAAGGACTACAACTTCGAGGCGGTGCAGAAGGACATCTACGGTCAGTTCGAAAACACCTTCATGATGTACCTGCCGCGCCTGTGCGAGCACTGCCTCAACCCGACCTGCGTGGCGTCGTGTCCGTCCGGTTCGATCTACAAGCGCGAGGAGGATGGCATCGTCCTGATCGACCAGGACAAGTGCCGCGGCTGGCGCATGTGCGTGTCCGGTTGCCCGTACAAGAAGATCTACTACAACTGGGTGTCGGGCAAGGCCGAAAAGTGCACCTTCTGCTACCCGCGCATCGAAGTCGGCTTGCCGACGGTGTGCTCGGAAACGTGCGTGGGCCGCATCCGCTACCTCGGCGTACTGCTCTACGACGCCGACCGCATCGAGCAGGCCGCGTCCACCGAAAATCCGATGGACCTGTACAAGGCACAACTGGACATCTTCCTCGATCCGTTCGATCCGGAAATCCAGCGCCAGGCTTTGGCCGACGGCATTCCCGCCGCATGGATCGAATCAGCGCAGAAATCGCCCGCGTACAAGATGGCGGTGGAATGGAAGATCGCCTTCCCGCTGCACCCGGAATACCGCACGCTGCCGATGGTGTGGTACGTGCCGCCGCTGTCGCCGATTTCCGCGCACGCCAATTCCGGCAACATCGAGAGTGCCGCCAACGGCCTGCCGGACGTTGGCGCCCTGCGTATCCCGGTGCGTTATCTCGCCAACCTGCTGACCGCCGGCAACGAACCGCCGATCGTCAGCGCGCTGGAACGCATGCTGGCGATGCGGGCGTGGTTCCGCGGCAAGCAGCTCGGCAACGCGCCCGACGCCGCATTGCTGTCCAGCGTCGGGCTGGACGAAGCCACCGCCAACGACATGCACCGCTACCTCGCGATCGCCAACTACGAGGATCGTTTCGTGATCCCGACCGCGCATCGCGAGGAAGCGGAGAACGCCTACCAGTTGCGCGGCGGCTGCGGCTTCACCTTCGGCAACGGCTGCGACGGCATCGACGCCAAGGCCGGCCTGTTCGGCGGCAAGATGGGGCGGCGCAAGGTGCTTCCCATCCGTGACATGGATGACCACGCATGATGCCTTTCGATCAGATTGCGAATGCGCAGTCGGCCCTCCATCACTCCGGGAGAAGCATGCTTGGCACCCCTCTCCCACCGGGAAAGGGGCTGGGGGTGAGGGTCCGAATCTCGCGTGATGTCCAGTGCCGCGCAAGGCCGAACCCTCATCCGGCGCTCCGCGCAAACAGCAACAGCGGCGCCCCTCTCTCCTTCTTCCGAGGGGGAAGGGAAGCCAGCATGCACGCACGTCACCAGCACTCGCAGTGATGGCATCGCAATGACCCGCGATCCATCCCTGCCGCGTGCGCCTTGCTCCCCTCTCCCTTCGGGAGAGGGGTTGGGGGTGAGGGTCCGGGTCCCGCACAATGTCCAGTGCCGCGCGATGCTGAACCCTCATCCGGCGCTGCGCTCCACCTTCTCCCGACGGGAGAAGGTAAACCAGCGCGCGCGCACGTCATCCGCCGGAGCCATGGAGTCGCAATGACCCGGGACCCATCCCTGCTGCTGCGCGCACTGTCCGCCCTTCTCGCCTACCCCGACGCCGAGTTGCGCGCGGCGCTGCCTGAAATCGCCGAGGCGATCCGTGATGCGCGCGCAATCGACGGCACGCTGCGCGAACAACTCGTCGCGCTTGTCGATGAAATCGCGGCCAGCGATCCGCTGGAAGCCGAAGGCCATTACGTCGATCTGTTCGATCGCGGCCGGCGCACCTCGCTGAACCTGTTCGAGCACGTGCACGGCGACGGCCGCCAGCGCGGTCCGGCGATGCTGGAACTGAAGCAGCGCTATGTCGACGCCGGCATGGAACCGGTCGCCGACGAGTTGCCGGACCATCTGCCATTGCTGCTGGAATACCTGAGCTGCCGCGACGCGCCCGAGGTCCGGGACACCATCGGCGAGATCGCGCACATCCTGCGCGTGCTCGGCAACACACTGCTGCAGCGGCACAGCCGTTATGCCGCGGTGATGGCGGCGCTGCTGGCACTCGGCGGCGAAAAGGGCCTCGATGCGCAAGCGCCGGTACCGCCCGCCGAAGACCTCGACCAGGCGTGGGAAGAAAGGCCCGCGTTCGCGCCGCCCGAACCCAATCCGGCCGTCACGCCCGAACACACCGCACCATGATCCACCTGGAGATGCCACGATGACCCTGTCCCCGCAACTCAATTTCTTCCTGTTCGGCATCTATCCGTATATCTGCCTTGCGGTGCTCCTGCTCGGCAGCCTGATCCGCTTCGACCGCGAGCCGTATTCGTGGAAAAGCGATTCGTCGCAAACCCTGCACAAGGGCGAGCTGAAGCTCGGATCCAACCTGTTCCACTACGGCGTGCTGATCGTGATCCTGGGCCACTTCGTCGGCTTCCTGATGCCGGAACCGCTGGTGATGTGGCTGATGAGCCCGACCCAGCACCAGTTGCTGGCGATGGTCATCGGCGGCATCGCCGGCACGATCGCGCTGATCGGTGCATCGGTGCTGATCCACCGGCGCCTCGCCTTCCGGCGCATCCGCGGCAACAGCCGCAAGTGGGACATCGCGATCATCCTGATGCTGTGGCTGCAGCTTGCGCTGGGCGTCGCCACCGTACCGCTGTCGGCGCAGCACATGGACGGTGCGCTGTTCGAGCGGCTGGTCGCCTACGTGCAGGGCGTGGTGTTGTTCCGTGGCGGCAACGCGGCGTTGCTCCAGGGCACGCCGTGGGTGTACCAGCTGCACATCCTGCTCGGCTTCACCATCTTCCTGGTGTCGCCGTTCACGCGCATGGTGCATATCTGGAGCGGCGTCGGTTCGCTGGCCTATCTCGTGCGCCCGTACCAGCTGGTCCGCAGGCGCGGTGGCTCGGTGAACACGTGAGCATCACGATCAACGGCGTCGCGGTCGACCCCGCCGACTGGCCGACACCGCAACTGGCGGCGGTGCACGAACTGTTGCGTCAACGCGCCAACGAACTTGGCCTGCTCGCGAACGATGCCGGCGACGCCGACACCGAACGCGCGATCGAGCGCACCCTGGCCCAGGAAGTACCGGTACCCGAGCCCACCGACGAGGAATGCCGGCGCTGGTATGACGCAAACCAGCAGCGCTTTCGCAGCGGCGACCTGGTATGCGCGCGGCACATCCTGTTCCAGGTCACGCCGGGCGCGCCGGTCCCGGCCATCCGGGGGCTGGCCGAGGCCATGCTGCACGAAATCCAGGCCAATCCCGCGCTGTTCGGCGAACGCGCGCGCGAACATTCGAACTGCCCGTCGGGTGCCAACGGTGGCAACCTCGGCCAATTGCAGCGGGGCGAAACCCTGCCCGAATTCGAGAAAGCCATATTCGGCGACGGCGCCAGCATCGGCATCCTGCCCAAGCTCGTCACCACCCGCCACGGCTTCCACATCATCTCGGTGGACCAGCGCATCGAAGGCAAGCAGCTTCCTTACGACATCGTGCGCGACGACGTGGCCGCAGAACTGCGGCGGCGCAGCGAGGCGCGCGCGCTGTCGCAGTACGTACGGGTACTTGCAGGCGGCGCCGAGATCGAAGGCGTCGAACTGGACGCCGCTGCCTCGCCGCTGGTGCAGTAAAACCCAAAACCGGGGTCAGAGTGCAATTTCGAGCATCGGTGACAAGAAAGTGAAGGCTTTGCCCGAAATTGCACTCTGACCCCGGTTTTTGCACTCTGACCCCGGTTTTCGCCATGAGCGACCCCGCTTCCGCCACCGCCCCATCGCCCGCCGGTTTCACGGCCCGCCTGCGCGCGTCGATCGAAACGATGTCGCCGGGTTACTTCAGCATGGTGATGGCGACCGGCATCCTGTCGCTGGCGGCGCATTTGCTTGGCCTGCCACTGCTGGGCCGGGCACTGTTCGTGCTGAACGCCGTGCTGTTTGCGGTCATTTGCGTGCTGGCGGTGGCGCGCCTCGCATGGCACACGCGGCGCACGCTCGGCGACCTGTTCGATCACCTCCAGGCGCCGGGATTCTTCACCTTCGTCGCCGCCTGCTCGATCCTTGGCAGCCAGACGCTGCTGATCGGCGGCAACCCGCAGATTGCGACGGCGCTGGGCATCATCGGCCTGCTCGCGTGGGTGGGACTCACCTACACCATCTTCACCGTGCTGACGGTCAAACAGCACAAGCCGACACTCGACCGCGGGATCAATGGCGGCTGGCTGCTGGCGGTGGTCGCGACCCAATCGCTGGCGGTGCTCGCGGCGCAACTGGCCGCCGAGGCGCCGCAGCCGTTGCGCATGGAACTGAACTTCTTCGCGCTGTCGATGTGGCTGTGGGGCGGCATGCTGTACATCTGGATGATGTCGCTGATCTTCTACCGCTACACGTTCTTCGCGTTCTCGCCGGCCGACCTTTCGCCGCCGTACTGGATCAACATGGGCGCGATGGCGATCTCCACGCTGGCCGGTTCGCTCTTGATCGAGAACACGCCGCACGCGCCGTTCCTCGGCTCGATGTTGCCGTTCCTCAAGGGTTTCACGGTGTTCTACTGGGCGACCGGCACCTGGTGGATCCCGATGCTGGCGGTGCTGGCGGTCTGGCGCCACGGCATCAAGCGTTTCCCGTTCACCTACGACCCGATGTACTGGGGCGCGGTGTTCCCGCTCGGCATGTACGCCACCGCCACGCTGCGGATGATGCACGCGATGGACCTGCCGTTCCTCGGGCTGCTCCCGCACTTCATGTTCGCGGCAGGTTGCGCGGCCTGGCTGCTGCTCTTTGCCGGGCAGTTGCGCGCGCTGCGTCGCGACTGGCGCGCCTATGCGCGGAGCTGACCCCGCGAACGCCGCACGCTCAGGGCAACCGCAGGTCGTAAATCACGGTGGCAGGATCGTCGGGATCGACGCGCCGGCGGAAACCGATCCGCGACGCCAGTCGATCGCCGCCGCCACGCGCCGGGGCGAACGCACGCATGTGACGGATGCCGCGGGCGCGCGCAGCGTCGAGCAAATGACGCATCAGCGCCGACCCGACGCCGCGCTTGCGCCATTCGCCGCTCACGGTGAGCGCCGCATCGCAGCTGTCGCCGGTGGCATGGAATTGTGCGGCGCCGACCTGGCGCTCGCGGCCGTCATCCGACACCAGCGCGATGAACGCCACCGCGTTGGCCGGGTCGATGTCGGTCAACTCGCGGGCCACCTCGGGACTCGGATCGCGCACCAGGCCGAGGAACCGCGCGCTGCGGAATTCGGGCGAAAGATGATCGAGGAACTCCAGCTCCAACTCGGCATCCTGCCGGCTGATCGGCCGGATCCACAGGCGCGTGCCATCGTACAGTTGCTCGACCCAGCCGGTATCGGGGGTAACGTTGGGGAGTGACATGACGGGTCTCCGGTGTCGGCCATCGACCCAAGCCTACGAACGTGCCGCCACCGCCCCTTGATCGTCGTCAACAAAGCGCGAGACGCGCCTGCCTCATCGCCACAGCCTGCTGGACCCGGATCAGTACCCCGCCGGCACGTACTTGAAGCGCTGCATCTGTTCGCGGTGTGCATCCACTACGCGCTGCACCTGCTCGCGGTCCAGCGTCTCGCGCCATTGGTTCGCGCGTCCCTTGAAGAAGAACCGCGTCTTCTCGTCCACGGCTTCCACAAACCCGTGTTTCCGTTCGAGCGACGACAAGGTCTGGAACGAGGTGTGTTTCACCGCGCGCTCGATGCGCGCCTTGTCCTGCCCCAGCCCGATCAGCTTGGCGGCTTTCGCGAAGTGCCTGGCTGGCTTTTCCAGCAGGTCTTCATAGCGCAGCACAATCACTTTTCCCGGCGCACGCCCGGCGGCGTCGGCCCATCCCCGCACGTGCGACGACCACGCGCCGATCACGTGGCTCACGGCGACTTCGTCATTGACGGATGCCACCCGGTCGTCGCCCAGCCGTTCGATCGCCTCGTCCAGCGTCAGTCCGAAATGGTGGGTCATGCTGACCACCACATCCAGCGGGTTGCGCACCACGTAGATCGCGCCCGCGGTCACCCCCCAGTTGAACACCGGATAGCCATCGAACGTGCCGCAGAAGTTGTGGGTCATCACGAGGCGCGTGCCCTGCGCACGCTGCGCGATCAATGCGTGCACCCCCGGCCGCAAGGCGGCGATTTCGTCGATCCCCAATTCGGTGTTCGGCCGCCCCGCAAGCTCACTGAAGCGGTCCGCGCGCGCTTCCGAGTCGGTGTAGTTGCGGATCTCGTCCGGCCGCAGCGGATCGGCGCGATTGGCGACGAGATTGGCCAGGAACGCCCGCAACCAGGTGTTGCCGGATTTGGGATAAGACGCCAGCCAGACAATGTTGCCCATTCAACACATGTCCTGTCAGTGAACCGGACCCGCATGATGCCAGCCGCGGCGATTGATTTCCCGCGCCCCCGCCCACATCATTGGCTTCCCCGGGGGCGACCTGGCTTCGACGGGGGCAGTGAAGTAGCTTGGAGCATGCCGAGGGCGTCATCTTCCTCGTTAATCCGGTGGCAAAAAACTAGACGCGAACGACGACGTCTACGCTCTGGCCGCTTAAGGCCTAGCCCCGAACCCATCTTGTGCCTGTGCTCGTGGGTGTAGGGTCATCATCACGGGATCGCCGATGGTTGCCGCCGGTCGGCCATCGGCTAAAACAAAACCTGCTGGTTCCGCGGTGCGCTTTGTCCAGCGTGCTGCTTCGGAACGAGATCGAACGCTGGACTAAGCATGTAGCGCCGGGCGCGGAGCGCCTTCGGACGGGGGTTCGATTCCCCCCGCCTCCACCAAAATGCGAAGCCGCCCAATGGGCGGCTTTCGTTTTTTTTGCGTCGAGGGTGGTTGGGAAAGAACCCCAGGTTCGACAAAAACAGCAAGACGGCCGCTTTTGAACGCCCAAAGCGGCCTGAGCGGTGAACGGCGAGCGTCATGGACGGCGCGAGCATCCCCGCCGCCGGACGCATGAAAAGACCCGCTCAACGCAAACCTCGGCTCCAACCTTGCTCGTCATCCCGGCGAAAGCCGGAACCCAGTGACTTTCATCCAGACGTTGAACCGTGAGATCCAGTGGGTCCCGGCCATCGGTCGTCAATCCGGGGTCGCCCGCGCTGTTTGCGGGCGGAGCCGGAATCGGCTCGCCAAGCACTCCGATTCCGGGTTGCCGCGTCATGAAGCCGACGCGTTCCCCCGGAATGACAACATCGCGCCTCGCCGCCTACACTTGCCACGCAAAAGGGGAACGCGTGGACCAGCCCGCCGATCACATCGAAGCCTTCATCGCGCGTTGGCAGCATGCCGATGGCCGCGAGCGCGCCAACTATCAGTTGTTCCTGACCGAGCTGGCCACGCTGCTCGACCTGCCGAGGCCGGAACCGGCCGGCGCCGACGAACGCGACAACGCCTACGTGTTCGAACGCCGCGTGGATTTCCGCCACGGCGACGGCAGCGAAACCCGCGGCTACATCGACCTGTACCGGCGCGGCTGCTTCGTGCTGGAAGCCAAGGACGTGCGCGAATCCAGCGATCGCCGCTACGACGACACCATGCTGCGCGCGCGTTCGCAGGCGGAAAACTACGCCCGTGCGCTGCCCGCCTCCGAAGGCCGCCCACCGTTCGTGGTAGTCGTCGATGTCGGCCGCACGATCGAGCTCTACTCCGAATTCTCGCGCTCCGGCGCCACCTACACGCCGTTCCCCGACCCGCGCAACCACCGCATCGCGCTGGCCGGGCTGCGCGATGAAAAACTTCGCGAGCGCCTGCGCACGCTGTGGCTGCAACCGCTGTCGCTGGATCCCGCCCGCGAATCCGCGCGCGTCACCCGCGAAATTGCCGCGCGGCTTGCCGAACTCGCCAAAAGCCTCGAACACGCCGGCCACGCGCCGGAAACCGTCGCGCAATTCCTGATGCGCTGCCTGTTCACCATGTTCGCGGAAGACGTGAAGCTGCTGCCCGCCGACAGCTTCCGCGATTTGCTGATCCGCTACGCCGCGCAGCCCGACGTCGCGATGCGCATGCTCGGCGCGCTGTGGCGCGACATGGACACCGGCGGCTTTTCCAGCGCCATCGCCAGCGACGTGCTGCGCTTCAACGGCAAGCTGTTCAAGTCGCCGGACACCCTGCCACTGGATCGCGAACAAGTCGCGCTGCTGATCGAAGCCGCGCGCGCCAAATGGGAACACGTGGAACCCGCGATTTTCGGTACCCTGCTGGAACGCGCGCTCGATCCGGACGAACGCCACAAGCTCGGCGCGCACTACACGCCGCGCGCCTACGTCGAACGGCTGGTGCTGCCGACAGTGATCGAACCGTTGCGCAAGGAATGGAGCGACGCCCAGGCCGCCGCGCTGACGCTGGTCGCGGAAAACAAGCGCGACGAAGCCGTGGCCGCGCTGCGTGAGTTCCATCATCGGCTTTGCACGGTACGCGTGCTCGATCCCGCCTGCGGTTCCGGCAATTTTCTGTACGTGACGCTGGAGCACCTGAAGCGTCTCGAAGGCGAAGTGTTCAACGCGCTGGACGACCTCGGCTTCCGTCAGACCGGGCTTGCCATCGATGCCGAGCGCGCGGATACGCTCGCCGGCGAAACCGTGGACCCGCACCAGTTGCTGGGCATCGAACTGAACCCGCGCGCAGCCGCCATCGCCGAAGTGGTGTTGTGGATCGGCTACCTGCAATGGCACTTCCGCACGCGCGGCGACGTCAATCCGCCACAGCCGGCGGTGCGCGATTTCCGCAACATCGAAAACCGCGACGCGGTGCTGGCGTACGACAAGGTCGAGTTCGTCAGCGACCAACACGGCGTGCCGGTGACGCGCTGGGA
>JBDZUX010000055.1:0-16166 GCA_040255405.1 Lysobacteraceae bacterium
CCACAGAATCGCATGACGTAGGGCGGGAGAAGCGCAGCGCATCCCGCCGATCGCGCTTGGGCATCCGAAAGCGTTGGACTTCGCAAGCTCAGCCCAACCCACAGAATCGCATGACGTAGGGCGGGAGAAGCGCAGCGCATCCCGCCGATCGCGCTTGGGCATCCGAAAGCGTTGGACTTCGCAAGCTCAGCCCAACCCACAGAATCGCATGACGTAGGGCGGGAGAAGCGCAGCGCATCCCGCCGATCGCCTTTGAAGGCGAGTTGTCACCCGCCCTACCGAATCTCTCTCGTTCTTGTAATGCCGAACGGGGGGGTCACCCACCCTGCGAAATCTCCACTTCCGCCTCGATCTCCACTGGAATGCCGAATGGCAGTTCGGCCATGCCGACCGCGCTGCGGGCGTGCGCGCCGGCGTCGCTTCCCCACAATTGCAGGATCAGATCGGAGCAGCCGTTGATCACCGTGGGTTGTCTGTCAAAGCCCGGCGCGGAGTTGACCATGCCGAACACCCGCACCCAGTGCGTCACGCGATCGAGGTCGCCGAGTTCGCGTTGCAGGCTGCCGAAGATCGATAGCGCCGTGAGCCGCGCCGCCTCGTAACCCTGCTCCGCCGTGAGATCACGACCGACTTTTCCGAACGGCCCGGCGACCGAACCATCGGCCGCTTGCGGGCTGTGCCCCGAGATCAGTGCACGGTTGCCGAGCACACGCACGAAGCGGAACCGCAACACCATGCCGGGCGGCGGTTTGACCGCGGGCGGCAGCGTCAGACCGAGCTTGGCGAGGCGGGTTTCGATCTGCGACATGCGCGACTCCGGGGACGCCACCGATGATAGTGCGCGGCTCCCGCGACAGCACGGCGCGAACTCAAGCCAGCGGCGGATCGCGAAGGGGAACGGGCAACCCGGCGGCGCGCAGCCGCGCGCGCAGGCCGTCCAACTTGTCGCCATAGCGGTCTGCGCGCGCCGTATCATGACGCAGTGGCTGGCGCACTTGTGCCGCGCTGGGCGCGCTCAACACCGTGCGTTCGGTGCGGTGAAATTCCAGGCACGCCGGATCGAACGGCAACCCGCAGAAATCCAGCAACCGCCGAATCGTGGCTTCCGGCCGGGCAATCAGCGTCTCGTACTCCAGATCGAACACGCGATCGGGGAACGCCTCCAGCCAGAAACGCGTCAGCCGCCAGAACTCGGCATAGAAATCCGCGATCTCGTCCAGATCGTAAGCAACCCCTGCATTGACGGCGAACCATTGCCGGAAGCATCCGAGGCACGTTTCCAGCGGGTCACGGCGCACGACCACCACCCGCGCGGCCGGCAACATCGCCAGAGCTGCACCGGCCAGCATCCAGTTCAGCAGGTTCTTGTCGGTGAAGCGCGGCTTGCGCTCGCGCCAGCGCGCGGTGCGCGCAAGATAGTCGCTGCCAAGCCGCTGCCATTCCGACGGAGTCAACTCGGCCACCCAATGCGGAAAGTCTGCATGGCGCCGCTGCGTTTCCGCTTCGATCACACGTCCGAGATCGCCGATTTCATTGGCGCCCTCGACCTCGGGGTGGGACGCCAGGATCTGCTCGACCAGCGTTGATCCCGAGCGCGGAAAGCTTGCGATGAAGATCGCCTGCCAGCCAAGGTCGGTGTCCGGCGTACCCGCCATCGGCCCAGCGAACGCGCGCAGGATGGCTTCCGCGCGCTCGTGTTCCCCCTTCGCATCCCACTTGAGGTGCTGGCGCTGCCGGGTATTGGCGCATTCCATCAGTTCGAAGGCCCGCGCGTAATCGCCCACGTCCTCCAGCGCGTGCGCCAATACGAACTCCAGCCGGTTGCGGGCATCGAGCTCGAGGTCGTCGCCCGCCAGCAATGTTTGGAGTCGCCGGACGTCCTGCTCGGCGAAGCGGACGGTCTTCATGTCGGCGAGCGCCAGCCACGCGTCGGCGCACCCGGGCTCGCGTCGCAAGATCTCCCGAAGGGTGACCGCCGCCTCGTCGATACGGCCAAGGCTGGCTTGCGCGCGGGCCAGACCAAGCCGCGCCTGCACGTGCAAGGGATCAATCGACAGCGCGCGTTGCAGCGCTTCGATTGCTGCTTCCGCCTGCAATTGGGGCTTCAGGGCTTCCGCGAGGTTGTACCACGCCGAAACGGAATCCGGCGCCAGTTCGCAGGCACGCCGCAGGTTGGCCACGGCCTCGTCTTCCTGCCCCAGCCGGTACAACGCGACACCCAGCCCGACATGCAATTCGGGATCGCCGGACAGTGCGGTTAGCGCACGCCGGAAACAATCCGCGGCGCCAGCATGGTCCTCGCAGTTCTGCGCCGCGATGCCCATCCAGCGCAATGCCTCCGCGTTGTCGGGCGCCAGCGCCAACACGCCGGTCATCGTGCGCAGCGCGGCGCCGGCGTTCCCGGACCGGGATTCCTTCTGTGCACGTTTCAGCAGCCGCTCGGCGACGGGTGACAACGATTCGGATTTCGCGGTCATTTCCGCCATGGTTCAAGAGATTTATCGCGATTGTCACCCGGTCGCCACGGCCATTATGCCAAGCATTCCGGCTTGCCAAAAAAAACCGCCGGGCACGAGTCCCGGCGGCTGGAGAGTGGAGCATGTCGCCGTTACCAGTTGTAGGCAATGGAGAACCGTACGTAGCGGGGGTCCGTCCAGCCCTCCACCCTCCCATAGGTGGTCAACGGGTAATAGGCGCGGTACTGCAGTGGTGTCTGGTTGTTGAATACGTTGAAGATGTCCAGCTTCATGGACAGATTGTGGTTGGCCCAGGCTGGCGAATAGATCACGTTGAGCGCCAACTGGTGTGTCCACGGCGTGTAACCGGTCGATCCCGGAGGCGCCACCTGTCCGTTGCAGAAGTGATAGCTGGGGCCGTAGTCCGGCGTGACCGCGACGGGGTAATTGCCAAGGCAGATCCTTGGATGCCCAGAGGCCACGAACAGGTTGCCGCCTACCATCCATTCGGGGGTGATCGCATACTCGCCGGCGATCTTCAACTGATGCCGCTGGTCGTTGGGCAGCTGACCATACGCGCCCTGCATGATCTGGTAGAAGTCCCACTGCTCGGTGATGGAAACCGAGGAACCGGCCTGGCCGATGATCGAATCCACCGGGCCTTCGGTATTGCCCCAGTTCCTCGCGAACGTGTAGCTGATCTGGCCCCACCACTTGCCGTCCCATGGATGTTCCAGGGACAGGTTGATGGCGTAGTAGTCGCGCTTCACCTTCTCCGGGAAACCTTGCGCGGCTTGATCGAGCGTCACCGGCACGAGGCCGCCCGTAGGCGTCTTGACCATGATCGTTTGCGTCTCGGACGGATTGATCAACACCGCGCCCAGCGTGTAGTTGGTGCATGTGTCCGGTGTCAACCACGAATACCCTTGGGCCAAACCCGCCGCACACATCCGCTGCTGGTCATCCCAATCGTCCACGATCCTTCCCAGCTTCTTGTAGATGCCGTTGGCCCCGAATACCCAATCGGTGCCGAGGAAGTCCAGCTTCTGCTGCATGCCCAGCACGTAGGCGTCGGCGTATTCGGCCTTGATGTTGGTGGAGGCCACCGTGCGCGGATCGAGCGGCTCGCCATACTCGTTGTTCTGGGAAACGCCGTCGACCGGATTTTCAGGAATCGGTGTCAGGCCTAGCGGAATGCCGTTCGCATCGATGCCGTTGTAGGTGAAGTACTGGTCGGTGAAGGTGGATGCTCCGGCACCGCGCAATGCCACGCCTGCAGGCAGTGCGAGGTAATAGCGCCCGGCGTTGCCGTACACCTTCGTGGAGGAGTCGCCATGCACATCCCAACTGAACCCGATGCGCGGCTCCCACTGGGGTTTGGTCAACCGGATGTACGGCTCGTTGGCCGGGTTGTAATTGACGAACGAATCGTCGCGCAAGCCGACTTTCATCAGGAGGTTGGGCGTGACCTGCCAGTTGTCCTGGACGTACTCCGCATGCTGAACCACCCGCACACTGGCCGCGTTCTCGAAGATGTACTTGCTCACGTAATAGCCGGTGGCGCCGTCCGGATTGGAATTGGGCGGACCGATGTACGGCGCGATCGATGGGTCGGTGCCGGTGATGGCATCGCCGGGGCCCTTGGTTCCGCCGGCGCCGGTCTGTTGGCCATAGGACCACGCATAACCCGGGCCAGTCATGACCGAGCCGTCACCGATATCCCAGACCGTGCTGTTGTCGATGCCAACTTCCAGGTCGTGGGTGCCCAGGAGGTTCCACGGCAACTTCCAGTCCAGGTCCACGCGATAGTTCATCACGGTATCTTTGTGGGCCGGGTTGCCGACGTCGGCATTGGTCTGTGAATTGACGATGCCGCCTGGCGGCGCGAATGCGGGATTCTGGGACGCCGCGCCGAAAATGAACGGCAACGGCGACGATGGCGGCTCCTGGTAGTACTCGCCGTGCAGCTTGCCCAGCATCGCGTGCAAGGTAAGGCTGTCAGTCAGGTAGGACGTGTAGTTGGCCGTCCAAAGCCGGAAGGCGTTCTTGGTAGCCGGGAAGCTCAGCAGATAGTCGCCCGTCTGACGCGTGTCGTAGTCGTAGGCAAACCGTGACACCCAGGTTTTGTTCTCGGTTTGGGCACCGGTTACGGTGAGATAGTTGTTCTCGTTGATGTTCCAGTTTAGCTTGGCGTAGATTTTCGGACGGTGGATGGTCGAGAAATCGTTGAATGCGGTCGCGCCTTTTGCAGTGACCGAGTTGGAATGGATGTTGTCTTGTTCGACCCCCACGAAGAACAGCAGCTTGTCCTTGAAGATCGGCCCGCTCACGTAGGCGTCGTAGATGGTCTCGGAGCGATGGTTGTCGGCGCGACGGCGATACAGGTCACCCGGGAGCTGACCGGGGTTGGTATTGCGCGGGTTGTTGTAGACCTGGTCGACGTAATCGTTGCGGAACCTGCCCGGCTCCCAGACCCCCTGGAAACCGAAATGCCACTCATTGGAACCCGATTTGCCGATCTGGTTGATCACGCCACCGATGGAACGGCCATACCGGGCGCCGTAGCCGCTGGTGATGGTCTGCTGTTGCTCGATGGCGCCGTAGGGCAGGCTGACGCCGCCCTGGCCGGTGAGCGGATCGGTGGTGTTCATGCCATCGATGTAATAGGCATTTTCGGCCACCGAGGCACCGCCGAATACCAACAAGGGGCTCCCGGTCGCGGTGGGGTTGTTGTTTTGCAGCAACGCCGACCCTGGCGTGACCCCGGGCGCCAGCAACGAGATGTCCTCTGCAGTGCGGCCAATCGGCAGTTGGCTCAACTGCCTGGCGGTGACCGTACTGGTCTGATTGGTACTGGTGACGTCGATCGCCGGGACTGCATTGGCGGTGACGTTGACTGCTGACAGCGTCTGGGCATTTGCCGCGGAGGACGTGAAGTCGACCGTGACGGCCCCGGCTGCCGATGGCGTGACGCCGGTGCGGGTCTGCACCACTTGGCCATTCTGCAACAGGCTCACCGTGTAGGTGCCGACCGGCAGGATCACCGAATATTCGCCGGATGGTCCGACGGTGATGGTGCGGTTGAAGCCCGCGCCGCCCGTGATCTGGATCGTTTCGTTGGGCGCGACGGGAACCACGCCGCGAATGGTGCCATTCACGGCCTGCGCTAGCGCGCCGCCGGCGAATGCCAACGCGACCGAACCCCCGATTGCCAAGGCCAGCGCCTTGCGCTGGAACATCCGATGGCGCGATGTGCGCCGAGACTTGCAACTCATGAGACGTGCACCCCCGAAGGTAGCAGCCGGTGCGGCGCCGTCTCGTTTGCTCCCCAGAACGATTCGCGACAAACCGCACACGCGAACTTTCGGCGACCGAAAGGTCGCCGGAAGCGGTCTGCGCTGCCCCTCGTTGCAGTGCGTCCCGGACCCTAACGCCTGATTAACGAAAATGCAAGTGTAGATTCACACATATGGGCAAAGGACTGTGGCAAGTCGCGCGTGGGCGCTTATCGTGGCGCGCCGCCTCCATCGCGCAGATGCTGCCGCAACCCGTCCAGCAACTCGCCGTAGCGCGCCGCGCGCCTGGCATCGCGGTGCAAGGGTTGGCGTACCTGCGCCGCACTGGCGGCGCTGATCACGGTCCGCTGCGTTCGATGGAAATCGAGGCACGCGGGGTCGAATTGCAGGCCGCAGAAGTCGAGCAAACGGCGGACCATGGCTTCCGGATCGGCCAGCAGTGCTTCATATTCGAGGTCGAATACGCGGTCCGGGAACCGCCGCAGCCAGAACCGCGTCAGGCGCGCGAAATCAATGCAGTAGTCCGCCATCTCGTCGAGGTCATAGGCAAAGTGGGTGCCGCTGGCGAACCACTGCCGATAGCAGGCAAGGCAGCTTTCGACGGGATCACGGCGGACGATCACCACCCGCGCCGACGGAAGCATCGCCAGCGCGGCGCCGACGTGCTTCCAGGTGGCCAGATTCTTGTCGGTGAAGCGCGGCTTGCGCTCGCGCCAGCGCGCGGTGCGCGCGAGGTACCCGACTCCCAGCCGCCGCCAGTCGTCCGGCGTGGCGTCCTGCACCCACCCCGGATAGGCCCGCGCGCGCCGCCTCGATTCGGCCTCCAGCAGGGTCGGCAAGTCCGTGATTTCGTTTGCGCCTTCCACTTCCGGGTGGGATGCGAGGATTTGTTCGACCAGCGTCGAGCCCGACCGTGGAATGCCGGCGATGAAAACCACCTCGCTTCCGAGCTGCGGCTCCGGCGACTCCGGCAGCGCCTGCGAAAACGCGCGCTCGATCGCGGCGGTCAACGCGCGGTGCTGCGCGGCGTCCCAGCGCACGCGACGCCGCTGCAGGCGATTGGCCTGCCGCAAGACCTCGAATGACGCGGCGTAGTCGGCTTGATCCTCCAGCGCCCGCGCCAATGCGAAGCCGAACAACACGCGATCTTCCGGTGGCCCGGACGCCTGCATGAAATTCCGCCGCAACGTTTCGACATCCTCGACCGACAGCGGAACGACCTTGAGGTTGGCCAGTGCGAACCACGCGTGGGCGTCGGCCGGGTGCGCCTTCAGCAGCCCACGCAGTTCGGCAACCGCCGCATCGATTTCGCCGATGCTGGCCAGCGCGTCGGCGAGCGTCAGCCGCGCGCGAACGTTCGAGGGGTCGAGCCGCAACGCACATCGAAGCGTGGCGATCGCTTCTTCGGTACGGACCTGAAGCTTGAGCGCCTTGCCAAGGTTGTACCAGCCCGACGCAATGCCCGGAGCCAGCTCACACGCGCGTCGCAGCATCGCGATCGCGCCTTCGACGTCGCCCGATTCGAACAAGGAAATGCCGAGACCCGCATGAAATCCCGCATCGTTCGGCTGCGCCCCCAGCGCCTTGCGAAAACAGGCGACGGCGCGATCGTGATGCCCCTGCATCTGCGCCGCGACCGCGGCCATGCCCAGCGCCGGCGCGCAATCGGGCATGGTCGCCAGCACCGATGCCAGCGTTGAGGAAGCCGCGTCGAACTGGCGGCGCGCCAGTTCGCCTTGCGCCTTTTGCAGCGCGCCCAGAAGCTGCGGCGGCAGCGATGGAGCGGTCACCATGGGTGGGCAAGGCACGGATGCATGAGCGCGAAGCCTACACCCGTGCGCAGCGCGCTACAGCGCGGCCATGATCCGCCCGACTTCTGCCAGCACCGCATGACGCTCCTCGCCCGTCGCCTTGGCATTCTCGTAATACGCCGCCACCAGCACGGGCTTGCGCCGCGGCGGGCACAGGATCGCGACGTCGTTGGAGGCCGTGTCGCCCGAACCGGTCTTGTCACCCTCGCGCCAATCGGAAGGCAATCCGGCGCGCAACGAATCGCCGCCGGTCTGGTTCGCAAGCAGCCAGTTCGTCAGGCGTTCGCGCGAGCCAGCCGAAAGCGCGTCGCCAAGCAGCAGCTTGTGCACGTCACGGAGCATCGCGGCAGGTGTCGTGGTGTCCTTGTCGCCATCATGGCGATTGAGTGTCGGTTCGGTGCGATCCAGTCGCGTCAACGGATCGCCAAGACGGTGCGCGTATCCAGTCACGGCCTCCGGGCCACCAATCTGCTTCAACAAAAGATTCGCCGCGGTGTTGTCGCTCTGGGTGATCGCAGCCTCGCACAATTCGGAAATGGCCATGCCGGGCGCACCCACATGCTTGCTCGTCAGGGGTGCCCACTCCAGCAGCGCGTCCTTGCCGAACACGATGCGGCGGTCAAGCTTCTCTTTACCGCGACCCACCCGATCCAGCACCGCCGCGGCCAGCAGCAACTTGAACGTGCTGCACATCAGGAAACGCTCGTCGCCGCGATGGGCGACGCGGCGACCGCTGCCGGTGTCGTGGATCGCCACGCCCAACCGGCCGCCATGCCGGCGTTCCAGCCCGGCCAGGCGCGCCTCCACGTCATCATTCCTGGCAAGCACCCGCGCCGGCCGCACCAGTGCGACCGCCGCACCCGTCAAGAGCAGACCCTTCAATACGTCGCGCCGCTGCATGGCTTTGTCCGATGGCAGAACGGTCGGAGTATGCATGCGAAGCCGGATGGGCGCCTGCTGCGCGATGCGGGGCGGGTTCCAACCCGCCGTCGCCGTTGCGACTCCCCATCCATCGCCGGCGGGGTCAGGACCCGCCTTGCCCGTGGACCCGAAAACACATCTTGAGGCGCGCGCGTCTCGCCTCCATGTCGCACTCATCCTTCGGCCCCGAAACACACCATGCCCGAATATCGCAAGACACCCGAAGCGCTCGCGCGCCTGACTCCGCTCCAGTATCGCGTCACCCAGGAATCGGCCACCGAGCACCCCTTCGACAACGCATTCAACGACCATCGCGAGCCTGGCCTTTACGTGGACATCGTTTCCGGCGAGCCCCTGTTCACCTCGCTCGACAAGTTCCAGAGTCATTGCGGCTGGCCGAGTTTCAGCAAGCCCGTTGCAGCGGCCAACGTGATCGAGAAGCACGATGCCAGCCACGGCATGAGCCGCACCGAGGTGCGCTCGACACACGCTGACAGCCATCTCGGCCACGTGTTCGACGATGGTCCGCGCGAACTTGGCGGCCTGCGCTACTGCATCAACTCCGCATCGCTGCGTTTCGTCCCGCTGGCCGATCTGGAAAAAGAAGGCTACGGGGAGTACCGTGAACTGTTTGACAGCGTCTGACCTGAACCTCATATGTCAGCAAGGAATCGTCGTCATGCCGGGCCTCGCACCCGTAGAACGGGTGTGAGAACCCGACCTGCGTTTGCAGGATTGCGAACACGGACGCCGAAGGCGGCTCCAAGGCGGAGTGAAGCGAACGCAGCGCGAGTCAATCGGTCTCGCTGTTGCCCGCAATATCAGACAAACCGATTCCGGATCGCGCCCGCTGCGCGGGTTCGTCCGGAATAACGAAACTTTTGGAGGAATCCTATGACCACCGAACGCGCCATTCTTGCGGGAGGCTGTTTCTGGGGCATGCAGGACCTGATCCGCAAGCAGCCCGGCGTGGTGTCCACCCGCGTCGGCTATTCCGGCGGCGACGTACCGAACGCCACCTACCGCAACCACGGCACGCACGCCGAATCGATCGAGATCGTGTTCGATCCGGCGCGTACCAGCTACCGCAAGCTGCTGGAATTCTTTTTCCAGATCCACGACCCGACCACCGTGGACCGGCAAGGCAACGACATCGGCACGAGTTACCGCTCCGCGATCTTCTACGCGAACGACGAGCAGAAGCGCGTCGCCGAAGACACCATCGAGGACGTCAACGCCTCGGGCTTGTGGCCCGGCAAGGTGGTCACCGAGGTCGTACCCGCCGGCGATTTCTGGGAAGCCGAGCCCGAGCACCAGGACTATCTCGAACGCATCCCGAACGGCTACACCTGCCACTTCATCCGACCGGACTGGAAGTTGCCGGTGCGCGAGAAAGCCGCGGGTTGACCACCCGGGTGTTCAATGGTCATTCCGGGGCTGTCTGCGCGCTTCGCAGGCAGAACCCGGAATCGGTTTTTCGATGCTCCCCCCGACGGAAGCGAGAACGAGGCGCCGGCTTTCCTCGTTTCTGAAGACGCGCCATCCATGGCTACTGCCCGGTCATCGCCGATGAATTGGCGATGACCCCGGAATGACAGACAACGAACAGGAGATTCGAATGACCCAGACCCCCGCTTACGCCACACCCTCCGCCAGCCAGCCGCTTGGTGCCCACCGCATCGACCGCCGCGCGCCCGGTGCCACTGACGTCGCCATCGACATCAAGTTCTGCGGCGTGTGCCACTCCGACCTGCACACGGCGCGCAACGAATGGGGCGGCACCACGTACCCGTGCGTGCCCGGTCACGAAATCGTCGGCACCGTCACGGCGGTTGGCAAGGACGTGCGGGGTTTCAAGGTCGGCGACACCGTCGGCATCGGCTGCATGGTCGACAGTTGCGGGCACTGCGATGCCTGCAAGGCGGGCGAGGAAAACTACTGCGAGAGCGGCTTCACCGGCACCTACGATTCGCCGCTGCCCGGCGGGGGCCACACCCTCGGGGGTTACTCCGCAAATATCGTGGTGGATCAGCGCTTCGTGCTGCGCATCTCGCACACCGAAAACCTGGCTGCGGTCGCGCCGCTGTTGTGCGCCGGCATCACGACGTACTCGCCGCTGCGGCATTGGCATGCCGGCCCGGGCAAGAAGGTCGGCATCGTGGGCCTGGGCGGCCTCGGTCACATGGGTGTCAAGCTCGCGCACGCGATGGGTGCGCACGTGGTGCTGTTCACCACCTCGCCCGGCAAGGTCGCCGATGGCAAGCGCCTGGGCGCCGACGAGGTGGTGATCTCGAAAGACCCGAAGCAAATGGCCCGGCACGCGGCGAGTTTCGACTTCATCCTCGATACGGTCTCGGCGTCGCACGATCTCAATGCCTATCTCGTGCTGCTGCAGCGCGACGGCACCCTTTGCCTGGTCGGCGCGCCGCCCGCGAACACGCCCCACCCTTCGCCGCGGGTGCCTAACCTGTACATGAAACGCCGTGCGATCGCCGGCTCGCTGATCGGCGGCATTCGCGAAACCCAGGAGATGCTGGATTTCTGCGCCGAGCACGGCATCGTGTGCGACATCGAGGTGATCGCGATGCGCGACATCAACACCGCCTACGAGCGCATGCTGAAGAGCGACGTGAAGTACCGCTTCGTGATCGACATGCAAACGTTGAAGGATGAGGCCAAGGCAGCCTGACCCACAGGGCGGGCTGTGCGCAGCACATCCCGCCATCATGGCGAAACCGACCCACCCAATCGGCGGGTTGCCACCCGCCCCGCATGGCCAGCGCGACACCTATCGCCGCGCCCTTTCACTTCAGCTTGCACGGACTGGCCGAGCCGGGCGCGTCGCCGCGGTGCCATTGGAACCGGCGCAAGAATGAATCGTCGTCGATGCGGTGGCGCCTGGCGCGCCGCGCGCAACGATCAGGCGGTCAGTGCCTCTGCTTGCGCTCCAGCTCTTCCATGTACGCGGCGTCGCGCTTGTCCTGTCCCGGCGTCTTGGCGCGCGAGCGCCCTTCACGTTCTTCCGGCGTCAACGCATCCGACGCCTTGTGCGCGTCACCCTTGATCGGCTTGCCGCTCTTCGCCTGCTTCCGCGCAGATTGCTCGGTGGCCTCGCGGTAGCGGCGCGCGCTCTCGTAATCGCCTTCGCCCTGCACCTTGTTGCTGCCCATCGCCGTGTCCTCATGTGAAGCGTGGCATCCATTGCCACGCCTCCATGTCTAGCAGCCGCGGCCTGAACGCTCATGCAGCCGCCCCCGCTCGTTACCGTTGTGTGAAAGCACGAGCCACGGACGCCGATGCGCGGCGTATGATCGGGCCATGAAGCCGGTGAACACACCCGGCCGCCTTCATGGGCCTTGAAGGAGCGCGTGATGAAATCATTTCATGCCTGTCTGCTTGGATGTGCAGTCGCCGCTTTCGCGGGAACCGCAACCGCATCGTCCGGCTCGCTCGTTGAATTCACGCCCCGGATCATGCCCGTGGTGGTGCAGGTGAACGCACAGGGCCGTGTCACCGACGTGCTTCCCAGCCAGCAACTGGAGCCATGGGCGCGGGAAATGCTGGTCAAGCAGATCGACGCGTGGATTGCCGAACCCGCGATGGACCGCGGCAAGCCGACGGCCAGCCGATTCATCATGGAAGTGGCGATGCGCGTGCAGCCGCGCAAGGACGGCAACTACGACGCGCATTTCGTGTACGTGAAAAGCATGCCGCTCGCTTATGGCGGCGCACTCCATTGGGACGTGATCAATGGCGGTCTCGAACTGGCGCTAGTCTCCGACGGCACGGGTTCCCGCGCGAACCACACCTTGCGCCACTTCGAACGCTTTCCTTCGCATCCGCGCTATCAATCGCAGCCGCCGCGCCCTTCGCCGCATGCATCCGAACCGCGATCGGCGTCCCGCGAACCAGCGCCGGCCTCCGCGATGCCCATGCGTCCGGGTTTCCCCGGCAACGCAGCGCCAAGACCTGCGAGCGCTCCGCGGGCCGCGCGACAGTAAATACGCCAACGGGCGAAAGCGCGGACGGCAACTTCAAGTCGCCGCCCGCAGGCCCGTTCGATCGTTTTCATGCCTTGCCCGCCGGCAATTCCTGCCCGTCATCGTCGTAGGCAGGCGGCGAATAGAAGTTGACGGTCCGCAACGGCTCGTCGCCGGTACAGCGGATCTCGTGGGTTTCGCCGCGTTCGATCACCAGCAGGCTGCCTGCCTGCAGCGGCTGCCGTACACCATCGACGATGGCGGCGCCGTTCCCGGAAACCACGTACATCCACTGGTCCGCGCCGCGATGGCGATTGTCCGGGCCGCCGGTGTGCGAACCCGGCGTCAGCGCCATCTCCGCGGCCTGCACCTTGCGCACCGCGAACGCGACCTCGAAATCGGATTGCAGCGACAAGATCTTGTGCTTCACAGCGGTGCCTCCTCGAAGGTGCGCGAACGTCGAATTCCAGCCTACGCACGCCGCTTTGAAAGCGGCGTGAAACGCGTATCGGAACGCACGCCCGGGAAACCGCATGGCATGATGGGGCGTTTCCATGGCAACCCACTTCCGCACGACCGAACGCCTGATCGCCTGCGTACTGGGTGGCACCGCGCCGCGCGCGAAAACCGAACTGCACGATGTCGCGTTCGCCGTCGGCGATTCGCTGGAAGCGGTGCACCCCCAGCTGCTGGACGCCTGGTTCGGCGAGCCGCATGGCCTGCACGTGGACGCCTGGTGTTTTCTCGACAGTGTCGAAGGCTGTCGCGTGCACTTGGCACAACGCCGCGCGGACAACGGGCTGCACCTCTACTTCATCAACATCGGCGGCTACCGGCCGGGCGTATTCGGCGAGCACCACGCGTGGGGAATCTTCGGCGCGCCGAACAAGGCCGATGCCAAGCAGCGCGCCAAACGAACGTTGTTGCCAAGGCATCTGGAAACCCACAAGGACGATCTGCCCGAAATCGACGATTGCCTGCGGGTGACGCGCATCGGGAGGTGGCACGTTCACCTGGCGCCGGAACTCCATGCGCGCGATCCGGACGTCACCAACGGCTATTTCCCGCTACCCAAACCTGTCGTCGACAACTGGATCGCGCGGCGGGATCCGCGCTGATCGGTGCCGGTCGTCACACGTCCTCAGCCGGCGGATTCCGCCGACGGCGGTTGCAGTTTCTGCCGCACCGCTTCGAGATCGGCGATGACTTTTTCCAGGGCTTCATGCAATTGGCCCTGGCGGTTCATCAAATCGTCGATCCTGTCGGTCAGCTTCAACTTCGCGAGTTCACCATCGAACAGCAGCCAGATCGCGGTCAACCGCTCGACGTTGTTCTTCGCGTAATGGTGCATCTCCTTGAGCTGCGTCAGCGTGTCGGTGACGTGCTCGAGCTGCTTGCTGGCATTTTCTTCGGCCATGGCGTGCTCCTCCGGACGGCGGTACCATGCTACGATCGCAGCCCCAAACGGCAACGAAATGCTGGCGCGGTGCCGCTTTCGCGCTTCCTGCATACTGGTGATGACGCCATGACCGCGAAAGTCACCATGCCCGAACTCCCACCCTTCCATCTCGCCTTCCCCGTCGCATCGCTGGGCAAAGCGCGTTCGTTTTACGGCGGCCTGCTCGGTTGCCCGGAAGGACGCTCCAGCGACACCTGGGTCGACTTCGATTTCTTCGGTCACCAGATCGTCGCGCACGTCGCACCGGCGGAACTGCGCGCATCGGCCGCGCACGACGTGGACGGCGACAACGTGCCGGTGCGCCACTTCGGCGTGGTGCTGGACATGGACGCGTGGCACGCGCTCGCCGAAAAACTGCGCGAAGCCGGCACGCACTTTGTGATCGACCCGCACGTGCGCTTCAAGGGCCAGCCCGGCGAACAGGCCACGATGTTCCTGCTCGATCCTTCCGGCAACGCACTGGAGTTCAAGGCGTTCGCGGATCGCTCGAAGCTGTTCGCGAAGTAACGCAAGGAAGCACGATTCACGGCGCTCCGCCAGGCAACCAGCCCTACAACTGCGACTCCAGCGGCCGCACCAGCAGCTCGCCGAGCTTCTGCCGCAGCGGCCTGCGTCGCCACATTTCCGCCGTGTACGGCTTCGCATCCCGCAGATCCGCTTCCACCACCGCGGTCATCTGCGCGCCGAACTCGCGCGAGTAGATGTTGAGGCTGGCCTCATCATTGAGGTCGAACGAACGCATGTCGAAGTTGGTCGAACCCACCGACACCAGTTCGCCGTCGAGGATCAGCATCTTGTTGTGCATCATCGTCGGCGTGTACTCATGAATTTCCACGCCGGCGTCGAGCAGGCGCCCCCAGCGGCGCTTCGAGGCCAGGCGCACCATCGCCGAATCGATGTAGCGGCCGGGCACCAGCAAGCGCACGGCGACCCCGCGCTCGCGCGCATCGACCAACGCATCGACCACCAGCCGATCCGGGATGAAGTACGCCGCCTGCAGGTCGATCGAGCGCGTGGCGGCGGCCACCGCCAGCAGGTACATCAGGCGCATGCTGGCGTTGCCGCCCGCGGGCGAGCTGATGAACAGCTGCATGTCGCGGCCGCCAGCCGGTTGCAGCACGGGGTAATACAGGTCGCTGTGCAGCACCCGTCCCGTGGCCTTGATCCAGTTGTCCATGAAGCCCGCCTGCAACTGCGCCACCACCGGCCCTTCCACGCGGAAATGAACGTCACGCCAATGCTCCGGGTCCTGCGCGTGACCCTGCCACTGGTCGGCGATGCCTACGCCTCCGGTGAATCCGATGCGCCCGTCCACGACCAGAAGTTTGCGATGCGTGCGGTTGTTGAGCCGCGCCAGCGTGTACCAGCGCAGCGGGTGGTAACGTTCCACTTCGATGTCGGCATCGATGAGTTCCTGCAGCAGGCGGTGGTCCATCTTGGCGCTGCCCGCCCAGTCCAGCATCACGTGAATGGCCACGCCGGCGCCACGGCGCTCCTTCAGCGCGTCGGCGAACGCCTTGCCGATGTCGCCCGACCAGTAGATGTAGGTCTCGAAGGTGATGCTGCGCTGCGCGCCACGAATCGCCTCAAGCATCGCCGGAAAAATCTCGTCGCCGTTCTGCAACGCCGTGACCGTATTGCCCTTCAGCACCGCCGGCCCGAGCATCGCGTCGATCTCGCGCCGGAACTGCGGATCATCGATCGCATGCTGGTGCTCGACGTGGTGCCGCACGGTTTTCTCCGGGCGGTGGAAGTTCATCACGATCACGACGACCACCACCGTGATCACGACCGGCCCGGCAATCACGATCCACATGGACGAGCTTCCGTGCGGCATGGCAAGTTGATGCACACAGCATACCCCGTCGGAAACGGTGCTTCACGCTGCCGCGGCGGGTCACAAGAATGCCGGCCCGGCTGGATGCTTTTCCCGTATCGCGCCCGCGTACGCGCTCGGGAATCTCGAATAATCTGCGGCACCGACGGCCATCGCTCCACTGCAACCGCGGAGTACCGTTGATGGATGCCGGCCGGCGTGGCCTGCGACGAAGATCTCGCCGCGCATGCACCCCGTGTTCGACTTCATGGCGGGATCAGCTTCGCCATGCCCGCCCTGCACCCTCGGGACGTGATCAGACTGAAACGGGGTCAGGTTCACTTATTCGCTTGTCGAAGTGAACCTGACCCTGTTGCTGGATCCCGTTACTCCGCCTCCGCCAACTCGCGCCCCCGCTGGCGGATGA
>JBDZUX010000011.1:0-69895 GCA_040255405.1 Lysobacteraceae bacterium
GCCGAACCACTGGTGATGCTCGCGACCGTGGTCCAGTGGCTGGTGCTGTCGATGTTCACCGGTGCGCTGGTGGGCGTTGGTTGCACGATCTTCCTGCGCATCCTGTTCGCGACCGCCGGCCGCGCCTACGCCGCACCCTTGTGGCTGCAAATGACGCTGCTTCCGATCGGCGGGATCGTGAACGGCCTGCTGCTGTACTACGGTTACCGGTTGAGCCGCAGCGGGTTCAAGGACAACCCGATCGTCGCGGTCAACGAGCAGCAGGGCAAGATGCCGTTCCGCACCTTGTGGATCAAGCCGCTGGCGGCGCTGGTCACGCTGGGTTGCGGTGGCTCGGCGGGCAAGGAAGGACCGTGTTCCCACATCGGCGCGAGTTTCGCGGCCGGCGTCGGAAGGGTGCTGCATCTCAATCCGGAAATGCGCAAGCGGCTGCTGGCGTGCGGGGTGAGCGCGGGGTTCGCCAGCGTGTTCGGCACACCGATCGCGGGGGCGATCTACGGCGTCGAGGTGCTGGCGATCGGCCGCATCCGCCACGATTTCCTGTTTCCCGGGATCGTGGCCGGCGTCACCGCCTTCGAGGTTTCGCGTCATCTAGGCGTCCCGTATCCGGAGTACCACATCGCCTTCGTCGGCGACTTCACCGAGCTGCTGTTCCTGAAGACGGTGGTGATCGGCATCCTGTGCGGCGCGGTCGCATGGATCTTCGTGGAACTGGTCCACGCGACGCGCAACGCCACCGGCTGGATGCGCAGGCGCTACGCGTTGTGGCCGCCGTTGATGCCGTTGCTCGGCGGCGTGGTATTGGCGCTGCTGATCCTCGTGATCCCGACGCAGTACCTCGGCTTGAGCTTGCCGCTGATGGACAGCGCGCTGCATGGCGCGCCCATGCCCTATCTCGGGTTCCTGTGGAAGGCGCTGCTGGTCGCGATCACGCTGGGGTCGGGTTTTTACGGCGGCATCGTGACACCGCAGTTCGTGATGGGGGCCGTCGCCGGCGGCGCCTTCGCGCATCTTCTCGGGTTGCACGCGGCGCTCGGCGCGGCCGTCGGCCTGGTGGCGGTGGTGGCCTCCGCCTCGAACGCGCCGATCGCAGCCGTCCTGATGGGGGTGGAGCTGTTCGGCGCGGATTCCACGTTGTACGTGGCCGGCGCGTGCGTGGCGGCGTATCTCATCATCGGGCATCGCAGCGTGTATCCGGAACAGCAGATCGCCTACAGCAAGTCGTCCTGGATATTCGCGCGCGCCGACCTGCCGGTCGGACAGGAAAAGGTGCGCCTGTCCTATGGATTGCTGCGCTGGTGGCGGATGCGGCGCAAGCGCGCAAAGCGCATCGAGGGCAACGACGCCTGAGGCGTCCGTGGAATTGGCGTGTTCGACGAGGTTCGCTCCTGACAGTTGACCAGCGCGCCGTCATTCGCCGCTTCATGGCGCGGGCCAGCCGGCGCAGTTGGATGACGAACTCGCCCTCGACGGCCACTCCGCAGTGGCGGCCGGTTCGCAATTCACAACACCTCGCGCCTGGCACGAGTCGCTTGACGGCCATGTAAATCATTTTATACTTTCCAAAGTATGAAACAGAAAACAGCCGTCGAAGCCCTCAAGGCGCTGGCCCACGACACCCGGCTGGCGACCTACCGGTTGCTGGTGCAGGCCGGTCCCGACGGGCTGGCCGTCGGTGAAATCGGCGACCGGCTCAAACTGCCGGCGCCCACGCTCACCAGCCATCTCAATGTGCTGCGGCGGGCCGGCCTCGTGCGCGATGTGCGCGAAGGCCGCTCGATCCGTTGTCGCGCCGATTACACGCGCATGAATGCGTTGCTCGGCTTCCTGACCGAAAACTGCTGTGGCGATGACACCCCTTCCTGCGCACCCGTGTGCGCACCCCAACCAAGCCGGAGATCGCCCCGATGAAGCGTTTCCATGTACACGTCAACGTCAATGACCTGGATGCCAGCATCCACTTCTACTCCACCCTGTTCGGCAGTGCGCCAACCGTGCACAAGCCCGATTACGCCAAGTGGATGCTGGAAGATCCCCGCGTCAACTTCGCTATTTCGCAGCGGGATCGTGCCGCGGGCGTGGATCATCTTGGCTTGCAGGCGGAGGATGGAGCGGAGCTCGAAGCCATCGGCGAACGGCTGGTCGCCGCCGATGCGGTCGCCTTGGCCGAGCAGGGCGCCACCTGCTGTTACGCGCATTCCGACAAGTATTGGGCCGAGGACCCGCAGGGCGTGCGCTGGGAAACCTTCCACACGCACGGTGAGGCCACCACCTATTCGGCGCCCGTCGCGCAGTCCGAGTCGACCAGGTCGGATGCGTGTTGTGGTCCTCGATCTTCCTGCTGCGGGCCGAAATCGCAGGCTGCATGACGCCAACGCATGACGTACCCGCATCCGTATCGCGTGCTGTTCCTGTGCACCGGCAACTCCGCGCGCAGCATCATGGCCGAGGCGCTGTTGAACGTGCTTGGCCATGGCCGCTTCAAGGCATTCAGCGCAGGCAGCCACCCTGCGGGTCGGGTGCAGCGGATGGCAGCGGAAATTGCGACGGGCCTCGGCTATCCCGCTGGGCTGCTTCGCAGCAAATCGTGGGATGAATTTGCCAGGGAGGGCGCGCCGACCATGGACTTCGTGATCACCGTTTGCGACAACGCCGCGGGCGAAACCTGTCCGGTCTGGTTCGGCTCGCCGGTCACGGCGCACTGGGGCGTCCCTGATCCGGCCATCGTCGCTGGCGATGAATCGCAGCGCCGCGCGGCCTATCACGATGCGGCGGACCTGCTGCGCAAGCGCGTCGAAGCGATGGTGGCGCTTCCCGACGCGCGGCTTGCCGGCCCGAAAGCGCGAGACTTTCTGCAGGAAATCGGCCGGATGGGTACGGAGCCTCGGGCATGAATGTACCGATGGTCGGCGACACTTCGGCTGCGGAGACCGCGCCGCCCATCGCCTCAATGGGGATCTTCGAACGCTATCTGACGATTTGGGTACTGGCGTGCATCGCTACGGGCACATTGCTCGGCCATCTGCTCCCCGGCACCTTCGCGGCACTGGGCGGCGTGGAAGTAGCCCAGGTCAACCTGCCGGTCGCCGTGCTGATCTGGCTGATGATCGTGCCGATGTTGCTCAAGATCGATTTCCACGCGCTGGCGGGCGTGCGAAAACACTGGAAGGGCATCGGCATCACGTTGTTCGTCAACTGGGCCATCAAGCCGTTCTCGATGGCGCTGCTGGCCTGGATCTTCATCCGCCACGTGTTTGCGGCGTATCTGCCGGCGGCCCAACTCGACTCCTACATCGCGGGGCTGATCCTGCTGGCCGCTGCACCGTGCACGGCGATGGTGTTCGTGTGGAGCAATCTCTGCAACGGCGAACCGCACTTCACGTTGAGCCAGGTGGCATTGAACGACGCCATCATGGTATTTGCCTTCGCGCCGATCGTTGCTCTGCTGCTGGGCATTTCATCGATCAGCGTGCCGTGGGGTACGTTGCTTCTCTCGGTACTGCTGTACATCGTGATGCCGGTCATCTTCAGCCTGTGGTTGCGGCGCCGGTTGCTGTCACGCGGAGGTGCTTTGCGGTTGCAGGCCGTGCAGAAGCGCCTGGGGCCGGTATCGCTGGCGGCGCTGCTGGCGACGTTGGTGCTGCTGTTCGGCTTCCAGGGCACGCAGATCATGGCGCAGCCCGCCGTGATCGGCATGCTCGCGGTGCCGATCCTGATCCAGGTCTACTTCAACTCGGGTCTCGCCTATTGGCTCAACCGCAGGCTGGGTGTGCCGTATTGTGTTGCCGGGCCTTCCGCGTTGATCGGCGCCAGCAACTTCTTTGAACTGGCGGTGGCGGCCGCGGTGGGGCTGTTCGGCGTGCACTCCGGTGCAGCGTTGGCGACCGTGGTGGGCGTCCTGATCGAAGTACCGGTCATGTTGTCGGTGGTGCGGGTCGTCAATCGCTCTCGCGGCTGGTACGAAGCGGGCGCATAGCCGTACCCGGGGCGCCCGCTTGATCGTTGGTGGCGGACCCCGTGCGGGACGGCTGCCAGCCCTTGACCGGCACCCGAATCCGGTCATGACTGTCGCCCGCGAGCGGCCCGGGGACGCGCCGCACCAGGTCCGACAACGCCCGGATCTCCGTCACGGTGCCGCTACCAAAATTTGACGCGTGCGCCCCGCCGAATGGCTATGATCGGCGCCGTGACGGGCGAGGGTATGGGCCATGAATGCAATCGCCGTTGCTGCACCGGCTCCGGTCGAGCCGCTTCCGGGCGAGCAGGCTTCGGGATCACCGGAGCAGGGGATCGCCATCTGCCTTTCCGGCGGCGGCTATCGCGCCATGTTGTTCCACACGGGCGTCATCTGGCGCCTGGCGGAATTGGGACTGCTCGGCCCCACCACCCACAACATCCGCAGGGCGGACGGTTCGTTGCGGCCGGCCGGAACACTGCAACGGATTTCCAGTGTCTCGGGCGGTTCGTTGCTCGCGGGAATGCTCGGGCTGAAGTGGGCAGAGCTCGCGGTGGATCAGCCCAGGCTGGTCGATCGCTACGTTGAACTGGTGGTCGCGCCCATCCGCAAGCTCGCCGGGGTCTCGCTGGCCGGCAAGGACCCAAGGGGCGTGATGCACATGCTCTGGAATATTTTTGCGCCGGGTTCGGTGAACGACCACATCATCGCGGCCTACAGGAAGCACCTGTTCGGTGACGCGACGCTCCAGGATTTGCCGAACGCTCCACGCTTTGTCATCAATGCCTCGAACCTGCAGTCGGGTGCATTGTGGCGCTTCATGAAACCGTACATGCGTGACTGGCGGGTGGGCGAGGTGAAGCGGCCGACCATTTCGCTGGCCCAGGCCGTCGCGGCTTCGTCGGCGTTTCCGCCGGTCCTCGCGCCGGCACCGCTGTCACTCAAGGACTCGGACTACACGCCGAACTCGGGTGGCAAGGGCCGCGACAATCTGCAGCGCGCGCCGTTCACCACCAAGCCGGTGTTGGCCGACGGCGGTGTCTACGACAATCTCGGCCTGGAAACCGCGTACAAGCGTTACCAGACGCTGTTCGTCAGCAATGCCGGCGCGCCTTTCGGCATCCAGCCCGACGTGCCTTCCGATTGGGTCCGCCTGGGCCAGCGCTGCATCGACGTGATGGACAACCAGGTACTCAGCCTGCGCAAACGTTTGCTGGTCGGCAACCTCGTTGCGGGCGTGCGCAACGGCGCGTTCTGGGACATCGAACAGGACATCGCCGTGCACGGTTGTCCGCAGGCGCTGGCGTGTCCCGCCGAGGCCACGGCACGCATCGCGCACATCGGCACCGATCTTTCGGCCAAGGACGACGCCACCCAGGAGCGCTTGATCAATTGGGGCTACGCCGTGTGCGACGCCGCGGTTCGCGCACACTTCGACAGCGGCCTGCCTGCACCGGGCGGATTCCCGTACCCCGCAGGCGTGGGATAGATTCGAAATTGCAGGTTGCAGCGGAGACGCCCATGGCTCGACGCGCTGTACAAGGCAAGCGAAGGGATGCACGGATGCGTCCGGTGCCGACGCGCGGGGACTCTGCGCCGCTGCGCGCGTTGACCATCCTGGCCCAGGACCCTTCGGTCCGGCGCGGCAGGAGGATCCTCACGGCCAAGGCGCAAATCACGGCCGAGCCTCTGATGGATGGGCCGTGCGGCGCGCGCATCAAGGTGGTCGACTACGACGCGTCGCGCGATCGTCTTTACCTGCCCATGCGCGGCGGCTACCAGAAGGGCGACGACTGGCTCGATCCCTTCGACGGAAGGAGCGCGGCCACGTTCCTCGACGACCCGCGGTTCCATCAACAGAACGCCTACGCCATCGCGATGCGCACCCTCGGTTATTTCGAAAGCGCGTTGGGCCGGCGCACGTGTTTCGGTTTCAAGGGCCACCAGCTCCACATCGCGCCGCACGCCTTTGCCGGTCCCAATGCGTACTACCAGCGCGAAAATCGCTGCCTGTGCTTCGGGTACTTTCCGGGACCGGGCGGGCGCATGGTCTACACCTGCCTGTCCCACGACGTCGTCGCGCACGAAATGACGCATGCGCTGCTCGACGGTCTGCGCCCCCGTTTCATCGATCCGTCGTCGCCCGACCAGGCCGGATTCCACGAAGGGTTCGCCGACGTGGTGGCGCTGCTGTCGGTGCTGTCGGATCGCGCCATCGTCGAGCAGGTGCTGATCCGGCAGGGCGTGATGCGCGGACGGCGCGCCCTGATCCCGCCGCGCGCGTTGACCGCATCCGCGCTCAAGGCTTCGGCGCTGCTGGGGCTGGCGGAACAATTCGGGGCCTCGATTCCAAACGATGCGGGCACGGCGTTGCGGCGATCCGTGTCACTGAACCCATCCGCGCGCTGGCAAGAGGATCCGGACTGGGAAGAGCCCCACCAGCGTGGCGAAATCCTGGTCGCCGCGGTGATGGATGCGTTTCTCGCGGTGTGGGTGGCCCGCATCGCCGGCCTGGGCATCGTGGCGCGCGGGATGTACGACGGCAACCGTGTCGTCGAAGAAGGCGTGGCGGCGGCCAACCACCTCATGACGATGTGCATCCGGGCGCTCGACTACGCGCCGTCCACGGATCTCCAGTACGTCGATTACCTGAGTGCGCTGCTCACCGCCGACAAGGAAACGGTGCCGGATGATTCGAAGTACCACTACCGGCAGATCGTGCGGAAGACCTTCGGCGCGTGGGGAATCCAACCCGTGAGTCACCCCGGCGGCGATGGCTGCTGGGAATCCTTCGGCCGGCCGGTGTCCTACCGCAACCTGCGCGCCGAGGCGTTGCGGCGGGACCCCGACGAGGCCTTCCGCTTCATCTGGGAGAACTTCGAAGCGCTGAAGCTCGCCCGCGAGGCCTACACCCAGGTACAGGCCGTGCATCCGGTGGCCCGGGTGGCGCCCGACGGGCTCATCGTCCGGGAAACGGTGGTCGATTACCTGCAGATCCTCGCCGTCCGCGGGCATGAGCTCGGCACGCTCGGCTTGCGGCGACCGGAGGAACTGCCCACCGGCAAGGAGGTGCGCCTGTACGGCGGCGGCGTGCTGGTGCTGGATGAATTCGGACGGCTGAAGTACAGCATCGGCAACAACGTCGCCAACGTTGCCCGCCAACAGGCGCGCCTGGATTACCTGGCCAAGGTGGGCTTCTTCGAGTACCGCAGCGACCAGGATTTCAGCCGCGGCTTCTTCGCGCGCTTGCACCTGGCGCGAGCGCGCGACCGCTGGGCCCCGGGAGGTTGAGCCATGGTTCCCACCAGCGTTCGGGTGCGCATGTACCAGGTCGGCTTCGGCGACTGCTTCCTGTTGACGTTCCGGTATGCCGGGCGGACCAAGCCGCGCCACGTGCTGGTTGACTTCGGCACCACGGCAGCGCCGAGCGGCAGCCCTTCGCAACTGCTCGGCAGGATCGCCGAGGACATCCGCAAGACGGTCGGCAACGCCCCCTTCGCCGTGGTCGCGACCCATCGCCATCGCGACCACATCGCCGGTTTCGATCCAGGTTCGAACGGCAAGGGACCGGGCGCGGTCATTGCCGCGCTCAAGCCCCGATTCGTGGTGCAACCCTGGACGGAACAGCCGGATCTAGCGGTGGATGCGAAGGCGCCTCCCGGGTTCAAGGGACTGGCGGCGCGGCAGGAAACCCTGGCATCGCTCCAGGCGATTGCCCGGCAGGCCGTGGATGTTGCGCTTCCGCGGCTGCAGCGCTCGTTCCAGCGCACCGCCACCGCCGAGCAGTTGGCGTTCATCGGCGAAGACAATATTTCCAACGACGGCGCGGTTCGCAATTTGATGCGGATGGCGCCCAACGACTATGTGTACGCCGGGAAGCCCACGAAGCTCGCCCGGTTCCTGCCGGGCGTCAAGGTGACGGTGATGGGGCCGCCGACGGTGAAACAGCACGACAGCGTGCGCAAAGAACGCATCAGGGACCCCGACGAGTTCTGGAGCCTGCAAGGCAAAGCCTTCGGACTGGGCGTGAAGTCCGGCTCGACCGGCGACAGGGCCCTGTTTCCCGGCCACGAGCAGACGACCGGTGGAAGCGCACCGTTGTGGGCGCGCTGGATCATCAAGTCCCTGCGCAGCGCGCAGGGCGACCAACTCCTGGAACTGGTGCGTTCGCTCGATACGGCGATGAACAACACCAGCGTGATCCTGCTGTTCGAGTGCGGCGGACACCGGTTTCTGTTTCCCGGCGATGCGCAGATCGAGAATTGGGAATACGCGCTCGGCCAGAAGAAGTTCACCGGGCTGCTCAAGAACATCACGGTCTACAAGGTCGGGCATCACGGCAGTTTGAATGCGACGCCCAAAACGCTCTGGAAGCAGTGGTACCCGCAGGGCGCCAAGCCGCTCGCCGTCGGCAAACGCATGACCTCGCTCATGTCGACCAAGGCCGGCAAACACGGGAGTGTTGCCAGTGGCACCGAGGTTCCGCGCACCAAGCTGGTGACCGCACTCAAGAAGTGGACGCGGCTGCATTCCACCCAGGACCTCCACGGCGCGCTGTACGTGGATGAAGTCTTTGCAATCCGATGACATTGCCGACAGCGGAGCCCCCGTCGCGGTTGTTGGCATGCTTGTGACCGGTGCATTTTCAAGCGTTGCGCTTGTCCCCGTGCAAGCGCTCCTGCGGGATTCCAGCTGATCGATCATGGCCAGCGGAGGGTACGCCCATGTCGGCACGGTTCACCTATCCCGGCGTCCATGTCGAAGAAGACTTCAGCGGCGCGCACGCCATCACGAGCGTCGCGACTTCGATCACCTTGTTCGCCGGTTGGGTTTCGCGCGGTCCGATCGGACGTGCCCATCCCGTCACCGGGCTCGCCGACTACCAGCGCACGTTTGGCGGACTCGATGCGCGCAGCGTATTGGGCCACGTCGTCAAGCAGTTCCATGACAACGGCGGCAGCGATGCCTTGATCGTGCGTCTGGTCGATGCCGACGCCGCGACGGCCGCGGTCGTGCACGGCGCACTCAAATTCTCCGCTACTTCGCCCGGCCAGTGGGCCAACGCCTTCGCGGTGCGCACCATCCGTTACGCGTCGCCGGGTGACGATCGGTTCCAGCTCGACGTGCTCGACACCGGCGGCGACCCGGTCGTGGTAGAGCGTTACCGGGACCTGTCCGCCGACCCGGGCGACCCGCAGGGTCGCTTCGTGGAAGCCCTGGTCAATGCCAGTTCTGCGTTTATCACTGTGACCGCCATCGGGGCCTCCGCGCCCGCGGATGCGACCAGCGCGCTGGTCGGCGGTGACGACGGCACGCCCCTTTTGCCGGGCAGCAGCACTTTCCACGCCGCGCTTGCCGCAGCTTTCGAGGAGAACGCGACCGCCGGTCTCGACCTGGTCAATCTGGTCTGCGTGCCCGGTGAAACGGATGTCACCACGCTCGCCGCATTGCAGGGCTGGTGTCGCAAGCATCGCGCATTCCTGATCGCGGACGCGGACCCGGCGGCGACCGTACGATCGCTGTCGGAGGGCACCACCGCGGTGCCGGACGGCCCGGATGCCCTCAACGCCGCAGTGTTCTTTCCGTGGGTGCGCGCGCCCGATCCGCTGCGCGGTGGCGCGCTGGCGGACTTCCCGCCGTGCGGCTTCGTCGCCGGTGTGTTCGCACGCACCGATGCCGCGGGCGGCGTGTGGGCGACGCCAGCGGGCCAGGGCGCATCGCTGGATGGCGCTGCCGGGTTGGCCGTGGCGGTCGACGACGCCGGGAACAGCCTGCTCAATCCCAAAGCCATCAACTGCCTGCGTACCTTTCCGGCGTACGGCACCGTGATCTGGGGTTCGCGCACGCTGCACGGCCAGGATGCTCGCGGCTCGGAGTGGAAGTACATCCCGGTGCGGCGGATGGCCCTGTTCCTGGAGGAAACGCTTTATCGCGGCACGCAATGGGTGGTGTTCGAGCCCAATGACGAATCGCTGTGGTCGCAGATCCGACTGAGAATCGGCGAATTCCTCCAGGGGCTGTTTCACCAGGGCGCGTTCCAGGGGCGTACCCCCAGGGAAGCCTACTTCGTCAAGTGCGACAGCGAGACGACCACGCAGGCCGACATCGACCACGGTGTCGTCAACACCATCATTGGTTTCGCGCCGCTCAAGCCCGCCGAGTTCGTGATCATCAAGCTGCAGCAGGTGCGTCCTCGCGTTTGATCAGCGCTCGGAGTCCCCGGGTTCATCGTGCTCGCGATGGGCGAGCAGGCCTGGCCTGATCTGGTTGATGAATCCGCGGGCCTCGGCGGACAGGTATTTGCCTTTGCGCATCACCACGCCGTAGCTGCGCTGCGGGAACCATGCGCTCATGTTGCGGGCGACCAGTTTCCCGTCGTCGGCATCACTGAGACAGATGCTCGTCACGATCGAAATGCCGAGGCCCATGGCGACGTACTGCTTGATCACTTCCCATCCGCCGACCTCGATCGCCACGGTGTAGGGCACCTTGCGTTGCTGGAAGACGAGATCCACCAAACGGTAGGTCGTCAAGCGGTGCGGCGGAAGAATCAGGCCGAACGGCGACAGGTCGCCAAGGCGAAGGTCGGGCTTGGTGGCCAATGGGTGCCCGACGGGCAGGATCAGCATGGGGTCGTAGCGGCGAAACGGTTGATAGGTGATGTCGTGCGGCACGTCCAGCATCGAACCGACCGCGAAGTCGGCCTTGTTGGAGCGCAACATCGCCAGTCCATCCTGCCCGGTGACGCTGGCGAGTTGCAGGCGCACCCCGGGGAAATGTTCGCGGTACCGGGCAACCAGGGGCGGCAACAGATACTGGATCGTGGACGAGCCCGCCGCGATGACGAGATCGCCCGCGCCCAGGCCCTCGACTGCGCTGTGGAATTGCTTGTCCAGTGAATCCAGTCCTTCCACGAGCGGCCTTGCCTGTTCGTACAACGCCTGGCCCGCGCGGGTCATGGTCACGCGCGGTCGCCCGCGGTCCAGCAGCTTGGCGCCAAGTTCGCGCTCCAGCGCCTGCAGTTGCAGGCTCACCGATGGCGCCGACAGGAACAGGGATTCCGCGGCGCGCGTCAAGGTGCCGAACCGCACGACCGCGACAAAGGCCCGGAGCTGCTTGTAGCGGTTGCCCTTGTAGTAGAACCGGGTCGTACTGCCCTTTGCGGCTGCACTGACACCGCGCGCCTTGCGCCGCCCCGCTTTTGGCTTGCCTGGCTCCTTCATTCGTTTCCCAGTCAATGGGTTGTTGATTCTTTAACAGTGCCAATCTTATGCATTGAATGGTCTGCTTTGTCAAATGTGATTGCCAACACTACGGTCGATCGGTCACCCAACGCAAAGGAAAACGTCATGGACATGCTTATGGAAAAGCCCTGCGACACGGCTGGCATCAGGATCCGCGGCTGTCTGGGCCCGGCGCATGCCGGCATGCTGTCCAACCGGGCCCTGGCCCTGCTAGCGAGCCTGCATCATCGATTCGATGCGCGCTGCCGGGCGCTGCTGGCCGAACGCGCCAAGGCCCAGGCGTGCCACGACGCCGGTGAATTGCCGGATTTCCGTCCTGATACCAGCGCAATCCGCGCTGCCGGGTGGAAGGTCGAGTCCATCCCCGCGGTGCTGCAGGATCGCCGCGTCGAAATTACCGGTCCGGTCGATCGCAAGATGGTGATCAACGGCCTGAACGCGGGCGCCAATGTGTTCATGGCCGATTTCGAGGATTCGACGTCCCCGACCTGGAAGAACCTGCTCGACGGCCAACTGAACCTGCGGGACGCGGTGACGGGCCGGATCGACTACCGGGCGCCGGATGGACGGGTCTACCGGCTCAACCAGGACACCGCGGTGCTGATGGTGCGCCCGCGCGGCCTGCATCTTCCCGAAGACCACGTCTTGATCGGCGGCGAACCGGTCTCGGGCGCACTGTTCGACTTCACCCTGTTTGCACTCCACAACGCCCGCGACCTGGCTGCGCGCGGCCTCGGACCCTTCATCTATCTGCCCAAGCTCCAGTCGATGGAAGAGGCGGCGTGGTGGGAGGACGTCATGGCGTACGTCGAACGGGAACTCGGCCTCGCGTGCGGCACGATGAAGGTGACCATATTGATCGAAACCCTGCCGGCGGCGTTCCAGATGGAGGAAATCCTGTACGCCCTGCGCCGGCGCGCGGTCGGCCTCAACTGCGGCCGCTGGGATTACATCTTCTCGTACCTGAAGACCTTGCGCCGCCACGCCGACCGGGTGCTGCCCGAACGCGGGCAGGTGACCATGACCGTGCCGTTCCTGCGCAGCTACAGCCGGCACCTGATCCAGGTTTGCCACCGCCGCGGCGCATTCGCGATGGGTGGCATGGCGGCGCAAATTCCGATCAAGGGCGACGCTGCGGCCAACGCGGCCGCACTCGCCAAGGTGCGCGCGGACAAACTGCGCGAGGTCACCGATGGCCACGACGGCACCTGGGTCGCGCATCCCGCGCTGGTGGCGGTTGCGCGTGAAGTCTTCGATGCGCACATGCCGACGCCCAATCAGCTGCATGTCCAGCGCAGCGACGTGCCGGTGACGCGCGACGCGCTGATCGCGCGCTGCGGCGGCAGCATCACCCAGGCGGGATTCGACAACAACGTGGAAGTGGCGCTGCGCTACATCGCCGCGTGGCTTGCGGGGCAGGGCTGCGTGCCGATCCATCACCTGATGGAGGACGCCGCCACCGCCGAAATCGCGCGCACCCAGTTGTGGCAGTGGCTGCACCACGACGGCGGCCTCGCCTTCGACGATGGCGCTCCGATCACGGTTGGGCGTTTCGACCAGGCACTTGCCGCCCAGACGCACGCGTTTGTCGCAGCGGACGCGGTCGGCTCGACCCATGCCGCGGAAGCTGCGCGCCTGCTGGGCGAACTGGTCCGCGCCGATGACCTCGCGGAGTTCCTGACCCTGCACGCCTACCCCCAGCTGCATTGATCACTTCCACGATTACCAAGGAGAAACCCATGAACCATCAATTGCCCACCAGTGAACAACTCCAGCTCGACTGGGACAACCATCCACGCTGGAGCGGTGTCACCCGCAGTTATTCCGCGGCCGACGTGGTACGTCTGCGCGGCACGGTGCCGGTCGAGCACTCCCTCGCACGCCGTGGCGCCGAGCGCCTCTGGCATGACTTGCACCATGAGCCCTACGTCAACGCTTTGGGCGCACTCACCGGCAACCAGGCGTTGCAGCAGGTCAAGGCCGGCTTGAAGGCCATTTATCTCTCGGGCTGGCAAGTGGCGGCCGACGCCAACACGGCCGGCACGATGTATCCCGACCAGTCGCTGTATCCGGTCGATGCGGTGCCCGACGTCGTGCGCCGGATCAACAACACGCTGATGCGCGCCGACCAGATCTGCCACAGCGAAGGCCAGGGCGACATCGACTGGCTGGTGCCGATCGTGGCCGACGCGGAAGCCGGCTTCGGCGGGGTGCTGAACGCCTTCGAATTGATGAAGCACATGATCGAGGCGGGCGCTGCCGCGGTGCACTTCGAGGACCAGCTGGCCAGCGCGAAGAAATGCGGCCACATGGGCGGCAAGGTGCTGGTGCCGACCTCGGAAGCGATCGGCAAGCTGGTGGCCGCGCGCCTCGCCGCCGATGTGTCGGGCGTGCCGACTCTGATCGTCGCACGCACCGACGCGATGGGCGCGGGGCTGCTTACCTCCGACATCGACGAGCGCGATCGCGTATTCTGCACCGGCGAGCGCACCGCGGAGGGCTTCTTCCGCACCCGCGCCGGCATCGAACAGGCGATCGCGCGTGGCCTCGCGTACGCACCGTACGCCGACCTCGTGTGGTGCGAAACCTCCAAGCCCGACCTCGAACAGGCACGCCGCTTCGCCGATGCCGTCCTCGCGAAGTACCCCGGCAAGTTGCTGGCCTACAACTGTTCACCCAGCTTCAACTGGAAGCACAACCTCGACGACGCCACGATCGCGACGTTCCAGCAGCAGCTCGCCGGTATGGGCTACAAATTCCAGTTCATCACGCTGGCTGGATTCCACGCGCTCAACCATTCGATGTTCCAGTTGGCCCGCGGCTATCGCGATCGCCAGATGGCGGCCTACGTGGAACTGCAGCAGGCCGAGTTCGCCGCCGAACGCGAAGGCTATACCGCGGCGCGCCACCAGCACGAAGTCGGCGCCGGCTATTTCGACGCCGTCAACCAGGCGATCGCGGGCGGCCGCTCTTCCCTCTCGGCACTCGATGGCTCCACCGAACAGGCCCAGTTTCGGCGCGGGGCAGCTTGACTGCGGCGAACGTGGATTGCTGGTGCACGGCGTGATCCGCCGGTACGCCGGCGGCGATACGCGTTTGCGATCTTGTCGCTGGTCGCAAGCCGCCTGCAGGAAATCCGGACCGGCGTAGCTCCTGCAAGCGTACATTGACCCGAGTCGGCACGGTGCGCCGTCGAGACGTCGCGCAGGTGTGGTTCCGCCGGCGACCAGACCCAGATCAGGAACGCACGCAGCAGCCGCTGCTAGCTTGCGCGTGCACGCAGCCGCGTCGCGCCGGTCAGTCGCCTTCCGATGTACCCCACGCACCCTGATGCCCTCGAGTCCCGCGCGACCGGCGCACCCCGTCCGGCCGACGCCGCCATGGACGGACGCGAACGCCGCGCCGCGCTGTCGCTCGCCGGCATCTTCTCGTTGCGGATGTTGGGCCTGTTCATGATCTACCCGGTGTTCGCGGTGTGGGCGCGGCACCTGCCCGGCGCCAGCCCTACCACCATCGGCCTTGCGCTCGGCGTGTACGGCCTCACCCAGGCCCTGTTGCAGATCCCGTTCGGATTCCTCTCGGATCGCCTCGGCCGCAAACGCGTGATTGCGGCGGGCCTCGTACTGTTCGCGGTGGGCAGCGTCGTTGCCGCGCTGGCGCCGACCATCCGCCTCATCATTTTCGGCCGGTTGCTGCAGGGGGCGGGCGCCATCGGCTCGGCGGTGCTGGCGCTGGCGGCCGACCTGACGCGCACGCAGCACCGCACCAAGGCGATGGCGATCATCGGCGTCACCATCGGCGCAGCCTTCGCGATGGCGATGGTGCTGGGGCCGGTGCTCGACAACTGGATCGGCATCCGCGGCATCTTCTGGTTGACCGCAGTGCTGGCGGCGCTCGGCATCGCCGTGCTGTACGGTGCCGTGCCGCGCGAGCCGGCCGTGCGCAGCGAGGCACCGGTCGAACCGGCCGGACGACTGTTCCGCAGCGTGCTTGCCGATCCGGACCTGCGGCGCTTGAACCTCGGGATCTTTTGCCTGCACGCGGTGCTGACCGCGAGTTTCCTGACGATTCCCTTCGTGCTGGGCGATGCCGGCGTCGCCGTGTCGCGGCAGTGGCTTGCCTACCTGCCGGTGCTGCTGGCCTCGGTGGTGCTGCTGGTGCCGCTGGTGATCGCCGCCGAACGCGGCCGGATGCGCGGGATGTTCCTCGCGATGATCGCCTTGCTCGGTGGCGCCGAGATCCTCCTCGGCGTCGCCACGCACCTGGTTCCGGTGCTGGTCGCGTTGCTCGCCTTCTTCACCGCCTTCAACGTGCTGGAATCCGTCCTGCCGTCGTTGATTTCCCGTGCGGCGCCGTCGGCAGCCAAGGGCACCGCGATGGGCGTGTATTCCTCGGCGCAATTCCTCGGGATTTTCGTCGGCGGCGCAACCGGTGGCCTGATCAAGAGCGCGTGGGGCATCGCCGGGGTAGCTGGCTTTTGCGTGGTCCTGCTGGCGGGCTGGCTGGTCGTGGCCTGGCTCGCCGGGAAGCCATGTCACGCGTTGTCCGGTGCAGTACGCGGAGTCGATGCCGAAGCCCGCTGAGCATGCCGCGAAGACGCTTCGTGGCGCGCCTGCCCGGAGGCAGGCCAGCGCTCAGACAAACTGCGTCAGGCCGTCCTTCAGTCCAAAGTAGCGTCCGACGATGAAGGGATGCTCGTCCTCCATGTACAGCCTGGATTTGGACTCCCTCAGTTTGCGCACGCAATCCACCAGCCTCCCGAGCTCGTTGGTCTCGAAGGTCAGGAGCCATTCGTAGTCGCCCAGTCCGAACCCGTACACACCATTGGTCAGGATGTCCGGAACGAAGGCGTGTCCGATTTCCCCGTGTTCGCCGATCAGGGCCTTCCGCTCCCATTTCGGAAGCAGGTAGTACTCGGGCTTGCGGATGAACGGGTAGAAACACAAGTATCGCCGCGGCGTCATGCCGACGGCGAAGGACGTGGGATGCTCGGAGAACTCGAACGGTTTGGTGATTCCGACGAACGCGTGGGAGATCTCCAGACACTGTCCCAGCGTCGAGCGCCGGAGCTCCAGCTGCAGGTCCTGGATGTCAGGAAACTGATCGGCAAACATCCAGAACAGGATGTCCGTGTGGGCCTGGAATCCTTGCACCACGTAGGTTCCGCGCAAGCCGACCTTGTCCTGATACTTGCCGAAAATCGTGACAAGCTCGTCGACGGCCGCGGCCTTCGCACCCTTGTCCAGCCCGTTCCATGATGGCATGAACTTGACCGCCAACTGGGCCGTGAACTGTTCGCGCATTGCAATCTTCTCCTTGCTGGTTGAGTGGTCTGCCTGGTGGGTTCTGCCTTTGCTTGTCATTCCGGCGAGAGCCGAAATCCATCTCGTTCTTCTCCCGATGGAATCAGGATCACGAGGGACCCCGGCTTGCGCCGGGGTGACGCGTCGGGATCAATCAGGGCTCCCCTGGAGGGACGCCTTGATCGCTTCGATCATCCCGAGGTGATGGCGCTCATTCAGCCAGATGGTGTCGATCAGGTTCTTCAGGCTGATGGTCCCGTAGACGGGATGCTCCAATGATTTTTTCGCCAGGGCCTCGACATGGGTCTCGTTGAAAACGTGTTGCAGGTATTCGAACCGCGATGCATCGAGCAGCCCGGTCAACTCGTCCTTCGTGAAGGTGTTGTCGAGCCGGGCGGGCCGGACGGGATTGCGACGGACTTCCTCCTCCAGCACCGACAAGTCCCGCTCGCCGGCGCCATTGGCGTGAAGGGACAGGCCATCGAGCGCGATCATCGCGGTCTTCATTTCACTTCGATACAAGTGGTGGACGACCTCGGCGACACTGCATGCGTCGCTGCCGGCACGCGTGTTCAGTTGCGGGTCGGAGAGATGCTCGAAGCTGGCAAGCAGCTTGCGGCGGGTCTCTCCGAGATGTTCGATCAGCATCGGATGCTCCTGCTCAGGCCGCGCGGTGCGCGGGTGATTGCCAGGCAAGCTGGCCCAGATGATCGAGCGCCCGGTGCGCGGCCGCCTTGCCCTGCCGGATGCAATCGGGCAGCCCGACGCCGTCGTACGAGGCACCGGCGATGAAGACGCCGGGAGCCGCCTCCGCCAGCGTGCTGCGGACACGCCGTACCCGTTCCGCGTGGCCGACCGGATACTGCGGGATGGCGTCGGCCCATCGGATGACGCGGTAGAAGATGGCTGCGCCCCGGATGGCCATGATCCATTTCAGATCGCGCAGCACTGCCTCGGCGATGATCTGGTCGGGTTGGCCGATGAGGCCGTGGGCCGAATCGCCGCCAACGCAACAGCGCAAAAGGGCTACGCCTCGGGGTGCTGCGTGCGGCCATTTCGAATGGGACCACGTGCACGCCGTGAGGGCGAGGCCCGCACCGCGGGGCACGAGAAATCCGATCCCGTCCTGCGCGGCGCTGATGTCCGACTCCCGGAACGCGAACGTGACGAGCACCACCGATGCCGGTGGCGTCTTCTGCCACGGTTGGAAGATGCGCTCCATCATCGGCGAGAGTTGGCTCGCTGCAGGGCTGGGCAGCGCCAGGACCACGGCGTCGGCGTCGAGCACGCGACCGTGCTCGACGAACAGCCGGTAGCCGTCCGGTTTGATCTCCAGCGCCTTCAGCCTGGCGTGCTTGAGAATGCTGCCCGGTTGCAGGTGCGCTGCCGCACGGGTGACCAGCGTCTGCAGACCACCTTCGAGGGTCAGGAACGGTCCCTGGCCACCGGCAGTCCTTGTCGTCGCGGCGGGCCGGGGCCGCGATCCGACTGGATCGCGCGATCCGTACGAACGCGCGGTCGAGGCACCAAGCTGTGGCAGGATCGCGTGCAGGCTCCAGTCATCGACCTTGCCGCCGTAGATGCCGCCAAGGACCGGTTCGATCAGACGGTCGACCAGGGCATCGCCGAACCGCCGGCGCAGATAACGCCCCGCCGGCTGGTCGTCACCGGATACGTCCCGATGGCGGAATCCACCCGCGATGAGGCGCAGCTTGTCCCACGGCGAAAAAAGCGAGGATCCCAGGAGCGGCGGCAGGCGGGTCGGGATCCCCATGCGGATGCCGGCAGGAATCGGATGAAGCCGTCCACCGGTCCAGATGAAGCCCTGGCCAGTCCGGCTGCGGATGCATTGGTCGCCCAGCCCGACATCTTCGATGAATGCCACCGCATCGCTTTTTCGGGCGAGGAAGGAGTCCGGCCCCTGCTCCAGGACGAAGCCATCGCGCACCCGGGTCTGGATCTTGCCGCCGATGCGGTCGTCGGCTTCGATGACAGTGATGGCGAGATCCTGCCGCCTCGCCTTCGCGAGCGACTGCAGATGGAACGCCGCCGACATCCCGGTGATGCCGGCACCGGCAATGACGACCCTCGGCAACCCGGCGTTCACGCAGCCGCGCCCTGCCACTGGTCCAGATGCCCGGCCACCACCTCGCACAAGCTGTCGATGAACATCGGGTCGGCGTTGGGCATCGCCACCCGCACGTAGGTTCCGCCCAGTTCCTCGACCACGGCGCGGCATTCGACGTCGTCGTCGTACAGCACCTCCAGATGGTCTGCCACGAACCCGATCGGGCAGTAGATGAAGGTCCGGTAGCCTTCCTTCTTCCACAGGCTGCGGGTCAGGTCACGGATGTCGGGACCGAGCCACGGCTCGGCCGTACCGCCGGCACTTTGCCAGCCCAATTCGTAATGCCCGAGCCTGGCCGCTTCGGCGATGAGCCGCGCACTCTCCTCGATCTCCTGCGGATACGGGTCGCTGGTCGAGAGGATCCTCGTGGGCAAGCTGTGGGCCGTGAAAATGACGACTGCCTTGGACCGCCCGGCTTCCGGAACCGCGGCGAGCGCCGCCTCCACCCGGGATGCCCAGTAGCGCACCAGCTTGGGCTGGTTGTACCAACTTGCGGTGGTGGCGATGGCCGGCCCATCGAGCGAAATCGCGCTTTGAATTGCCCGGTCGTTGTACGCCCGCACGCTCAGGGCCGAGTAATGCGGCGCCAGCACCACGCTGATCGCCTCGGTAATGCCGTCGGCATGCATGGCGGCAATCGCATCCTCGATGAAAGGCGCAGCGTGCTTGTAGCCGATGTAGACCTTGAACGTGGTGCCGTCATGCCGGCCGTCCAGCGCGCGCGCGAGCGCTTCGCCTTGTGCTTCCGTGATGGCGGCGAGCGGCGAGCTGCCGCCGATGGCGCGATAACGGGCCGCGAGGTGTTGGAGGGATGCCTCCGACGGTTTCGCCCCATTGCGGATGTGCGTGAGGAACGGTTCGATCTGCGCGTGGTTGCGCGGCGTACCGAAGGCCATGAGCAACAACCCGATGGTTCTGTGAGACATGCTGCCGACTCCTTTGGACAGGATGAAAAGACCGGTACCAGGACGCGCACACGGTTCGTGTCCGCACATCCCCCGGCCGGGGCGGTTCGCGTCCACGCGAATCCGCGACCAGCCCGGACGCGAACGCTACACGCCCGGATTTCGTTGCGACACGATCTAGGTCAAGCGGCCCACCGCGACTTGCGCGGACGCGATGACATCCCGACTCCGATCTCCGTGAATTGCGTCAATGCGGCGCACGCGCGGCCGTTCGGCCAAGGCGAAACGGGCGCCGGCGATTCGGCGAGTGGGCTGCGACTTGAGGCGTCGAGAGGTCTCCGGGCGACCTCCATCGGCCATCGCTCCGCGTACCATGAAGGCCCCTGCGGGTTCCCTGCGAACAGAGGCTCGATACATGCAAATGACCCATGGCTTCCTGGGCATCATGGCCGTGCTGATGCTCGCGATCTCGCCTGTAGCGCCGGCGAGTGCAGCCGGGGAAACGCTGCGTGCCAGGGAAATCGCGGCGGGTTACGAGGCCATCTTCCTCTGCAGCGACACCTTCGTCGGGCACATGTCCGAAGCCGCGATCGATGCCACCGATCTGACGGGATGGCGATTCCCGCTGGATTCCCTGCACGCCACCATCGATCGAAATGCGAAGCGCGTCAGCGTCGAGTTCGATCCGGGCATGCCGCCGCGCATCGCGATTTGGCGCCCGCTGCTTGGCTGCGCGCACCTGCCGATCGGGGCGAGCCCCGACATGGCGAACGCGGTGCCGAGCCTGCCGAAAGATCTGGCGCCGCCTCCCCTCGATCACGCCGACTGGCCGCGCGGCGACGCGAACGCCATCGCGCCATTGCCGGCAGCACGGAAGGCAGCCCTCGACACGCTGGTAGCCCAAGCCTTCGATGGTTCGACCTACGGCAAGGGCAGCAAAACCTCGGCGGTGCTCGTGCTGCAGGATGGCCGCATCGTCGCCGAACGCTACGCGCTCGGCGTGACCATGCATACGCCCCAGCGCACCTGGTCCATGGCGAAAAGCCTGGTGGCGACCTTGATCGGACGCGCGGTCGAATTGGGACGCATCAAGGTTTCGATGCCTGCCAACATCCCGCAATGGCAACATCCCGGCGATCCGCGCGCCGCCATCACCCTCGACCAACTGCTGCGGATGAATTCCGGACTCTGGACCGACGGCCCCGGCAACCGCACCGACTCGCTCTACTGGGGCGGCTCGACGGTGCCGGAAACCGCGGCCGCGGCGCCCCTCGAGGCAGCACCGGGCAGCCGGTTCAACTACGCCAACAACGATTTCCTGCTCGCCACCTACAGTCTGATGACGACACTCGGACCCGACGCGCTGGCTTTCCCGTTCAAGCAAGTGCTGTGGCCGCTCGGCATGACCCGTACCACACCGGAAACCGATTGGCAGGGCAATTACGTGATGTCGAGCCAGGTCTGGATGACGGCGCGCGATTCGGCGCGGCTCGCGTTGCTGTATGCCAACGACGGGATGTTCAACGGCAAGCAACTCCTGCCGAGGGGGTGGGCGGGCTATGTTTCGAGCACCCGCGGCGCCCAGCCGGACGATGCACGCAGGCCGCGGTACGGCGCGGGCTTCTGGGTTCTGGCTTCACGCCAGGGACTGCCTTCAGGGACCTTCGCCATGGAGGGCAGCCGCGGCCAATACGCGGTCATCGTGCCGTCGGCGAACCTCATCGTCGTGCGGCGTGGCTTCGATCCCCTGGATGCGCGTTTCGATGTCGACCGGTTCACGCACGACGCACTTGCTGTCGTGCAGGGAGCCGGCGATCGCCAGTAGGCGAGCGTCTGCACACCGCTTGCCCGCCCGGCACGGCAGCGAAGGTGGCCTGCGCCGCGGCGGCGATGAAGTTCCGATGGTTCCCTGTCGACCCGTTGCCGACCTTGGCGATCGTCCGCTTTCGGGCCAGCCGATGCGCGATGGCTACTCTGCCATCTTCCTGTTGCCGTTCCGCCGCCGAGGTCTGTCCATCCCCAAGGTAATGGCGCGACGCGTAGTGGCTGGGCGTCCGGTCGACCGAGCAGGTTGTCTGCACATCCTGATCGTGTACGCGGCACGCGCACGATCGAGGGTCCATCAACGTCGGTGTTTGCCTGGACGGCAGCGGTCTCGCGGCATCTCGTGGCCGCAGAACGGGTGCCGCGGCCAAGCACGCCTTCGATTAACGCTGCGGCGTCACCGTTTGCGAGTAGTCGATCGGCACCAGGATGCGGAACAGCGTGCCTCGGCCGGGGCCGGACTCGACCTCCACCACCGCATCGAGCAGTTCGCACAACTGGCGCACGATCGACAAGCCGATGCCTTCGCCGTGCCGCTCGACCGCTGCCGACTCACCCTGCGAGCCTGGGCCATCTGCAATCGGTAGTGGGGGCAGTGCCTGCAAATGGGGCGCCGCGCCCCCTTCTGCGCCATCAGGCGCGGCTGCGTTTTCCAGGCTGTGCGCCAATTTTCCGGCCGTGGAAGAAAGCAGCCCTGGGCCGCTGTCCCGGACGTAGAACAGCCAGCGATCCGCTGGGGCCTGCTGCCAACCCACCTCTACGTAGCCTGCGTCCGTGTACTTCAACGCGTTCAGGACCAGGTTCTGCGCAATCCGTTTGATTTTCAGTGCATCCCCGCGGACGGGCAGATTGGATTTGCCCCGGGCTTCCAGCTTCAGGCCCTTGGCCTCGGCCATGGGCCGCATGGTGTCGCATAGCTCGCGCAGCACCGTTGCTGCGTCGAATGCATATAGGTGGAACTCCTCCCGGCCCGCCTCCAGCCGCGCGAGGTCAAGCAGATCCCGCACCAGCTGGTTCACGTTTCCCGTCGCGCCGCACAAGCGCACGACGATGTCATGGATGCCCGGATCCGCCGACCGGGTTTTCAACAACTCGCACAGCGTTTGAACCAGCTGCAAACTGCCGCGCAGATCGTGAGAGGCTTCGTGCAAGTTCCGGCCGCGCAGCTTGTCTTTTTCGTCGTGCTGAGCGCAAGCGGCTTCCAGATCCCGCATCCGTGCTTCCGCTTCGACGCGTTGTCGTTTATCGAACTCTGTCAGGCTGGATCCAATGGCGTGATGGATTTGCTCGCCGAGCATCCGGTAAGCGGCATGCAGCGAGGAGGGGTCGAGCTCGATCCCTTTTTGCGGCGCCGCGGCAATGTGGTCCAGCAGCACGGCGTGGAGCAGGCCCCACTCGGTGGTCACCGCTTCCACGGTCATCCCGTGCTGCCAGCGTTGCGCGCCGTGATAACGGGCGAATCGCCCAGTCGTGGGCCTGGTGCTGCCGCGCAACACCGAACACAAGTGGTCAAGGAACTGTGGAATGTCGTCGCAGAATTCGGCACGCGACAGGCGTACCAACATCGAAGATTCAGTCTCCGCCTGCACACGCGAACGCCAGTCCCTCAGTATTGCGTCCCGTTCGCTTACAAGGTGGTCCGCAAGCGCCGGCAGTGCTACCAATGCCGCTCGAGGCCTGAGAGTCGACACGATTGCGTACTCTAACCTGGAGACGGATTATAGGCGCGATCCACCGAAAGGGGCTCGCTTGTGCCCAACGCCGTTCGGTTTCCGGCTCCGGCCTTGTCGGAATTACGCTGGCACTGGGCACGACGTTACCTGCGCTGCCGCTTGTCCACTCGAGCCTGCTCACGGACCGCCGATGCTGCGAATTACTCTGCCCAAACCCGAAAGGTGACGCGCGAGTGACCGCTGGGAGGGAACGAGGCGGGGCTCTGCACAGGTCGCGCCTGGCCGATTGCTGCCTCGCACCTTCTCCGAGAAGACTGAGGCCAGCCGGCCGAGGTTTCCAGGAAGCGACCTTCCGGACAAATGCCCGTTGGGCGGACGACCCTGGATCAACCGCCTCGGTCCCTTCAGGCCGCGAAATACCCGCCGAATGCCGCGATGGTCGTGTCCACGTCGCCTGCGGAAACATCCAGGTGCGTGACGAGGCGCAACGGGTTGCCGCTGCCGATCAGGATGCCGTTCGCTTTCAGATGCGCCTGCAGGGGACGCATGTCACTGCCTGCGACCGTGCAGAACACCATGTTGGTCTGCACGGAGGATGGATCGACTTCCAGCACGGGAATCCCGGCCAGGCCTTCGGCAAGCCGCCGCGCATTCGCGTGATCTTCCGCCAGCCGTTCCACGTGCTGCTTCAGCGCGATGATCCCCGCGGCCGCCAGGATGCCAGCCTGGCGCATGCCGCCTCCGACCACCTTGCGCCAGCGACGCGCACGCGTGATGAGGTCACGCTTTCCGCAAAGCACGGAGCCGACCGGTGCACCGAGTCCCTTCGAGAGGCATAGCGACACGGTGTCGAAGTGGCGACTGATGGCGTCGATCGGTACGCCAAGTTTGACGGCAGCATTGAATGCACGCGCGCCATCCAGGTGCAGGCCCAGCCTGTGCTCGTCCGCGAACTCGCGTGCGCGTCGCAGGTAGTCGAGCGGCAACACCTTGCCGCCCAACGTGTTCTCCAGGCACAGCAGCCGGGTACGCGCGAAATGGTTGTCCTCGGGCTTGATCGCAGCGGCCACTTGCCGGAGGTCGAGGGTGCCGTCCGCACAGAATTCCAACGGCTGCGGTTGGATGCCACCCAATACCGCGCCGCCGCCGCCCTCGTATTTGTAGGTGTGCGCCTGTTGCCCGACGATGTATTCGTCGCCGCGCTGGCAGTGGCTCAGCAAGGCGATGAGGTTGCTCTGGGTGCCGCTGCAGACGAACACCGCGGCTTCCGTGCCGAGCATGCCGGCGGCAAGGGATTCGAGTTCGTTGACGGTCGGGTCATCGCCATAGACATCGTCGCCGACCTCGGCCGCAGCCATGGCGTTGCGCATCGCGAGGGTCGGGCGGGTGACGGTATCGCTTCTGAGATCGATCATGGCCTGTTCCCGCATGGAAATTCGGCCAATTTAGCTGAGTGGCGGTGAGAGTGCGCCGGGTCCGCCGTGAACCCAGCCGGTGATCGGGTGATCGAGTGCGACGCTTGTCCGCACCGTCTCAAGCTTTGAGAATGCGGACTGCGACGCTTGCGGCATGAATGCCGCCCTTCCGCTTCCTCCATCGCCGCGCGAAGTTTCACGCAACGGCGCGGCGCTCGCCGCACGGCTCGAACACAAGTACGCGGACCGGATCACCGGCTCGTTCGTGGTGCCGGCAACTTCCGGGCGTTACGCGCCGTTTCCCTCCGACCTGCCCGAAGCCCTGGCGAAGGCGCTGCGTTCGCACGGCATCGATCGGCTCTACAGCCATCAAGCTGAAGCGTGGGGCGCTGCCCGGCGCGGCGAAGACCTCGTGGTCGTCACGCCGACCGCTTCCGGCAAATCACTGTGTTACACCCTGCCGGTGGTGGCGGCGGCGATGCGCCGGCGGCACAAGGCGCTGTACCTGTTCCCGACCAAGGCCTTGGCGCAGGACCAGGTGGCCGAACTGATCGAGCTCTCCAAGGCCGGCGACCTGGGTGTGCGCGCGGCCACCTTCGATGGCGACACGCCGGGCGACCAGCGCCGCGCGATCCGGCTGAACGGCGACATCGTGGTGTCCAACCCCGACATGCTGCACCAGGGCATCCTGCCGCACCACACCAAATGGGCACAGTTCTTCGAGAACCTAGCGTTCGTGGTGATCGACGAGATCCACAGCTACCGCGGGGTGTTCGGTTCGCACCTCGCCAACGTGATCCGGCGCCTCAAGCGCATCTGCGCGTTCTACGGATCGAACCCGCAGTTCATCCTCTGCTCGGCGACGATCGGCAATCCGAAGCAACATGCCGAAGCGCTGCTGGGCGCTCCCGTCACCGCAATCACCGAGTCTGGCGCACCGGCGGGCGAGAAACACGTCCTGTTGTGGAACCCGCCGGTGGTGAATCCTGACCTCGGCCTGCGCGCCTCGGCACGTTCGCAGTCCAACCGCATCGTACGCACTGCGATCCGGGCGGGCTTGAAGACGCTGGTGTTCGCGGGTTCGCGCACGCTGGTCGAAGTGCTGACCAAGTACCTGAAGGACGTGTTCGACCACGATCCGCGCAAACCCGGGCGGATCCGTGCCTACCGCGGCGGGTACCTGCCGACCGAACGCCGCGCGGCCGAGCGGGCGATGCGCGCCGGCGACGTCGATGGCATCGTCGCGACGTCCGCGCTGGAACTCGGGGTCGACATCGGCGCGCTGGACGTGGTGGTCCTGAATGGCTATCCGGGTTCGATCGCCGCGAGCTGGCAGCGCTTCGGCCGCGCCGGCCGGCGCAACCAGCCGGCGCTCGGGGTGCTGGTGGCCTCCAGCGACCCGCTGGACCAGTACATCGTGCGGCATCCCGAGTTCTTCTCGGAAGCCCCGCCCGAATGCGCGCGGGTCGCGCCCGACCAGCCGGTGATCCTGCTCGACCACATTCGCTGCGCCGCGTTCGAGCTGCCGTTCGTCGAGGGCGACACCTTCGGCGGCGTCGATCCGTCGCCATACCTGGAACTCCTCGGGGAAGACGGCGTGCTACACCGGGAAGGCGGGCGCTTCGAATGGATCGCCGACAGCTACCCCGCCAACGCGGTCAACCTGCGCTCGGTGGCGGACGGCAACTTCGTGGTGGTCGACCGCACCGACGGTCGCCAGACGATCATCGCGGAAGTCGATTTCAGCTCGGCGCCGCTGATGCTCTACGAAGGCGCGATCCACATGGTGCAATCGACCCCCTACCAGGTGGAGCGGCTGGACTGGGAAGGCCGCAAGGCCTTCGTTACCCGCACCCGCGTCGATTACTACACCGATGCAATCGACTACACGCGCCTCAAGGTGCTGGAGAGTTTCGATGCCATTGGTGCGGGCACCGGCGAGGCCCGTCACGGCGAAGTCCACGTGGTGCGACGGGTCGCCGGCTACAAGAAGATCCGCTACTACACCCACGAGAACATCGGCTATGGTCCGGTCAATTTGCCGGACCAGGAAATGCACACCAGCAGCGTGTGGTGGCAGTTGCCGCAAGCAGTGCTCGATGGCCTGTTCGATTCCCGCCAGGAAGCGCTGGACGGCTTCCTCGGCGCCGCGCACGCGCTGCACGTGGTCGCACGCATCGCGGCGATGGCCGATGGCGCCGACCTGCAAAAGGCCGTCGGCAGCGGCGATGGCGCGTGGTCTGCGCAAAGCGACAGCTCTGGCCGGGGACAGATCCGCGCCATGGACGGCGGCGCCGTTCCGCCCGCATTGCTCGAGCGCTTCACGCCGACCGTCTATCTCTACGACAACTATCCCGGCGGCATCGGCCTGTCCGAGCCGTTGTGGCAACGCCAACGCGAACTCGTCGACAGCGCGATCGAGCTGATCCACGACTGCAGTTGCCGCGCAGGCTGCCCGGCCTGCGTCGGCCCGGTGCTGCAGGAAGACACGCCGCCCGAAGCATCGCCCCGGGCGCATGCCCTGCGCGTGCTGGCGGCGCTCGCCTCGGCATGAACGCCACGCTCGCGCAATTGCAGCGGCTGACGCGGCAGGCGGGTGCGCGCACGTCGGCCCGCGCGGAACGTCCGGCCAATCTTCCGGCTCGCGCTACGACGAACATTGCGGATCTCCGGCGCATCCTGCGGCTGCGCGAAGCACGCCAAGCCGTACCCGTTGCGCGTATGCTGGACCGGCACCTGCCGGGCGAGGAAATCGCACCCGGCCTCCGTCTCGTCACGGCGCGCCTGCCGATCGAGCCATTGCCGCCGATGCTGGACGGTGTGTTTGACCGCAAGCCTGCATTCGATCCGCGCCGCGTGCTGTTCTTCGACACCGAGACCACCGGTCTTGCCGGCGGTACCGGCACCCGCGCCTTCATGATCGGGGTCGCGCGCTGGGACGAAACCGCGCTCGACGTGCGTCAGCTCCTGATCACCACCCTCGCGGCCGAAACCGCGATGTTGGAGACGTTTGCGAGCTGGCTCGACGCCGATACGTTGCTCGCCAGCTACAACGGCAAGTGCTACGACGCCCCGCTGCTGCGCACCCGCTATCGTCTCGCACGAATGCGCGACCCGACCGCGGGACTCGAACATATCGATCTCCTGTATCCCGCGCGCCGCCGCTACCGCGGTGTGTACGAGAACTGCCGCCTCGCCACCATCGAGCGCCAAGTGCTGAAGATCGTGCGCGAAGACGACCTGCCCGGCAGCGAAGCGCCCGCGGCGTGGCTCACCTATCTGCGTGGCGGCCCTGCCGCGAACCTGCGCCGGGTCGCCGCGCACAACGATCAGGACGTGGTGACACTCGCGCGATTGATGCTGCACCTCCAGGCCTTTTGAATGGCGGCCAGTTCTCCGGTGCGGGCGGAGGAGCCACGGGTCTGATGGTGGGTGACAAGCATTTGCCCCGAAGCATCTCCATACTGGCCACGATCACCGGACTGGAGCAGCGGGGCCATGCGCTGATGCCGCCGTAGCGGCGCGGCGACGACAGACGAATGCAAGCCGTATCGGTGGGGCCACTGCTGTTTCCCGTGGGCGTCATTGCCATCTTGTCGGGCTGGCTCGCCGCCAGTGCAGTGGCGGCGTTCCTGCGCAAGCGAGGCCAGGCCGACGCCGCGCCGATGCTGTGGTGGTTGCTGCTGCTCGCGCTGGTGGTGGCCCGCGTCGTGTTTGTCACGAGATGGTGGTCCGCTTACCAGCAATCGCCGTGGTGGACCATCTTCGACATCCGCGATCGTGGCTTCAACGTGGCCGCCGGCTGCGTGGCGCTGGTGATGGCGACGCTGGTCACGATGCGTCGTCGCCCCGACTTGAAGCGCTCGCTGCCCGCAGCGGTCGCAGGCGGATTTGCGGCGGCGGCGCTGACGGTGCTCGTCGCATCGCAGTTGCAGGCAACGTCGCACCCGCCGCTTTCCGCCGCGACACTGCACCGGCTGGACGGCAGTTCCACCACGCTCGCTGCCTTGGTCGGCAAGCCCATGGTCATCAACCTGTGGGCCACCGGGTGTCCGCCGTGCCGGGCCGAAATGCCGATGCTGGTGCAAGCCAGCCACGCGATGCCCGGCGTGCGTTTCGTATTCGTCGATCAGGGTGAATCCCGGGAGGCCGTGCAGGCATTTCTCGAACGCGAAAGGCTTTCGCCCCAATACACGCTGCTGGATGCCGACAACGTGTTGAGCCGCGACTACCGGGCCCTCGGCTATCCCACCACGCTGTTCGTGGACGCCGATGGCCGCCTGCGCGACACCCAGGTCGGATCGCTTTCGCGCGCCACGCTGGAGAGCCACCTCCTTCGCATCACCTCCGACTCAACCCAGGAAACCCCGGCCCCATGAAGAAGCTTCTTCCGATCATCGCTGCCCTGCTTCTGTCCGCCTGCGCGCAAGCCAATGGTCCCGACAGCGTGCAGACGAATGGACCCGGCGCGCCGGACAGCAGCGCCCCGACCGCGCGCATATCCACAACCGGCCAGCCGGCTCCGGCTGCATCGATCGTGCAACGCGCCTTGGCAGCGAACGGCGTGGAAATATCGGGTTCGCTCGACGCGCCCGCGGGCTTCGAAAGCTTCGTCGCGCGCTACCAGGGTCGCGAACTGCCGGTCTATGCGTTGCCGGACGGCAGGCACATCGTGATCGGCACCTTGCTCGACCTCGAAGGCCGCGATCTGACCGGACCCCAGATGCAGAAACTGGCGGGTAGCGGGTTCGGCGAGGCGCAGTGGCAGGCGCTCGCGTCCGCAACCTGGTTCGCCGAAGGCAACCCGGACGCCAAACGCATCGTCTACGCCTTCGAGGACACCCGCTGTCCGTACTGGCATCGGCTGTGGAAGGCCACGCAACCGCTGCTGAAAAAAGGCAACGTGCAGATCCGCACGATCCTCGTCGGGGTGATCGCCCTCGAGAGCCTGCCCGAAGCCGCGAACATCCTGGACGCGAAGGATCCGGCGGCGGCGTGGAACAAGAACGAAGAAGATTTCGGCAAGAATCCCGCACCCGGCGACGCATCGCAGGCATCGCTCGCCAAGGTACGCGCCAACACCGCGCTGATGCAAAAGCTCGACTTCATGGGCACCCCGAGCATCGTGTGGAAGGATGCAAAAGGCCGCATCCGGGCGATGCAGGGCCTGCCGCGCGACCAGCAGGGTCTCGAGGCGATTTTCCAGGACTGATGCGGACACGCCGTCATCTTCGCGTGGCGCAGATACCCATCAAAAGGGACGACTCCGAAAATCGGTCGTGACAGTCGCGAATCAGCGCCGCGTGCTACAGGGAGGTTGCAGGCCATGCTGCCGGCGCCCATCCTTGAAGCACTATCGCCCGCGGCCGCTTTCCGGGTTTCCCTGGTCTCGCCCAGGCGAATCGTTACTGCTTCGACACGTAGTCGGCGAGCGCACGCATGTCGGCTTCGCTGAGATTGCGCGCGACGCCTTGCATCACCTTGTCATTGCTGGTGCCGAGCCGGGTGCCGCCGTGGTACGCCTTCAACTGCGTCAGCACGTACTGGGCATTCTGGCCGGCCAGCACCGGGAATGTCGACCACGGCGGTTGTGGCGCGGTGCTGCGGGTATCGGGGCGCGGGCCCCTGCCGTCGGCGCCATGGCAGCTTTGGCAGGGCGGCACACCTTGCGCGGCGTCACCATCATGAAACACGATGGAACCGCGTGAAGATTCCTGTGCCGTTTGCGACGCGGCCTTGCCCGGCAGCGAGGCGAAATGCGCGGCGAGATTGCGCATGTCCTGGTCGGTCAGCGTCTTCGCGAGTGGCTGCATCACCGTGTTGACGCGCGCGCCGCTTTTGAACGCACGCAACTGCACGTACAGGTAGGTTTCCGATTGGCCGGCGAGATTGGGAAATGTCGGCGCCACCGCAATACCTTTCGCGCCGTGGCAAGCCGCGCAGGCAGCGGCCTTGGCGGCCCCCGCCGCCGCGTCGCCGTGGACCGGCGCCTGGTTGCGCAGGTCATCGAACTGCGGCGTCGCGGCCGACGCCAGACCGGCGATCGTCGCCACCCATGCGATCGAGGCAACGATTGCGACGCGGGTGGTGAAGATCACGGCGCTGTCCTCACAGTTTCACGTTGAGCATCACGCCGACAAGGTTGGCGCTGTAATGGGGTTGCGGCCCGGGATCGGTGTAAATCCTGTGGTCGATCACCCTGTTGTCCGGCAGGCCGAGGTAGTGCCAGTCGGCAAAGCTGCCGGTCTCGAAAATGTCGAATACCCGCAGGCCGAACATCCGTGAGAGGGCAATATCGAAGCCGAGCTGCAGGGTGTTGATGTGGTAGTGGTTGTCCGGGAAGCCATTGCCCGCGGCATCGACGAAGGGCTGCTGCGTGATGGGCAGTGCGCCGGGCGAGGCGAACACGTAGCCGATCCTGCCGAGTGCGTAGGTGTAGGTGTAACTGAAATCAGCGCGTACACGCCCGAAATCGTGACGGAGCGTGAGGCCGGCGTTGTAATCGCGCTCGCGATCGAGGCTCTGCCACTGGTTGGCGAGCGGGAAAAGCGGGCCGCCCAGCGAAGGATCGTTGCGGCCCGGGCCGCCCGTGACGTCCTCGTTGTCGGCGACATTCGAGAAGTTCAGGGTCGAGTCGTCGCGTCCGAGATTGGCGCTCATGCTGGTCATGGGCGAGGGTTGCCAGTCCCACGACAAGTCGATACCGCGGTTGCGGGTGGCCTGCCGGCCGATCGACGCGCCGTAATCGTCGCGCGTCGCGTATGCGATGGCCGAGAACGTGGCGGTATCGCCGACCGGGTAGACCAGCGTCGCGTGCAACTTGTGTTCGATGCGGTTGCTCAGGTCGTATTTGCGCATCGCGTCGGTGGTGAACGCGACATTGCCGAGCGGCGGCGTCACGAAGCCGGGGAGTGCCGTCGAATAGAACGGTTCGTAAGGGTTGTAGTTGTAGGGCCCGCCGTTGCGGTACGCGAATTCGTAGTCGACGCGCAGCGTGCCTTTGCCCAGCGCGCGGTCCACCCAACCCAGCTTGATGCGTTGTTCGTTCACCAACCTGCGCTCGCGATATTTCGGCTGGTCGCGATCGAAGCTGTAGGTCAAGTTGAACGTGTTGTTCTCGCTGACGCGCCAGTCGATGCCGGTCTCGAACACGCTGTCGGTATAGCCGAACGGGATCGCGCGCACCTGGGTCACGTACGATGAGTACAGCGGATTGCGCGGGTCGAAGATGCCGATCTGGCCTGGGATGATGCTGCCCTGAGCGCCGTTCTCGGCGATGTAGCCGTACTGCCCGGTCAGCGGATTGAAGGCGAGGTAGTGGGTCCTGTTGTCTTCGCGGTACCAGCGCAGGCCTGCGTGCCACCCGAGTTTCGGGAGAAGATGCAGCGTGATCTTCGCATCGAGCAGGCCGGTGTCGATGCGCGCGTTTGCGGTCTGCCGGGACAGTGCCGCGTTGGTGTTCCAGTTGGCGCAGTTGAAGGTGTAGTCGGCCGACGGCGAAATGAAAACGCCACCGGTACCGGTGCAGGTGACCGGTGGCAGCAGCGGATCGTTCTGGCGCATCGTGCCCCACGCCGCGGCCAGCGAGAACTGGCCGTTCCACTTCAAGCTGCGCGAAAGTTCCGCGCGCAGATTGTGATAGTCGTTGTCGGGTTCCAGCGAGAACTGACCCTGGTAGATGTCGGCGACTTGCGGCACGCCGACGACGTTCTGCAGCGCGAACGGGCTCTGGTAGCTCAACTCGTCCTTGTGGTTGCGAAAGAACGAGCCCGTGTAGTTCAACTGGAATTGCCACGCCTTGCCGCTATTGCGCAGGCCCAAGCTCACGTCGGTGGTGGTGAAATCGATCGGGCGCACCGTTTCCAGTGCGCCACCGTTGTCGGGGAGGATGTAGTTCAGGTACATCGGCCCGCCCCACAACCGGTCGCCCGTGCGTTTCTCGTTGACGACAGAGACGTAGCCGGTCCAGTCGCGATAGAAGTTGTCTTCCAGGCTCAGGCCTTCGCGCCTGCGCGTGAGACTGATGGTTTGCCGCGGGCGGGTTTCCTCGACCGCCGCCACCTGGGCGGGCGTACTGCCGCCGGGGACCAGCGGCGCGGGCAGGGTCAGGATGGTGCTGCCGATGCCGTTCCACAGCGGATACGCGCTGGTGGTGACGCCATGCGGAATGGCGCGGTAGAACGCCTCGACCTTGTAACGGCCGTATTGCCCGGCCCGCAGGCGATAGTACTGGTCGTCGCCGCTCAACCTGCTGCCTCGGAATTCCAAATAGCGGCCGGTTTTCGGATCGTCGGCATACAACGCAAACAGGCCGAGCGCGATGCCGTCCTTCCAGCCGGCGTACTGGCGAAAGAATTCAGCCCCGGCGTCGCCACCCAGGTGCAGGTAGCCCAATTGCAGAAAGCCCCGGTAGACCCAGTCGCTGTTCTTGTACAGCGGTGAATCTTGCTCGTCGCGCTGCGGCGGATAGGGGTACAGCACGCCGCCGGGCGTTCGCATCATCCCCGCGTGCAGCCACGAGAACCCGCGCGGATCGGCCCGCAGCAGCGGCGCCCAGCCGGTGGGGTCCAGCGCGTTGCCGTACTGGATGTCGCCCACGCGCGCGCTGTCGCTGGAATCGGCAAATGCGCGCCCGCCCACGAGTGCTGCGGCGATGACCATGGCCAGCGATGTGACGAACAGTTTGCGCATGCACTGTCCCGCTGCGCCGTGACGGCGCTACTTGTGGAACCTCGAACCGGAGGGATTGTTGGAACCATGGATGTTGGTGTGGCAAGTCAGGCAGGCGCGTCCGATCAGCCGTTCGTCCGGTGCGGGCCCGGTTGCCAAACCTGCCCTCGTCAGCAAGTCGTTGGGGTGCCCCGTCATGGTGTGGCACTGCTGGCACAACATCGGCACGGGCAGCGTCAGGAGCGCCTGCTGGTTGGAACCGTGCGGGTCGTGGCAGGTCAGGCAGTCTTTGCGGACCGGCGCATGTTCGAACAGGAACGGCCCGCGCTTCTCGGCATGGCACGTGTAGCAGGTTCCGTTGACGGTGTCGGTCTTGATCAGGTCCGCGTTCAAGGTGCCGTGCGGGTTGTGGCAATCGACGCAGGACATCTGTCCTTCCGGCAGCGGCATGTGCGAGCGGCGGTTGAACTTGTCGCGGATGTCCTGATGGCACGTCGCGCAAACCTGGTTGATCGAGTTCTTCGCCAGCACGCCTTCCGGTGACAGCCGCGCCATCGGGTTGTGGCAGTCGGTGCAGCCGAGTTGGTGCTGCTGGTGCACGGACCCGGTCCAGTCCTGGCGCGCACCGCCCCTGTGGCATGCAAGGCACACGCCCGTCTGCGCGTCGATCGGCGTCCCGGCATCACGGGTGAAGGCGATGATCAAACCCGGCTTGGTTGGATCCCTGGCGTGCGCGGAGCCGGGGCCGTGGCAGGCTTCGCATGCGGCCTTGGCGCCTGTTCCGGCGGCTCCGGCGCGAAACGCTCGTACATGCAGCGAGTGGGATGCTTGCACGTTCTCCAGCGCGTGGCAGGCAACACAGGATTTGGCGCCAATCGCAATCGCATCCGGCGCGAGGGGATTCTTCGCGATCGGTGCGCCGTCGAAGGGCGTGGCCACACCGTCGTCGAGGAACGCGTGCGTACGCGGGTGCGCGTTCGCATCCGCGTCGCTGCGCATGTCGGTGCGCGGCAACATCCGCTTGAAGTCTTCGGTGGTCAATGCGCTGGCCAGCCGCGTGCTCGCGTGCGGATTGGCGCGGCTCGTATCCACCGCGGCCTGCGCCGTCATCGTCGGCAGCATGCGGCTGAAATCCTGTTCGGTCAGCGCGCTCCCGGCCGTGGCGGGAGGGGCCACTTGCGCAAAGGCCGGATGGGCCACCAGCAGCGCGCTTGCCACGGCCAGCCGCGCGAACCATGCACGGGCCGGGCGCAGCCCGCCGCGTTCCATCGTTCGCTCAGAGGAAGTCATGACCGAGGCCGGCGGCGTGTCCGGGGCCCTGAAAATTCCTGCCGACCTGGGCAACGGCGTCGTGCGCGTGCAGGCTTTCGTGGTGTTCGACGCGCACGTGGAAAGCGGCGATACCGTCGTCGGCGTCGAGCGTGCGTCGCACGCGGCGGGCTGCGTCCTCGCAGAACATGGGATTCTCGGCATTGGCCTGCGCGAAGGCCTGCTCGTCTTCGCGTTTGACGGCAGTCTGTACCGCAGTCCCGAGCGAGTGCTCGATCCGGTCGATCAAGGCGATCAGGTTCATTGGCGCACCCGGAACGAACCGCACGCACACGTGCGCGATGCTGCGTTGTGCATGTGGGGTGGCGGCCATGCCGCGTTCGCTGCCCAACCACGCCGCCACCGCGCCATGGCTCAACGGTTCGCCCGCACGGAAGTCCAGCGCGAACCGTTGCTGGACGAGTTGGCGCGACAGCGCGGCGGACGCGGGGCAGGTCGACGAATACACGACTTGGGTCCCGAGGTCGACGTGAAAGACATCGCCGGCCAGGACGGCTTCGATGGAAACGGGGTAGGCGCGCCAGCCGTGGTGATTGCTGCGGAGCGCCTTCCTGCGCACGAGGTGTTCGAACCGGATCCCGATGCAGGCGCGGTCGGCGAGTTCGCGGTGCGATTGCAGGAAGGCGCGCAGCAGCGATTCCAGCGTTTTCGCGTCGACGGCTGCATCGCCGAGGTATTGATCCACCAGCAAGTACAGGCGCGACATGTGGATGCCGCGTCGATCAGGCCGCATCAGGTTCACGAAGGCGTCGACGCTCGCGCGACAACGCTGCGGGCCGTCGTCGCCGGCATCGAAAAGAATCGGTACCTCGATCCCCCGCATGCCCACCCAGTCGATCGCATCGTCACGCAGCGGCAGTGGTTCCGCGGCGACGTCTGGCTTTGCGTGAAAGAGGTTGCGAAGGTTTTCCTTCGTATGCTCCGGTGCATGCACGGGCGCATCGATTGCGCGGTGGTCGTCCCGCGTCGCACCGGTCGCATCGGGCGCGATCACCGCGTCCGCATCAGTCATGGTTCGATGGCGCCGCATGGCGCAGTGCGGCAACCGCGGCAGCGGCGTTCACCTGATGCACGCTGTCGGCCATCGTGCTGGTCCGTGTCAGGAGGTCGTGCATGGTGCGTGCATCCAGGCCAGGATCGAGTGACACCAGCAGTGCGGCGATGCCGCTGACCTGCGCGGCAGCCATGGACGATCCGGAGGTGAAGTCGTAACCGCCATCGGGCTGCGTCGTCAGGATGTCGTTGCCGGGCGCATTCAGCACGCCCGGCGGGTCCAGTGCGCTGCCACTCGTGTTCACCACGATCACGCCGGGGACATCGGCGGGGAATCCATCGAGCCTGCCGTCCGGCGGCAGTGCGGCGATCACGATGTGCCGCTGCAGCACGCCCCGCAGCAGTCGGGACAGAAGGGGGTCGGACGGGCCACCCAGGCTCAGGTTCACGATGCGCGCCTTGGTGTCCATCAAGGCGGCCAGGGCCTTGGCGAGGGTGAACGAATTGCAGCGCGCGCCGTCGCCGGAGTCCGGCGGGTACCAGCACGCCTTGTAGATGCTCAGGCTGGCCTTGGGCGCCATGCCCACGATGCCGATGTGGTTGTCGGCGATCGCGCCGATGATGCCGGCGACTTCGGTGCCGTGGTGATCGTGATCGAACGCCGATGTGTCGTCATCCACCAGGTTGTGCACATCGCGGATCTGGCCCTTCAGGTCGGGGTGCGCCAGGTCCGCGCCGGTATCCACGATGGCGACGTCGACGCCCGCGCCCTGGGTTGCGGTTTGCGCGCGGGCGGCGGCGGTTTCGACGAAGCCGCGCTGGAGATCGACATAAGGGTCGTTGTACTTGCGCGGATCCCCGGGAGGACTGGAATGGACGGAAAAATCCTGCAGGGGCTCCGCGAGCTGCACCCGCTGGTCGCGCCCCAGCGCCGCGAGCAATGTGTCCCGGCTGGTTCCGGCAGGCGGCTCCAGCACGATGCAGTACAAAGCCAGGCTCTTGATGGGCCAGCCCACGAGCTGGCGCCAACGGTAATTGCGCTGCAACGCGGCAAGGGTGGACGCCGCGCGCTGGCCGGCGCCGTAGTTTCCCGACGGTGCGTAGCCAAGCATGCTGGAACCTGCGTGGGTCGCCGGCGGGTCGATCGGATTGGCCACGGCCAGCACGATGTCACGATGGCTGTCCATCGAAACCACGAGGTTGCCGGTTTGCGCTTGCGCGAATGTGCCCCACGCCAGGCATGCGACGGCGGTCAGGAGCGCGCCCGGTCTCATGGCGTGTTGTCGACGGGCTCTGCCAGGCGGATGTCGCGATCAGCGCGAAGTCGCCGCAACAAGGCTGCCGAAGACAAGGTGGATCCGGCGGGCACGACCGCGTAAGCCCCCGCATCGTTGGGGCCATCGATCACGCGCAGATCGAGCTCATGCAGCAATTGGTTCCAGTCGGCCAGCTTCATGCCGGTGGCGGGCACGACACGCAGGGCGCCCGCCGGCTCGAGCAGGGCCGGCTGGCTGAGGGTGTGGTAATGCGGCGCCTGATCCGACCACAACCGGACACCGAGGGCGCCGATCCCGATCGCCTGCACCACCACCGCGACGGCCAGCAATCGCGTCAGCCGACCCGATGACCAGAATCGAACCGGCATCGCTTCAGGCTCGGGCGCGTCGAGGCGTTGCAGCAGATGTTTCAATCCGCGCTCGGCGTCGACGGGGACATCCGTGGGCAAGGACAGCGCGCAACGCAGCCGGCTCTGCTGGGCGAACTCCGCGCTGCACGCCGCGCACTGCGCAAGGTGGTGCATCAGCCATTCGTGTTGCTCGGGGGCGGCGGTCGCCTGCAACACCCACGGCATGATTTCCCATGCACGAGCACAGTCCTTGCCGGGATTCGTCTGGATCGTCATGACATGTTCTCTTGTTGCACGGGCGGATCGCCGGCCAAGGTCGGGAGTACGTTGCGCAACTTGATGCGCGCGTGGAACAAACGGGCTTTCACGGTGCCGACCGGCGCCTGCATGATGGCGGCCACCTCGTCCAGGCTGTTGCCGACCCCGTAGACCAGTTCAACCACGACACGCTGGTCGGCGGACAAGTGCTCGAGCGCCTTGCCCAGCCAATCGCGCAACTCGCGGTCTTCGTCAGGGTCGTGGGACGGACCGCGCCCTTCGCGCAACGCATAATCGTCGACGGGTTCGTCGCCACGCTGGCGCAGCGCCTTCAACCCGCAGCGATAGGCGATGCCCATGATCCAGGTGGAAACACGCGAGTCGCCCTGGAAACTGCCCGCCTTTTGCCACGCGATCCAGAAGCAATCGTTCACGATTTCCTCGATCAGGTCGGCGCGCCGTGTCAGGCGTGACAGGAAGCGGCAAAGTCCACCGTGGTAGGCGCGATATAGCGTCTCGAGCGCCGCGCGATCGCCAGTTGCCATGCGCTGGAGCAGCACGCGGTCGCGGGAATCGACATCGCTGGTGGATTCATTCATCGCGGCGCGGGAATGACCGTTCTGCGGGGTGGGTGCCAGTTCGATGCGTAAAGGTTGCCTGTCGGGCACCATGGGTTCACTGGGCGGTACCACGGCAGGGAGATGGCCTCAGAAGGACCTGGAAATGGTCAGGAGCCATGGCGAGGCGGCGAAGCGGCGAAGGTTCCTGCGCGAACCCGGGTCGATGGCGACGCGATCGACCTCGACCTGCCACCCGCCGTGGCTCCAAAGCAAGCCGGCTTCGCCGTAACGGTAATAGCCCGTGTGATAGTGCTCGTCGGGGTATCCATAAGGCACGGCATAGCGCGCAACGCCGAATCCTCCGGAAATGGAGAACCCCCCGGTCAGCGGCCAGTGGAAATTCACATCGACGGCCGGGTGCAACCGGTGTTCGTCCGCACTGGCGACATAGACGCCCGAGAGGCCGACGGTCAAGACGTCACGGTACACCCAGTAGACGCCCGGTTCGTAGACGTTGGCGTGGAGGCGCCCGGCATAGTGGTAATAGACCATGTCGGCCTGCATCCGCCAGTTCTCGGAAAGGGCCCAGGCGCGCGCGACCCGGGCCACGCTTTCGGCAACGTGGTCTGGCGATCGCAGTTCGATTCCGCCGGACAAGCCCAGCGACCAACCGGATGGCGTGGTCCAGGCGATGCCGCCCTGCAGGGCCGGGGTCGCGGCCGTGATCGCGAGACCACGATCCACCAACTGGGAGGTGAGTGACACCGTGCCGCTCAATTCCCCGGCGCGGGCGTGAACCGGGACGAGCGAGCAGATGGCAATGGTCGCGGCGACCAAGGCCCGGGCGGCGGGGCCAAACGGTGCGCCGCGCACGGAATGAATTCGCTGACTGCGCGGTGCGCGTCCCCGCCGAGCTTCGGCACGGGCGCGTTGGTGCTGCCGGGTGGACTTGTCACCGTCATGCGCCATGTGACCTGCGCTCCGGGAATCGACGGCCACCAAGCCAGCCGTGGTGCACCCAACGCGCAAGCGGCTTGCCATGAAGCGCTGTCGGCATCTTCGATCGGCCCTGATCCCGCCAGCCATGCGATCCAATCATCACGACCGGAAAAACGAGCCGCGGATTGCAGCCGGAGTGCCGGGTCCCTTCGCCGGATGCAGTCGCATGCATGACGGCCGCCCTCGTGCCCGTCAATCGTGGACAGATTCCACTGCCGCGTCGGTAATCGTGTCAAGCCGGGTCAGGCAACCGCGCCTGCCGGCAATCGCCGTGCCCGGAACGGATCGCGGCAGCAGGCATGGCGGTTTTAAACCAAAGCACTTCGCGAGGACACCCATATCACGACCTGTCGACGCATTCCGGGATCCCGAGACGCCCCATCCCATGCTTGAACGAACGCCCGCGATCGAATCGCAGCTCCTCGACACGCGCCGGGCTTTCGACAGCGTGGCTGTCGATTACGACGGCCCGCGCGGCAACAACGTGCTGATCCAGCGCATGCGACGGGCGATGTGGGATGCCGTGCGCGACGAGCTTCCTCCGGGTTCGAGGCTGCTGGACCTCGGATGCGGCACCGGCATCGATGCGGCCGAGTTCGCGCGGTGCGGCTACCGCGTCACCGCCACCGACTGGTCGCCGCGGATGGTGGAACGCACGCGCGCGCTCGCCGCGCACGCTGCGACGTATTCCCGGATCGATGCCAGGCACGTCGGAATCCATCAACTCGAGCAGATCGATGGCAAGTTCGACGGCATCTACTCGAACCTCGGCCCGCTGAACTGCGTGCCCGATCTCGAAGCGGCGGCGGCGGAGTGCGCACGGCTGCTCCGGCCAGGCGGCAAGCTGGTGTGTTCAGTGATCGGCCGGATCTGCCCCTGGGAGATTGGTCACTACGCGTTGCGCGGGCGCTTCAGACGCGGATGGGTTCGGGCCGCACGCGGGGTGACGCCGGTCGGCATGAACCGCCACACGATCTGGACGCGCTATTACCTGCCGCGCGAGTTTTACCGGGTCTTTGCCGAGCATTTCTCGCTGTGCGGGTATCGCGCGCTCGGATTGTTCATGCCGCCGCCGTACCTCGTGGATTACTACCGTCGCCATCGGCGGTGGTGCGATTGGCTGGGTCGACTCGACGATCGACTGGGCGCGGTGCCGCTGCTGCGCGGCATGGGCGATCATTTCCTGATGGTGATGAGCGCCCGGTCGCGACCATGACGCTCCGCAACACCATGCTGTGCGGCGCCCGGACGATCACCGCCAATGGCGAGTCGCGTGCGCCCGTGGTGATCGCGGCCGGCAAGATCTGCGCTTCGTTGCCGGGGCACGCATACCGGGTCGGCTTGCGAGACCACGTGGTCGCGCCAGGTCTGGTCAACGCGCACGAACACCTGCACCTCAATGCGGTACCGCCCCTGCCGGCCAGTGCGCCCTTTCCGAACAGCTACGCATGGATCGCGGCATTCCAGGCGCATTTCCGGAATCCCGCCGTCGTCGCTGCGCTGGCGGTACCGAAAACGTTGCGGTTGCGGCACGGCGCATTGAAGAACCTGCTTGCGGGCACGACCTGCGTGGTGCACCACGATCCGTGGCATCCGGCGCTCGACGCAATGGATTTTCCGGTCGCGTTGTTGCGCGATTACGGTTGGGCCTATGCGCTTGGCTGGCCCGTCTACGGACCACCGGTGTGGCAGAGTTTCGATGCCACGCCGGCCGATCGGCCGTGGATGATCCATCTGGCAGAAGGCACCGATGCCGCCGCGCACGCGGAGCTGGCGCAACTGGACGCGATGGGGTGCCTCGGGTCGAACAGCGTGCTGGTGCACGGCGTCGGATTGGGCGAACGCGACGTCGATCGCGTGATTGACGCCGGCGCGGCGGTGGTGTGGTGCCCAACCAGCAATCGCAATCTGCTCGGACAAACACTCGATCCGCGCCGCCTGCAGGCCGGCGGGCGATTGATGCTGGGAAGTGATTCACGGCTCAGCGGCGCGCGCGATCTGCTCGAGGAACTGCGCGTGGTCGCCGATATGGGCTTCTTCGGCGCACGCGAGACGTTGGCGCTGGTGACGGCCGACGCTGCGCGCATCCTGCGATTGCCACAAGGCGGCCTCCTCGCGGCGGGCGCACCTGCAGACCTGCTGGTCGTCGCCGATTGCGGTGGGGACGCGGCTCGCAGCGTGGTCGGGATCGAACGCAGTCAAATCCGTGCCGTGGTGCGCGACGGCGTGCCGCGCATTGCCGATCCCGATTTTGCCGAATGGTTCGGCGCGGCAGGCGTGGAAACGGTGCCGGCGATGCTGGATGGAAAGCCCAAGCTGCTTGCAAAGGCGCTGGCCGATCCGGCGCTGGTGGAAATGGAGCCCGGGCTCGAGTTCGTCTCGCGCATCGGCCAACCGGCGCGCGAGCCCGCTTTCGTCGAAGGATGCCATTGATGTCGCGCATCGAGACGCTCGAGCCGCGCGCCGCCTACGCCTTGTGGGCGGCCAGCTATCCGCCGCACGCGCACAACCCGGTGATGTGCGCGGAAGAGCGCGCGATGCTGGCGTTGATGCCGGCCGATTTGCATGGGCAATCGGTCCTCGACGCCGGTTGCGGCAGTGGACGCTACATGCTGCATGCGCTGGATCGGGGCGCGGCGCGGGTGACGGGCGTCGATCTTTCCGTCGAGATGCTGGAACGTGCCGCCAGGGAACTGGGCGCATGCCGCCACGGCGGGGCGTTCGAATTGGTGCATGGCCATCTGGAGCGCCTGCCGGTACCGGATGCTTCGGCGGACCTGGCGATCTGCGGCTTGACGATCGGCCACCTGGATCGCCTGCAAGCCGCGCTGGCGGAGCTGCGTCGCGTGACGCGGCCCGGCGGCACCATCCTGTGCAGCGACGTGCATCCGATCGGATACGCGCTCGGTTGGCAGCGCGACTTCAAATCCGGCGACGGGCACTACGCCGTGCGCCACACACCGCATTTCTACAGCCACTGGCACGCGGCCTGTGCCTCATTGCGGCTGGAAATCGCACGGGTGCTGGAACCCACGCTTGATCCTGCCGACATTCCCGTCGACGCGCACTTCGATCCGGTGGCGCTGGAAGTTCCGGTGGCACTGGTGTTCGAGCTGCACCGCCCATCCTGATCGTCCGCTGGTTCGGCCATGACACGTCCGCCCAACACGTTGCTGATCAATCCGACCGTCACCACGCGCCCGCGCTTTCCATTGTCGCTGCTGAACCTGGCTGCGGCACTGGACCGCTTCGGCGACAGCCACATCGTGGATGGCAACATCGATCGGAATCTGGTTGATGCAACGCTGGCGGCCGCCGGAAAACGGCATTTCGACGCCATCGGTATCGGCATCATGGGCGGCCCGCAGGTGGCGCCGGCGATCGCGGTGTCGAAGGCGATCCGCGAGCACCATCCGTCGCTGCCGATCGTCTGGGGCGGTTATTTCCCCACGCTCTACGCCGACACCACGCTGGCCGCGCCGTATGTGGATTACGCGATACGCGGGCAGGGCGAGGAAAGCCTGGTCGAGCTGATGTCGGCGCTGGGCGGTGGTGGCGGCGACGAAGCATTGGCCAGGATCGACGGCCTGTCCTGGCGCCGCGATGGCGAGATCGTCCATAACCCCAACCGGAAGTTCCATCACGGCGACGTCGCACCGGCGCTGTTGCCGTACGGGAAGCTGGGCGACCTCGAAAAATACTTGACCGGCACGTTCCTCGGGCGCCGCACGGCGGTCCACCAGGCGTCGATCGGTTGCCGCTTCCGCTGTACCTTCTGCGGCGTGGCCGCGATGTTCGGCGGCGCCACCTCCTTGCCACCGGCCGCGCGGCTGGAGCGCGAGTTGAGCCACCTCAAGTACGGGCTCGGCGCCGATTCCGTGCTCTTCTACGACCACAACTTCTTCGACCGCGAGCAGGACATGATTCCGTTGCTCGAAATCATGGCGCGCTTCGAGATGCCTTGGTGGTGTTTCGCGCGCGCCGATGCGTTGCTCAAGCTTTCCGAAAGCACCTGGAAGCTGGTGCGCAAGAGCCGGTTGCGCATGGCTTACATCGGCGCCGAATCGCCCAGTGGCGCGATGCTGAAGGAAATCCGCAAGGGCACGCGGCCGGATCAAACGCTGGCGGTCGCCGACCTGTGCGCCCGCCACGGGGTGATACCCGAGTTCTCCTTCATGCTGGCGCCGCCGGTGGATACCGAGGCGGAGACCGAGCAGACGTTCGAGTTCATCCGCGAGCTGAAGCGCATCAATCCGGCGTCGGAAATCATCACGTACATCTATACGCCGCTGCCCGAAAGCGCGAGAAACGAAAAGGATCGCGGCAGGCGCAAGTCCACGCCCCTGCTCGACCTGCACGGCGAACCGGTGGTGTTTCCCGCGACACCGGACGCGTGGACCGAGCGCCGCTGGGTCGACTACGCCTGCCATGCCGATGCGCCGTGGCTGACCGGCAAGCTGCGCCGGCGCATCTACGACTTCGTCACCGTGCTGCGCTGCCGGTATCCCACCGTGCAGGATCAGCGCGCGTCGTACTGGGCCAAGCGCGGGATGAGCGCGATGGCGTCATGGCGTTACCGCCACCGGCGCTACGACCACCCGTGGGAACTCGATATCGCCAACCGTTTCGTGCAACTGCGCAAACCGCAGATCACGGGCGCGTAGCGATGGCACCCCTCCACGTCGCGCAGCTCAACTTTCCACCGGCGCCCGCAGGGCTCGGCATCGAGGCGTTGCTGCAACGCTGGCCGTCGCTGGAGGATATTGCGGAGCTGGTAGCGAGTGCCGGGATGCGGGTTTCGGTGTTGCAGGCGGCATCGCATCCGGAGCGCCTGACGCGAAATGGTGTCGATTACCACTTCGTGGATGTCGATGGAACCCGGACGAGGGAGAGCCTTGGCCGTCGTTTTGCGGATGTACTGGATGGCGTCCATGCCGACGTCCTGCACGCGCATGGCCTCGGTTTCGTGGCGGAAGCCTGCGCGGTAGCAGGGCATTTGTCGCCGGCATTGCCGGTCCTGTTCCAGGATCATGCAGATGGACTGCCACGCTGGTGGCGGCGTCCGCGGCACCGCCGCCGCTTCGCGAGGGCAGCCGGCATCGCCTTCACGTCGCTCGACCAGGCGCAACCGTTCACGGCCGCGAAAATGTTCGGCCCTTCCACGCGGCTTTTCGCGATTCCCGAATCCAGCAGCCGCTTCAGCCCCGGCGACCGCGGCCGTGCCCGCGCCGAAACAGGCCTGTATGGCGACCCTTGCGTGCTGTGGGTCGGGCGCCTGACCCGCGGCAAGGATCCCCTGACCGTGCTCGACGGCGTGGCGCTTGCCGCGACGCGCCTGCCGGATCTGCAGCTGTGGTGCGCTTTCGGCGCGGCGCCGATGCTTTCCACCGTGCGGGCCCGCATCGGTGATCCGCGCCTGTCCGCGCGGGTGCATCTTCTGGGCGAAGTGCCGCACGCACACATCGAAACCTTGCTGCGCGCGGCCGACCTGTTCGTCTCGGGCAGCCGCGCCGAGGGCAGCGGTTACGCTGCGATGGAGGCGCTGGCCTGCGGTGTCACGCCGGTGCTGACGGATATCCCCGCTTTCCGTGCCTTGACGGACAACGGACGCGTCGGCCATTTGTGGCCGTGCGGTAACGCGACGCGCCTGGCCGATGAACTGTTCCTTGCGGCCACCGGACGCGCGTCGCCGCGGCAGGTACGCGCGCACTTCGACAGCACGCTTTCATTCGACGCCGTCGGGCGCTTGTGGGCCGGCGCCTATGCCCGGGTGCGCGAAGACTGGCCGCGGTGGGCGGCATGAAACTCGCGTTGGTGGTGCCGGGCGGGGTGGACCGAAGCGGCGAGGTTCGCGTGATACCGGCGCTGCTGGCCCTGGTCGAGCGGCTGTCGCGCACGCACGAAGTACATGTGTTCGCGTTGCGGCAGGAAGCTTCGGCGGGTAGCTGGCGGCTCGCCGGCGCCACGATCCACAACGTCGGTGATGGTCGGGTCCATGTGCGCGGCATCGCCGCGATCGGCGCCGAACATCGCCGTGCGCCGTTCGACGTGATGCACGCCATCTTCTCGGGTCCGTGTGGATTGATCGCCGTCGCAGCAGGGAAGCTGTGGCGGGTTCCGTGCATGGTCCACGTCACCGGCGGCGAACTCGTTGCGATACGCGACATCGGTTACGGCGGACGCCTGACGTGGAAGGGACGGCTGCGCGAACGCCTTGCCTTGCGGGGTGCCGACCTCGTCACCGCAACCAGCACGCCGATCGTCGAGTTGTTGCAGGCGCTCGGAATCCAGGCGCGGCGGGTGCCGCTTGGCGTCGATCTTCGGAAATGGCCGCCGCTCGCGCCGCGCCCAAGCCTCGAGGGGCCGGCGCGCCTGCTCCATGTCGCGAGCCTCAATCGCGTCAAGGATCAAACGACCCTGCTGCAGGCGCTCGCGAGGCTGGCGAAGACGGGCGTGGAATTCGAAATGGTCATCGTCGGGACCGACACGTTGCAGGGCGCGATGATCGAGCTCGTCCGCAAGCTCGGGCTGAATGGGCGCGTACAGTTCCTTGGTTTCAAGACCCAGCGCGAGTTGCGTGCGATCGTGGAATCGGCCGACCTGCTGGTGATGTCGTCGCGACATGAAGCGGGCCCTTTCGTTCTGCTCGAAGCGGCAGTGGCCGGCGTACCGACGGTCGGCACGGCAGTGGGACACATCGTCGAATGGGCGCCTTCGGCGGCGCTGGCCGTGCCGGTCGGCAATCCGGAACGTCTGGCGGATGCCATCCACACCGTGCTTGCCGACGAGGCGCTCAGGCTGCGCGTCGCGCGCGCGGCGCAATGCAAGGCGTTGTCGGAAGACGCGGATTACACGGCACGCGCGTTCGAAGCGCTTTACCAGCGTCTGACCAACGGCGCCCGTGGGTGAGATGCGCCGTGCAAGCACGCCTGCCGAAAACCGGATTGCTGGGCGATACCCCGCGACGCGACTACGCAGGGAAGCTGCAGTTGTTCAACGCCTTTGCACGACCGGAGCTCCGCGAGGCGATGGATGCGCTGTCGATGCCCGCGGGTTCACGCGTGCTCGATGCCGGATGCGGCACCGGTGAGGTGGTGGGCTGGTGGCATGAATCGTTGCATGGCCGCGGACGGGTCGCGGGCATGGATTTGTCCGGCGCGCACGTCCGAGTCGCCCGCGCGAATGCGCCCGGGGCGGCATTGATCGTGCAGGGCGACATGCTGGAACCGCCATTCGTGGATGGCACGTTCGACCTGGTGTGGTCGGTCAACACCGTCAATCATCTGCGCGATCCCGTCGCTGGCGTGTCGAGCCTCGCAAGGCTGTTGCGACCGGGCGGGGGCTTGGTGGTGGGGCAGAGTTCACTGGTGCCGGACATGTACTTTGCATGGGATGCCCGTCTCGAGGCGCGCGTGAACGAGGCGGTGCGCGCGTATTACCGGGAACGCTACGGCCGCAGCGAACGCGATTTCACCGCGGTGCGTTCACTCGCCGGATGGTTGCACCAGGCCGGGTTGCGGAACGTGGGTGTCCGGACCCGGATGATCGAACGGACATCTCCGCTCTCGGATGCGGACGAGCGCTATCTGCTGGAGTGCATCTTCCGCGACACCTGGGGCGAACGGCTGCGGAAGTACATGGCGCCGGAGGATTTCGCGACGCTGACGCGGTTGTGCGACCCGGAAGATGAATGCTGTGCATTGCGTCGCCGCGATTTTCATTTCCTGCAAAGCCTCACCTTCGCAGCGGGGACAACGTAAAGGATTCGGACTTGCAACCGAAGGCGCGTGGCAGGGAACACACAGGCCATGACGACATCCGCCTATCGGCTGACGGACCCGGTTTCGCCGTACCGCGCGCTGACGCGACATTTTGCGCTGGTGGTGCAGATGGCGCGGCGCGACGTGGCAGGGCGTTACCGGGGTTCGTTCGCCGGTCTGTTGTGGTCGTTCTTCAATCCGTTGCTGATGCTGGCCATCTACACCTTCGTGTTCGGCGTGATCTTCAAGTCGCGCTGGAATGCGCAGACGACCAACCCACTTCAGTACGCGATGGTGTTGTTCGCCGGCTTGAACATCAACACGTGGTTTTCGGAATGCGCGACCCGCGCCACCACCCTCATCGTCGAAAACACCAATTTCGTCAAGCGGGTGGTGTTTCCCCTGGAGACACTGACCTGGAGCACGCTCGGCTCCGGGCTGTTCCACCTGTGGGTGTCCACGATCGTGTTGCTGGCGATCTCGCCGTTCGTCACGGGCCACATCCCGTGGACGGCGATCCTTTTTCCAGTCGTCATCGTGTGCTTCCTGCCTTGCGTCGCCGGCACGGTCTGGTTGCTGGCCGCGCTGGGCGTGTACCTGCGCGATCTGAAGCAGGCGGCAGGCATCGTCACCACGGCGCTGATGTTTCTGGCGCCCATCCTCTATCCCGCCACGCTGATTCCGGAACGCTACCGCTTCGCGCTTTATTTCAATCCCCTGACCGTCATCGCGGAAGCCTCGCAGGACGTGTTGATTTGGGGGCGGTTGCCGCACTGGGATCATCTCGTCGCGTACGTCGTGGTCGCATCGCTGTTCGCGTGGTTCGCGTTCGCCTGGTTCGAGCAGACGCGCAAGGGCTTTGCCGATGTCGTCTGAAGATTTCAGCATTCGCGTCGAGGGCCTGTCCAAGCGCTACGAAATCTACGCGCAGCCCGTGGACCGGCTGAAGCAGATGATCCTGCCGCGCGTGCAACGCGCGGCAGGCCGGCCTGCACGGAATTACTTCAGCGAGTTCTGGGCGCTGCGCGACGTGAGCTTCGACGTCCGCAAGGGGGAGACCGTGGGCATCGTGGGCCGCAACGGCTCGGGCAAGTCGACGCTGCTGCAAATGATCTGCGGGACGCTCAACCCCACGCTCGGAACGATCGCCGTGAACGGCCGGATTGCGGCTTTGCTCGAATTGGGTGCGGGATTCAATCCGGAATTCACCGGCAGGGAAAATGTCCGATTGAGCGGCCTGCTGTACGGGCTGTCGGAGCAGGAATTGGACGCATGCTTCGACGCGATCCTCGATTTTGCCGAGATCGGCGCGTTCATCGACCAGCCGGTCAAGACCTACTCCAGCGGCATGTACGTACGGCTGGCGTTTTCGGTCGCCATCAACGTGGCGCCCGATGTCCTGGTCGTGGACGAGGCACTTTCGGTGGGGGACGAGGCTTTCCAGCGCAAGTGCTTTGCGCGTATCGAGGCGATCCGCGAGAGCGGGGCGACGGTCCTGTTCGTTTCCCACGCGGCAGGCATGGTGGTCGAGCTCTGCAATCGGGCCATCCTGCTGGACGGCGGTGAATTGCTGGCGCAGGGGCTGCCGAAAACCATCGTCTCCCGCTATCACAAGCTGTTGTATGCGCCCGGGCATTCGATCGCGGCGGTCCGCGACCAGATTCGCGGCGCGGAACGCCACGTCGAAGGCGAACCGGTCATCGAGAGCACAAACGCGGGGCGCAGGCCCCGTGCCGGAAACGCGTCTTCTTCTCCCGACGAATCCTGGCTGGATGAAGGCCTGGTTCCCCGAAGCACACTCCGTTACACCGGCCGCGGTGCAACCATCGGGCAGCCTTGCGTCACCAACGAACACGGCCGGCGCGTCAATGTGCTGCACGCCGGCGGCGAGTACGTCTACTCGTTCAACGTGATGATCCGGAAACCGGCGTTGGGTGTGCGCTTCGGCATGGCAATCAAGACGACTACCGGATTCGCGCTCGGTGGCGCGACGACCGCGGCGAATGCCGGTGAGGGACTGTTGACCAGCACGGACCAGGAGTATCGGGTGCGGTTCCGGTTTCGGGCACTGCTGGCGCCCGGCGTTTACTTCCTGAACGCCGGGGTCACGGCCGCGGAACCCGAAGGCGAAGTTTTTCTGGACCGGATCATCGATGCGGTGATGATCCGGATCATGCCGGACAGCCGTCGGCTCGCCACTGAACTCGTCGATTTCGACGTTCGGCCCGATGTCGAAATGGCGGCGCTTGCGCCATGAACGCGAATGCCACCAGCACGGCGATCCTTGTGGTGGGCATGCACCGAAGTGGCACCTCGGCTGCCACGCGGGTGCTCAATCTGCTTGGGGTGGAGCTTGGCGGCAACCTACTGGACCCCGGTCCCGGCAATCGCCTGGGCCACTGGGAGCATCGCGAGGTGGTCGCGATCCACGAAGCGTTGTTGCATGGCCTGGGCATGAGTTGGGATGACACCCGCGCGCTCCCGGAGACGTGGATGGCTTCCGCGTCGGCGGACGCCGCCAGGGAGCGAATTGCGGCACTGGTCGCGCAGGATTTTCCCGGCTCGACATTGTGGGCGGTGAAGGATCCTCGGCTTTGCCGCCTTCTGCCGCTCTGGATCGAGGCGCTCGCCGAGGCCGGTATCGACCTGCGCGTGTTGTTCGTGGTGCGGCATCCGGCAGCGGTCGCGGATTCCCTGAAAGCCCGCGATGGGCTGGATCCGGCGGGCACGCATCTGCGATGGCTCGAGCACTTTGGCGAAGCCGAGTTTGCCACCCGGAACCTGCGGCGAGCGATCGTTCTTTACGATGATTTGCTCTCGGACTGGCGCAGCGCCGTGGAATCGCTGGCAGCCCGCTTCGGGTTGCGCTGGCCGGGAAGCATCGCGGGAGCCTCGCCGGAAATCGAGGCGTTCCTGAGCGAGGGCGAGCGCCACAATCTCGCCGGAAAGCGCGACGATCCCGTCGGACCGGTCCCGAGCGGAAGGTTGTACGAACTTTGTGTTGCCTGCGCGCGGGGACACGGAACGTGGGGCGCCATTTCGGCGATGGTCGACGACTACCGGTCGTGGGCGCCGGCCTTCCTCGGCGACATTGATCGAAGGGCCGCCGACACCGGAAAGCTGGCCGCACGCTTGCGGAACGCGGAGGCTGCGGCGCGGGCCAAAGATTCGTGGGTTGCCGCGCGTGACGCGACGATCCGTGATCAGGAGCAAACCCTTTACCGCTTGCGGGAAGACTTGCGGGGAAGGGATCTCCAGATCAGGAGCAGGAACGACATCATCCGGCAAAAGGACGTCGCCGTTGTTGCGGCCACGGCACTGGTGCGTGCGAAGGATGCGCAAATTGCGGCGCTTCGCGAGGACGTGGCGGGCCACGCGGACGAAATCGGGCGACTCGCGCGGGAAGCGTCCCTGCTGCACGAACGCATTGCCGCACAGGATGCGGAGATCGCAGCCCGTGGCGAGGTGATCGAAGCCATCCAGGCCACCGTATCGTGGCGCATCACGGGCCCGCTCCGGGTGGTGCGGCGGCTTGGATTGCGCGCCGCGGAGATTCGTGCCTTGTCCTGGGCCTCGCGCTCCGCCGGCCTTGCGCGCGGCATCGCGCGCACATTCTGGAACCTTGCCCGTAGTGCCGAGGCACGCGCGCGATGGTCGCGCACCCGGGTCCTCGGCGCGCGCGCAGGTTGGCGATACGCCCTTGCGTGCGTGCAGGAGGAAGCACGGAGCCCACAACCCGCCACCCACTCAACCACATTCGACGTCCACGCATACGCCGGTCGCCAGGCTGTCATCCTGACCAGCCGGCATTGCGAATTCGTCGCCGTTTCGATCCAGCGTGCACTTCAAAGGATCGATGTCGATTCAAGAATCATCTTCGGCATGCCGGAAGGCGGCTATGAAGACCTGCCTCACTTCGTGGTCTGCCCACAGATGTTCGAGCAGTTGCCCAGGCTGTACGTCGCGTTCCAGATGGAACAATCCGTCAGCGCCCGCTGGTTCGATGCCGGGTACATGGGGAGGCTCCAACGTTCGTTTGCGGTACTGGACTACTCCATCGCCAACATCGATGCGCTGGCCGCGTCCGGCCTGCCACGCACGCAGCTCTTCCATGTGCCGTTGGGATACGTCCCCGACTACCGCGACGCCGGCGTCGCGGAAACCAGCCGGTACGACGTGCTGTTCTACGGAGACATCCACAACGACCGTCGCCGGCGATTCCTCGAGGCACTGGAAAAGGTCTGCCGCGTCAAGGTGATCCACGATCTGTTCGGAGAGGATTTGCACGCGGAAATCGCCGCGGCGAAGCTGATCGTCAATATCCACTATTACGAAGATGCACTGCTGGAAACCACGCGGCTCTGGGAGTGCGTGTCGCTCGACAAACTGGTGGTCTCGGAGCGCGCGGTCAACATGGAGGAGAACGGCGATCTCGAGCCACTGGTCGACTTCGTCGATCCGGGCGATCTCGCCGGCATGGCGGCACGCGTGCGCTACTGGCTCGAAGACGGGCGTGCGCGCCTCCAGCGCATCAAGACCAACCGCAAACTGGCGCGGCAATTGCCCAACCGGTTCGAGGCGTCCTTCTACCGGTTCCTGCTGGCGTTCGACAACATCACGTTCTTCCAGTTCTGGAAGCTCGCAGGAAGCAGGATGAGGCTGCCGGGCGACAAGCTCTGCCTCACCCTGCCGGAATACGCGCCGCGCCTGCGCAGTTTCGACCAGGACAACCGGTACGGCTTCGCGCCATTCATCGGACTGCGTCATCGCGAACCATGGGTCGGCTGCGGCATGAGCTACAAGCTGATGGCGATGCTGGCGCGCAAGCAGCGTTTTCAGCAAATCACGATCTGCGAGGATGACGTCGAATTCCGGCCCGGCTTCGAGCGCGACTTCCAGACGGTGCTGCGCGAACTCGCCGCGAGCAAGGATCCCTGGCATGTGTTCTCGGGGCTGCTGGCGGACCTGCACGCCGACGCGGCGATCTCCTCGGTCCGGGAATTCCATGGACGCAAGCTCGTGCGGACGGACCGCCTGATCAGCATGGTTTTCAATGTCTACCACAGCAGCGTTTTCGGCCGGATGATCCTCTGGGACGAAGGCGATCGCGATGTTGCCACCAACCCGATCGATCGCTACCTCGAGCGCGGCAAGCTCGCGGTCGTCACCGCTTGGCCGTTCCTTGTCGGGCACAAGAGCCATCTGCGCTCCACACTGTGGAACGTCGACAACGAGGAAATGGCGCCGATGATCCGACGCAGTGAACGATTGCTGCGGCAAAAGATCGTCGAGTTCCTGATGGTGCACGATCCGGCGTCGGCGAATCCGCCTGTCGAGGTGGTCGCGTTGTCTCAAAGGAAGGCCGTGATCGCGCCCGCCGTGACCAACCCGGAGGCCGTAGCCGTTGAAGGTGGATCATGAACCCGCTCGGGAGCGACTTGCCGGCCCTCGACCACGACGGTTTTCGGGCGGGCTCGACTTCGCCCGTACGGCGTTGATCCGCGACCACCGGGACAGGCTTTCCGGCGCCAGGGTGCACTCGGCAGAAGGGCGTGCAGATGCGAGTCGAGCAGGATTTCTCTGGGCTGGACCGGATCGTTTCCGCATTCGTATTGGTGTTCGCGATCTGGACGGTCTATGTCCATCTGATCACCGCGAGCCACGCGAGTTTGATCACCCTGCTCCAGTGGTTGCCGCTGGTGGCACTGGTCGCGATGGCCGCGACGATTGCATGGTTCCGGATGCCACAACCGGCACGACTGTCCGCGCCCGTCGCGAACGGGGGCTGGCCCGTTGGCGGTGCGGTTGCGGGCCCGGCCGGGCACCAGTCCGGTATCCGGTTTGGGCCTGCTGCCGTATTGGCACTGGCGATCCTGTGGACGGGGCTGCTCTCGGCTGGCATGCCTTATCCGCTGTTCTGGTGGATCGCGTTGCTGGTTTCCTTCGGCGTGTGGCTGCGGACGCTGAAGGCCGCTCCGATCGCGATGAGCGAACCGGGACTCCGCAGCCCGCCGGCAGCGTGGATTGTTTGCTCGGTCGCGGCCGCCGCGGTCTGCGTCACCCTCTTCGCGAGCCGGCCGGACGGCGACGATGCCTTTTATCGCAGCATCTCGGCGACGCTGCTGCGGTTCCCGCATCAGCCGGTGCTTCTGCACGACACGTTGTATCGGCTTCCGGACGCCCCGATCCTGCTGCAGTTCTATCGGCTCGGCAGCTACGACGTTCTGGTCGCGACGCTGGCCCGGATCACCGGCGCCGATCACCTGACCGTTGCATACCTGATCCTGCCGTCCGCGTTCGCCGCATTCTGCGTGTTGGCGTGGGCCTACCTGTTGCGGCGGATCGTGCCCGCGCGCTGGCCGTCGGTACTGCTCATCCTGTTCCTCTGCGTATTGGCGCTTGGTGAAGCGCACCGGGCCTACGGCAATTTCGCGTTCGTCCGGATATTCCAGGGCAAGGCGATCCTGGCCACCGGCATGGTTCCCGTCATCGCGGGCTCCGCGTTGCTGTTTGCCCGCCACGGCGGACTGCGTCGCTGGCTGTTGTTGTTCGCCGCACAGATCGCGGCGCTCGGCGTCAGCGCGAGCGCACTGTTCGTGGCACCTGCAGCGGCGGCGCTGGGCCTGGCCGGCGGCTGGTCGGCAAACGCGTCGAGCACCCGGCGCTTTGCGGCGGGCATGCTGGCATCGATCTACGTGTTCGGCGCGGGTTGGGCGATCGCTTCGGTCACCCACGGTGGCCAGGCGCTCGTCAGTTCCAGCCCGATGCCTGCCATTCCGCAGATACTCGACGACACGTGGGGCTGGTGGAGTACGCGGCTGCTGCTGGTGGCGTTGCTCGCCGCCTGGGCGTTCGTGCGCGACCCGGTGCGCGCGCGTTATTTTTCCGCCGGCGCGTTCTTCCTCTTGCTTGCTGTGCTCAATCCCTACACGGTCCGCGTGGTGGCGGATCATTTCGTCGGTGTCTATACCTACTGGCGATTGACCTGGGCGTTGCCGCTGCCGTTGTTCCTGGCCGTGTTGCTGCACGGATTGATCCAACGCGTGTTGCGCATGCGGCCCCGTGTGCTGGCGGCGGGCGCCTGCGTGGCATTGGCCGTTTTCGCAGTCGCATTCGGCTGGTGCTTCGGGACGTTGCGCAGCGCGAACACCGTGACGCTTGGCCTGCCGGGCCCCAAGGTCAGTCCCGTCGAATACCAGGTGGCCGCGCGCATCGCCAAAGACGTGCCCGAACAAGGTGTCGTGCTCGCCCCGGAACAAGTGTCCGTCTGGTTGCCGACCTTCATCGTCCATCCGGAGCTGTTGGGCGTCCGGACGCTTTACCTGGGCCGGGCGTTCTCGCCACAAGACGCGGCGCGACGCAGTTTGCTGATGCAATATGTGGCGGGCCTGGACCGGCCGCCGGATTCCGCGGCATGGTTTGCCGACGCATTGCGGAGTTATGGGCTGACCGCGGTCGTGATCGTGCATTCGGCGCCCTGGCGCCGGGAAATGGAAAGCGTGCTGGAACGCCAGGGCTGGCGCCCGCTTTCATCCGGCGCCTACGACGTCTGGATTCACGTTTGACGATCGCCGGACGACCATCGGGTCGCGGTGGCGGAGGGGCTGCCCTCGTGCGGATCGACGGATGGAAAGCCAGCGGAGGGGGTCAGGGGCGAGCGCACACCCGCTACCGCAATGACCACGCCGCGCGCTTTCGCTTCCACCCTGCCGCCCGTGCCGCGCAGCCGGCCGCCACCCGCCAGAGCGCCTGGTTGAAGAGTCCGGTGTGCAACGCGCGGACGAGCGTCGAGAAAGCGGCACGGTGCGATCCTTCCCGGGACTGGACTCGCGCCTGCTCGGCCAGTTGCACGACGCGCTGGCGCTGGCAGAGTGCGCGTATTCTGCGGTCGGTTGCCGCGGCCGCCGCCTTGCGGAACACCCGCTCGCCATCGACGTAGAGATCCAAGGGGTGCAGCTGCGCGGTGGTTCGTCCGGCGTGTTCGCGAACCAGCGCCAGGTTTTCGGGCAGCGCGCAGACTTCGCTGCGTGCGGCGAGACGCAGCATGAAATCGAAATCGGACCGGATCGGAATTGAATCGTCGAATCCCCCGATCTCTTCGATCAGTGACCGTTGCACGAGTATCGTCACGATCGACGCCGCCACGTCGAACCTGAGCATGGATTCGAGGATGTGCCCGGAAACCGGCCGGTGCAGAAGCTTCGATCTTCCCGGCAGCGGTTTCTCGTCTGCGTCGATGATCGAATACCCCGTGTAGCTCCACCGGCAACCAGGGTGGGTCGCCAGTCGATGCAGTTGCAATGCCAGTTTTTCGGGCAGCCACAAGTCGTCCGAATCGAGGAACGCCACCCACTCGCCGCGCGCGTGCCGAAGCCCCGCACTGCGGGCCGAAGTGAGGTCGCCCCGGTGGTCGAGCCGGATCAGCCGCACACGGGAATCCGCGATCGTCTCGACGCAATCGTGCGTGCCGTCGGTCGAGCCGTCGTCCACGACCACGAGTTCGAAGTCGCGATGAGTCTGCGCCAGGACCGAGGCGATCGCCTTGCACAGCAACGGCAGGCGGTTCCAGGTCGGAAGGATGATGGAAACCCCGGGCGTCATCACGGCATCGCGCGGCCCGGTCATGATGTCATCAATCGTTTGGTGACGGATGTCGCGGGTCCGGCAACATCCACCGCATCCGGATTTTCGTCCGTCGCCACGTCCGCCAGCGCCATGCGCACGACGTGCATCATGTCCATCCGCGGTACCTTTCGGATCAACCAGGTGAAGATTCGCCTTCTTTGCGTGGCCGTGACCCAGCCGCCGTCATGAAGCCACAGTTGCGTGCGCGTCATGTCTGCGCGTTCGCGCCTCTTTTCGGCGGAAGGATGGATGCGGCCGGCGATGAAGCGTGCCGCATCGCGCACGTCTCGCGACCACTCGAGACCCGGAAACGCGTGCAGCCAGAATTCGGAACACGAAGTCTTCGTGAGTGTCTGGTGGCGGGAAACCATCCGCAGCAGCGGTGGGCAATCGAGGGCAAGCGTGATCAGGACGGCTTCCGGGATGGCGCCCGGGTAATAAGTTGCGGTCAGTTGCAGCGGTGGCCATGCCCACCAGCATGCGCCGCCCTGCCACAGGAACACCCATTCCTCCGGTTGCATGCTGCGCGCCAGCAGCGCGATGTCGTGCAAGTGCATCAGCCGCAGGCTGCGCCCGCAGATATTGCCTGCCGCGTGCAGCAGCAGATGGGCGAGCAGGGCACTGCGTGACGGGTAGGGATTCAAACCGGGTTCGGGATCGCGGGCGCGGACGCGTTCGGTGATGTCGACGACGGATATCGGCAGGCATTCGCGGATGCGGGTGTGCAATTCGATGTTGACGGGCGTGTCGCGATGTTCGCCCAGCACGGCGGGAGGCGTTCCGTTCGCCGGCTTGAATACCCGATGCCGCCAATGCTCGAATGACGTCACGTAGCCGATCTCATCCATCAGTCTGCTGGCCGGATCGACATCGTCGGCATCGACCAGCAGGTCGATGTCGGCCATCGGCCTGTCGCCTGGCGCGTAAACGCCGAGCGCGTGCAACGCGGCGCCTTTCAGCGGCGTGATTGCCAGCCCGGCAGCACGCGCCCGCATATCCATGTGCGCAAGCAGCGCCGCGATCCTGGCGTGGCGGATCGCGACGTGTTTGTGCTGGTCTTCCAGGAATCGCCGCCAGCGGGGGTGGGTCCAGCGCGAACATTTCCACAACAGCGGTGACACGCCGTGCGCGGCCGCGGCGGCTGTCGCAAGCCGCCATTCGAGTTCATCCCACTCCGGTGTCGTGCTGCCGGGGCATGCCAGCTCCGCGGCAAGCGCTTCGGTCGTGCGATGCAGGCCCGCTCTAATGGTTTTGAGTGGCGGCAACACGGCGCAGCGGCTCGACATGCCCACGATCTTGCACCGGCGCCGGCACCGGCGTCGCGTCGTGGTTTCGATGGAGGTGTTCGCTCGCGATCAGTGCATCCCATCGCGCCTCGAGCGCGGCAAATTCCGGCTCGAGTGATTCGGATGAGCCAGCGTCGCGCGATTGCCGAAGCGTGACCTGCTCGTGCAGCAAGTCACGGAAGCACCGGTAGAACGTGGAGTCGTAGGTGCCCCGGAACATCATGGCCAGATCGCCGCTGTCGCGCCAATGGGTCTTGCCGCCAAGCTGGGTCTTCACCTGCTCGAAGAACGGCGTGCCCGGAAGCGGGTACGAGACACTGACGCCGATGTCGTCGGGTGCCGCGAGCATGACCAGTTCGCGGGTCGCGAGCAGGTCGGACAGTTGTTCACCGAGGTAGCCGAGCTGGATGAAAAAGCCGACGCGGATTCCGTGCGTGCCAAGCCGCTTGCGTGCCTCGATCAGCCTGGTGACCCGCGTGCCCTTGGTCATCCAGTCGAGTACACGCTGGCTGCCGCTCTCGGCGCCGATCCAGGCCTCCACGCACCCGGCGCGTTCGAGTGCGGCGGCCATGGGTTCGGTCGACAGGTCTGCACGGGTCTGGATGGTGAATGGCACCACGCCGTCGTTGTCGATCAAGCGTCCGGCGAATTCGTTCACCCAGTCGCTTCGGAAGCCGAAGATGTCATCGGCAAACCAGATGTGGTCGGGGTGGAACGCGTGCTTCAGGTAACTCATTTCCGCCGCGACTTCGCCGGCATCGCGGCGCAGGTAATGATTGCCCCAGATGGGCTTGGCGCACCAGTTGCAGTGGAACGGGCAGCCCCGCGAAGCCGTGATGTTGAGGCTGAAGTAACCGTGTCGTTCCAGCCACAGCGTCCGGTAGCGATCGATGTCGATCAGGTCCCAGGCTGGGAGGCCGGTGAGTTGTACGTCCGGCGGTTGCACCCTCGGGCGGGCGGTTCGCGATTCCCCGCCGGCCAGGGTGGAAACGCCGGGTATGCCAGCCACCCAGCCTTGGGTGTCGATGTCGGGGTCGGGATCCAGTCGCTCGACCAATTGGACGAGCGCCGCGATGCCCTCGCCCATCAGGGCGACGTCGGCACCCGCGGCAAGAAAAGCTTCGGGGTGATCGGAAGCATCCGAGCCGGCGACGATCACCCGCGCACCGCGTGCGCGCGCCGACGCAATCATCCTGCAGGCGGCCTCGCGCATCCGGCCGAGGCACATCTTGGTGAGGAAATTGAAATTGTCCTCGTAGAGGACCACGACATCCGGCTCGGCGGACGGCAGGGATCTTTCGTACGCCTCCACGCCGTCGGCGAGCATCGCGTCGAACAGCGCGACGGCATGTCCCAGCCGCCGCAGCAGCGCGGCGACCTGGATGGTCGCGAGCGGGGGGTAAGGTTTGCCGCGTTCCCACTGCTTGGGGTCGTACCGCAGAAAGTAGGAATGGGCGACCTGAATCTTCAACATCGGCGGGGAAACTCCCTGGTGGCGCTCGGCGGCGATCCGTGGCGCCTTCGCGAACAGCGCGTGGGAGTGAGTGCCGCAAGCCGCGCCGCAGGTTGCCGGGCCGGCTTCGGGTGACGGCCGCAGCGGACGTGCAACTTTTTCCACGTTGCCCGGCACCTACGGTGCCATCCGGAGATTGCGAACCCGTGCGATCAAACCTGGAGCCTTCGATCGATCGTCGCGGCGACATTCGTGGTGGTGATGGGCATGCCCGGAAGGTGTTCCCGCCGCCCGAACCCGCTTCCCCCTCCCTCAGCGCAACCAAGCGGGTTCTGGGCGGCGTTTTCCGGTTCGAGAGCAACAGCCACGCCCTGGTCGATCTGGTTGAGGCCGCCTACGGGGGCCTGCCGGCGCAGGCGTTTCCGGATGTCATTGCCGAATTCCGGGTTGCGCTGCGCTTGTCATCGCGGCACTCGAATGCCTGGGCGATCGAGCCACCTCCCCCACGGATACGGCAGGAAGGCAATCAGCTTCGCGCCGACATCGATGCGTCGAATTACGTGGTGATCGACCCCGGACGCCATTGCGCGCAGATCGTTGCATCGGAGGACATGCTCGAACATGCCTATCACCTGCGCTGCGAATTGATCGAGTTCGCGGTTTTCATCCTGGCGGCGCGCGGGATGGGTCTGGTGCCCCTGCACGCTGCCTGCCTGGGGCGGGACGGTCGCGGACTGCTGATGCTCGGCGGCAGCGGTTCGGGCAAATCGACATTGGCGCTGCATGGCCTGTTGCGGGGACTGGAACTGCTCGCCGAGGACGCTGTCTTCGTGCATCCGGCAAACCTGTTGGCGACGGGCGTCCCGAACTATCTGCACTTGAAGGGTGACGCGCTGAACTTCATCGCGAACGATGCGATTCGTGGCCGGGTCGCGGACGCGCCGGTCATCCGCCGCCGCAGCGGCATCAGGAAATTCGAAATCGACCTCCGTCGGGGATTCGGTCAGCCGGCCACGCGTCCGTTGAGTTTGGTCGGCGCGGTGTTCGTGTCCGCCGAGCCCGGCGATCATCCCGACAGGTTGCTGACCCGGCTCGGGGCGCGCGAGGCAGACTGTCTGCTCGAAGCCGATCAGCCCTACGCCCCGAGTCAAACCGGATGGCGACGTTTCAAGCGGGGGATCATCGGCAAGGGTTGCCACCAACTGCGGCGTGGCCGCCACCCGCGCGATGCCGTCGATGCGCTCTGCCGATTGTTCGACTGACGCGTGCCCCGGGTCCGCGGCGCCAGCCGCGCCGGCCCTGCGACCGCGGTGCCGACGCTTCGATCTGCTGCGTGAATTCGCGCCCATCATCGGACGCGCCAGCGTTGTGCGAGCCGGTGTACATGTGCTGTTGTCATTGATCGCGGCACTGACGGGAAGCATCGCGGCGATCGTGCTCGTTCCCCTCATCCAGTCGGGCGCCGCGCCGATGTTCGGTGGTCATGCATTGGTGCTGCCGGCGCGCGTCGAGACGCTGATGCTGATCTTCGTGACTGCAATAGGAAGCCACATATTGCTGCGCTGGTTCGTCTCCGTGCTGGGTGCGCGCATCATCGGCGATTGCGCCATCCGACTGCGCGGCAGGGTCCACGCACGGCTGATCGGTGCCGACGTGGTCAGGCTGGATGGTTCGACTTCGGCGGAAATCGCCAATGTGCTCACCGCCAACGTCGAACTGGTCACCCAGGGCGTCGGCGCGACGTTGCAGTTGCTCGTGGCAGGCACGACGACTGCCGTCAACCTCGCATTCGCGTTCTGGGTATCGCCCGTGCTCACGCTGATCCTGCCGGCGCTGGCGGGACTCGGCTTCGTCGCATTGCGCTGGCACGGCCGCGAGCAGTCGCGGGTCAGCCGGCAATACGTCGAGGACACGACGCGGCTGTTCTGGTTCAGCGAGGATTTCCCGCGAAGGCTGCGGCACGTCCGTTCGTTCGAACGCGAGGAAGCGGAACGGGCCGGTTACGGCGTCATCTCCGCGAGGCTGGCGCGTGCCTATCGGCGGCAGATCGAATTGACGGCATCCGGGAAACTGGTCGTGGAACTGTTCGCGACAGCCGGCATGGTCGGCGTCTTCCTGGTGGCCGGCCACTGGCACGGCGTCGACCAGGCGTCGCTGATCGCGGTGGGACTGTTGCTTGGCCGTCTGTTGCCATACATGGCTTCGACGCGGCACAACTTCCAGCAATTGCGTCTGGCCGTGCCTGCCTTGGAACTTTGGCAACGCTATGCAAACCTGGATCAGGACTGGCGATCAACGCAACGTGCGACCCATGTCCGCGCGGTCGCGCGGCGCGTGCGCATCGAATGCGTGCAGTTGCGGTTGCCTTCGTTGCACGTCGAAGTTGAAAACCTGGAGTTGATTCCCGGCGAGATGACCCTGGTGGCCGGTGATTCCGGCGCCGGCAAGAGCAGTCTGGTGGATGTGCTGGCGGGAATAACCGCGCCTGCTTCTTTTGCAGCGCACGTCGACGGCCGTTTCATGGATTTCGAGACGTACCGGCAATTCGTGCGCAAGGGCGCCTATATCAGCCAGGGCGTTCGTCCATGGCAAGGCACGATACGCGAGTGCCTGCTGTGGGCGGCGCCGGAAAGTACCGACAAATGCTTGCGCGGCGCGTTGGCGGATGTTGGTCTCGACAGGCGGTGGCGGGAAGCGCACGGCGACCTGGATGCGGAGTTGCAGGGTTCGTCGTCCCGCCTTTCCGGGGGGGAGCTCCAACGACTGCTGCTGGCGCAAGTAATCCTGCGGCAACCCGTCATCGCCATACTGGACGAGGCGACGGGCGCGCTCGACGCGGCGACCGAAACGAACGTGCTCGAAGCGATGAAACGGCGCCTGCCCCGAACAATCCTGGTCGTCGTGTCGCACCGATCGGGACCGCTTTGCTTCGCGGAGCAGTGCTTGCGCATAGGCCGCGGCGGCGTGGCCATCGTCACCGCGCGAAGGGTCCGCGCGGGCGGCTGCGCCAGTGAATTGTCGAGCACGGAATCGGGTGGCAGGTAGCGGATGCTCTCCGTTGATTCGATGCGCCGCCGCGCGGAGTCCAACACATCGTGGACGACGATCGTGCGCGTGTCATTGCGCATGACTGTCTTCATCGCCGTGCACTTCTCGCGAACGATCAGACGAACCGGGGAATCGGTCCGCGTTGCGGCGTCATGCGGTCCGAGAGATCCAGCGTGACTTCGTCGACATAGCACCAGCCCCAACCCTCGGGTGGATCGCAAGCCTCGATGACGGGATGGCCGGTCGCACGGAAATACCGGGTGGCGTGGCGATGCGGTGAGGAATCGCAACAGCCCACGTGGCCGCAGGCACGGCACAGCCGCAGGTGGACCCAGGGCGAACCGATCTTGAGGCACCCTTCGCAACCTCGGGCACTCGGCGCCACGTCGCGGATCGTATCGAGATGCGTGCACTCATCACTCATTGAAGCTCTCCCGCCATCGTCTGTGGTGATTCAAGAATCACGAAGTCCCGAAACAGGATGCGGCGCTCCGGCGCACTTCGCATGGCTCGATGCGAATGCGGACAGCGCCGCAATGGCACGCGCGGCAATGGCCGGCTGCGGGATGGACATGGCAAGATTCGTACAAATTAATGCGTTCGGGATTAATTCGGTGTGAGGAAGCATCGGGACCCCATCGTCGTACCGAAACACTGTCGGAGGCGGCAGGACGCGCCGCGTGTTCCTGCAAATTCCGTGCGCCGCAAGAAGTTGCCGGACTCCACGAAGCCCGTGGTCCATGCTGCCTTGGTGGACAACCTGTTGGTGGTCGTGACCGAAACCGTGGCCGCGGTGTGGAAAGGCAGCTCGGCGATGCCGAGTGAGGCGGTCTATTCGTTCAAGGCATCCAGCGTGGTCGAGGGAGCGAAGCATCCGCCCAGGTTCCGTCGTTGACCCCCCGACCCCTGACCGCTGAGGTCGCAAGAGCGCAATGAAGAGTGACGAGGACAGGCTTGATCACGAGTTCGACCGGCTGGAAACTCGCTTGCCGGATCGCGTCAGCCGGGTCCTGCGGTGGTTGCGCAGACCCTCGTCGCGGTGGGTTCGCATTCCGTTGGGACTGGCGCTGGTCGTCGCCGGCATCCTCAGCTTCCTGCCGGCCCTCGGGATATGGATGCTGCCACTCGGCCTGTTGCTGCTCGCGCAGGACATTCCATTCCTGCAGCGGCCGATGCTCGCGGCGCTGGACTGGATCGAGCGCCGGTGGGTGCGGTGGAAAATGTCGCGCCGTCGCGGTCCGCGTTGACGCGTTGCGGGATCGAATGACGCGAGCCGCGGACAAACCGGCTCAAAACCCGGCGCGTCTCCATTCAATGAACCTGGTCGGCGTGCGCTCGTGGAGCGTCGTTTTTTGACGCCACATTCACCTTTCGAAGTCCATTGTTTTCCGGCGCCGTCGTCCCGTCGCGTGGAGTGGACATACCATGTCGTCGAAAGAGCCCGGGCCCAGTCGCGCATTCATCGGGCAGCAACGCCTGCGCCTGCGGGCATTTCGTGGAACATTGCTGCGTGGCGAGGAGCGCACGCTTGCCAGGGGGCGCAAGTGCCGGCAGGTGCATGGTGGCGAGGCCGAGGCGGAAGAGGGGCAGGCACCGGCGCAGTCGCAGTACGAGATCGACCGGGCCACGCACGACGTGGACGCTCTTTGCATCGCGAACATCGAGCGGGCGCTGCAGATTGGATGCTGACGCGGCGGGGCAAAGATTCCAACCGGTCAGGCGGCATGCACCGGGCGTCGTGCAAACGAGAACGTCGCATCCATTCGATCACGATCAAAGGAGTCCGTGATGGCCACATACAAGGTCGGTTATTTCGTCGGAAGCCTCGCCAAGGCTTCACTCAATCGCAAACTGGCGAAGGCGCTGGTCAACCTGGCGCCGCCCGAGTTGAGCATGACCGAAATCCCGTTCAATGACCTGCCGCTCTACAGCTACGACTATGATGCGGATTACCCGCCCGTCGCGCGTGCCTTCAAGCAGGCAATTGCGGACGTGGATGCCGTGCTGTTCGTGACCCCCGAATACAACCGCTCGATTCCCGGCGCGCTGAAGAACGCGATCGATTGGGCCAGCCGTCCATGGGGCAGGAACTCCTTTACCCGGAAACCTTCCGCGATCATCGGCACTTCGCCCGGCGCGATCGGCACCGCGGTCGCCCAGCAGAGCCTGCGCAGCGTGATGTGCTTCTGCAACTCGCCGCTGATGAACACGGTCGAGGCGTACATCCAGTTCACGCCCGGCCTGATCACCGACGACGGCGAGGTCACCGTCGATGAGACCACCGAGTTCCTGCGCAAATACATGGCCGAGTTCGGCGCCTTCATCGCACGCGTCGAGCGGGCGTATGAAGAAAAGCGCTGAATGCAGGATTGCTGCCCGACACGTAGTCGTCTCGAACAGGGAGGAAACAATCGATGACCGATGATTGCAGGCCGGCCGAAATGGATCCCGGTCCGTCCGATCCCTCGCGCCCTCCGGCTGGTGAAGAGGTCATGTCTGCATGGCCGCCTTGCGAGGCCGGACGGTGAACAGCAATCTCTCGATTCCCCAAGGGCGCCGGGATCCGTCAATTTGATGTCGCGCTTTGGTATTCGTGCAGGTCTTCCAATGGCTTTGCTGTCGATGGCATGGGCACCCCCGCAATCTTGTGTCCGATGCTCAGCATTTTGCCGACGCCGAAACAGGGACAGTCCATCCCGCGTTTTGGCGGCTTGCGTCAAGATGCCGCTGGACTGACCAAAGCGCCGTGGTGGAAGCCCAGTCGCTGGTCAGCCGACGCGGCCCAAGGCAAAAACTCCCGGAGGGGCGGCATGGATACCCGCAAGCGGAGCTGGTTCGACGGATAGTCGTAGACCGTCACGTGATTCAAACCGCGGTTCGCGGTGAACAGCAGGCTCTGATCCTGCGACAGCTGGCAAGCATAGACGGAGTCGAGGACCGCGAAACGCGAAATGCGCAGCGCGGCGAGAAAATGGCGACTCTCGGGCACGAGGTTGCCGCGCGTCAGCGCATCCACGACCTGTGCGGCCAGTGCCCCTCGGTGCTCGGTCCAGGTGGCGATATCGGGGCGCTCGTCGATGATGCGCCAGCGTGCGAAACTCTCCCGGTCGATCATCACGATGGTCTGACTGGCACCGGTGCAGAAGATCAGTTCGCCATCGGACAGCACCACGTCGGAATTGATGTGCGCCGGCATCTCCCGCCCCGCGACCCAGTGCCGGAGTACCTGCCCGCTCGCGGCATCGATCTCGAACGCGTATTCCTTCAGGTAGGCCATGGCCCATTCGTACCAATCGGAACCGCCCTGGGGTTTGACGCGAAAGCTGAGTGCATAGACCAGGTCGCGGTGCGCATCGACCGCGATGTGCCAGCAGGTTGCTGGCAGCTCGACGCGACGCGCGAGCCCCGTTTGCAGGTCGAACAGGCCAACCTCCCGCGCCTCGCCATGGCGCGGGTGATCCATCGAGCCGTACACGAGGTAGCGGCCCGAGGCTGTCCGCTTGATCGCGTGCGGCAGCTTCACGCTGTGGCGGCCGATCTTCTCGCCGGCGGCCAGGCGCCGTACGTCGAAACGGTAGAAGAAGTCTCCGACCGCGGCAATGAACTCGTGTTCAGACAGCCAGACCGCGTGCGTGCTGCCGCGCAACGAGGTGTCGTTGACTTCGAAGCCGAGCGTGCTTTGCCTGGCTACCTCGTGCGAGTCGGCGCCATCGTAGATCAGGAGATGCTGGCCCGTGTTGCCGAGGAAACCCAGCGTGCCGCGCGGATTGAGGCTCAGCGAATGGCCGCCGGCGATACCGTCGAAATACTTGATTTTCCATGCGTAACTGTTGTCGCCAGGGTCAAAAAGGAACTGGCAGATCCCGGCAAGTCCCTCGAGCCCGTTAAGGCCGTTGCCATCGAGGGCGACATGGAAACGATACGGATAGTTCTTCATTGAAAATCCGACCCCGTGATGCGTCGGCGCCACGCACCGGGTCAGGATATCGCTGTCGCGGCGGCGGGTGCATGCCCCGCCATGCGCGATCACACGCAGGTCGTCGCCGCCTCCCGTGCGGGAAGCCCCTCGGCCTCCATTGCCTTCACGACCGCCGTCTTGATCGCGAAGACAAGGCCGAGCATGATCCGGCATGCGTCATACCGTCTGCCGATAGCCTTGGCGCTGTTTTTCCCTGGCGGTCATTCCTGACCATGGCCCGACGCTCTGCCAATCCAGTTTCCGTGGTGTGGGTGTTGCAACGCGCCGGGGCGTCCGGGGCCACGCTGCTGGAAGAGGTGCTGGCCGCGAGTGGCTTCTGGGAGGATGTTTCCGCCCGTCGTGGTCCGGTGGTCATCAAGCCCGACCTCGATTGCTACGAGGCCGGGCCGCATGCGGGCACCGATCCGGCACTGGTCGAGCACCTGATCGACCTGCTGTACGACCGTGGCTTCGACGACGTGGCGGTAGCCGACGCACGCACCGAGAACGACGACTGGTTGTACAACCGGGATCCGATGGCGGTACCGGAACTCGTCGGCTACCGGTTCGAGACGCCCCGCGGCCGTCGTTATGCGATCGTGGACGGGCGTGGCGGTGCCGCCTGGAAAGGCGCGGCGTTGCGCATCGGTTTCGCGAAAAACCGCACCCACGAGGATTGCCTCTTCGCGCTGAGCGTGCACAACCTGGCCGCACTGGCGCCGGTGCGCCGGAGCGTCGCCGAAGACGCGCTCGCGGTCCTGCGCGATGCACCGCCACACTGGTGCCTGATCGATGCCGTCGTGAGCGCGCACGGGAGCGCCGGCCACCGGGCGCCAAAGCCATTGGCCACCCACACGCTGATCGCCTGCCGGAACGCGTTGCTTGCGGATTGGGCCGCCGCCGCGCGCATGGGCCTCGACCCGTATGCGTCGCCCGTGAACTCGCTTGCGTTGCACGCGCTCGGTTTGCCTCCCTACCACGTCGAGGGCGATCTGTCTCCCTATCCGATGTGGCGCAACGTGCACACGGTGATGGCGCACGCGGCACGTCTGCGCAACGCGAGCGACGGGCTGGGGGCAATGTCCGCCGCGTGGTTCCAGACCGTCGACCGCGAGCGCTTCGCGCTGCGCGACTTCTACAGCGACCGGCTCAACGCGATGGTGACCCCGCTGCTGGCGCGCGCCGACGAGAACCCGCGCGCCTTCTGGATGGTCGTGGCGCTGAACCTGGTGCTGGCGCGCATCGACGGCTTCGTGCGCGCGCAACAGACCCTGTTCGCGAAGGATCGTTTGCGTCGACGCGAGTCGCCGCTGCTCATGGACCCGCACGCTTGTAGTCCGGCAACGTATGACGCCATCGAGGGCGGGTTCGCGCCTTGCGATGCGCTCCTCCGGCACCTGCCCGCGGCGCGCAACGGGCTGCGCTGGCGCCACGTGGACGGCGCGATCCTGTTTGGCAACGAACACGTCTTGCCGTTGCCGTACGACCGCTTCGTGCAACGCGTGGACATCGCGAAAGCGATCCGGTACATGAACGATTACATCGGCGGCGCGACCGTCGTGGTCCGGCGTGACCGCCGCGGCAGGGCGCTGCACCAGGCGGAGCGCAACCTCTACCTGCAACAGCCGAACTGGATGGTCCTGTTCGGCGGCGAAGTCATCGACGTCGAGAAGATCGAGTGCATCCGCCGCCGCAGGGGGCAGCAGACGATCCATTGGCGCACGTTGTCGAGCCCCAATGGCAGTGCCCGTATCGACGACGGCGGCGTGGCGTTCACGCGCACGGCCGAGGGACTGACGCACGTGCGCGTGTTCGGCCGGCAACAATTCTCGCTGCCGACCGTGTTCCGGTTGTTCGACATCGACCTCGCGCCGGGCCTGCGCGATCCCATCATCGAAAGCGCCTATACGACCTACTTCGAAGGCACGTTGCGAAACCTGCAGCTCGCGTACGACGGGCAGGAATACCGCATCGGGCGCGATGCATCGAGCGAGGATCCGCAACGCGCGCTGCCACGCTTCCTTGCCACGGCCGCTGCCGCATTGGCCGAGTTGCTTCGCGAAGGACGCGGCGCCGGCGGGTTGGAACGCGTGGCCGCCTGGATCACCGGCACCGGTGTGCCGCTGGCGCCTGCTCCGGCCCGAGCGGAGCCCCTGCTCACCGACAGTGCCGGCTTCCGCCACTTCGCACCCCCGGCACCCGCGCCGGACGTCAGGGGTCGCGAGGATCAATGGGTGGCGGGCTTCGCGGCGCTGGCCCGCGACGCCCCGGATGTTCTCCAGGGACTGGCGGACGCCGTGCATCACGATCTGGACGCGTTGGCCAACGCCGGCGCGCGCGAATAGGCGTGCGTGCGCTCGTGACCGGCGCAACAGGCATCGTCGGCGCGCACGTGGTGCGCGCACTGCTCGAAGGCGGTCATGCGGTGCGGGTACTGGTGAGGCCCGGCAGCGACCGGCGTGCGCTCGCACAACTGGACGTCGAAACCTGCGAGGGGGACGTGCTCGACACCGCAAGCGTCGAACGCGCAGCACGACGTTGCGAATGGCTGTTCCACGCCGCGGCGGTGTTCGCCTACACCGGGATTTCGGTGGAAGCGCAGACCGATCTCGCCGTGCGCGGCACCCGGCAGGTCCTGCAGGCCGCGCACCGGGCCGGCATGGCGCGCGTCGTGGTCACCTCGTCGTCGGTCACGCTGGGTTCCACCGCGACGCCGCAACTGCTGGACGAGGACGCGGTCTTCGCCGAGCCACAGCCGTCCAATTACACGTTGTCCAAAGTGCAACAGGAGGCCGCGGCGTTCGACACCGGGCGTCGCCTTGGCTTGGACGTGGTGTCGGTGTGCCCGACAATGGTGGTCGGCGCCCACGATTATCGGCTCGGACCGAGCAATGGCAATCTGGTAAATTATTTGAACGATCCGCTGCGCTGCACCTTTCCCGGTGGTTGCAACGTAGTCGCAGCGCAGGATGCCGGCGCCGCGCAAGTAGTCGCGGCGCTGCGTGGCATTCCGGGGCAGCGCTACGTTGCTGGCGGCGACAACCTGCGGTGGGAGGCGCTGCACGCCATGGTTTCCGAACTGGCCGGAACCTTCGGTCCCTCGCTCAGACTGAATCACACCGCGGCGTACCTGGCCGCGGCGTCGATGGAGGCAACGGCGCGGCTCGCCGGTCGACGGCCTGTCGTCACGCGCGACGAAGCACGCATGGCCTGCCGCTTCTATTGGTATCGGCATGCCCGGCTGTCGTCGCTGGGCTGGCAGCCGCGTCCCGCACGCGAGGCGCTGGCCATTGCGCTCGCCTGGTTGCTGCATCGGGGCGAAGTCGCCGAAAGCGTGGCCGCGCGGTTGCGGCCGTTGCCCGAAGTACAGGCGGCACGGGCATGAAGTCGATTCTCGTGCTCCGGTGTCCCCCACCTGCGCTGATGCACGCACTGTTGGAGCAAACCTGCGAACTGGCAACATTGCTGCCGCACACGGAAAGCGCGCGGGTGCTTGAGCGCCAGGTCGCGCACGGCCGCGTCTCCATCCGCCAACAGTGGCGCGTCCGTGTCAACGTACCGGCCCTGCTGCAGCCTCATCTCGAGGATGGTCTTCAGGAGTGGGTTTTGACGCTCCAATACGCAACCGGTGAATCGCTCGCGCATTGGCAGGCCGAATCGGCGGCGCTACAGGCGTCCGGCGGTTGCCGCGGTTCGCTGCGTTTTGCGCCGGCCCTCGGCGGACTCGGTACCCGCGTCGAACTCGACTGCGAAGTGCCAGTCGCCAACGACGGCCTGCGCCTCATCATCGGCAACCTGTTGCAACGCCACTGGCGGACACTGGCTGAAGCGGCTGCAGCAAACATTGCGGCCGCCCGCTCCGCTGCGCCAGCAGGTTGACCACGGACCAGGCCAGCGCCGTGAGCGCGGCTGCTTCCGGGCGTGCTTCGTGCGTCATGTGCATCATGAGCGACAGCAGGTTGGCGTGCGGATCGAACGCATCGTGGTGCAGCCGGCAGCAGCGTGGTTCGACCACCAGGTGCAGGCAGGAACCATCGGGCAACGGACGCCGCCAGTGCGAGGCGTTGGACGGCGATCCGGTACTCGCGCGGTACTGGCCCGTCGCCACCAGTGCACCGACCTGGCGCCGGGTAATCACCCGCTCGCCGTTGGATGCGCTGCCGTGCGCGAGCACGAGGCGCTCGCAGCCTCGCAAATTCACTTGCGCCGGCGCGTGGTGCGCGTGCGCTTGCCGGTCGCCGCGCTGCGTGCGGCCGTTGCGGTGGGCTCGGGCGTCAGGTTGCCCTCGGCCACGCGATCGAGTTCGTCGTAATAGCGCGAACTCAGGCGCTGCGCCAGGTCCGCATAAGTCCGGATGCTTTGACGGCCGAATGCATCAAGCTTGTGTGCGGTGCCGGCGACGGACGCCTTGTCGTCCTCGGCCGCCTTCAGCAACTCGACCGCGAGTTCGGAAAAGCGGGAAGCCTGGGTCATGTATACCTGCATCGTCTCGATACCGGCGCTCAACAGACTGACTTCCAGCCTCGCAGCGCCCATCAGCAACGCCTGGACGTCCAATGGTTTCGAACGGGTCGCCATGGCACAACCCTCCGGTGCGGGAAGCGGATGGATCGCATATTAGTACTCCGCTTCGCGGGTTCAAAATGCATGGAAACAGGCTGCATGTCGGGGCGTTGAACCGGGTCCACAAGGGACGTCCAAGCGCCTCCTTCCGGAGGGCGTTGCGGATGTGGTCAATTGCGGTCGCTGAAAATCAACTGGGCACAGTGCGGGCACGAATGTGGCATTTGTGCCCAAACGGGAGCTTGTGCCCGAAACGGAGTACGGTCACCCGGATTGCGGATTGCTGGAGGGATCTTCCGTCGAGGTCCCGGGCGAAGAG
>JBDZUX010000056.1:0-12478 GCA_040255405.1 Lysobacteraceae bacterium
GACTTAACCCAACATCTCACGACACGAGCTGACGACAGCCATGCAGCACCTGTCTTGTCGTTCCTTGCGGCACTCCCGCATCTCTGCAGGATTCGACAGATGTCAAGGCCAGGTAAGGTTCTTCGCGTTGCATCGAATTAAACCACATACTCCACCGCTTGTGCGGGCCCCCGTCAATTCCTTTGAGTTTCAGTCTTGCGACCGTACTCCCCAGGCGGCGAACTTAACGCGTTAGCTTCGACACTGAGTACCGTAATGTACCCAACATCCAGTTCGCATCGTTTAGGGCGTGGACTACCAGGGTATCTAATCCTGTTTGCTCCCCACGCTTTCGTGCATGAGCGTCAGTACTGGTCCAGAAGGCCGCCTTCGCCACTGGTGTTCCTCCCGATCTCTACGCATTTCACTGCTACACCGGGAATTCCACCTTCCTCTACCGTACTCCAGCCTGCCAGTATCCACTGCAATTCCCAAGTTGAGCTCGGGGCTTTCACAACGGACTTAACAAACCGCCTGCGCACGCTTTACGCCCAGTAATTCCGATTAACGCTTGCACCCTCCGTATTACCGCGGCTGCTGGCACGGAGTTAGCCGGTGCTTATTCCTCGGGTACCGTCAGTCTTGCCGGGTATTGGCCGACAATGTTTCGTTCCCGATAAAAGTGCTTTACAACCCGAAGGCCTTCTTCACACACGCGGCATTGCTGGATCAGGGTTGCCCCCATTGTCCAATATTCCCCACTGCTGCCTCCCGTAGGAGTCTGGGCCGTGTCTCAGTCCCAGTGTGGCTGATCATCCTCTCAGACCAGCTACGGATCGTCGCCTTGGTGGGCCGTTACCCCGCCAACAAGCTAATCCGGCATCGGCTCATCCAATCGCGCGAGGCCCCGAAGGGTCCCCCGCTTTCACCCGAAGGTCGTATGCGGTATTAGTCCGGGTTTCCCCGGGTTATCCCCCACGACTGGGCAGATTCCGATGCATTCCTCACCCGTCCGCCACTCGCCATCAAGGTGTATTGCTACACCTCATGCTGCCGTTCGACTTGCATGTGTTAGGCATGCCGCCAGCGTTCAATCTGAGCCAGGATCAAACTCTTCACTTAAGGTTTCGACAACCCGAAGGCTGTCTATTTTGAGAAGAGTCCGAACCCTGAACTGCAATTCATCGCTGAATCACTAAGGTTCAAAGGTTTGGACGTCTTGCATCGATGAACTGTCGTCCACCTGCAAGCCGCCCACACAAGTCACCTGTGCACACTGTCAAGGAACTTTGCGGTGCGAAACCTTCCGGTTTCGCGTCGCGTGACATTTCGTCTCGCGAGCCGCCCATTGTAGCGAATCTTCCGGGGCTGTCAACAATCTTCGGAGAATATTTTCGAGCCCCGCAACCCGCGCAAACCGAGTTCGTTCGTCGCGGGCCGACAAGGATAGCGGGATCGATTCCGGTTTGGAAGAGATCGGGCGCAGGCCGCGCTACACTGCGGTTTTCAGCGACGGAGGTTGTCCGGATGCGCAACGTTGCCTGGTTGCTGTCGCCCGTCCTTGCCACGATGCTGGCGTGCACCGCGTGCGCCGCCGCGCCCGCTTCCACGCGCAGTCCCGGCGTGACGCTGCACGGACACCGTTTCAGCGTGGAAATCGCCGCCACGCCGGCGCAACGCGCGCACGGATTGATGGACCGCACCTCCATGCCCGCGGATCACGGCATGCTGTTCGTGTTCCCGCAGGCACAACCGTTGACGTTCTGGATGAAGGACACCCTGATTCCGCTGGACATGCTGTTCTTCGACGAGGCGCACCGGCTGGTGACGCTCCAGGCGAACGTGCCGCCGTGCAAGGCGGATCCGTGCCCCGTGTACGCCAGTACCGCGCCGGCGCGTTACGTACTGGAACTCAACGCCGGCGCCGCAGCGAAACTGGATTTGCACACCGGCGACGTGATCACCTTTTCCGACGTGCCTTCCGGCACCCAGTGAAAGACGCCGTCCCCGGCATGCAGGCAGATGAGGTTGGCCGGCCACGGCACCAACGGCCCCGGAAGGCCCTCGTCGAACCAGCGGTCGTCGAACGGAACGAATTCGCGCACCTAGGGTCTCCCTTGCCTGCCGACGGAACCATCCAAGCACACTCGCGTGAACCCGGGGTGACCCAATTGGGGCAAGGAAATGGCGGCGTTCAGGTGTCGATTTCGATCATCTCGAAATCGTCCTTGGTGACGCCGCAGTCCGGACATGTCCAGGTGTCGGGAATATCTTCCCAGCGCGTGCCGGGGTCGATGCCTTCTTCCGGCAAGCCGGCTTCCTCGTCATAGATGAAGCCACACACCACGCACATGAATTTGCGGTAGGTGACGACGGTTTGGACGGAAGCATTCATGGCAGGTGACGCAAAAGGTGATGCCGTCTATTGTCGCAAGTTGCACGCCCGCATGAAAGCAAGGCCTTGACGCAAGTCAAATCATCCATGCCACGACAACCGCAGTTCCGGGATCGCAAGCCGCCGGCGAGGCCTGGATCGGGACTTTACGCCATCACCAACGGACCGCGTGACGATCTTTTGGTGGCTGCGCGCGCGGCCCTGGAGGGCGGCGCGACGATGCTGCAATACCGGGACAAGACACGGCAGGCCGGGCGCCGGTTGAAGGAAGCACACGAACTGGCGGCGTTGTGTCGCGGTTTTGCCGTGCCGCTGATCATCAACGACGACGTCGGGCTTGCCCGCGCCTCGGGTGCCGCGGGTGTGCACCTTGGCGAAGACGACGAGGCGGTTGCCGGCGCGCGCGCCGCGCTGGGCGCCCAGGCAATCATCGGCGTCTCCTGCTACGACTCGCTGCAGCGCGCCCAGGATGCCGCCGCCGCTGGGGCCGACTACCTCGCCTTCGGCGCGTTTTTTCCCTCCATCACCAAACCCGGCGCGCGCCGCGCCACGCCCGATCTTTTGCGCGGCGCGCGCGAATTCCACTTGCCGCTGGTGGCGATCGGTGGCATCACCCACGAAAATGCCGGGTCGCTGATCGCGGCCGGCGCGGATCTTCTGGCGGTGGTCTCCGGCGTGTTCGGGGCAAGCGACATTTGTGCCGCCGCGCGGCGGTATGCAAGACTTTTTGCCGCGGACCAGCGCGGATGAAGGCGGCTCAAGCCATCGAAACCCGCACCAGTCTTTCCGGTATCTGCTGTTGGCAGTATCTGCCCTTGTCCGCGTGAATCGGCGTCCAATGCTCTTTCATGCTTTTCACCGATACCAGTAACGAATTCTTCAATGGCAAGCAATCACGAACTCTTCCAGCGCGCCCTGAATGTCCTTCCCGGCGGCGTCGATTCGCCGGTACGCGCGTTCAAATCGGTCGGCGGAGAACCATTCATCGCCGCGCGCGCCGACGGCCCGTATCTCTGGGACGTCGAAGGCAAGCGCTACATCGATTATGTCGGCTCCTGGGGACCGATGATCGCGGGCCACAACCATCCGCAGGTGCGCGAAGCCGTGGAACGGGCGGTGCGCGACGGGTTGTCGTTCGGCACGCCGTGCGCGGCGGAAGCTGAACTCGCAGAAGCGATCCATGCGCTGATGCCTTCGATGGAAATGGTGCGCTTTGTCAACTCCGGCACCGAAGCGACGATGTCGGCGTTGCGACTGGCCCGTGGCGCGACCGGCCGCGAGCGTTTCGTGAAATTCGAAGGCTGTTACCACGGCCACGGGGATTCGTTCCTCGTGAAAGCGGGATCGGGCGCCCTGACCCTGGGCGTGCCCGATTCGCCGGGCGTGCCGAAGGCGCTGGCCGACCTCACCATCACGCTGCCGTACAACGACATCGACGCCGCGCGAGCCTTGTTCGATGGGATGGGCAAGACCCTCGCCTGCGTGATCGTGGAGCCCGTTGCCGGCAACATGAACTGCGTGCCGCCGCGGCCCGGCTTCCTGCAGACGCTGCGCGACCTGTGTACGCGCGACCGCGCATTGCTGATCTTCGATGAAGTCATGACGGGCTTTCGCGTCGCGGCCGGCGGCGCGCAAGCGCTGTACGCGATCAAGCCCGACCTCACCACGCTCGGCAAGATCATCGGTGGTGGCATGCCGGTCGGCGCCTACGGCGGGCGCCGGGATCTGATGGAACAAATTGCTCCAGCCGGGCCGATCTACCAGGCCGGCACGCTCTCCGGAAATCCGGTCGCCATGGCGGCCGGGCTCGCAATGCTGGATCTGGTGCGCGAACCCGGATTCCACGAGCGCCTGTCCCTGAAGACCCAGGCGCTCGTGGATGGTCTGATGGCCGCGGCGCGCGAAGCCGGCGTGCGGTTCTCGGCCAATCGCGTGGGCGGCATGTTCGGCTTGTTCTTCAGCGAGGCAAGGGTTGAAACCTTTGGGCAAGCGATGGCATCCGACCGTGCCGCGTTCAACCGCTTCTTCCGCACGATGCTTGAACGCGGCGTGTACTTCGCACCCAGCGCGTTCGAGGCCGGCTTCATGTCGACGGCACACGGGGATGCCGTGATCGCGGAGACGCTGGACGCCGCGCGGACGGGATTCGCTGCCGCCGCGTAAGAGCAAAGAAGGGGTCAGGTTCACTTTCCCCCGGCCACGGCGAGGGCACCAGCCTCTCAGAAAGTGAACCTGACCCCCTTCTTTTTCGCCTCACCAGACGCCGGTATTCGGCATCGACACCCATGGCTCCGCCGGCGGCAACGCGTCGCCCTCTTGCAGCAACTCGATCGAGATCAGGTCGGGCGAGCGCACGAACGCCATGTGACCGTCACGCGGCGGGCGGTTGATGACGACGCCCATCTTCTGCAGACGCGCGCAAGTTGCATGGATGTCCTCGACGCGAAACGCAAGATGACCGAAGTTGCGGGCCGACCCATAGTCTTCGTCCGAGTCCCAGTTGTACGTCAGCTCGATTTCGGCCTCGGGGCTGCCCGGCGCGGCCAGGAACACCAGCGTGTATTGGCCTTGCGGCACTTCCTTGCGGCGCACTTCGCGCAGGCCCAGGCCTTCGCAATAGAACCGCAGCGACGCATCGAGATCGCGCACGCGCACCATGCTGTGCAGGTACTTCATGTCTTCTTCTCCTCGCCGGCATACGTGATCGCCAGCCGCTCCATTATCTTGGACGCATCGAAGAAGGGGGGGCAGGTTCACTGTCCTCCCGATCACAGCAAGGCACGAGTCGCCCAGAAAGTAAACTTGACCCCTTTCTTCCAGGAGATGCCGCATGGTCCAGAAGTTCGACACACTGGCGGTGCACGCCGGTGCGGAACCCGATGCCGCCACCGGCGCGGTGGCGGCGCCGATCCAGCTTTCCACCACATTCGTGCACCGCACCGATGACGAACCGGACACCTTCAGCTACCAGCGCAACGACCATCCGACCCAGCGCCGGCTCGAGACCGCGCTCGCAGCACTGGAAGGCGGCGCGCGCGCCTTGACGTTCGCCTCCGGCATGGCTGCGGTCGCGGCGGTGCTGGATACGCTGCAGCGTGGCCAGACCGTGGTGGTGCCCGACGACTGCTACGTCGGCACGCGCGGTTACGTGGCCGATGTGCTGCCCGAACGCGGCGTCAAGGTCGTCACGGTCGACACGACCGATCTCGATGCCGTGCACGCGGCCTGCGCAAGTGGCGTCGCGCTGCTGTGGGCCGAATCGCCTTCGAATCCCCGGCTGCGAATCAGCGATCTCGCCGAATTGGCGAAGATTGCGCATGCCGCCGGCGCGAGACTGGCTTGCGACAACACCTTCGCGACGCCGGTGCTGCAGCGTCCGCTCGAACTTGGCGCCGACGTGGTGATGCATTCGACCACCAAGTATTTCGGCGGCCACAGCGACGTGCTGGGCGGCGCGCTCGTCTTCGCGGAAATCGATGACTTCGCCGGACGCATCGCCGCGCGCCGCCTGCTCACCGGCGCGATCCTGTCGCCCTTCAGCGCCTGGCTGACGCTGCGCGGGTGTCGATCGCTGCCGGCGCGGATGGCGATGCACTGCGCCAACGCGCGCAAGGTAGCTGAATTCCTTGCCGCGCATCCCGCCATCGAACGCGTGAACTGGCCGGGCCTGCCGGCGCATCCGGGCCACGCCACCGCGAAACGCCAGATGCGCGGGTTCGGCGCGATGCTGAGCGTGGGGTTGCGCGGCGGCTACGACGCTGCGTTGGCGCTCGCACGCGGCACGAAAATCTTCACCAACGCGACCTCGCTGGGCGGCTGTGAATCGCTGATCGAACACCGTGCTTCATCCGAAGGCGCACACACCCATTCGCCGCCCGGATTGGTGCGGCTGTCGGTGGGACTCGAAGATCCGGACGACCTGATCGAGGATCTCCGGCAGGCACTTGCATCGTAGGCAGGAAGGGTTTCAGCCCGCCGGACCCATTGCGGGCATCAAGACCCGCCCGGTGGCTCCGTGTCGTCGCGCTTCGGGGATCCGCCAATCCGGAACCGGCACGCCGGCGCTCCGTGCAGCATGCATTGCGTGCGCTGCACCGGGCGCCCGGTTGCGGCACTCATGAAAGCCAGGTCGAACCGGCACACGTCGGGATGCTTCCGGGCCAGTGCGTGGAATACGCAATTCCAGGCCTCGACCTCCACGTGTCCGTCGACCTGCACGGCTTGCGCTTCGTAGCCCAACGCATCCATCTGCTCGGCCAGCAGGCGCGAGGCTTCGTCCGGACCGGTCGCGGCCGCGATCCGTTCGGCGGCGTCCTTGCCGAGCTTCGCACCCATGTCGGCCAGCATGGCCTGGACCGCCGCGACGCCTCCGTGCGCGTACAGATATTCGAGCATGCCACCGGCCATCAGCGCGTAGTTGCGCGGGAACAACTCACGCCCGGCGGGCGTCAGGACGAAACACGCGCGCGGACGGCCGCCGCTCGGGATCGCCTCGCCGCGCGCGGCGAAGCCCTGCGCCATCAACGCGGTCAGGTGTTGCCTGACCGCGTTGTGGGTAATGCCGACCGCCTGACACAACGCTTCCACGGTCGCGCCCTGCGGCAACAACAGCAGCTTGCGCAACAGCTTTTGCTGCGTGCTGCCGAGCTGCCGGAGGACGCTCGCGTTCCTCATCGCATCAGTGCGCCTTGGCGGGGAATTGCTTGGCGATGCCGTCCGCCAGCACGTCCGCAATCATGTCCATGTGATGCTGCATGTCGGTCCACGACTTGGCCTGCTGGGCAGCCGGCGCGTTCGACATCATTTCGTCGAGTTGGGTCTTGTGGTCGTTGACGTGCATCATCAGCGCACCCTGCAGGGCGCCCTCGGTCCAGTTCGGGTTGGCGCCGGCCAGGAACTTCGCGAGCGCGGTGCCGTTGCTGGCCAGATCATTCATGGCCTTCTGTTCACCCACCGTGTCGCTGGCCTTGGTGGTGTCGGTCAGCGCCTTGACGCCGCCCCAATGGCCAGCCAGCAGTTTCAGCAAGCCATCGCCCGCTGCCTGGCCGTAGAAACCCGCCACGGCGTCGGCGATCTGCTTGGCGTTGGCGACCACGGCGTCAGCGGCTTTCTGCGCGTCGGCCTGGTTGCCGGCGTGCACGGCCAGCGCGTAGTCGCGGGTCGTGACGATGTGGCCGTGCCACAGCGAGCGCATGGCCTGGTGCAACTGCGGCGCCGCGGGGGCGGTAGCCGACGATGCAGCCGCCTGCGCCGGGTGGGCGGCGAGGATGGGCGATGTGGCGGCGAGCGCAACGCCGAGCGCGAGCGCGCAGGCGAACGAAAGTGATTTCATAAGGGTCTCCTGAGGATGAGTCGTCCGATGACGACTCCACCATCATGAGCCTTTCACACATATAGTGCATTCATATATGTCTAAAGCCTGCCATAAAGCACATCTCCCTGTCAAAAAGGTGACTCAAGGCTTCTGGAAGCGCGGCATCGCATCCCGCAATGCCGTCAGCCGCTCCAGCGGATCGGTGACCTCCAGCAGGTGCTGGCGCTCGGCGTCGCCCAATGGCAGCAATTCGGCCAGCCGGAAACCGACCCAACTTGCGTCGTCATAACGTTCGCGCGGACCGTTCCGCCATGACAGCCCGGCCTGCTCGGTCAGGCGCTCCAGGATCGCGGGCAGCAGCGAGAATTCGATCGGCACCGGCACGCAGGGTTCGTCAGGCCATTCGCGTACTTCACCGATCACCAGCCCGTTGCCGCGGATCCGCGATCGCTGCACCCTGAAACGTGCCCCGCCGGTGACGCTGATGCCCAGCAATCCGTCGGGCAACGTGTCGAAATCGACGATGCTCGCCAGCGTGCCGACCGCAGCCGGCAATGCCGGCTCGCCGGCCTCCTGGCCTTGCATGATCAGGCACACGCCGAAACCGCGTCCGCTGTGCGCGCATTCACGCACCATGTCGAGATACCGCGCTTCGAAAATGCGCAGCCCGAGCGTGCTGCCGGGAAACAGCACGGCGTTGAGCGGGAACAGCGGGATCTCGTGGCGTTTCACGCCCCGAGTCTAGCCTGCCCGCAATACCTCCAGGAACCGCCGGGGCGCGTTCTCGAAGCCGCCGTTGGACATGAACACCACGTGGTCACCGGTACGTGCTTGCAGGCGGAGCGCAGCGAGCAGCGCGTCGACCGAGGCGGCCGCGGAACCGCGCCCGCCGAGCGCGGTGATGACGCGATCGGCATCCCACGGCAATTCGGGACGCTGCAGCAGCACTACCGCGTCGGCATCGGCCAATGACGGCGCCAGGGCGGCCGCGTGCGCGCCTGCGCGCATGGAATTGGAGCGCGGCTCCAGCGCCACCACGATACGCGCGCTGCCGACTTTCGCGCGCAGACCCGTCAGGGTCGTGGCAATGGCAGTCGGATGATGTGCGAAATCATCGTATACGTGCACGCCGTTCACGTCGCCCAACGACTCCATCCGGCGCTTGACGCTCCGGAAGGTCGCAACGGCGGGCAACAAGGCACGCGGATCGAGGCCGGCCGCGTTCGCCGCGACCAGTGCGGCCAGCGCGTTCATCACGTTGTGACGGCCGAGAAGGTCCCAGCGCACCTCACCCAGGGTTTCGCCCTTGCGGACCACCGCGAACGCGGAACCATCGGGTTCGATCATCCGCGCCCGCCAGTCGCCCGCGTCGATGCCGAACGTTTCCACCGGCGTCCAGCAACCCATCGCCAGCACTTCCTTCAGGCGTTCGTCTTCCGCATTGACGACCAGCCGGCCATTGCCGGGCACGGTGCGCACCAGATGGTGGAACTGGCGCTGGATCGCGGCCACGTCCGGAAAGATGTCGGCGTGGTCGTACTCGAGATTGTTGAGGATCGCGACGCGCGGCCGGTAGTGCACGAACTTCGAACGTTTGTCGAAGAAGGCGGTGTCGTATTCGTCGGCTTCGATGACAAAACAACCGGGCTCAGAGTGCACTTTCCCGACCGGCTGACGATGTTCCGATTGACCTGCGTGGGAAAGTGCACTCTGACCCCTCCCCAATCTCGCCGAAACCCCGAAATTCCCCGGCACGCCGCCAATCAGGAACCCGGGTGCCAAGCCCGCCGCGTCCAGCAGATGTGCCAACAGACTGCTGGTGGTGGTCTTCCCGTGGGTGCCCGCCACGGCCAGCACTGCGCGGTCGCGCAGCACGTTCTCGCCCAACCACTGCGGACCGGAGACGTAGGGCAATCCGGCATCCAGCATGTATTCGACCGAAGGATTGCCGCGCGACAACGCGTTGCCGACCACGACGAGATCCGGCGCCGGCTCCAGGTGTCCCGCGGACCAGCCTTCCTGCAGCGTGATGCCCAACGCGCGCAACTGGTCGCTCATCGGCGGATACACGTTGGCGTCGGAGCCTTCCACCACGACGCCCAGCTCGCGCGCCAGCGCCGCGATGCCGCCCATGAACGTGCCGCAGATGCCGAGGATGTGGATGCGCATGCCTTGCCGGGAGACGTTCAGGCCACACCGATCGCGCCGGCGACCACCGCCGCGACGATCAGGTTGACGAAGGCCAGCAGCAGCAATACCAGCACGCCGCCCGCGACCGGGATTTCCAGCGCCCGGCGCAACACGCCGACCCATGCGCAGACCTGCCAGATCACCAGTGCCGCGATCGCCAGCATCACCGGCGCCTGATGGCCGGTTACTTCCGGCAGATGTGCGGGATCGGCCATCATCTGCTGCTGCCACGCTTTCACCGGAAGCAGCAGCGTCAGCAAGTTCTTGGCCAGCCCGAACAACAGATACACCGCGGCCAGCGCGCTGGCCGTCTGCACGAAACGTTCCGGCTTGCCGGCGCCGCGCAGCAGCAGGAACACCAGCCAGACCATCGCCAGCCCGCCGACGATCGCCCCGGCGATCAGCGCGGGCTTGACGCCGTCATGCAGGTTGAACGCCACCTGCATCGCGCCGCAGGCCGCCACCAAGGCGACCAACCACCGCTGGGAATACGGCATGTCCTCCGGCCCGCGCCGGAACAGGCTGATGTCGCGCAGGCTGGCGAGGAACGCGTGCAAGGTCACCCGCTGGCGCGCGCGCGCAACGCGGCGAGCACGCGATCGCCGATCGCCTCGATCGTACCGACGCCGTTGATCTCGGTCAGCAGTCCCCGTTGCGCGTAGAAACCGGCCACCGGTGCGGTCTGTTCCGCATACACGGCGAGACGCTTGCGCACCGTTTCGGGATTATCGTCGGCGCGATGCTCCTGCTCGAAGCGGATCTCGCAGCGTTTGACGATGTCGGCATCGGGCACGTTCAATTTCACCACCGCATCGAGCGGTTGGCCGACGCGCCCCAGCAACGCTTCCAGCGCGTTGGCCTGCGCGACGTTGCGGGGGTAGCCGTCCAGGATGAAACCGGGTTGGGCGTCGGGCTGCGCGAGGCGCTCTTCCAGCAGCCCCAGCACGATGTCGTCGGAGACCAGTTGCCCCGCTTCCATCACGGCTTTCGCCTGCAAGCCCAGCGGCGTGCCGGCCTTGACGGCCGCGCGCAGCAGGTCACCGGTGGAGATGTGCGCCACCGCGAGTTCCGCCTTCAGGCGCTTGGCCTGGGTGCCCTTGCCCGATCCGGGCGCGCCGAGCAATACGATGCGCATGCCTTTCCTTCGTGGGCCCGCTGTGAGCGGCGCCTTCATTACAAAATTGCCGATGGGCGGGTTACGCTAACGGCTGCGCAACCACCCCGTCAACGCCGCGCCAGGAACGGAACCCCGCATGCACGCGACCCCGAAAACGACAGGCCCGGTGTCACCGGGCAGGCTATTGTACGCCCAGTCCGGCGGCGTCACCGCCGTGATCAATGCAACCGCCGCGGCGGTGATCGAAACCTGCCGCAAGCACAAGATCACCGCATACGCCGCTCGCAACGGCATCCTCGGCGCGCTGCGCGAGGACCTGATCGACACCGCGAAGGAATCTCCGGCCGCGATCCGCGCGCTTCGGCACACGCCTGGCGGCGCGTTCGGCTCGTGCCGCGTGAAGCTGAAATCGCTGGAGGACGATCGCGCGCGCTACGAGCGCCTGATCGAAGTGTTCCGCGCCCACGACATCCGCTGGTTCCTCTACAACGGCGGCAACGACTCTGCCGACACCGCGCTGAAGCTGTCGAAGCTCGGCAAGGCGATGGGCTACGACATCCGCTGCATCGGCGTACCCAAGACCGTCGACAATGATCTTGCGGTCACCGACTGCTGCCCCGGCTTCGGCTCGGTTGCCAAATACACCGCGGTGTCCCTGCGCGAATGCGCACTGGACGTGATGTCGATGATGGACACCTCCACCAAGGTGTTCGTGATGGAAGTGATGGGCCGGCACGCCGGCTGGATCGCGGCATCCGCGGGGCTCGCGGGCGAAGGCTCCGACGACGCGCCGCACATCATCCTGTTTCCGGAGCTCGACTTCGACCCGGAGAAATTCCTCGCGCGCGTGCGCGAAACGGTCGATCGCGTCGGCTGCTGCGTGATCGCGGCCAGCGAAGGCATCAGGTACGCAGACGGCAAGTTCGTCGCCGATGCGCACGCCGGCACCGACGCGTTCGGGCACACGCAACTCGGCGGTGTCGCACCCGCGCTGGCCGGCATGGTGCGCGACAAGCTGAAACTGAAAACGCACTGGGCGATGCCGGACTACCTGCAACGGTCGGCGCGACACATCGCATCGAAGACCGACCTGGACCAGGCACTCGCGGTCGGCAAGGCGGCGGTGGAACTGGCCCGCGCCGGCGAGAACGCGGTCATGCCGGTGATTGCGCGTACCTCGGATTCACCGTACCGCTGGAAAATCCAGACCGCGAAGCTCGACGAGATCGCCAACCGCGAAAAGAAGCTGCCGCGCACGTTCATCTCGAAGGACGGCTTCCGCATCACCGCCGCCGCGCGCAAATATCTCTCGCCCCTGATCCGGGGTGAAGCATCGCCGCCCTACGGCAAGGATGGTTTGCCGGAATACGTCACGCTGAAAAACATGGCGGTCGACAAGAAGCTGCCGCCGTTGCGCGAACTGTAGGAGCGTGCCTTGCACGCGACCGTTTTCACGACCTGAATCGCGCGCGGGCGCGCTCCT
>JBDZUX010000056.1:12578-15443 GCA_040255405.1 Lysobacteraceae bacterium
CTTGCACGCGACCGTTTTCACGACCTGAATCGCGCGCGGGCGCGCTCCTGTCAATCACCAAACAGCTTTTCCAGTTCCCCGTGCGTCGCATTGTCGGCGAAGCCGTCGAACCGGCCATCCGCCAAACCGCGGGCGGCGCGCAGGAACCCGCCCCACGCCGAGCCGGCCAGCGCCCCGCCCACGCTGACGCGACGCACGCCGAGTTTCGCAAAATCCTGCAGGGACAACGGCACCGAACGCCCCACCAGCACGTTCACCGGTTTCGGCGCGACCGCGTCGACGATCGCGCGAATCTGCTCCGGCTTCCCGGTGCCCGGCGCGTACAGGCAATCGGCCCCGGCCTCCGCGTAGGCGCGCAAGCGCCGGATCGACTCGTTCAACGCGTCGGCGTGTCCGACCAGGAAACATTCGGCGCGCCCGATCAGCATCACGTCCTCGCCCGACGCGTCGATCGCTGCACGTGCCGCGCGCATGCGCGCCACCGCTTCGTCGAAGTCGTACAGGGGCTGCGACGCGTCGCCGGTGGAGTCCTCGATCGACAACCCCGCCACGCCCGTCTCGATGCAACGCCGCACGTTCTTCCGCAGGCCGTCGATATCACGCGCATGGCCATCCTCGAAATCGGCGTTGACCGGCAGCCCGCTGGCCTCGACGATTGCGCGGCAATGCGCCAGCACTTCGTCGACGTCGGGCGCATGGTCGGGTTTGGCATGCGCCCACGCGTACCCGGAACTGGTCGTGGCCAGCGCCTTGAAACCCAGCCGCTCGAGTGCGCGCGCGGAACCGACGTCCCACGGATTGGGAATCAAGAAGCATCCGGATTCGTGCAGCTTGCGAAAGGCCGCGCGGCGCGCGGCATATGGATGGCCGGTCATTTTTTGCTGGTCCCTTCGAATCGCGGCATGCGCGTGGAGCCCGCATTCTAGGTGCCCCGGACCGCCCGATGAACGGCCCGGCACACTGGTCAGCCGCGGGCCCCGCGTTATACTTGCGGGAATGCCCGTTGTGGTGGTTTCGCGAGCGGCTGCGACCGTCCGGTGGATGGTCGCGCGAGCGGAACCGGGGAGGCAGGACGCCGACCGGACGTGCGCGCCATGGACGGCTCACGCAAGCAGCTTGAACGACGCGTACCCATTCACCAAACCGATAAGGGGTTGTCCCAATGCTGGAACAGTACGGAATATGGATCGCGCTGGGTTGCGCGATCATCGCGATTCTCTACGGCGTCGTGTCGACCGGCTGGATCATGAAGCAGCCCGCCGGCAACGACCGCATGCGCGAGATTGCACAGGCGGTGCAGGAAGGCGCCAAGGCCTATCTGAACCGCCAGTACCGCACCATCGCCCTCGCGGGCATCGTGCTGTTCCTGCTCATCGGTTTCCTGATCAGCTGGCCCGCGGCGGTCGGTTTCGCGATCGGTGCGATCCTGTCCGGCGCGGCCGGCTACATCGGGATGAACGTGTCGGTACGGAGCAACGTGCGCACCGCCGAAGCGGCGCGCGGCGGCATCTCCAAGGCGCTGGGCGTGGCGTTTCGCGGCGGCGCGATCACCGGCATGCTGGTGGTCGGATTGGCGCTGCTGGGCGTTACCGCCTATTACATCGTCCTGACGCTGGGCTTCGGCTTCGCCCAGGAAACCGCACTGCACGCGCTGGTCGGCCTCGCCTTCGGTTCGTCGCTGATCTCGATCTTCGCGCGCCTCGGCGGCGGCATCTTCACCAAGGGCGCGGACGTCGGCGCCGACCTCGTGGGCAAGGTCGAGGCCGGCATCCCGGAAGACGACCCGCGCAACCCGGCGGTCATCGCCGACAATGTGGGTGACAACGTCGGCGATTGCGCCGGCATGGCGGCCGACCTGTTCGAAACCTACGTGGTGACGCTGGTCGCGACCATGCTGATGGGCGGCGTGCTGGCCGCGGGCAACCTCACCGCGACGCTTTATCCGTTGGTCCTCGGCGGCGCCTCGATCATCGCATCGGTGATCGGCACCTACTTCGTCCGCACCAGTGGCCACGGCAAGATCATGAACGCGCTGTACAAAGGCGTGATCGTGTCAGCGCTGCTGGCGGCGGTGGCGTTCTGGTTCATCACCGGCGCGATGTTCCCCGCGGGCTTCTCGATCGAAGATGGAGCTACCGTCATCACCAGCACGAACCTGTTCGGCGCGGCACTGACGGGCCTCGTCCTGACCGCGTTGATGGTGGTGATCACCGAGTACTACACCGCCACCGAATACAAGCCGGTCAGGCACGTGGCGCAAGCGTCGACCACCGGCCATGCGACCAACATCATCGCGGGGCTCGGCATTTCGATGAAGTCGACTGCGCTGCCGGTGTTGGCAGTCTGCGCGGCGATCTACGCGTCCTACTGGATGGCGGGCCTGTACGGCATCGCGATCGCGGCGACAGCGATGCTGTCGATGACCGGGATGATCGTGGCGCTCGACGCGTACGGTCCGATCACCGACAACGCGGGCGGTATCGCGGAAATGGCCGGGCTGCCGGATGACGTGCGTGGCGTCACCGATCCGCTGGACGCGGTCGGCAACACCACCAAGGCCGTGACCAAGGGTTATGCGATCGGTTCGGCCGGCCTCGCCGCGCTGGTGCTGTTCGCGGACTACACCCACAACCTGTCGCTGCAGAACCCCGGCTTCACCTTCGACTTCTCGCTGTCCAACCACATGGTGATCATCGGCCTCCTGATCGGCGGCCTGGTGCCGTTCCTGTTCGGCGCGATGGCGATGGAAGCGGTCGGCCGGGCCGCGGGCTCGGTGGTGGAAGAAGTCCGCCGCCAGTTCCGCGAGATCAAGGGCATCATGGAAGGCACCGGCAAGCCGGATTATTCGCGCGCCGTGGACCTGCT
>JBDZUX010000012.1:0-68686 GCA_040255405.1 Lysobacteraceae bacterium
CGACGTCGACCACCGCACCGATGATTTGAACGATCTTGCCCTGGCTCATTGTGTTTTCCTCTTGGATACTTTTCGTAGCAGCCGGCCTGCCGGCGACCGATCGCGCGCAGGCGTGCTCCTACGGAGAAGGTTCAACCACCGACGGCGGCCGCGCCGCCGACGATCTCCGAAATTTCCTGGGTGATGGCCGCCTGGCGCGCCTTGTTGTAGATCAGCGTCAGGGTATCGATGGCCTTGGTGGCATTGTCGGACGCCGCCTTCATGGCCACCATCCGTGCGGCATGTTCGCTGGCGAGGTTCTCCAGCGTTGCGTGGTACACCATGCCTTCGAAGTAGCGGTTCAGCACGTGCCGGATCACGACTTCAGCGTCAGGTTCGTACAGATAATCCCAACTGGTCGCACGCTCGACCTTGGCGTCGCGCGATGCCGGATGAAGTTCATCGCCCGCGGCCGTCTTGATTTCCTCGGCCACGGCCGGCAACGGCAACAGCACGTCCACGGTCGCGCGCTGCGTCATCGTGTTGACGAACTGGTTGTAGCACAGATACACGCGGTCGAGCTTGCCCTGCATGAAACCGTCGTCGGCGATCTTCATCACGCCGATCAGTTTTTCCAGCCGCGGATGGTCGCCGAGATGCGTGAGCGTCCCGACCAGATCGACCTTGATGCGGCGGAAGAACTGCGCGGCCTTCTGGCCGATCGCGATCACTTCGACGCCCACGCCCTTCTGCTGCCACCCGTGGATGTCAGCCAGCACCTTGCGGAACAGGTTGGCGTTCAAGCCGCCACACAGGCCGCGGTCGGTCGAAACGACCAGGTAGCACACGTGTTTGATCTCGCGTTCGCGCAGCGCCGGATGCTGGTAATCGGGCGACGCCTGCGCAATGTGCGCGATCACGTTGCGGATGTGCAACGCGTACGGGCGCGAAGTCTGCATCAGGTCCTGCGCCTTGCGGATCTTGGACGCGGACACCATCTGCAGCGCGCTCGTCACCTTGCGGGTGTTCGCAACGCTCTTGATCTTGGTCCGGATTTCTCTTGCGCCTGCCATGTGCCTTTCTCTTGTAGGGCGGGTGCCAACCCGCCTTCAACGCCTCCAATGGCGGGATTGTTCGCATCATCCCTGATGCTCACCCCTTGCTTGCGCTCAGGGCCGGCCTGCGGCCGTCCAAATTCGTTCCAGACGAATTTGTCGCTATCGCGGCTCCCGCCCTACGTTCACCAACTTCCCGTCTTCTTGAACTCGTCCAGCGCCGCCTTGAAGGTGCCTTCGATGTCGGCGTTCCAGTCACCGCTGTCGACGATCTTCTTCATCAGGTCGCCGTGGTTCGACTGCATGAACTGGTGCAGGGCGTGCTCGAAGGGGAGAATCTGCGCCAGCGGCACGTCGTCCAGATAGCCCTTCTCCGCCGCGTACAGCGAGATCGCGAGCTGCGCGATCGTCAGCGGCGAATACTGCTTCTGCTTCATCAGTTCGGTGACGCGCTGGCCGCGCTCCAGTTGCGCGCGGGTCGCCGCATCGAGGTCGGACGCGAACTGTGCGAACGCCGCGAGTTCGCGGTACTGCGCCAGCGCCAGCTTCACGCCGCCGGACAGCTTCTTGATGATCTTGGTCTGGGCCGCGCCGCCGACGCGCGACACCGAGATGCCGGCGTTCACGGCCGGGCGGATACCGGCGTTGAAGAGGTCGGTTTCGAGGAAGATCTGGCCGTCGGTGATCGAGATCACGTTGGTCGGCACGAACGCGGACACGTCGCCTGCCTGGGTTTCGATGATCGGCAGCGCGGTCAACGAACCGGTCTTGCCTTTCACTTCGCCGTGGGTTTCCTTTTCGACCCATTCGGCGTTGACGCGCGCCGCGCGTTCCAGCAGGCGCGAATGCAGGTAGAACACGTCGCCCGGATATGCCTCGCGGCCCGGCGGGCGGCGCAGCAGCAGCGAGATCTGGCGATACGCCCAGGCCTGCTTGGTCAAGTCGTCGTAGATGATCAGCGCATCTTCGCCGTGGTCGCGGAAGTATTCGCCCATCGCGCAACCGGCATAAGGCGCGATGTACTGCATCGTCGCCGATTCGGATGCCGAGGCCGCGACGATGATCGTGTGCGCGAGTGCGTCGTGCTCTTCCAGCTTGCGCACCACGTTCGCGATCGAGGACTGCTTCTGTCCGATCGCGACGTAAATGCACTTAACCCCGGTGCCCTTCTGGTTGATGATGGTGTCGACCGCGAGCGCAGACTTGCCGGTCTGGCGGTCGCCAATCACCAGTTCGCGCTGGCCACGGCCGATCGGGATCATCGAGTCGACCGACTTGTAGCCGGTCTGCACCGGCTGCGACACCGACTGGCGCCAGATCACGCCCGGCGCGACCTTTTCCACCGGCGAGGTCAGGTGCGTGTTGACCGGTCCCTTGCCGTCGATCGGATTGCCAAGCGCATCGACGACGCGGCCGAGCATTTCGGGACCGACGGGCACTTCCAGGATGCGCCCGGTGGTCTTGGCGGTGTTGCCTTCCGACAGATGCTCGTACTTGCCGAGCACCACGGCGCCGACCGAATCGCGCTCCAGGTTCAGGGCCAGCGCGTAGGTGTCCCCCGGCAGCTCGATCATTTCGCCGGCCATCACGTCATTCAGGCCGTGGATGCGCACGATGCCATCCGACACGCTGGTGAGCGTGCCTTCGTTGCGGGTTTCCGCGGAGAGCTTGAATTGCTCGATGCGGCTCTTGATCAGCTCGCTGATTTCGGAAGGATTGAGTGTGGTGGCCATGGTTTGGATTCCTGTTTGGCGGCCCTTGCGGCACCGTCATAGCTTCTTCGTATGTCTTTGGGGGAATCGGGAATGGAGAATCACTGAACCGCCAAGCGTTGCATTTTTCCGCTCCGATTCTCGATTCCCGACCCCCGGCTCTATTGCGTCAACGCGCTCTCGAGTTTGGCGAGGCGACTCTTCAGCGATCCGTCGATCACGGTTTCGCCGGCATCGATCACCGCCCCGCCCATCACCGCAGGGTCGATGCTGCGCTCGAGGTCGATGTCGCTGTTGAAGCGGCGCTTCAGCGCTTCCACCAGCCGTGCGGCGTCGGCGTCATCCAGCGGCACCGCGCTGCGCACGCGCACCCGCAGCACGTGTTCGGCATCGCGCTTCATCTGCTCGAACAGCGCGGCGATTTCCGGCAATTCGCGCAGACGGCCGTTGTCCGCCAGCACGCCCAGGAAGCGCGCAAATTCCGAATCCGCAGACTCGCCGTCGCGTGCGAACAGGGAAGCCAACGCCTGCGGGGACAACCGCGGGTCGCCGAACAGCGCGACCACCTGCGGCTCGGCCGCGACCTCCGCCGCAAAGGCCAGCTTTTCCGCCCACTCGTTCTGCGCGCCGTGCGCGGACGCGATTTCGTACGCGGCGCGGGCGTAGGGACGTGCGATGGTGAGGGGCTGCGTCATGGATCAGATCCCGGCGACCAGTTCGTCGAGCAGCGCCTTGTGGGTCCCGGCATCGACCTCGCGCCCGAGGATCTTTTCGGCACCCTGCACCGCCAGCGCCGCGACCTGGCCACGCAATTCCGCGCGGGCGCGGTGGGCCATGTTCTCGATGTCGGCCTGCGCCGTGGCCTTCTGGCGAGCGGCTTCCTGCAACGCGTCCGTGCGCGCCTTGTCGACGATCTGCCCGGCCTGCTGGTTGGCGCGCTCGATGATGACCGCCGCTTCCGCGCGCGCCTTCTTCACTTCGTCGTCGGCGCGCGTGTTGGCTTCCGCCAGTTCCTTGCGCGCACGGTCGGCGGCTTCGAGCCCCTCCGCGATGCGCTTGGCGCGCTCATCCATGGCGTTCATGATGGGCGGCCAGATGTATTTCATCGTGAACCAGACCAGGATCAGGAAAACGATGATCTGGGCGATGAGCGTGGCATTCAGGCTCACGGTCGCAATCCTCTCGCGTGAATCAGGAGTTCAACTAGGTTGCCGTGTCCGATTACGGTGCGGCACCGACGGCCCGGGCGGCCGTGCGCACGATTTCGCCGAACGGATCGACGAAGATCAGGTACAGCGCGATGCCCACGCCGATGATCGGGATCGCATCGATCAGGCCAACCAGCAGGAACATCTTGCCCTGCAGCATCGGCACCAGCTCGGGCTGGCGCGCCGAACTTTCGAGGAACTTGCCGCCCATCAGGCCCATGCCGATGGCGGCGCCGATGCCGGCGAGGCCGAGCATGAAACCCGCAGCCAGGGCGGTGAAGCCTTCAACACTGGCCAGTGCGCTGATATCCATTGTGCGTCTCCGTAGTACTTTTGAGTTGAAACAGCGGTGGTGAAAAGGAAGGTGGTTCAGTGGTGCTCGGCCGCCATCGACAGGTAACCGACAGTCAGCACCATGAAGATGTAGGCCTGCAGGCCGATGATCAGCCAGTGGAAGATGCCCCACGCGGTGGCGAACAGGATCTGGATGTACACGCCCGCGCCGATCGCCGGCAGGAAACCCATGATGCTGCCGATCGGGATCACCACCAGCAGGATCAACGGAATCCAGGCGCGCATCCACTTGCCCTTGCCATAGGCCAGCAATGCGACCGTGATGACCGCCAGTGCCGCGAAAACCCAGAACGAAGCAAACGTGATCGGCGTGATGGTCGCCGGCGCGCTGAAGCGCAACGTCATGCAGGCCAGCAGGATGAAGATCACTTCGCCCGCGTACATGTTGCCGAACAGTCGAAGGCCCAGGCTGAGCGGCTTGGAAAGCTCCTCCACGACCTTCAGGATGAAGTTCACCGGCGCCAGCCATTTGCCGAACGGCTGGAACAGCGCCTCCCTGGTGACGCCCTTCAGGCCCTTGTTGTAGAAGCTGTACCAGAAAGTGAGCAGGAACACGGTGATCGCCATCGACATGGTGATCGCCGGGTCGGCCGTGGGCAGGACGCGCAGGTGTTCGATGCCCGCGGCCTCCGCGGCTCGCGGCAGCGCGTCGATCGGCAGCAGGTCCATCAGGTTCATGAACAGGATCCAGAACCCGACGAGCAGCGCCATCGGCGCCACGAATGCCGACTTCTTGTGAAAGATGTCCTTGACCTGGCGGTCGAAGAACTCCGTGCTGATTTCCACGAAGCCTTGCCAGCGTGCGGGAACCCCGCTGGTCGCGCGTCGCGCGACGGGCCAGAACAGGAACACGAACAGCAGGCCCAGCACCACCGAGAAGAACATCGAATCGATGTTCACGACCCAGAAGTCGCTGGAGCCCTTGACGATCTTCCAGGTCTTGAGGTCGAGCTGGAGATACGTCAGATGGTGCAGGATGTATGCACCGCTCGTGATGGGACCTTCTGCTGCCATGCGTTGAGTTCCAGCCTAACCCGATGTCAAATGTCGAAGCGCAACACCAGCCAATTGACCGCCATCGCCGCCCCGGCACCGGCGAGCACCGGCACCAGCGGCAGCCGCAGCCGCACCAGGATCAGGAACAGCCCGCCCAGCACGACCAGCCACTTCAGCAGCATCCCCAGCGCGAATCGCCGCATGGTGACGGCGCCTCGTGCCAGCGACGGCTTGAATACCCGGAGCGCCAGCAGTGCGGTGCCAATGGCCACCACGCCGCCGCCGCCGAACGCGCCCAAGGCCGATGCCGCGCCCCGGACCAGAAACAACAACCCGACGATGATCGCCGCCGCCACTTGCGCGAGCACGACCCGAACGGCGAGCCGTCGGCCGGCGGCCAGCGAATTGTCCAAGTTCAGCCACCTCGGGCGTGCCTTCAACCCGCCCAAAAGTCCGCAATCGAGCTTTGGAATTGTAGCAGCGCCGTTCGCGCGGTAGCAACCGCGCGCCGGCGTTGCTGCCGGAATTTCAAGGATTTTCGGGTACGCCAATCGCGGTACTCGTGCTTTCCGGAACCCGGGTCAACGCGCGTCCATGTGCTGTCCGGGATGACCCCATCCCGGGGTCATTTCCCGATGCAGAAGGTCGAGAAAATCGCGCCCAGAAGATCCTCGCTCGTGAACGTGCCGACGATTTCGCCGAGGGCGCGCTGCGCGGCGAGCAGATCCTCGGCGACCAATTCCGGCGTCGCGGTGGCAAGCGCCGCCCTGGCGCTTCGCAGCGAAGCGTCGGCGCGCTCGAGCGCGAGCACGTGCCGCGTGCGCGCGCTGAATTCGCCGCCGTGTTCGCCACCCAGCGCCGCCTCGCGCAGGGCGGTGCGCAGCAGGTCCATGCCTTCGCCGGTGCGCGCGGAAAGCGCGACGCGAATGATGTCGTCGCATTCGTGGCGTGAAGGCGGCGTGCCGGAGAGATCGATCTTGTTGAGGATCAGGATCCTGGTGGCCGAGGGCGGCGTTCCGTCGAACAGGCCTGGATTCGCGACCGAGCCAGGGCTGTCCACCACCCGCAAGACCAGATCGGCGCGCGCCAATTCAGCGCGCGCACGGCGGATGCCTTCGCCCTCGACAAGATCGGTCGATTCGCGCAAACCCGCGGTGTCCGCAAGGGTGAAGTCCACGTCGTCCAGAGTGATCGATTCGCGCAGCACGTCGCGGGTGGTGCCGGGGACGTCGGTGACGATCGCGCGATCGGTGCCCGCGAGCGCATTCAGGAGGCTCGATTTGCCGACGTTGGGTTCGCCGACGATGACCGCGTGCATGCCATCGGTCAGGCGCACGCCGCGGCGGGCGGCGGCCAGCAGCGCCTGCAATCCGCTCATGGCATCTTCGAACAAGCGCTCGATTACCGGTTTCGATGCACTTTCCGAGGCATCGTCGGAGAAGTCGATTGCGGCTTCGATTTCCACGCGCAGACGCACGATGAGCTTCGACAGCGCATCGGCGCGCCGCGAGAACTCCCCTTCCAGCGACCGCACGGCCGCACGCGCCTGGATTTCCGAACGCGCCGCGATCAGGTCGGCCACGGCTTCGGCCTGGTTCAAGTCGAGCTTGCCGTTCAAGAACGCGCGTTCGGAAAACTCGCCCGCGCGCGCGGCGCGTGCGCCCAGTTCGCATGCGCGGCGGACCAGCGCGTCCAGCGCCACCGGGCTGCCGTGGGCGTGCAACTCCAGCACGTCCTCGCCGGTGAAGGAATGCGGGGCGGCGAAGTACAAGACGAGACCTCGATCGATCGCGGCGCCATCCGCGTCGACGAACGCGGTCAGTTGCGCGCGGCGCGGTTCGGGTTCGACGCCACACAGTGCATGGGCGATCCCGCGGACGCGGCTGCCCGAAATTCGCACCACGCCGATCCCGCCGCGCCCCGGCGGGGTCGCGATGGCCACGATGGTGTCGTTTGCGGACCGCATGCGCCTGCCTGCGCGATCAGGCCCGTGCGCGCGCGTCGGCCCGATCGATCTTGCGGGTGATGTACCACTGCTGGCCCAGCATGCAAACCTGCCGGACCACGTAATAAAGCGTGAGACCGGCCGGGAAGAAGAAGAACAACACCGCGAACAATATCGGCATCGCTTTCATCACCTTGGCCTGGGTCGGGTCCATGCCCTGCATCGGCGTGAGGAATTGCGACCCCAGCATCGCCAGCGCGTACAGGATCGGCAAGATGAACAGCGGATCGGCAGCAGACAGATCCGGTACCCACAGGAACGATGCGTGGCGCAGCTCGACGCTGAAGATCAGGACGTAATACAGCGCGAAGAAGATCGGCAGGATGATCAGGTTGGGCAGGCAACCCGCCATCGGATTGATCTTCTCCTTCTTGTACAGCTCCATCATGGCCTGCTGGTATTTCTGCTTGTCGTCGCCGAAGCGTTCCTTCAGCGCCTTCAGCCGCGGCTGCAACTTGCGCATGCGTGCGCCGGCCTTGAACTGGGCCTCGGTCAGCTTCCAGGTCACGGCCTGGATCAGCAGCACCAGCACGATGATCGCGAGCCCCCAGTTGCCGACCAGTCGGTGCAGGAACGACAACAGCTTGAACATCGGCTGCGCGATCACCGTCGACCAGCCGTAGTCCACCGTCAGGTCGAGGCCGGGGGCAATCTTTCCGATCTGGTTCTGCAGGTTCGGCCCGACGTACAGCCGCGTCGCGCTGGTCACCATCTGGCCCGGCGCAGCCGTGAGGCCCGGTCCGACCGTGCGGATCAGGTAGCGCGGCTTGCCGTTCGCGTCATGCGGCGGCACTTCGACACTGGAAAATTGTTGCGGCTGCTTGTCGTTCGGGATCCACGCCGTCACGAAGAACCGCTGGGTCATCGCGATCCAGCCGCCGGTCACGCCCTGGTGCAGCGGCTCACTCTGGAAGTCGCCGAATTTCAGCTTGTTGAACTTGGAGTCCGGGCTGTACCACGCCGCGCCGGTGTAGGCAAAACTGTCCGGGTTGTAGAACTCCAGGAAATGCTTGGGCGGCGGCGGCGGCTCGACGCGATCGAGTTGCTGGTAGGCGTTGCCATGCCAGGTCTTGCTGCCGTGGTTTTCGATCTGCTGTGACAGCCCGACCACATAGCTGCCGCGCGTCAAGGTATAGCGCTTGATCACCTCGACGCCGGACGCCGCGTCACTCCAGCGCAAGGTCACGACGACCTGATTCTGGCCGGGCGCCAAAATGTATTGCGTCGCCTCGGGCGTGAACATTGCAAGATGATTCGGCGCGCTACTGCCATCGGCGCCGATCAAGCCATCCTGCGCAACGTAGTACGTGGCCCCCGATTCATTCAGCAAATGCACCGGCGGACTGCCGCGCTCGACCTTCTGGGAATAATCCAGCAATGCGGCGCCGACCACGGTGCCGCCACGCGGATCGATGGTAAGTTTCAGCAGATCGTTGCTGGCCGTGACCAGATCCTGCGTGGGTGTTCCGCTCGGCCTCGCGGCCTCCGGCGGGGGCGACGCGGTCGCCGGTGCCGATGCGGGCGCAACGCTGGCTGGAGCGGTTGGTATCGCCGCTGCGTCCGGCGCCGCGGACGTCGCTGGGGTGGCGACCTGCGCCGGGACCGCGGGCGGCGCGGACGGATAGTCGTGCTGCCACGCCTGCCACAACAAGTAGGCAACGGCCAGCAACGCCACGACCAGCAGTGTGCGTGTTTGATTGATCACTGGGGAATCCGGGCTTTGGGCACGACTGGCCGGAGCAAGTCAGCCATCGATTGTGCCGGGAGCAGACGCCTGCTTCAACGCCTTCAATTTCTGCCATGCGTGCCGCAGGTCGGCATGCAGGGCAGGACGATCGGCCGTGACCGCCGAGGAGCGCGCGATCACCAGAACATCGAACGGCGGCAACCCGTCGCGTTGCTCGCGGAATGATTCGCGAGCGATGCGCTTGATCCGATTACGTTGCACCGCGCGTTTGCTGACCTTGCGCGACACCGCCAGTCCAAGTCGCGCGGTGGCCTCGGGGCTTTCGATCCAGCGCAGCAGAAAATATCTCGCCTGAAATCGCCCCCTGGCATTTCGCAGCGCGGCAAAATCGGCGGCTCGGCGCAGCCGCGCATGCGGCGGCAAACCGGCCATGCGTGGGACTTACGGGATCAGACGCTTGCGACCCTTGGCGCGGCGCGCAGACAAGACCTTGCGGCCATCGGCCGTCTTCATGCGGGCGCGAAAGCCGTGGGTGCGGGCGCGCTTGAGCACGCTGGGCTGATAAGTGCGTTTCATGGATGACTCCGCAGCGGGTTGCCCGCGCGAGGCGGGTCAGGCATGGAAAAAGACTGGGAATTCTAAGGTTTTCATGAGGCCGCGTCAAGGGAAATGTCGGCGGTACGGCCCGCGGTGTTCGCGCCGCGCGCAGCTTTCCGGCAGCCTGTTAGACTGACCCGTCCACCTCGCGCAAACAGTTGCGCGACGGTATCCGGGCCGATTCATCACGGGTTTTCATGAGCGATCTCTGGCAACGCTGCCTCGCGCGGCTCGAAGGTGAAATCGAGCCCAGCGTCCTGCACACCTGGCTGCAACCCCTGCAGGCCCGCTACGACGACGGCACCTTGCGGCTGTTCGCACCCAATACGTATACGCTGGAGTTCGTCCGCAACGGTTACCTGTCCCGCATCGAGGGCACCCTCTCGGCGCTGGCAGGGCGGCCCGTGCCACTGCGGCTGGAAGTCGGCTCCATCGCGACGGTCGGCAAGCCCGCCACGCCCCAGGCAGGCGTGCCCGGCCCCGGCGCGACGCCGCAGCACAACCTTGATCCGCACTACATATTCGACAACTTCGTCGAAGGCAAATCCAACCAGTTGGGCAAGGCTGCCGCCATGCAGGTGGCCCAGAACCCCGGGCGTGCCTACAACCCGCTGCTGCTGTACGGCGGTACCGGCCTCGGCAAAACCCATCTGATGCAGGCCGCGGGCAACCTGATGTTGAAACACAACCCGTCGATGAAGTTGCTGTACGTGCATTCCGAGCGCTTCACGGAAATGATGATCACCGCGCTGCGCAACAAGAACATGGACGATTTCAAGCACAAGTTCCGGTCGGTCGACGCGCTGCTGATCGACGACATCCAGTTCTTCGCCGGCAAGGACGCGACCCAGGAGGAGTTCTTCCACACCTTCAACACTTTGTACGAATCGCGCCAGCAGATCATCCTGACCTGTGACCGCTATCCGAAGGAAGTGGACAACCTGGAATTGCGGCTCAAGTCGCGGCTCGGCTGGGGTCTCTCGGTCGCCATCGAGCCCCCCGATTTCGAAACCCGCGCGGCGATCCTGCTGGAAAAGGCGCAGGCGCGCGGCATCCCGCTGCCAAGCGACGTGGCCTTGCTGCTGGCACGCCGGATCCGCTCCAACGTCCGCGAGCTGGAGGGCGCCCTCAACACCGTCGCCGCGCAGGCCAACCTGTCCGGGCGCGGCATCACGGTGGAGCTGGTACAGGAAACCTTGCGCGACCTCTTCAACGTCCACGCGCGCGCGATCACCATCCAGAACATCCAGAAGACAGTGGCGGACTATTACCAGTTGCGTCTTTCGGATTTGCTTTCGCAACGGCGGGTGCGCTCGCTGGCCCGGCCTCGCCAGATCGCGATGGCACTTGCCAAGGAATTGACCGAACACAGCCTGCCCGAGATCGGCGAAGCCTTTGGCGGCAAGGACCACACCACGGTCATGCACGCGTGCAAGAAAATCCGCAGCCTCTGCGATACCGACATGCGCCTTCGCCAGGACTGGGACAAACTCATCCGGATATTGACTGGGTAACCCTGTGGATAAAATACGGACGGAGAACTATCGACAAATCATCCACAGCTCACACACTGGTGCTCCAAATGTCGATTCTTGAGCAGATCAATTACAAACATTTGATTACAAACATATTTTATTGAGAATCCTGTTATCAACAAGCCCTGCTTCTACGATCTTATCTACAAGTAAACAAACAAAGACAGCCGACACGGGGATCGACCATGCGCTTCAGTACCCAGCGTGAAACCTTGCTCAAGCCGATGCAACAAGTCGTCGGAGTGGTGGAGCGCCGGCAGACCTTGCCGGTACTCGCCAACCTGTTGGTCCAGGTGAAGGAAGGGCGCTTGTCCTTGACGGGCACCGATCTCGAAGTGGAAATGCGCGCCAGCGCCGCAGTGGACGCTGCCGAAGACGGCGAAACCACGGTTCCGGCCCGGAAGTGGTTCGATCTGGTGCGAGCGCTGCCCGATGGCGTCAAGGTGGATGTGCAGGTCAAGGGCGACCGCGTGGTGATGCACGCGGGGCGCAGCCGGTACACGCTGGCGAGCCTGCCGGCGGACGAGTTCCCGACCAATGACGAGATCGAGGTCACCGAACAGGTCACCTTGCCCGAAGGAACATTGCGGAACCTCATGGAGCGGACGGCGTTTGCGATGGCGAACCAGGACGTTCGCTACTACCTCAACGGGTTGCTGATGGACCTTCGTGGCGCCGAGTTGCGCTGCGTCGCCACCGACGGCCATCGCATGGCCATGGCCGAAACGGCGCTGGAGACGGCGGTCAAGAGCAATCGGCAGATCATCATCCCGCGCAAGGGTGTCACGGAGTTGCTGGGGTTGTTCGACTCCGGCGAAGACGTGGTCACCATCGAGTTCTCCAGCAATCACATCCGGGTGCGCCGCGGCGATGTGGTGTTCACGTCCAAGTTGATCGATGGGCGGTTTCCCGATTACGAGGCGGTGATTCCGCTGGGCGCCGACAAGCTGGTGCGGGTGGATCGCGATACCGTTCGGAACGCGCTCCAACGCGCGGCGATCCTCTCGAACGAAAAGTACCGGGGGGTACGCCTGGAAGTTGCTCCCAACTGCCTGCGCATCATTGCCCACAACCCGGAACAGGAAGAGGCTTTCGAGGAAATCGAGGCCGAGACTTCGGTCAACGACATCGCGATCGGGTTCAATGTCGGCTACCTGCTCGATGCCCTCGGCTCACTGGATGAGCAGCACGTCCATCTGCAGTTGCGGGACGCGCAGTCGAGCTGTCTGTTGCGCGGCGCCGACAGCCAGAAGATCCAGCATGTGGTCATGCCCTTGCGCTTGTGATGAACGAACCGTGGCCTGACGCCGGAGTCGGGGCGCGGCAATGAAGATCGACCTGTTGCGGTTGCGCAATCTGCGTTGTTTCGAGGCCGCGGGATTCGCACCCGGGCCTGGCGTCAATTGGCTGGTCGGCCCCAATGGCGCAGGCAAAACCACGCTTCTGGAAGCCGCGTACATCCTTTCGCACGGCCGGTCGTTCCGCGCGCATGCGCGCTCTGCACCGTGCCGGCACGGTGCGTCGAATTACCTGGTGTACGCAGAGATTTCCCGTCGTGGCGGATCGTCGCACCGGCTTGGCCTGGCCCGCCGCGGCGACCGGTGGGAAGCCCGCCTGGATGGCGCCGATCTCTCGACGCTCGCGCCGTTGTTTGAAGTATGTCCAGTGGTTGTCTTTGGCCCCGACAGCCCCTCCCTGATCACTGGTCCCGCCGACGAGCGCCGCAGTTTCCTGGACTGGAGTGTGTTCCACGTGGAACACGGTTCGCTCCATATCTGGCGGCGCTGGCGGCGGGCGTTGCGCCAGCGTAACGCCCTGCTCCGGGACAATGCCGGCTCAGCGGCGTTCGAGCCGTGGGAACACGATCTCGGCAGCCTTGCTGAAGACATCCATCGCATGCGCAGCGCGTGCCTGGCGAGCCTTGAGTCTTACGTACTCGAAGAAGCAGCCATGCTGGTCCCGGAACTCGGGGCAGCACGGTTCGATTACCGGCCCGGCTGGGATGAAACCGTGCCTTTCGTTGACCAGCTGGTCGCGATGCGCGAGCGGGACCGCGAGCGGGGATTTACCCAGCGCGGTGCACATCGTGCGGATTGGTCACTGGAGTTCGAAGGCGTTGCGCGTCGCGAACACCTTTCCCGCGGTCAAGCCAAGGCGGTCGCCCTGGTTTGCGTCCTGGGCCTGGTGCGCTGGTTGAAAGACCGAACGGCAGAGTACCCCTTATTGTGCCTGGACGACCTCGACTCCGAACTGGATGCCGAACATGCTGAAAAAATGATCAACTGGATGTCGGACAAACCGCTGCAAGTCTGGATTACCTCAACTTCCATTCCGAAAACGGCGCTTCCCGACGCCCATCTGTTCCACGTGGAACACGCAGGAGTGGTTGCCGGGAAGGGGTCGAGAGCTGGGGTATAATGGGGTGTTTATATCCATGCATCGTCGCTACGAGTATCCGTCATGAACGAAGTCTACGATTCCAGCAGCATCAAGGTCCTGAAGGGGCTGGAAGCGGTCCGTAAACGGCCCGGCATGTACATCGGCGACACCGATGATGGCACCGGGTTGCACCATATGGTGTTCGAGGTGGTGGACAACGCCATCGACGAGGCGCTGGCCGGGTACTGCGATCACATCGAAGTGACGATTCACGACGACGGTACGGTCAGCGTCGATGACAATGGGCGCGGCATTCCGGTGGGCATCCATCCCGAAGAGGGCCGCTCCACGGCTGAAGTGGTCATGACGGTCCTGCACGCGGGCGGCAAGTTCGACGCCAACTCTTACAAGGTGTCGGGCGGCCTGCACGGAGTCGGCGTTTCCGTGGTCAATGCGCTGTCGGAACACCTCTGGCTCAACATCTATCGTGACAACAAGGCATACCTGCAGGAATACAGGTTGGGTGACCCTCTGTTTCCGGTGCGCGATATCGGGCCGTCCGAACGGCGAGGCACCACCGTGCGCTTCCTGCCGAGCCCCGAAACCTTTCACAACATCGAATTCCAGTACGACATCCTGGCCAAACGGTTGCGGGAGTTGGCGTTTCTCAATTCAGGCGTCAAGATTACGCTTGAAGATCAAAGAGTTGGGAAAAAAGACGTGTTCGCCTACGAAGGTGGCATCCGCGCCTTCGTCAAGCATCTCTCGCAGCTCAAGACCCCGCTGCATCCCAACCCGATCAGCTTCAGCGTCCAGGCTGAAGCCATCACGGTCGAGCTGGCCATGCAGTGGACCGATGGCTATCAGGAATCCATTTTCTGTTTCACCAACAACATTCCGCAAAAGGATGGCGGTACGCATCTCACGGGATTTCGTGCCGCTTTGACCCGAACGCTCAGCAATTACGTCGAACACTCAGGATTGGCCAAGAACTCCAAGATCGCACTGTCAGGCGACGACATGCGGGAGGGCTTGATTGCCGTGCTCTCCGTGAAGGTGCCCGATCCGAAGTTTTCGTCGCAGACCAAGGACAAGCTGGTTTCCAGCGAGGTCAAGGGCGTGGTCGAGCAGGCGGTCAACGCCAAGCTGGAGGAGTATCTGCAGGAGCACCCCACCGACGCCAAGATCATCGCGGGCAAGGTGGTCGAGGCCGCGCGTGCGCGCGACGCTGCCCGCAAGGCGCGCGAATTGACCCGCCGCAAGGGCGCGCTGGATATCGCGGGCCTGCCCGGCAAACTGGCGGACTGCCAGGAACGCGACCCTGCGTTGTCGGAGTTGTTCCTGGTCGAGGGCGACTCTGCAGGCGGCTCCGCCAAGCAGGGCCGCAACCGCAAGACCCAGGCCGTGCTGCCGCTCAAGGGCAAGATCCTCAACGTCGAGAAGGCGCGTTTCGACAAGATGCTCTCGTCCGCGGAAGTCGGCACGCTCATCACCGCGCTGGGCACCGGGATCGGCAAGGACGAGTTCAATGCCGACAAGCTGCGCTACCACCGCATCATCATCATGACCGACGCGGACGTGGACGGTTCGCACATCCGCACCTTGTTGCTGACTTTCTTTTATCGCCAGATGCCGGAATTGATTGAACGCGGCCACGTCTATATCGGGCTGCCGCCGCTCTACAAGATCAAGCAGGGCAAGAACGAGTTGTACCTGAAGGATGACGCGGCGCTCAACGAGTACCTGATCGCGAGCGCGGTGCAGGACGCGGCGTGGGTGCCTGCGGATGCTGCGGCGGCGGTTGAAGGCGCGGCACTCGAAACATTGCTTCGCCAGTATCAGGCCGCGCTCGACCAGATCGGCCGGCTTGCGCAACGGGGTGACCAAGGCGTGTTCACCGCGATGCTGGAGCATGTGCCGCTCGAAGATGCGATGTGGAACGATCCGGGAACCATGCAGCAGTGGGCGGACGGCTTGACGTCCAAATTGAATGCCACGGGCCTGGGTCGACCGCAATATCGGCTCGAGTTGCGTGCGGCCACCGAGCAGCACCCTGCGGCCTGGTTGCTGCGACGTGCCCAGCACGGCACCGAACACACCTGGGTGCTGCCGCGCAGTTTCTTTTCGGGCGCGGATTTCAGGCCGCTGCTGGATGTCGCGCGCGCACTGCAGGCGCGCAACGCGGTCGGTGCGGAAGTCCGCCGCGGCAATGCATCGCAGAAGATCAACACTTTCGCCGAAGCGCGCAGCTGGCTGTTTGACGAGGCGAAGAAGGGGCGCCAGATCCAGCGCTTCAAGGGCCTGGGCGAGATGAATCCCGAACAGTTGTGGGAGACCACCGTCAATCCAGACACGCGCCGATTGCTGCAGGTGCGAATCGAGGATGCGCTGGAAGCCGATCAGATTTTTGCGACGCTAATGGGCGACGTGGTCGAGCCGCGACGCGACTTCATCGAGGCCAATGCATTGCGCGTGGGCAACCTCGACGTATGACGTCATGGATGAACACGCGTGGCAGACCGGTACTTGAGCTATGCTCATCGACCGCGTTACCCTCACCTTTCCCCTCGCGTCGTACGCGGTTCAGTGCAAGAGGCATTCCGATGAAGCTTGAGTACCGCTGGCTGGTTTGCGGCATGTGTTCCGCCCTTGCGCTCGCGCTCGTGCCGCTGTCCGCGTCGGCGCAGATGGGCGGCCAGCAGTGTTCGGACATCCAGATGCTGCAGCACAAGTGCGGCGAGCAGCAGTCGAAGAAATCCGACAAGCAGGCCAAGCCCGAAACCAAGTATCCGAATGCCACGCGCAAGCAGCCGGCCAACGCCGGCGTCAGCGCGAAGGAAGGCAAGACACTCAACGAAGGTCTGCAGGCAGCCAACGGCGGCGATTCCGCGACCGCGCTGAAGGACCTGCAACCCATCGCGGATTCCAGCAGCAACGCCTACGCCAAGTCGCTCGCGATGCTGGGGCTCGCGCAGGTCAAGTACCACGGTGGCGATACCAAGGGCGCGATCGCGCTGCAGAAGCAGGCGCTCGATTCCAACGCGCTCGACAACGACAGCTACTTCCAGGGGCTGGAGACTTTGGCGCAGATGTACATCGCCGATGAAGACTACGGCGACGCGCTCACCACGTTGAACACGTGGAGCACGGAGAGCGGCGCACAGTCCGCTGACATCGAGGCGTTGAAGGGCAACGCGTACTACCGGCTGCAGAAATATCCGGAGGCCGTTGCGGCCATCCAGAAGGCCAAATCGCTGAGCGACAAGCCGCAGCCGAGCTGGGACCAGATCGAGATGGCCAGCTACTTCGCGATGGACAAGTACGACGACGCCGCGAAGCTCGCCGAAGCGGCGTTGGCGAAGGATCCGAACAACAGCACGCTGCTGCAGAACGTCATCGCGATCTACATCAACGCGCACCAGGACCAGAAGGCGCTCGCGCTGCTGGAACGCGCCCGCGCGAACGGACAGATCAAGGACGAGGCCGGTTACATGAACATGGCCAAGATGTACGACAACCTTGGCCAGAACAGCGACAACCCGAAGACCAACGCCATGAAAGCGGTGGGTGTCCTGAAGGAAGGCATGGACAAGGGCATCGTGCAGCCGGGTTTCGACAGCTACAAGCTGCTGGGCGACTCGTACGGGATCGCGGGTGACTACAAGAATGCCATCGATGCCTACGGCAAGGCGTCGCCCGATGCCAAGACCGGCCAGGTCGATTTCCTGCGCGGCCAGATGCTGGAAAACCAGGGCCGCCACAAGGAAGCCAAGGAGGCGCTGACACAGGCGATCGCAAAGGGCGGATTCAAGCGCATGGGTGCGGCGTACCTCACGCTCGGCAACGCCGAGCTCGCGCTGAAGCACAAGTCCGCTGCGATCGAGGCTTACAAACAAGCCGAGCAGGATCCTGAAACACGCGCCGACGCCCGGCGCACCTTGAAGCAGCTGGGACACAAGTAAACCGGCTCAAGGTCAGCAGCAGCAAGCGCAATGAAGGAAAAATTCGGGGGCTGCCCTCTAGGCAAGGCCCCGATAGTGGTGTAACGTTTCGTACTTTTCCGCCGCCTTGGTTGCGGACGCCGCATCGGAAGCGATTCGGCAACCGCAGTGGGGCCCTTTAAGGTCAGCGACTGGTTCATACACGATGGCACGTACGTCGGCTCGAGACCGCAAGCGGTTCAATTGGTGGCGCACGATCGCAGTCGCGTTTGCGATTGCCCTGCACGCCGGCATCATCATCATGTTGCTGGCGCCGGCCGCCCCACCGGCTGCGAAGGACAAGAACACCCAGAAGATCGTGCGCGTCGAATTCATTCCGCCGCCACCCCCGCCGCCGCCGCCACCCCCGCCGCCGCCGGAACCACCCAAGCAGCCGCCGCCGAAGGTCATCAAGCTGGAGAGGCCGCCGCCACTGCCGCCGCCACCGGCACCGCCGCCGCCGCAGGAACAGTCGATCATGTCGACGCCGGCCGAGCCGCCGCGTCCGCCGGCACCGCCGCCGCCGCCCGCGAACGTCGCGCCGTCGGTGGACATCAGCTACAAGAATCGCAACCCGCCCAAATACCCGATCCAGGCCGTGCGCCAGGGTCACCAGGGCGAGGTGGTTCTTGCGATCACCATCAACGCCGCCGGCGAGGTGGTGGACGTGAAGGTGCAGAAATCCAGTGGTTACCGCGAACTCGACCGCGCAGCGGAAGACGCCGCACGCCACTGGCGATTCAATCCGGGCATCCAGAACGGCAGGCCGTCGGGCGGTGTCGTGCTGGTTCCGGTGAATTTCAGCCTCAGCGGCATCGAATAGAAACTTCACCCTCTGCCGGATTGATTCCGGTAGAGTCCATCAGTCAACGTTCCACTTGCTACAACTTGAAGGAAGGGTAGCGCCATGATCCAAGAAGCCACTCAAGCCGCCGCCGCACCAGTCGGCAACGCCAACGCGCAAGCCCTGCAGCAGGTCGGCGCGAGCCATTTTCTCCACGAAATCCTGACCCATCCGCTCGCGCACGCGATCGACTTCCTCGTGCTGATCGTGCTGGTGATCATGTCGGTGTCGTCGTGGTACTACATCGTCGCAATCGCGATCCGCAACGCGCTGATGCGTTCGCGCATGGACAAGGTCATCCAGAAGTTTTGGGACACCCCGTCCGCACAGGATGCCGTTCGCGTGATGGAAAAGCAGCCGCGCACCGAGCCGTTTTCCAAGATTGCGCTGGAAGCCGCTTCCGCCGCCGCGCACCACCAGCGCCATGAAGGCAGTCGCATGGTCGAGGCGCTGAACCGTTCCGAGTTCGTCGATCGTGCATTGCGTCAAGCCGTCGATCGCGAGAGCCGCAACCTCGAAGGCGGTCTCACGCTGCTCGCGACGGTCGGTTCCGCCGCCGTGTTCGTCGGTCTGCTCGGTACCGTGATGGGCATCTACTACGCGTTGATCAACCTCGGCGCCAGCGGTGAGTCCTCGATCTCCGCGGTGGCGGGTCCGGTCGGCCAGGCGCTGATCATGACGGCCATTGGTTTGTTCGCGGCCATCCCGGCGGTGATCGCCTACAACGCCTACTCGCGCGCCAACCGCGTGACCATCGCGCACTTCGATGAATTCGCGCACGACCTGCACGACTTCTTTGCCACCGGTGCACGCATCGAAACCGGCTCCTCGGCCGCCGCCGCACGTTCGGCTGCAGCCGTGCCTCCGCCGGCGGTGAAGAAGTAAGCGAGGGTTTGCGTCATGGCGATGAGTACCAATAGCACCGGCGGGCCGGTCGCCGAGATCAACATCACGCCGTTGATCGACATCATGCTGGTGCTGCTGGTCATCTTCATGATCACCGCGCCGCTGGTGCAGCACAACATCAAGATCGACCTGCCGCAGCCGAATCCCAACGTGAAGCCGCCGGAGAACCCGCCGACGCCGCACACGTTGTTCATCCAGGCCGACGGTTCGATGACCTGGGACAACCTGCCGATCAGCAACGTCGAACTGCAGGCGCAGCTGGCCACCGTGGGCGCCAAGACGCTTGATCAGCAACCGCAGGTGCACATCAAGGCGACCGACGACACGCAGTACAACTATCTGGCGGAAGTGATGGCCGAAGCGCGCCGTTACAACGTGCAGAAGATCGGTTTCGAGAAGTGAGGATCTGACGCCATGTCGATGAGCGTTGGCGAAAATTCGGGCAGCGAAATCCCGAAGGCCGAAATCAACGTGACGCCGTTGGCGGACGTGATGCTGGTGCTGCTGATCATCTTCATGATCACGGCACCCTTGATGTCGCACAAGGTGAAGGTGGAATTGCCGCGTGCCGATCCCAACACCAAGCCCGCGCCGATCGAGGTGCCGCCGATCGACCTCGCGGTCGAGCCGGACGGTACCGTTTACTGGAACGACAGCCTGATCAGCGACGCGGTGTTGAGCGCCAAGCTGCGTGCGGCGGCAACCAGCGTGCCGCAGCCGGAGTTGAACATCCGGGCCGACAAGACCACGCCCTATCGCGTGATCTGGAAGGTCATGCAGGATGCCAAGGGTGCGGGGATGGTGCACCTTGGCTTCATCACCCAAGGCAAGGCCAGGTCGGGTTCGACACCCTGACGAAGGCATTCCGGTTTGGCAAAAAGCCGCGCTTTGCGCGGCTTTTTTGTGCGTCGGTCAAGCGAGGATCGCGAGATAATTTCGGACGGTGCGATCCAGTCCGTCGTACAAGGCTTCACTGATCAACGCGTGTCCGATGGACACCTCGGCGAGGTCGGGGATCGCGCGCTTGAAGGCGCCAAGGTTCTTCTGGTCGAGATCGTGGCCGGCGTTCACGCCGAGTCCGGCATCCAGCGCGCGCTCCGCGGTATGGGCGCAGCGCTGCAGCTCGGCTTCCCAATCGCCGCGTGCGAACGCGTGCGCATAAGGCCCGGTGTAAAGCTCGATACGGGAAACCCCGAGTGCGCGGGCTTGTTCGAAGCCATCGGTGCCGCCCGCGTCGACAAACAGGGAAACGCGACAGCCAAGCTGACCGAGTTCCGCGACCAACGGTGCAAGCCTGGGCAGATCCCGCACGAGGTCGAATCCGTGGTCGGACGTGATCTGGCCATCGGCATCCGGCACCAGCGTCGTCTGCGCGGGTCGGGCGTGCCGCACCAACTCGACAAAGCCGGGATAGCCGGCGCGCGGCGGCGCAAACGGGTTGCCTTCCAGATTCAACTCGACGCGTCCACGCGCGATCGTTGCGAGCAGTGCGACATCTTCCGCGGTGACATGCCGCCGGTCGGGACGCGGATGAACGGTGATCCCCCCGCAACCTGCCCCGATGCACGTTTCCGCCGCTGTCGCGAGGTCCGGCTCGCTGCCACCCCGCGCATTGCGCAGCACGGCGATCTTGTTGAGGTTGACGCTCAGTACGGTCATCGAGAATCCCCTCGGAGTTGCTTCGTGCCAGGTACGAACGGCCATTCTGACGCGTAGCTGCGAGAAATTGAATGCACGCGCCGGCTTTGCCAAGGCGGCGATTATGGAAAAATCGCGCGGAGGCCCATAAAAAACGGCGCGGAGGGAACTCCGCGCCGGAGAGTGCAATCCACCACGTCGCTTTCGCGGCGGACCTTACGGGGAGACTTCCCGTACTGAATGAGACCCCCACCTTGCCCCGGAGTTCCGGTCACCCCGGAGCGGTTCAGCCAGCGGTCTCGCTGGCTTGGAATGCCTTCACGGCACGGGCACGCCCGCGCCACGCCAGGGCGCCGCGATAGCCGGATGCCGCCTCGAAACCGGCGAGCTGCCAGTCCGGGGTCTCGCCCAGCTCGGGGTCAAGCCGCTTCAACTGCCAGTCCGCGTTTGGATGTTGCGCGAAGGCCAGGCGCGCGAGGCCGAACGACAACCCTTCCCCCACGGCCTTCAGCACCGCTTCCTTCGCGCACCAGAGCTTGATGAAGGCGCGGTCGCGCGCGATCGGATCGAGTCGCGCGAGCGCATCGGCCTCGCCGGGATCGAAAAATCGCCGGGCGATTTCCAGCGAACGTTGGCTCTTGCCGAAACGTTCGATGTCCACCCCAAGTTCGCACCCCAGCGAGAGCCCCACCAGCGCAAAGTCGCCACTGTGCGACCAGTTGAATTCGAGCCGATCCGCGGCCCCGGATGCCGCGACGTCCGGCGCGAGTCGCGGCTTGCCCCGCGGGTCCTGATCCAGGCGCACGGCCGATGCGGGCATGTCGAGATAGGCCGCCAGCAAGGCCCGCAGTGGCGCGCGCCCCTGCGATGTCGCGTAGGGAAGGCGCCATATGTGGATCACATGGCCGTCCAACCCTCGGGCGACGTTCCGGGGAATCGCCTCCGCGAACTCCAGAGCGGTGAACATCGAAGTGCCGCGGGCGGTCAATGCCGCACGCGGCTTTCGTACAAGCGCTTCACCACCGAAGGATCGGCGAGCGTCGAGGTATCGCCCAGCGTGGCGAGGTCGACTTCACTGTTGCCCGCTTCCGCGATCTTGCGCAGGATTCGGCGCATCGTCTTGGCCGAACGTGTCTTGGGCAGCGCTGCGGCCCACTGCAGGTATTCGGGCGCGGCAAATGCACCAATCCGCTCCCGGATGCCGGCGACCAGTTCCTTCATCAACGCGTCGCCCGGTTCGACACCCTCCTTGGGGGTCACGAATGCATAGATGGTCGTGCCCTTGACGTCGTGTGGACAGCCGACGACTGCGGCTTCGGCGACGCGTTCGTCCGCCATCATCGCGCTCTCGATCTCGGCGGTACCGATGCGGTGGCCGGACACGTTGATGACATCGTCCACGCGCCCGGTGATCTTCCAATCGCCATCCGCGTCACGCTCGGCTCCGTCCCCGGTGGTGTATACGCCCGGATACATCTTGAAATAGGTGTCGATGAAGCGCTGGTGGTCGCCGTACACGGTGCGCATCTGTCCGGGCCAGGAGTCGGTGATCACGAGATTGCCGGAGCCCTCGCCCTCGATGACCTTGCCGTCGGCGTCGAAGATCGCCGGTTGGATGCCGAAAAAGGGCTTCATGGCGGCACCGGGCTTCAACACGGCGGAACCCGGCAGCGGGCAGATCAGGATGCCGCCGGTCTCGGTTTGCCACCACGTATCGACAATGGGTGAGCGGCCCTCGCCGACCACGCCGAAATACCACTCCCACGCCTCCGGATTGATGGGCTCACCGACCGAGCCCAGGAGGCGCAGCGATGCGCGCGAAGTCTTCTTCACCGGCTCGTCGCCTTCGCGCATCAGTGCCCGGATCGCCGTCGGGGCGGTGTACAGGACCGTCACCTTGTGCTTGTCGCAGACCTGCCAGATGCGCGATGCATCCGGCCAGTTCGGCACCCCTCCGAACATCAGCGAGGTCGCCCCGTTCGCAAGCGGGCCGTACACGATGTAGCTGTGGCCCGTGACCCAGCCGACGTCCGCGGTGCACCAGTAGATGTCGTCTTCGCGCAGGTCGAAAATCGCTTCGTGCGTATAGGAAACCCACACCATGTAGCCACCGATGGTGTGCAGCACGCCCTTGGGCTTGCCGGTGCTGCCCGAGGTGTACAGGATGAACAGCGGGTCTTCCGCGTTCATCGGTTCCGGCTCGCAGTCCGGGGATTGCCCTTCCAGCAGCGTCTCCCACCAGCGGTCCCGCGGCGACTGCATGTTCACCGCGCCGCCGGAGTGGCGCACCACCACCACGGTCTCGACGCTGGTCGTGCCGGGGCGGGTCAGCGCCTCGTCCACGTTCCGCTTCAGCGGTACCTTCTTGCTGGCGCGCAAACCTTCATCGGCGGTGATGACCAGCTTGCACTGCGAATCGGCGATGCGCCCGGCCAGCGCGTCGGGCGAAAAACCACCGAACACCACCGAATGGATTGCGCCAACCCGCGCACAGGCCAGCATGGCGATCGCGGCTTCCGGGATCATGGGCATGTAGATCGCGATGCGATCGCCCTTCTTCACGCCCAGGTGTTTCAGCGCATTGGCGAATTTGCAGACCTCGGCGTGCAACTCGCGATAACTGATCGCGCGCGACACGCCGGGATCGTCGCCCTCGAACAGGATCGCGGTTTTGTCGCCGCGCTTTGCGAGTTGCCGATCGAGGCAACTGACGGTCGGATTCAAAACGCCGTCGGCATACCAGCGGATATGCAGATCGTCCGCATCGAACGAGACGTCCTTGATTCGCGTCGGCGGCTTCATCCAATCCAGCCGTTTGGCCGCTTTCGCCCAGAACGCCTCGGGGTCGCGCAACGACTCGGCGTAAAGGCGCTGGTAATCGTCGGGCTTGATCTGCTCGGCGGCCGCAAACGTCGGCGGAACGGCATGCACTTTGCTCATCGCGAGCTCCTCGAGAACAGGCAGGGGACCAAGCGTAGCATTTTGGCGTGGCCCCGGGACGACGCGGAGTCAGTGCGGCGGCGCCGGCGGCAGCTTGCGTGTCGCGTCGTCGCCCTTCTTGTCGATGGTGCCACGCAGCGCCTGGATCTCGCGGTCGGTCATGTGTTCCGGACGGGAGCTCGCACGGACATGCCGTTCGATGAAGAGCAGCGCCGCGGCGATGCCGCTGACGAAGCCGATGAAAATGCCGAGTCCCATCCAGCCCGGCGAATGGCTCGCGAACGCCAGGAGAAAAGCCACCAGTGAAACGAGCGCCAATCCCCAGATCATGCTGCCGCTCCGGACCAAACCTGGGCCGATCATAGTGCAGCCGTTCGACATTGCCGCGCCCGGAAGGCGTGAGATGCGTCACGCGACGAAAAAAGGGGCCGCTTGCGCGGCCCCACTTCCCCCAATTGCAACCCGTCATTTCGGCGCCGGGCCTTTCACCGCCGTCACCAGACCGTCCGGGCGCACGAACTTCGCGAATACCTGTTGCACCTCGCCCGCGGTCAACGCGAGGTAATGCTGCGCGGCGATGCTGGATTCATCGAGCGGCTTGCCTTCCATCGAATAGGTCAGCAGGTTGCCGGCGATTGCTCCGAAACTGGATTCGCCAAGTGGAATCTGGCGCAACAGGATGCCCTTGGCCTGCTGCAACTCGGTCGCGCTGATCGGGGCGTCCTGCATCTGCTTGAGATCCCGCACCACCAGCCTGCCGGCTTCGGTCACCTTGTCCGGGTCACACCCGAAGTTCACGGCATACGTGCCGCGCTGCTTGTCCAGCGAGCTGCCGACGCCGACGGTGTACACGAGTCCTCGTTTCTCGCGCAGGTCACGCACCAGCCGAGACGCGTAGAAGCCGCCGCCCAGCACCTGATTGCCCAGTGCCAGCGCGAACCGTTGCGGCGAGTCGTAATTGAGCGCGATGGTCTGGGCCATCGTCACCTCATCTTGGACCGCGCTCTTGTCGGGTGTCTGCACGTGGCCGGGCCGGTTCGGCGGCACGTGGCCGTAATCGGTGGCGGGTTGTTTGGCACCTTGCGCCGTCCAGCTTCCGAACGTCTTCTCGACCACTGTCTTGGCCTCTGCCGGATCGATCTTGCCGACCACCACGATGGTGGTCATGTCGGGCCGGAACGTCTGGGTGTAGTACTGCTTCACCTTGTCGAGCGTCAGGCCGCCGACGTCCTGCGGCGTGGCGTGGCGCAGCGCGGGATCGTCCGCCGGCAGCAGCGCTTCGTTCAGGGCAAGTTCGGACAGGAAGGCAGGCGATTGCAGTTCTCCCGCAACCTGGCCGGCGGTCTGGCGCTGCACGATTGCGAACGCCCGGGCCGGCAGCGCCGGGCGCAGTTCATTGTCCGCCAGAAGTGCCATGCCTTTGGCGAAGTTGGCCGACGGAACCGCCAGCGAAAAATCGGTGCCGGTCCCCTCGTGGGCACTGATCGCATCCAGCGCTGCCTGGAACTGCAGGCGATTCATGCTGGTGGTGCCGAACGGCAACAATCCGTCCAGCACCTGCGCCACGCCTTCTTCGCCCTTGGGTGCCTGCAGGTCCTCGTTGGTCTTGATGCGGCCGTACACCTCGACGGTGTCGCTGATCGATTCCGGCTGCACGATCAGCTTCAGGCCGTTCGACAACGTATATGCAGTCGGATGCAGCGCCGACTTCGGCAATTCCAGCTTGGCGAAGGCGGCCTTCGCCCAATCCGGCAATTCGACCGCGTGGTCGGGGCTGGACGCGAAACTTTCGGCGCCGCCGAAGCCCTTGCTCGCTATCGACTTGCCGGAACTTTCGGGCGTCAACACCGCGGTGATCGCGTGCGCCGGGTCGAACAGCTTCTTCGCCAGTGCATTCACGTCGGCGGCTGTCACCGCTTCGATCGCGGCCTTGATCGCGTCGGGCGATTCGGCGCCCTCGAAGGCAAGTGCGCGCGACCACGCACTGGCGAGGCCATCCACCGAATTCTTCTTGTACTCGAGATCGGCAATGGCCTTCTGCTTGGCGGCTTCGACAAGCGCCGGGTCAACGCCTTTCGCGGCGGCATCGGCCAGGATCGCCTGCATGCGCCTCAGGACCGGCGCGGGATCGCCGCCCTTGGGGAACGCGCCCATCGCGTAATCGATGCCGGCGTGTTCCAGCGGTGAACCGAAATAGCCGCCGAACAGCGCGCTGCCGTCATAACGCATCCCGGCCAGCGCTGCGCGCTGCGAGCCCATCGCGCCGCTCAACACCAGCGCCGTCGCGTACCCGTCCGCGCGCAGACCGGGTGAACGAAACGCGATCAGCGCGATGCCGAACGGGTAATCGCTCGGCAACTTGATGTTCCGGGCCTTCACGGGCTGGAAATCGAACGTCGGGCGTGCCGGCAGCGTCTTGCGCGGAATGTCGCCGAAATCGGCTTTCACCTTCGCGAGCGTCGTCGCGGGGTCGACATCGCCGGCGATCACGAGAATCGCGTCGTTCGGCGCGTACCATGCGTCGTGAAACTGTTTCAACATCGCCGCGCTGGTCTTGTCGAACGAGGGCCGCGTGCCGAGCGGGGTTTCCGCGTACGGCGTGCCCGCGAACATCTGCGCGAACAACTGCTCGCTCATCTTGAAGCCCGGGTTGGAATTGTCGCGTGCGACTTCCTGCTCGATCGCGCCGCGTTCCTTGTCCCATTCCTTCTGGCTCATGTCGGCGCCGCGCATGCGCAACGCGGCGACGCGCAACGCGACACCCACGTTCTGCGAAGGCGTCATGAAGTAGTACTGGGTGACGCCCCAGGTCGTGTCGGCGTTGAACGCGCCACCCATGTTGGCCGCGATCGCGGCAAGCTGGTCCTTGCTCAATCCCGGCGCACCGCGGAACATCATGTGCTCCACCGCGTGCGCGGTGCCCGGAAAGCCCTTGGGCGCCTCGCTCTTGCCGACCAGATAATTCATCTCGGTCGTCACCACCGGCGCCAGCGTGTCGCGCACGATCACCACGCGCAGCCCGTTGTCCAGCGTTGCGCGCGTGACGTTCGCGTTCGTCGAGGCGCAAGCGCCCGCGGCCATCAGCGCCAGTGAAATCGAACCTGCCAACCCCGCCAATTGTTTCTTCATTGCTGTTCTCCTGCATTACTTAAGGAAATGGGTAAAGCCTTCTGCAAAGGTCGGAGACACGTGGTCCTTGATGGATCCCGCCGAAAACATAATCCGACGCTAAAATCAGAGTCGGACACCATTTTTCATACTATTCTCATGTTCCAGTACAACTACGGCCCTGCAATCTGGTTGGGCTGCGCATCGAACCGTTCGCCCCGCCGAGCATCCTCGGTCTGCGCCATGAAGGCCTCGAAGACCTAGCAATGGTTGCGTCGGACCCGCAAGTACTGGTTGTCACTCGATGGAAAGCATCATCTCCATTGAAGGAAAGCAAGTTCAAAAATATGATCCTTTTATATTTTCGAGATGATTCCATTGTGCACCGTCTCCTCCCGCTTCGGGTTTGCCACCGGCATATCATCAACTAGCGAAGATCTACGATCGTCTTCCCTAATCGACAGGACAACGACAGCGTTGAGTATTTTCTTTGTACGAATATAGTCTACGAATAGTCCGCTACTCATAACAAATCCTGTGGCACCAAGAATCCCAACGCGCATCGTTGCGTGAATGCCATGGCTCAAAACAAATCCAATGAGCGCACCACAAGCTAAGTACACTGGATACAAAAGCAACGATGCTCGTAGCACTCTTTGATTTTTTAATGATTCATACGCTGCACGACGTTGTCCATCGTTCCGCCGTGAGAGTACATCTACGAGTTCTTTGTAGGAGCGCATTGAAATTGCCCTGTCATGATGAGGCGAACAAGGAAGTGGGCATGGCGAACCAAGCCCACTCCCGATTCGAGGTTACGGCGTCTCGTAATGAATCGTGATCATGCCACCGACGAGCCAGCCGATCAGGCCACCATCCACTGCGCCGAGCGGTCCAAACACGCTTCCGATCATGGCACCAAGTGCTGCCCCATCTCTCGAGCCCTCGAGGATTTTTTCGGCATCGTAGCCACCTGACACAGAAAGAACTTCGGATGAATTGAGAGTCTTCATTTCCATCTCCTTCATTAGCTCGAGAATACAAAGCCGTCTCCGCTTCGGCTATCCCGCCACCTCCATTTCCTGGAGCTGCGACGGAATGGGTTGCACCGCACCGTTGGCGACCAATAGCGCGCGTTGCGCGCTGGCGATGGTCTCGGGGCGGTGTGCGATCACGATGCGCGTGATCGCGAGATGGTTGACGACGGCATTGATCTGCCGCTCGCGTTCGATGTCCAGATGGCTGGTGGCTTCATCCAGCACCAACAACGCGGGCTTGCGATAGAGTGCGCGCGCCAGCAGCACGCGTTGTTTCTGGCCGCCGGAAAGGGCGGAACCCATGTCGCCGACGAGGCTCTGGTAGCCCATTGGCATCTTCGCGATGTCGTCGTGGATTGCGGCCAGCCGTGCGGCACTGTCGATGCGTGACGGACTCGATTCCGCATCGAAGCAGGCGATGTTGTCGGCGATGGAGCCGGCGAACAGTTGATCGTCCTGCATGACGGCGCCGACCTGGTTTCGATAGCGTGCAAGGCCCAACCGACGGATGTCAGTGCCGCCGTAAAGGACCACACCTTCTTCGGGTTCCAACAGACCCAGGATGATTTTGGCGAGCGTGGTTTTGCCGCAACCCGAGGGCCCAACGAGGGCCACCGACCCGCCGGCGGGAATCGTCAACGAACAATCCTTGAGGATCCACGGCTCGCCGTCCGCGTAGCGGAAGCTGACGTTGCGCACCTCGATCCCGGCTTCCGGCAGCGGTGCATCCCACGCCGATTCCATGTGCCCTTCGGGAGCAGTCAGCGCAATGTCTGCCACGCGTTCGGCGTGCAGGCGCAGCATGCGGAACTGGATGGCCTTGTCGATCAGGTCGGCTGCTCGGCTGACGAACTGGTCGGCGTATGCCGCGAATGCCACCAGCATGCCTGCCGTGAAGGTACCGTCCAGCACCAGCATGGCCGCCAGCCAGATCAGGGCCACCTTCTCGATCCCGAAAACCAGTTGATTGCCGCTGGTGAATGCGATGTTGAGCCGCTGCATCGCGATGTTGCGGTTGACCGTTTCGACCACCGCGTTGGCGTAGCGGGCGGTGCGCGGTTGCTGCTGGTTGAAGAGCTTCAGTGTCTGCGCGCCGCGGATCGCCTCCAGCAGTTCCGTCTGCTGACGCGCGGCATACACGATCTGGTTTTCCTGCGCACGCCGCAGCGGCTCATAGGTGAGCCAACGCAGGATCGCGTACAACGCGAACGCTGCGATCACCACCAACGTCAGTTTGACGCTGTAGAGCGCCAGCACGACCAGCGTCAACGTGGCCATGATGCCGTCCAGGATCGCGGCGACGAAACCGGTGGTCAGCGTCTGCTGGATCGTCTGCATCGATCCGAAGCGCGAGACCACATCGCCCACGTGGCGCTTCTCGTACCAATCCAGCGGCAGCTTCAGGAGATGCGCGAACACGTTGGTGACCCACTGGACGTTCAGCATCGCGCCCAACCAGGTGATGGTCCACGCGCGCACTGCCGAAATCGCGGCCTGGAACACCGCGACCAGCAGGAAGCCGATCCCCAACAGCATCAACAGGCTCTTGTCGGCCGAGACCAGTACCTGGTCCAGTACCCATTGCAAGTAGAACGGTCCAACCAACGCGAATACTTCCAAAGCCAGTGCCAGCGCGAAGATCTGGACAAGCGCGCCGGAGAGGCCTTCGACCTTGCCGGTGAGCACACGCAGCGAAATCGATTCGCGCGTCTTCATCGGTTTGAAATCGGCACGCGGCGTGCATTCCAGTGCCACGCCCGTAAAGTGCTTCGAGATCTCGGTATTCGAGAGCTTCAGGACGCCGCGTGCCGGGTCGTGGATGACGGCGCCATGGGCAGTCGCCCGCTTGAGCACCACGAAGTGGTTCAAGTCCCAATGCAGGATGCACGGCGCCTTGAGTTCCGGCAGCTCGTGCAGATCGAGCCGCAGCGGCCGCGTCTCGAAACCAAGCTGACCCGCCATCTCCATCACGCGTGCGAGATTGGCGCCTTTAAGCGATGTCGAGTGCCGTCGGCGCAACGAAGGCAGATCCACATCGTGGCCGTGCTGGCGCGCAATCATCGTCAACGAGGCAAGACCGCATTCGGCGGCTTCGGTCTGCAGGATGACCGGAAGCTTGCGTCGCCAGCCCCATTGCAGGCTGCCGAGGAAACCGCCGTCCATGGCCGCGCCGTCACTCATCCCTGATGATTTCCGCGGGCCGTGAGTTGCTGTCGAAGGCCGTAGAGCGGCTCGAACACCCATTGCCACAGGCTGCGACGGTCCAGCAGCAGGTCGGCATTCAAGGCCATGCCGGGCTTCAGTGCCTCGGCCTTGCCGTAGGCGTCGATGGTCTGGCGGTCCAGCGAGACCAGCACGCGGTACAGCGGCATCGCGACCTTCTGGCCCAGCAGGGTTGCGGCTTCCGCGGGGCTGAGCGCGCTGCGCGAGACCTGCACGACTTGGCCATACTGTTGGCCGAACTTCTGGTAGGGGTAAGCCTGATAGCGCAGCACGACCGGCGTGCCTTCGTGCACGAAGCCGATCGCGTTGCTTGGCACCAGCAACTGCGCTTCCAACTCCGAGCCGCGCGGCAGGATGGACAGCAGCGGTTGACCCAACGCGACGTTCTGTCCGGGCTTCACCAGCAGGGTCGAAACAATGCCCGCGCGCGGTGCGCGCAGGATCGTCCCGCCCGCGGCCTCGCTCTGGGCCAGTTGCGCAGCGAGCTGCGCCAATTGGCCGCGCAATTGGTTGGCCTTGGCTGCCGTGTCCAACGGTAGCCGCGTCAACTGTGCCTGCAGCGAGCTCAACTGCTGGTCGGTTTCCAGCCGCTGGCGCTCCAGTGTCTTGACCTGGGCTTGTTGGGTCAGGGCCTGCGATTGGTACGCGTTGAATTGCGCCATGGAAATCACGCCCTTCTCGAGTACGGGCTTGATCTTCGCGACGAAGTCGGTGGCCGTCTTGGCCTGCTTGCGCTGCAAGATCAGTTGGTCATCGATCTGGCGCGCCTGCGCTTGCAGCAGTCCCATCCGGGTGCGCAAGTCCCTGGCTTGTTCCTTGGCTTGCGGTTGGAGATTGGCAAGCGTGGTTCGAACCTGGGCTTGCTGGGTGCGCAACTGCGCGCTGACCACGGCGTGGGTGTCGCCCATGCTGGCGCTGACCAGGTCAGCCGAGACTTCGACCAGCGGTTGGCCGGCCTCGACCTGGTCGCCCTCGCGTATCAGCGTGCGGTTGATCGTGCCCGTGGTCTGGGCGGACAGGGTGAGCAGGCCCGCGCCGGGTTGGAGTTGCCCCGACACCTCGGCGCGCCGTGTGTAGTGTCCGAAGCTCAGGAACAGGACGATGGCCGCGGCGAGGGTCGCCGCCAGCAACGCCCACCATGTGAACGCCAGCGGAGTCGCGAGGTTGATCGCGCCCATCCATTGGCGGCGTTGCGCCTGCAACACTTCACCGCGAAACAAGTCCCCCATCCCCTGTTCCAGCTCCCTGTGACTCCCCAACGTCCAAAGGTGTAACAGCAGAACCTTTCATATACCTTTCCAGGGCATAACATTTTTGCGCTCATGCGCGCAAATTTGTCATCGATTACCGTGGAACGCCGCGTGAGTCGTGGCCGCACTGGCGAACTTCAGTGCAGTCAAGACTTCGCGGGCCGACCGTCGCAAGCGTCGAGACAGCAAGGCGTATCCTGCAGTGGTGCAAGCCATGCCACCCGCGCGCATCAGGGGTCGCGGCGCCGCTTCCAATCCGGAGGGGCGCCTCGAAAGCGTGCGCCATCACGCCGAAGACGACGGCTGGCAAGGCGCATTGCTGGACGAGGCCGCGCAGCGGCCGCGCATGGAAGTCACCGAAGAACGCGCGCGCAGCGTGATCACGCGCAACGATTCGCCCGACATCGTTTTCGAGCAGGCGATGAATCCGTATCGGGGCTGCGAGCACGGATGCATCTATTGCTTCGCGCGGCCGTCACACAGCTATCTCAACCTGTCGCCGGGGCTGGATTTCGAAACGAAGATCCGCGCCAAGTCCAATCTCGCCGAGGTGTTGCGCGGGGAGTTGTCGAAGCCGGGCTACGTACCCAAGCCCATCAACATCGGCAGCAATACCGATCCGTACCAGCCCATCGAGAAGAAGTGGCGGCTGACCCGCGCGGCGTTGGAAGTGCTGGCGGAATGCCGGCATCCCTGCACGATCGTTACCAAGAACGCGCTGGTGGAACGCGACCTCGACCTGCTCGCGCCCATGGCGCGCGAACAACTGGTATGCGTATTCGTGTCGGTGAATTCCCTCGACAACCGCCTGGCGTCGAAACTGGAACCTCGCGCGTCGGCGCCTCACCGCCGCCTGCAGGCGATCCGCGCATTGACCGATGCGGGCATTCCGGCTGGCGTACTCGTGGCCCCGATCATCCCGGCGCTGAACGATCGCGACATGGAAGCGGTGCTGGAACGCGCCGCCGAGGCCGGCGCCAGCATGGCCGGCTACACGGTGTTGCGCCTGCCGTGGGAACTGAAGACCTTGTTCCGCGAGTGGCTTTCCATCCATGTGCCGCAACGCGCCAAACACGTGATGAGCCTGGTGCAGCAGATGAATGGCGGGCGCGACTACGATTCCGACTTTCGCACCCGCATGCGCGGTCAGGGACCGTTCGCCGAGCTGCTGCGGCGGCGCTTCGAAGTGGCGACCCGGAAACACGGCTTCGCCCGCGCCCGCAGCCTGCAGCTGGATGTGTCGCGCTTCGTCGCGCCGCGCCCGCCCGGTCCGCAGGGTGAACTGTTCTGAGGTGTTCACGCCGCCTTCGCGCCCACACTGGACGATGGTCACGTCCAACCGCAGGAGGCGCCCCATGTCGTTCGCGCTTTATCTCATCGGCACGATCATCGTGATCATCGGCCTCGGTTACGGTGCCTGGCTCGCCCACGTGCCCACGCAATGGATCGCGGTGGGCGCGGTGGTGATCCTCGGGCTCGGCATCCTGACCGGCGTGTCCCGCACCCGTCGCAAGGATCCGCCCTCCACTTGAGGAGGCGCTCGGGCAAGCCGCCCATCGCCGCGCGCGAAACCTCGGCGACGTGACAACACTGAAACAGCGGGTGTTGGCGTTGCGACCGAAAGCTCAGTGCGCGCCGGCCGTGAGGTACTTCGCGAACCAGTCCAGCGACCGACGCATGATGTCTTCCTGATTCTTCGGTTGCACGATGTGGTGGCCCTCGTTGGCGTACACCACCAGCGTGGTCGGCACGCCCAATGTCTTCAGCGCGTGCCAGTACTCGAACGACTGCGGCGCCGGACACTCCTCGTCGCGCTCGCCCACCACGATCAGGGCCGGCGTTCGGGTGCGCTTGATGAAATTGATGGCCGAACTCTTCGCGTATGCGGACGGGTCGTCATACAGCGATGCGCCGAAGAAAGGAATCATCCACTGGTCGATCTGGTTCTGGCCGTAGTAGCTTTGCCAATCGGAAATCCCGGCGCCCGCCACGACCGCCTTGAAGCGGTGGGTGCGCGTCGGCGCGAACATGCTCATGAAGCCGCCATAGCTCCAGCCGGTCAGGCCCAGCCGGCTGTCGTCGATGGGCAGCATCTTCTCGACCTTGTCGACGCCCGCGAGGATGTCGTCGAGATCGCCGTAGCCCATCTGGTTGCGGATGGCCTGCGCAAACTGCTCGCCGCCACCGAGACTGCCGCGCGGGTTGGGCATCAGCACGAAATAGCCGAATTGCGAATACGCGCTCGCGTTGTTGCTCCAGCTCGGCAGGTGGGCCCACGAGGGGCCGCCGTGCACATACACGATCATCGGGTACTTCTTGTGCGCGTCGTAGTCGGCCGGGTACATCAGCCAGCCTTGTACCTGCGTGCCGCCACTGTTCCATTCCACCGATTCGGCCTTGCCCCAATCATGCGAAAGCCCGGCATTGACCGAAGTGACCGCCGGCGGCGGCGCGGTGGTGAGCCGGCCTGCGTGCACCTCGGGCGGGTGGTCGAACGACTGGGCCGCGTAGGCGATCCGGCGTGGCGGCTTGTCCGACAATGAAACGGAAAACGCGGCGCGCCCGTCGCCCAACACGCCGGGCGCGGTGAACCACGTGCGGGTCTGGCGCGCATGGTTGCCCGACAGTGTGTACTCGGTGACCTGCACCTTGCCCTTGGCGATCTGGTTCACCAGCAGCGAGCGGGCATCGAGGAACGTGAACCACGACGGCGTCACCTTCGTGCCTTCGGTCAGGTTCACGGGCGTGCCGCCCGAGGCCGGCACGCTGTAGATGTCGCCGCCGGTCGCGCCGCGATCACTCATCAGGCCGCCGATGAACAGGATGCGCGCGTCATCGGGGGACCAGCGCGGCAGCGCAATCTGCAAGCCATGCAAGGAACCTCTCACCGCGCCGGGATCCACGAGTTGCCGCGGTGCCGCGCCCGCCTTTGCATCCTGCACGTACAGCTTGGCCGTCCACCAGTTGTTGTCGCCTGGCGGCGGCGCGGCGGTATAGGCAATGCGGTTGCCGGTGGACGACGTGCGGAACTCGTACACGTACAAGCCGTCGGGCGTCAGCAGTTCCGGCTTGCCGCCCGATGCGTCGATGCTGGCGACGTATTGCACCTGCACGTCGGTCTGCCCGATCACTCCCACGCGCGGGTTGCCGGACGCGGTCGCGGCCTGCAGTCGTGTGGCACCCGGCACGTACAGGAAGGCGATGTGCTTGCCGTCGCGGCTCCATTGCATGGCTTCGGCGAAACCGTCGAGGTCCGCGAGCTTGCGCGGCGGCTTGCCGGCGTTCACGTCGATCAGCCAGATCGCGCCTCGGATCGGCTTGGTGTTGGAGGGATCGACGCTGCAGCGGGTCAGTACCGCCAGCGCGTTCCAGCGCGGCGCCCAGCGCAGGTCTTCTTCACGACAGCCGCCGGGGATCGCCACCGGGTGCGCGCTCTGCCCGTTCCACGAACCCAGCATCAAGGTGGTCTGCTCGTCATGCATCACCACCCACGCCAGATGCTGGCCATCATGCGAAAGGGCTACTGCCGGAACCTCCCTGACCCTGGCGCGCTGCGCGAGGATCTGCTCGATGCGTGCGTGCTCGGACGCGCTGGCCGGCGTGGGCGGTGCCTTGGCCAAAACCGAGGGCGCGCAAGCGGCCACGAAGCACGCGGCGAACAGCAGCAGGCCGGATCGAGGGGACTTCATCGCGCACCTCCAGCAGCGGGACATCCCGCGAACCTACACCCGGTCGGAGGACGGGCCAAGTGCCGCCAGGCACGAACCGTGCGCGGCAGCAACTTCGCCGCAATCCGTGCCAGCTATTTCAAGAGGGTCTGTCTCGCCGCGAGTTTCGAGGCGGCATTCGCAGGCGGGTGCGTCGCTGCAGATTCCATCCGGTTGCGCGGCTCGGCTGGATCGACCGGCGCCGCGGCAGCGGCATCGCCCGTCTCACGTGCTTTCAGCAGCGCCTGCATTTCGGACTTCAGGGCTTCGAGCTGAACGGTGTGCCGGTGCAGCGCGGCCGCAATCGCCCACAGGGCGACGCACAGGACGATGAGCAGGATGCCGATGTCGGTGATTGTCACGATCGTTACCTCGCAGCCGGGTTCCCGCGGCGGATGCGGCGGGCCCGGCGAGCAAGGATTTCTTCCCTGCAATCTCCCCGTCCCACGTCAACAGCATACAAGCAATATTCGTGCCGCGCAGATGCACGGCTGAACGGGCGAGGCAAGGCGAGTATCCGATTCATCGGGTCTCGGCGGTCGCCCGGTCGTTGCTGAACGCGCAAGCGAGCCCGCCATTGGCTGAACATAATCATTGGCCAAAACAACATTTCGTGGCGCTGCATTCACGGCACATTCAAATAAGTAAATGGCCTTCGCATTCATCTGCGTTAAATGGAAATCATTGAAATATTCAGCGCGTGTTTTAGGGGCTAACCCATACTGGCCACTCTGCCAGCCGAGACGTACAAGGATGATATCTGCGGCACACACGGTTCTATCGGCCTGTTTCGTATCGATCGGCGCTTCGGCGCTCGGGTTGTGCATACTGGTTCCCATCAGCAAGCCGGTGGGACTGCTCGATCACCCGGACAAGCGCAAGCGACATGCCTTCGCCACGCCCCTGGTCGGGGGGCTGGCCATCTTCGTGGGCATGCTCGCCGGGTGGCTGTGGCTTGGCCAGCGGTTCCTTGGGCCGGCACAGAAATTCGACGATATCGTACTGGCCACGGCGTGCGTACTCGTCGCACTGGGCGCGCTCGACGATCGCTACCAACTGCGCGTGAGCGTACGCGTGGTGGTGCAGGTGATGGCGGTCCTTACGGTGATCGCCACCACCGGCATATACGTGCATTCACTCGGCATGCTGCACGGCTATGAACTGAAACTGGGGTGGCTCGGCATCCCGTTCACCGTGCTGGCCGTGATCGGGCTGATCAACGCGTTCAACCTGATGGACGGCATCGACGGCCTAGCGGGTTGCCTCGCACTGGTCAGCACGGGCGCGATTGCACTGTTGATGGCGCCCGACATGCCTGCGCCGCTCACCGTGATCGTGTTGTTGCTGGCCGCGGCGTTGTATCCGTTCCTGATGGCGAACCTGGGTTTGCTGGGCAAGAAAGCCAAGGTGTTCCTCGGCGATTCGGGCAGCGTGGTGCTGGGGTACGTGATCGCATGGACATTGATCGCGTTGAGCCAGAGCACGCCGCGCCACATTTCGCCCGGTCTGGTGCTGTGGTGCGTGGCGCTGCCGGTCATGGACACGCTGGCGGTGATCTATCGCCGGCTGAAGCGCGGGGTGTCGCCGTTCACGCCCGACCGCACGCATATCCACCACCTGCTGATGAACGCGGGTTTGGGCCCGCGCCGCACGCTCGTGTACCTGGTCGGTTTCTCCATCGTGCTGCCGTTCGTGGGCGTGGTCGTCCACGCTGAACTGGGTGCCGTGGCGAACCTCGTGGCGTTCGTGGTCGTGGCCGCCATCTACGGCGCATGCACCACGCGCCTCGAACGCCAACAGGCTGCGCTGATTCGATCGCCGGCCGCGACGGCACCACGCGGTCGCGACACAGTCCCTCCGCGGCCGGTCATCCATTTTCGACCGAAGACGGACGAGCAGCCTTTCAGGAGCCGGCGCGATTAGGGAACCGCTGATCGACCCCGTCACTCGTCATCCCGGAATACTCGCGCCATCCATGGCGCTCGCGCTTCGCGCCGCCGCAGCCTGCCCCGGACTTGATCCGGGGGCGTTCGCGTTTTGCGATTCCCGGATCGAGTCCGGGACAGGCTCTGCAAACGCAGTCGCGAAGCGATAACCGGGATCCAGCGACTTTGCATTTCCACCCAGTTACGCGAAAGTCACCGGGTCCCGGCTTTCCTCGCTCCTTAAAGCGCTGCCATCCTTGGCCGCTCTCCGCGTCGCCGGCATGACGAGCAGAATCGGGGCCTCCTCGGGGTGGCAGCGCCGATCGGATGCGAGCGGGATGTGACGGCAATGGCGCCGCGCGCGGCCGGGCATCCAGCGACTCCTAGATCGCTGCCTCGACGGTGCGCGGATCGTCCAGCACCTCATCGTAGGTTTCCAGCGTGCGGCGGATCACGATGCGCTCGTCAAACTTTGCCAGCGCCTTGGCGCGCGCCGCCAAGCCAAGCTTCCGCGCCCGTTCCGGTGCGTCCAGCAGGCGCACGATGGCCGCGCACAGCGATTCAGCATCGCGCGGCGGCACGATCAGTCCATCGACGCCATCGGTCACGACATCGCGGCAACCCGGCATGTCGGTGGTGATCAATGGCGTCGCGCAGGCGGCGGCTTCGATCAACGATTTCGGCAGGCCTTCGCGGTAATAGCTCGGCAACACGACGATGTCGGTGGACGCGAACAACGCCGGCATGTCGTCGACGTGGCCGATCCACTCGACGAGACCGTCGTCGACCCAGCCGCGCACGGTGGCTTCCGGCACCGCGGCGGGATTGCCGGGATCGGATGCGCCGGCCAGCAAGAAGCGCACCCGCCGGCTTTGCGCGCGCAGCGTGCGCGAAGCCTGCACGTATTCCTCGACGCCTTTTTCCCACAACAGCCGCGCCGCAAGCAGCACGCGTGGCGGATCGTTGCACGGGCGCGCCCGCGGCACGAACCGGTTGCAATCCACGCCGGAACCCGGGATCACGCGCACGCGGGCGTCCTCGATCAAGCGATGGTCGAGGAACATCCGCGCGTCGTCGTGGTTCTGCAGGACCAACCGCGAACGCCGGCCGCGCAACGCGAACCGCATCAGCGTGCGCACCAGCGGTCGCAGTAGATGTGCGCGCCGATCGTTGCTGGCAAACACGTAACCGAGGCCGGCGACCGCGTTGATGCGCGCCGGAACTCCGGCCAACATCGCCGCGATCGAACCATAGACCGCGCATTTGATGGTGAAGTCGTGTACCAGCGCCGGTTGTTCGCGTCGGAACAGCGCGATCAGTTCCGCGAGGGCGCGCATCTCGCGCAGCGGGTTCAGGCTGCGGCGGTCCATCGCCGGCAGCGGTTCCCAGCGCAGGCCGAGTTCGCGGAAGCGTGCGCCGTATTCGCCGGGCGGTGAAACCAGCAGCACCTCGTGCCCCGCCGCCTGGACCGCCTGCGCCAGCGATCGCCGGAAGTTGTAGAGGTACCAATCGGTGTTGGCGAACAGGATGATCTTGGACATGCGGCGCCCCGATGCGGTTACTTTTGGCAGCTCGTCTTCACGCGCTGGACGGCATCGGTGAACTGGCCGAAGTCGGACGTCACCGGGCCGCGTGCATACGGGCCGTCGGTTTGCCACGCGCTGCCGTGTCCGTAGATCCAGACGTACTGGCTGGCCGCCGCATACGCCGCCCGCAGGCGCTGCTCGAATTTCGCCGGCGTCTCGCGTTCGGATTTGTCGGTACGGGTGGGGCCGAGTGGCCAAAGGCCCGGCGCGCCGGTGAGGTGCATCGACGCTGCACTCTTGTCCATCAGCCGGGCATAATCGCCCGCGGTCCGTTGCACCGAAGGCAGCATGCCCTGCGCGTAGCGGCTGTAGGTTTGCTCCATGCCGATCGCGACATGGCTCCAACCCACCGACAACAGGCCCTTCGCGAACGGCACGGCCAGCGCATACCGGTCGTAACTCGGTATCTTCCGGCCGGCTTTCAGTTTGTGGACCCCGGACTTGATCCGTTGCAGCAGCGATGCGTACGCCTGGGTTTGGTCCATGACGTCGGGCAGGATGAACAGCGTCATGCCGGGATAGGCGTCGTGCATCGCCTGGCCGATCGCGCGCCCTTCCTGCTCGATGGTCGTCGCCAGCTCCGGACCGGCCGCTGGCCCGCCCCAAGTGGGTGTGTAGGGCTCCAGGTCCAGCGCAACGCCCTTCAGCTTGGCGTACTCCGCCAGCATCGCCGCGTGCATGAACCGCGCGACGACCGCGTCGTTTGCCTTCTTGTCGTTCCAGTCATGCGGCTTGTAGAGCGCGACCTTGATGAAGTTGTCGGTCGCGCCGGCCGGCGCGTAGGTCGACTGGAACTTGGCGACGTTTTGCCACAGCGGGCTCTTCGGATCCGTGCCGACGTCGTCCTTCCAGTCGTCCATCACATTCTTCAGGAAGAAACCCTGCATGCCGACGGTCTGGCCCCAATAGGCGGCCTGCTCGGCGTTGGTCTGCGAGCGGTAATCGACGCCGTCGAACATCAGCAGTTTCGGACACGCCGCCAGGGCGATGTGCCACGGCACCGACAGCAGCACCAGCAGCGCCGCAAGCCCCGGGGCCCCGAATGAAAACCGATGCGCTCCTCCATCCATGCTGCACGCTCCTTCCGCCGATCCTCGGCGGTGCTGGTCTCACGCGGTGCGCGCCGCGCAAGGACGGGATGTGGCGAACCGCGCGATGCCATCGATGCGGACGACGGCTAGCCGCCATCTGCCGCGGGGTGAGGTTTCGACCTCAGCAGGAAAATCATCTCCTGCGACAGCGTCCGGGCGATCCACGTCTTCGCCACGATCTCGAAATACGGCTGCAGCTCCGCGAGCACCTCGCCGACGCGGCAGAAGCACAGCGCGTCATTCTGCCCGCCAAAAATCGCGGCACGGGTTCTTCGCCGAAACTTGTGATACCGGTTTTCGATTCCAAACGAAATGACCGCGTGCGGTGCGACGCGCGCGAGTTCCTTGAGCATGCGCGCACGCAGGCCCGGAGGCACCCGGTGCATCAGCCGCAGGCACACTGCCACGTCGAACGCGGCGTCGGCGAATTCGCCCAGGTCCGCGGCGTCGGCCACCTGGAAGCTGACGTCGGGGTGACCCACGCGGGAAAATTCGGCCTCGGCGCGCTTCAACATGCTCGCTGAAATGTCGGAGGCGAGCACGCGGCTTCCCAGCGATGCGAACACGCCGGCCAGCTTGCCGGTGCCCGCGGGGATGTCGAGCACGCTCCGGTGCGGCACCCGCTCCAGCATGGCCTTCACCACCCGGCGTTCATATCGTGCCACCACGCGCGATGGAAGATTGCGCCAGCCGCTGCGGGACATGTACATCTCGTGGTAGCGCTGCGCGGTGGCTTCATCCTGGTAAAACGTTCGGGTGTCGCGCTCATAATCAAAATGCATGTCGGGCGGCCCACCTCTCGAGCTGCAGGAAATAAGCTGACAAATAGGGACGTCCAAGGATTCGCGGCACGCCGTGCAGCGCGTGCAAAGCCTTCTCCGCAAAATGCCGTCTCATTGCGATCGTTTCGTGCAGGAAATAATTCAGCAATATCGCGTCGGTCGAACACGTCGCGGCGCGCTCGTAGGCCGACACCAGGTCACCCACGTGAAAGTCCCTCCATATTCTGGGCGAGCCGCCTTTACCCCAGTTAACCATCAGCAGTGAAACGATGAAACGCGCGATGTCATTTTCCGGCACGCCGCGTGACACGACTTGCGGATCGAAAAACAACCACGCGCGGCGACGTTGGTCGAACCTGAAATTGCGGACTTCGAAACCCTCGATGCACAACGTGCGCGGGCGTTGACTGATCCGCCGCAACACCTCGGCGTCGGGACGGAGATGACCGTTGGCCCGATAATCCTTCCGCGGGTAACCGGAGATTGCATCGGCGGACGCGCCGTGCAGCCGTGCGAGCAGGGACAGTGCGTCGCGCAATGCCGTCCCGCGCCCCGCGCCGTCGCCGTCGCGCCGCCGCAGCATCTCGCGCAGGTCCGGACCGGACAACCGGGGATACACGACGCAGCCATGTTCCCGCAGCAGCGGTGCGCAGGCCTGTTCGCAAAAACGGTGCAGCAATTGCATGTCGTCATATTCGCGCCGGGCGGCATCGATGCACGCAGGGTCGAGCCAGTCGCGGGCGGGATCGTTGCTGCGACGGAACAGCTTGTAGAAGCGGTTTCCGGAACACGCGACCCAGGATTCCTTGCGCGGCGCGAACGCGAGTGCGTCGATCCATCCCGCGTCTTCGACCGGATGGGCGTCCGTCCGCACCGCCGCCTGTCCCTTCATGCGGCGACCATGTCGCGCGACGGCAACGGCTGGCGCCCGGTTTCCGCGTGCCACGCCTGGAACATCAAGAGATCCCAGAGCCGCGGGCCTTCATCGGCAGCGCCGGAAAGATGGCGATCCAGCAGCTGCCTGACCGGCGCGGGTTCGAAATAACCCTGCTCGCGCAGCCGCCGCTCGTCCAGCAGGGTTTCCGCCCACTCGCGCAGCGGACCGCGCAACCATCCGCCGATCGGCACGCCGAAGCCTTGCTTGGGGCGGTCCATCAGCGACTGCGGGACGTAGCGGTACAGCACCTGCCGAAGCAGCCACTTGCCCCTGCCGCCGCGGACCTTCTGTTCGATGGGCACGCGCCAGGAGAATTCCACGACGCGGTGATCCAGCAACGGCACCCGCGCTTCCAGGCTCACCGCCATGCTCGCGCGATCGACCTTGGCAAGGATGTCGCCGGGCAGGTACGTGACCAGATCGTTGAACATCATCCGCTCGATGAGTCCGTCCGTACCCGACGCGGGCACCGGATTGCCGATCTCGAGTGAAGGCTCGCTGGCGCGCAGCACCAGGGTCTCCGGATGACGGTGGTGCGACATCATCAGCCGGTAGCGCTCGTCCTGCGAACCGGCCTCCAGCATCCGCGCCAGCGCCGCGACCTTCGCGCGCGGCCGGCGCATCTTCATGCCCGGCGGCAGCCAGGCATTGGCACCGGCGAACATGGATTCGTAGATCCCGGCGTGGCGCGACAGCGAACGCGCCGCGCTTCGTTGCAGCGCAAGCGGCACGCGGCCCAGGCTTCGCTCGATCTTCCGGCCCATGAAGTAGCGGCGGTATCCACCGAACAATTCATCCCCGCCGTCGCCGGAAAGGCTGACCGTGACGTTGCGCCGCGCCATCTGCGCGACGAGGAAAGTCGGTATCTGCGAGGAGTCGGAGAACGGCTCGTCGAACATGCCGGGCAGCCGCGGCACCACGTCCAGGGCATCCTGGGCGGTCACGTAAAGCTCGTGGTGTTCGGTGTCGAGGTGTTTCGCGACCGCGCGCGCGTGCACGGCCTCGTCGAAACCCTTCTCGTGAAAGCCGATGGAAAACGTCTGCACCGGACGCGGGGATTGCGCCTGCATCAAGGCAACCACCAGCGACGAATCGATGCCGCCGGAAAGGAATGCGCCCAGCGGGACGTCGGCTTCCATGCGCAGCGCCACCGCGTCGCGCAGCAGGCGGTCCAGTTCGTCGACGGCTTCGGCGTCGGGCCGGTGCAGGCGATCGGCCATGCCCCTGATCGCGGTGTCGCGCGCCGACCAGAACGCGCGGGTGTTCGCGGCAATCAGCGGTTCGTCCGCCGGCGCCTTCAGCATGTCGCTGGCGGTGAGCGTGAGCACCGTGCCCGGCCGCAGTTTCTGCACGCCCTCGTAGATGGAACGCGGCGCCGCGATGTAGTCGTGGCGCAGCAGCAGGCACAACGCGTCGCGATCGATCGCGTTGTCGAAGCCCGGCATCGCGGTGACGGCTTTCAGTTCCGAGGCGAACACCAGCCGCGCACCGACCCAGCCGTAGTACAGCGGCTTGATGCCGAGGCGGTCGCGCACCAGCGACAACGCCCGTTCGTGGCGATCCCACAAGGCAAACGCAAACATCCCGATGAAGCGTCGCAGGGCTTCGTCGAGGCCCCATTGCTCGATCGCGGCCAGCATCACCTCCGTGTCGGAGTGACCGCGGAACGTGGCACCGACTCTGACCAGTTCCTGCCGCAGCGCGCGATGGTTGTAGACCTCGCCGTTGTAGACGATCACGAAGCGCCCGCTCGCCGAAACCATCGGCTGGTGGCCTTCGGGCGAGAGGTCGATGACCGAAAGGCGGCGATGGCCCAGCGCGATGCCGGCCGCCGCATCCTGGAAGAAGCCTTCGTCATCCGGTCCGCGATGGCTAATCGCACGCGTCATGCGTCGCACCACCGCGCCGGCGTCATCCGCGCGAAAGTGGTTGGCGCTGTCCCAGAATCCGGCTATTCCACACATCGCGATCAGCCTCCGGCGAGAAATGGATCGGGCATCGCGGCAGCCGTGCCGCCGTCGTGACGCGGTGGTCGTGCGCGCCTGCAGCGCAAGGTCAGTGGGTGGCGCATGGCGGCTCCGCGATGTCCCGGTACAGGTCGGCGTACCGGCGTGCGCCGGCATCGATGGCGTAGTGCCGGACGACGCGCGCGCGGGCACGCTGTCCCAGTGCGCACCTCGCTTCGGCGCTGAGCGCCGCCAGTGCCGCCCAGGCGTCGCCCAATGCGACCGGATCGCACGGCGGCACCACCGCCCCGGTGTCGTCCACGATCGCGGGCGCGTCGCCGACGTCGGTCACCACGCAAGGCACGCCGCACGCCATCGCTTCGGCCGTGGCATTGGGGAAGGCTTCGCCCCACGCCGATGACGAAGTGGCGATGTCCAGCGCGTTGTCGATCGCCGCGATGTCGCTGCGCCGTCCGCACAGCCGCACGCGGTCGCGCAAGTCCAGTTGGTCGATCAGCGCGCCGAGTTCCCGGTTCGCGCCGTCGGCGCCTTCGCCCACCAGCACGAAAATCGAGCGCGGATGCTTTTCGCCAAGCCGCCTGGCCGCGTGCAGAAAGGTGGCGTGGTCCTTCATGGGGTGCACGCGCGCCACCAGGCCCACCGTGAGCGCGTCATCCGGAATGCCAAGCTCGGCACGCATGCGTGCGCGTTCCGCGGGGCGCGGCGCGAACTCGGCGGTGTCGAAGCCGTTCGGAATCACCACCGAGCGCGCGTCGTCGTAACCGAATGCGACGTGCTGTGCGCGGCTCACCGCGGCGTTGAAGATGATCCGCGCCGGACGCCGCGACAACCGTGCGCCCGCCCGGATCACCCAGCGCGTCGCGCGCTTTTCGTGCGACAACGCGTGCAGCGAGTGGCGGATGTTCCACACCACCGGCGCGGCGTCGCCCCAGCCGGCCATCGCGGCCATCAGGTTGGCGTGGTACATCCAGCTCTGGATCACGTCGTAATGGCGGTTGCGCAACATCCGTCGCAACCGCAGGACTTCGTGCGGAAGCAGGCGACCGGGATGCATGCCGAGGTGGTGCAGTTCCGCGGACCGGGCGAACATCGCGCTCATGCTGCCTTCCGCGCCGAGCGCGACCACCACGTGTTCGAAGTCGGGCGCGCGCAGCGCCTGCACCAGCCGGTACAGCGCCGCCTGTGCGCCGCCGGTGCCGAGCCCGGTGATGACGTGGCAGATTTTCATGCGCGCGGGTGCCTGTCGCGCGCCCGTGCGGCGAAAAGCCCGCACGCGCGCGCCGAAGTGATCGACTGGAAGGCGTTGCCTGGGCTCCGCGATTTTTCCTCGTGGTGCATGGATGTTCCTCAGCCGACAGGAAAGGTGCCGCGGTGGATGCGCTCATGCGGGGCCGGCGGCGGCTGCGCCTCGGTGAGGAAGTAGCGTCGCTTCCGCCGGAAGCGGCTGCGCACCAGCGCGAGCACGCCCATGTATTGGAAGATCACGATCAGGCCATCGATCTGGATGCGATGGCGCGGCCCCTGTAGTGTCGGGAACGCGCCGTACAGCAGCGTCATCATCACGAAGTAGATGACCATGAATCGGCCCGTCATCCGCTTGCTCCGCCACACCGACACGATGCCGTAGAGCTGCAGCGGCAGCATCGCCCAGAAAAACACCTGCGGCAGGTTGAGGAACGCGTACTGCGGTTGCGTGTGGAAGGGAATCGGCGTGAGCACGAAGCGCAGGACCCCGGTTACCGGATCGGCAAGGCGGGAGCGGAACTGGTGGATGGCGCCGCCGATGCTGTCGTGGCCGAGTTCGTGCACCACGACGGCCAGCGCGACCACCCCCGCCAGCCACAGCCACGGGCTGCGGCGCCCGCGCCGCGACGCCAGCAGGACGATTCCGAACGCCGCACCCAGCATCAGCGGTACGTAGAAGCGCGTCAGTGCCAGGATCAGCCCGCACACGATCGTGACCATCACCGCCCGTTTGGGCTTGCCGGTTTCGACCAGGGCCACCGCATACACGATGCCCGCGGTTCCGGTGGCGACCAGGATGTCCTTGAGGTTGGCGACGGTCGACCATGCGAGCAGGGATGGACTGAGCGCCAGGAACACGAACAGCCCGATGCAGGCGCGGCGGCCCATGCCGAGGCCCAATCGCGCCGCTTTCATAAGCATGCCGGCCGCGATGAACGTCAGCAGGATGTTGGCCGCGACCGGCGCGAAATAGCCGTGCCCGAATATCACCAGCGCCGTCGCGTCGTAGACGTAATAGAAAAGATTGGCGCTCTTGACGGTGCTGCGGACGTAGTCGTAGTTGTGCATCAGGTTGAAGATGCCGACCCCGTTCTGCACCAGTTCCTCGCCGAAGCGCAGGTACTTCCAGTCGTCCAGGAACGTGAACGTGCCGTCGAACAGGAAGCCGAAATAGACCAGGAACAACCCCGACTTCAATGCGGCCACGCCAAGGCTGAGCCCCGCCCGGTGCGTGTAGGCGAGCGAGACCAGGAATCCGATCACCATGATCGCGATGGCGGGCCAGATCAGTTGGCCGATCGGAAACGGCTGGACGGACGTGGCCATCAGCTCGTCCCGCGACCCGCGCAAACCGCTTTCAGCGCCGCCTTGGAATCGCGCAGCAGCGTTTCCAGCGAATACCTTTCCACGATGCGTGCCCGCGCCGCTTCGTGCATGGCGCGCGCCGCTTCGCCATCGGTCAGCACCGGCAACATGCGTGCGACGGCGGCGGCGAAGGCTTCCGGGTCGCGTGCCGCGACGACGATACCGCAGTCATCCACGATGCGCGCGGAATCGCCGACGTCGGTCACCACGCACGGCCGCCCGCAAGCCATCGCCTCCGCGATCACGTTGGGGAAGCTTTCACCGTACGAAGTGGATGCCAGCAGATCCAGTGCGCTGTAGACCGCCGGCATGTCGCCGCGCGGTCCGGCCCAGACCAGGCGACCTTGCAAGCCCAGCGCCACAGCCTGCGTCTCGAGTGTCACGGCGTATTCCGGCTTGCCTTCGCCGACACACACGAAATGCCAGCGCGGATCGCGTCCTGCAAGTTTCGCGGCGGCCTTCAAGAACGTCGGGTGATCCTTCATCAAATCCAGCCGGCCCACCAGACCCACCAGCACCGCGTCAGCCGGAATGCTCCATTCGCCGCGAAGCCGCGTACGCGCTTTGCCGTCGAAGCTGAAACGTCGCGTGTCGATGCCGTTCGGGATCACGCGCATCCGTTTGCGCGGATAACCCAGTGCGACGTGATGCGTTCCGCTCGCGCCGGAGTTGACGATCACGAGATCGGCCAGGCGCGCGCATGCGCAACTGCAGCGAAAGGTCAGGCGCGCCATCCAGTCGTAACGATCGCGATCCATGTATGCCGAACGTACGCCCCACACCACGCGTGTGCGTCGATGTGCCGCCTTCGCCAGCAACGCCAGCAGGTTGCCGACGGTGAGGTAACCGTGCACGACATCGGCGTTGGTGGTGCGGAAGGTGCGCCACAGCCGCCACAGGAATCCGAACACGTCCCAGCGCCCGCGCTTGCGCAGGTCGATCACCGGCACGCCGGCCCGCAGCAGCTCGTGCTGGAATGCATCGCCGGCGTAGAAACATGCTGCCGAAACATGCCAGCCGGACCGGTGCAGCGCGGTCGCCAGCGCCACCAGTTGCCGCTGCGCGCCGCCGCGCCCGAACGAGCGGATCAGGAACAGGATGCTCGGGTCGCTGGTTGTTCCGGTGACCGCATCCGTGGCGTGACGCGTCTCCGCGACGAGGTGGGAGCGCACGGCATTCATGGCGTGCGCCTTGCCGCCGCCGTCGCGCGCGGCACGCGTGCGGTCACGATCCGTGCCAGCAGTACGTTCCAGCGGCCAAGGACCTCACGGGTCGAATAGCGGTCGCACACTGCCCGCGCCCGTGCGCCGAGTTCGGCGCGCAGCGCGTCATCCTGCATCAGCATGTCGAGCGCGACCGCAAGGCCGCGGGTGTCGCCGGTCGGTACCAGCCAGCCGTTTTCGCCGTGCGTGATCAATTCGCGCGGCCCCATTTCGCAGTCGAAGCTGATGCAGGCCTTGCCTTCGGCCATCGCCTCCAGCAGCGCGTTGGGGAACCCTTCGATCAGCGACGGCAGCACGAAAAGATCGGCACGCCGCATCCTTTCGCGCACGTTCCTGTTGAAGCCGGGCAGCGCGATGCGGTCGGCGAGGCCGTGATCGCCGATCGCCCGCTCGAGCGTCTTGCGCAAACGCCCTTCGCCCGCGATCTCCAGTCGCCACGCCGGGTGGCGCTGCGCGACCTGCGCGAAAGCGGCGATCAACAGATCGAAACCCTTCTTCGGCACCAGCCGGCCCACGGCCAACGCGGTTCTTGAGCCGCCGCCCGATGGCGCCACCGGGGCGCCATCGCAACCGGACGCCGGCGCCACCGGGTTCGGGATGACGTCCACCGCACACCCGACCAGCGCCTCCAGTTGATCGGCACAGCGACGCGTCTGCGCGACCACTGCCGCGGCCCGGCGGTACAACGGCCGTGCCAGCGCGCGCCACACGCCGCCGATCCAGCGGGTCCCCGGCGCGCTCCGTTCGGAAACGATCACGCGTGAACGCAACTTGCCGGCGGCGATCAGCACCAGCACGTTGGTGCGGGTGAGGAAACTGATGATCGCGTCGGGTTCGGCAAGATTGATCTCGCGACGCAGTGCGCGGATACGGGTCAGGTTGTGGCCGATGGCGTCCACCGGGGTCGCCGAGCGCCCGGTCACATCCAACGCGACACGTCGCACCGCCGCGGCCAGCTTGTACTTGTCCTCCCTTCCGGCAGCAAGCGTGACCAGCGTGACGGCGTGGCCATCGTCCACCCAGGCGTTGGCGAGCGCAGTCATCACGCGTTCCGCGCCGCCGCCATCGAGCGAAGGAATGACCAGCACCAGTTTCACGCCGCGACACCTCGCCAGTGGGCCAGGCTTGTGCCCGTGATCGATTCCAGCAGCCGGATGTCGGGCGTGAAGTGCGCGCGCATTTCATCCATCAGCGCCGGGGCGATCGCCTGTTTTCCGCGCACGAAGTTGACATTGCGCAGCACGTCCAGCACGCCGAGACGCTGGATGCCCGCGCGCCGCTTGGCGTACATCGCGGCGCGGACCAGCGGCTTCGGCGTCTTCTGCGTGAACTCGGCCAGCGACTGCCAGCGCGCATGGCGGCGTGGATTCACCAGCGGGAACTCGCCGCGGCCGTCGTGCTCGACGCCGAGGAATCCCAGCACCTCGCGGTAGATGCGCGCCGGGTCCCTGGCGAAATCGTCATAGAACCACCAGCGCACCTGCGATTCGGGAAACACCTGCAGCAATCGCTGCAGTTGCAGGCCGAGCAGCGGCAAGGTGTCGTACAGCAGGATCTTGTGGTCGCGTCCGCGCGGCGGCACCTTGCGGCCGGCGCGCCGCTCGGCGCACAACGCCCAGGCATCGGCGAAATCGACGATGTTTTCGTCGCGCGAGCGCAGCGCCTGCGCGTGCATGGATACCGCGAGGTCGACCGGATTGCGCAACATCACGATCAGCTTCGCCGAGGGCAGCGTGCGCCGGATCTCGGCGATCGCGGAATCGGAGTACATGTAGAAGATCGAGGCCTCGCCGATGGCAAGGTGCCGGTCCGTGGCGCCGGCAAACAGCGCCGCGTAGTCGTTCCACGTCGACACGTAACGGTGCTCGGGGAGGTCCGATGCGAAATAACCCGGCTCCTTGGGCGTGCACATGAAGATGCGCGGGTGTTGGCGCAGGTACGTGGCCAGCGCGGTGGTGCCGCACTTGGGTGCACCCGCGAGGATGAAATTCGGCGCGGTCATGATTTCCCCGGCAGTGGCAGGACGGTCGGATTGACGTCGAGTCGCGAGCGCACGAACAGCAGCCCGGACAGGTTCCACGCCACGATGCCCGCGGCGGATGCGATCGCGGCGCCGACCAGTCCGAACAGTGGAATCAGCGCAACGCTCAGCACGATGTTCAGCGTGGCCGCGAGCGCCATGAACCACGAGGCTTGGCGTTCGTAGCGCGTCATCGTCATCAGGAATCCGACCGGCCCGGCTGCGGCGCTGATGCATTGCCCGGCGAGGATGATCAGCAATGGAATGAACGCGGCTTCCGCGAAGCCCTTGCCGAACAACCCGAGTACCCAGTAGCCGGCGACCGCGATGCCGATGCCGACCGTGACCGTCACCACGAACGTCAATTTGGCCGCGTGGTGCACCAGCTTCGCCATGGTGGCGTGGTCTTCGACGGCGTAGCTTTCCGCGATCATCGGCGCGAGGATGGTGTTGACCGCGGTCAGGCCGTACGCCGCGATCGCCGCCAGCCGCACCGCCGCGTAGTACGGGCCGACTTCGTCGGCACCGGCAAACCCGCCGAGGATCAACACATCCACGCGGTTGGAGACAATCCCGATGGCCGCGAGCAGGAACAACTGGCGACCCAGCTTGAACCACGCTCGCGAGTCATAACTTGGCTTGACACGTTTCGCCGCCGCCGGCCATCCCCGTGACAGCTGCCATTCCGAACAGCCGACCGCCGCCAGCGCCGCGATAACGTTCGCCAGCATGATGTCCCGCGCGGTAAGGCGCAGGCCCAGCGGCAACGCGAGCGCCAGCACCAAGGCAATGAAGAACACCGGCCGCACCAGGCTGTTGTACGCGCCCGCGCTCACCGCCCGCTTGTAGCCGCGAAAGAATCCGCCGTTCAATCCGAGCTGCGCCAGCAACGGCAGCAACAGGAAACCCGCCAGCATCGTCTGCAGCGTCGCGTTGCCCATCCGGTTGCGCAACGCGAACACCACCGCCGCGCCGACCAGCATGATCACCACGCTGCCCGCCAGCACGATCCCGCTGGCGCCACGGCGCAGGCCGCGCAGCGTGTCCCATTCCTTGCGGTGCAGGTAGACCGGCACGAAGCGCACCACGCTGCTGCTCTGGCCGAGCAACGCCAGCACCACCAGCACGCTCACCCACGACATCGCGTACGCGTAAATGCCGTATTGCGATTTGCCGACCAGCCGTGCCAGCAGCACGTTGACGATCAGGCTGAAGCCCGCGCCGCCCACCTGCACCAGCAAGGCGCCGGAGGCGCCGCGGCGGAGCAGGCGCGCGGCTGCGGCGAAGTCGACCGTCGCGCGGCCGGCGTCGCCCAGCGGGCGGGAAGCCTCGGACGCTTCAACCGACATCGTCCTGCCTCCACCCCCGCGGGGCAGGCGTGTCTATGATTGCGGTGCGGATCATTCGGCCAGTCCATCCGCGTGGTAACCGTAGGCGTTGAAGCCGCCGCTGCGTCGCTCCATGCCGTTGAACACGACACCCTTGATCTCGACGCCGCTCTGGCGGAAGCGCTGCATCGCCATTTCGACTTCGCGCGACTGGTTGAGGCCGAAGCGCACCACCAGCAGGCTGGTGCCGACGTGGTGGCCGATGATGGTGGCGTCGGTCACCGAAAGGATCGGCGGACTGTCGATCACGATCAGGTCGTAGCGCGGCGAAACTGCGTGCAGCAGCGCCGCAAAGCCCGGACGCATCAGCAATTCGGAAGGATTGGACGGCTTGCGGCCGGCCGGGATGAAGTGCAGGTTTTCCACGTCCTCGACCGAGCGGATCGCCTCTTCAAGGATGATCCGGTCGGCCAGCAACTCCGACAGGCCGTTGTCCGGACGGCCGCCGAGGATCGTGTGCAGCTTGCCGTCGCGCATGTTGGCGTCGATGAGCAACACCCGTTGTCCGGCCTGTGCGTTGATCGCCGCAAGGTTGGCGGAAACGAACGTCTTGCCGGCGTTCGGACTGGAGCCACAAATCATGATGCGGTTGTTGGCGGCATCCGGTGCGGTGAAGTACAGGCTGGTGCGCAGGCTGCGCAAGGCTTCGGCGGCAAGGTCCTCGGGCGCCGCCAGCGCCAGCAGGCGTTGCCGTCGCCGCGAGAACAGGCGCGGCCGGTCGTGTTCGGAAAGGGCAAGTTGCTGCTCGCTCAGGGGAATCGCCGTGTACACCGGCAGGCCGAGCTGTTCGATCTCCGCCGGGTCTTCCACGCCGCGCTTCATGAACTGGCGCAGGAACACGAAGGCCAGCGCCAGCACCGCACCCGCCACGGTGCTTCCCGCCACGGTCATCATTTTCTTCGGCTTCGCGGGACTCGTGATGTCCACGGTCGGTTCGTCCACGATGCGTGCCGTGCCGACGGCGCCCGCCTGCGAGATTTGGAGTTGCTGTTCTTCGTTGAGCAGGCCGTTGTAGGTCGTGTTCAGCACCTGCACGTTGCCGTTCAGCCGCAGCAACTGGCGCTGCGTGTCGGGCAAGGTGCTCATCTGCTTCTGCATGGCCGACTTGCGGGCCTGCAACATGCCGATCTGGTTCACGATGGCCTTGTAGGCCGGATGTTGCGGCGTGTACAGGCGGGCCGCTTCCAGCCGCTGCGTTTCGAGTTGGCGCAGGTTGCTGTCGATGTCGTCGAGCTGCGTCAGCATGCTTTGGGTCTGCATCGGCACGTTCACCGAATGCGCCTTCAACTGGTATGCGTTCAGCGCGGCCTGCGCGTCTTCCAGCCGATTCTTCACGATCGGCAACTGCTGCTTGATGAACTTCAGGCTGTTCGAGGACTGCGCCGAATTGCGTCCGACGTTTTGTGCAAGGAACGCCTGGGTGACGTAATCGAGGACCTGCACCGCCAGATGCGGACTGACGCTGTTGAGCGACAGTTCGATCACGTTGGAGTTCTGTTGTGCGGGACGGGCGTTGATCGAGCCCTGGAGACCTGCAACGGTCGAGGCTTCGTTGTTGCGCGTGACGCTGAAGTGCGTGCCCGGATTGGCGTCCAGCCTGGTGACGTGCATCGTGATGCCGTCGTGCTGCACCGTCTGTCCGACATGGCCCTGCAACAGCACCTTGCCGTCCATGAAGGGAATCAGGCTGTCGCCGCGCAACGTGTAGGCGCCGTCCTTGCCCGCGACCAGCTTCAACGTCTGGCCGAGCAGGCTGTCGGGCACGTCGAGCCGGTCCACGTCGAGCCGCGACCCGCCCCAGTCGTATCGGCCCAGGCCGGGCCACGCATCCGCCACCGCGCCGGGCCTGGCGGGCGTGTAGAACTGCGCGGCTAGGCTCCCGATCAACGGCACGCGATCGGGTGAGACCACGATATTGAGATTGAGCGCATCCACCGCACTCTTGACCACCGAATAGGACGTCAGGATCGACACCGCGTCGGTGGACGCGGGGTCGGATGCGCCCACCGCTTGTTCGACGGCGGTGATGCCGGGCAGGGTCGGCGCCTGCTCGACCTGCAACAGGGCCGTTGCCTGATAGACCGGCCTGGTCAGCAACACGTAAGCCAACCCGGCCAGGAAGAAGACCGCGGTTACCGTGAGGATCAACCGTTTGTTGTCGATCAGCGTCCCGAGCAGTGCACGCAGATCGATGTCGTCTCCGCCGCCTTGTTCCAGCGGCAGCGTACGCGTGTCGATGAAGGCCGGGTGCGAGTATTCAAGTCGTTGTGTGGGCGTCATTGCAGTCCTCCTGACCCGCCCGGGCCGCCTGAGGGAAAGGCGGCATGCGTCTCCATGGCCGGAACGGCAAGCCGCGAGCGGGCCTGCCGGCTTCGTTCAAGCGCGTTCCGGACATGCGTTTGCGAATTCATCCTGTCATCGCTCCGTCAAGCTTTGCCGCCGGTTCCGGCACATCCGCCGCACCGCTCGGGTGCCGCGTCACCAGGTCGTGGCGCAAACGGCGGCAACGACGTGTGGCTCGTGCACGGCGTTCGCCGGTGAGTTCGAATCTTCGATTCTTGCAACGACGTGCTGAACCAAACCATCACCACTCGGGAACGCGTACCGCATCATCCACGCATTCACGAAACAGACAGCCCCATATTCGTCATCAAAATGCGCGCGCATACAAAAGCTTGTCCGGTCCATTCAGCTTTTATTGCCGCGCATTCGCAAAAACAAATGACGTTTCATTCAGCGTCATGTTCTGGACACAACCGGATCAGCATGGCCTACTGTGGTTCGGCGTCGCGGCGGGATGCAGCGCATCCGAACGCGATCCGGCGCGCAAACCGTGGCATGTGGTGGCGTTGCCCAGGCCCCTTCCGCGATCGTGATGCCCGTCGTTGCAGCACCGCCCCAGCGACGGACCGGCAGTTCCGATGCGCGCGCGTGTTTCGCGCCTGGTCGCGGATCGTCCCGGTTGCGCGCAGCGTGTTCCCGTACACACCTCACAAGGCGAATCGACATGGACTTTCCGCAACGGGTTTTCGAAGGAATGGTTCCCCGCGTGCAAGCAGGGCGTGGGCTGGGTGCGGCGCGCAACGTCGCGTGGTGCGTGCTGGCGATGCTGGCGTGCCTGGCGATGGCGGGCTGCGTGCCCGGCCAGACCGCTTCGCTGGACGTACGGGCCGCGGACACGAATCCTGATTACGTCCACCTGGTTCCGATCACGCCGCAGGTGATCGCCCAGGAAGATACGGCCAATGCGCCGGAGGCCGTTCCGCCCGCGCTGCTCGGCTATCAACCACAGGCGTACCAGATCGGTCCGGGAGACACCCTGTACATCACGGTGTGGAACCATCCGGAACTCACTTCGCCGGCAGGCAACCAGAACCAGGCGGCGGCCAATGGCCGGGTGGTGCAGGCCGACGGATCGATCTATTACCCGTTTGCCGGCAAGGTGCAGGCGGCCGGCAAGACCATCGAGCAGTTGCGGCAGGTCCTCGCGAGCCAGTTGAGTACCTATCTGAAGAAACCGCAGGTCGACGTCAGCGTGATCAGCTATGCGAGCCAGCGCGTGGTGCTGGAGGGCGCATTCACCAAGACGGGACCCCAACCGATCGCGGGCGTGCCGCTGACACTGGGCGAGGCGATGGGGAAGGCGATCGTGGACAACCCCAACGCCAATCTTTCCGACGTGGTGTTGACGCGCGATGGTCACGCCTACCACCTCGACGTCGATCGCATGGAACGCAATGGCCAGGCCAAGGAGATCTACCTCAAGGGCGGCGATCGCATCTTCCTGCCCTATAACGACCACCAGCAGGTCTACGTGATGGGCGAAGTCAACCGCCCGCGCGTGGTGCGTTTCAGTTCGGCCGACATCTCGCTGACCGAAGCGATCGGCGCGGCCGGGGGCCTGAACCAGGTAACCTCCAAAGGCAAGATCTACGTGATCCGCAACACCTCGCATCCGGGCGATGCCAAGGCGACGGTCTACGAACTGGATGCGAAGTCGGCGGTGGCGCTTGCGCTGGGCAGCCAGTTCGAAGTGCAGCCGGGCGACGTGGTCTTCGCGTCGGCGGCCGGCATCACGCGCTGGAATCGTTTCCTGAGCCAGTTGTTGCCGATCACCAGCGCGATCAATTCGACCGCCGCGGCGCAGTACTACATCCAGCGCAATCCGTGATGGTCCTGCACCGGATCTTGCGCCGGGTCACGTGCAGGCCCGGCAGGAGGCTCCGCATCGGTTGACCTTGCCCATGGGGCAGGCCCTAATCTTCGCAACCGATGTCGAAGCCATCTGCCCCCGCGAAGTTCCTGCGCATCGGCCAGCTCGCCGCCCGCAGCGGCGTTTCGGCCAAGGCCCTGCGCCTGTACGAAGCCCGCGGCCTGCTGCGTCCGGATTTGCATTCCGAAAGCGGCTACCGCCTGTACGGCGCGCCCGCGCTCGCCCGCCTCAGCGAGATCGGCGTGTTGAAGCGCGCCGGCTTCACGCTGGCCGAGATCGGCAAGTTGCTCGAACGCAAAGGCTCGGCCGGGGCGCTGGTCGGGTTGCGCATCCTCGCCTTGCGGCGCGAAGTCCACGCCAAATCGCGGGCGCTGGCCGCGCTGGAGCGCGCATGGTGCGGGCTGGACTCGGCATCCAGTGATATCGACCAACTACTGGAGTACATCATGACGAACGAGAAACTGGACATGCACTTCGGCAAAGCCGAAATGGCGGAATTCAAGCGTCGTGCCGAGACGCTGGGCAAGCACTTCACGCCCGGGGAGCGCGAACGGATGCGCCGGCACGCCGAGGAACTCGGTGAATCGCGTGTGCAGCAAGCGAATGTTGCCTGGCCCAGGCTGATCGCCGAGGTACGCACCGCGATGGATACCGGCATTCCGCCTGGTGACCCGGCCGGCCAGGACATGGGCCGCCGTTGGCACGCCCTGATCCAGGCCTTCACGGGCGGCGACGCGGCGATCGGCCGCCGGATGAAGGAAGCCTATGACCGGGAGCCGCAGGTGATGGCCGCGCAGGGCATGGACCACGCGATGTTCGCCTACATCCGCGAGGCGATGCAGGCGGCGGGGCTGGTGTTGCCCGCGTGAAACCGACGGGCGTCGCGAGACGCCCCGTCTTGCGTCAGCGCTTGTCCTTCACGAAGCGCGTGAACAGCTCATGGATGCGCCGGTATTCGTCGTACCACGCGTCCGCATGTTCGAACGCGTGGCGTTCGGTCGGGTACAGCGAAATCCAGAAGTTCTTCTTGTGCAGCTCGACGAAGCGCTGGTAGAGCCGGATGGTGTCGCCCGGCATCACGTTGTTGTCGATCAGGCCGTGGTTCATCAGCAGCGGGTCCTGGAGGTTCTTCGCGTATTCGATCGGCGAGGAAATCCTGTACGCCTCGGGATCGAGTTGCGGCGTGTTGAGGATGTCGGACGTGTAGCCGTCGTTGTAACTGGTCCAGTCCGCCACCGCGCGTTGCGCCGCGCCGGCCGCGAACTCGCCCGGCGCGCGCAGCAGGGCCATCTCGGTCATGAAGCCGCCGTACGAACCGCCGTAGATGCCGACGCGGCCCGGATCGACGTGGTGGTGCTTGACGAGCCAAGCCTTGCCGTCCAGCAGGTCTTCGAGTTCCGGGTGGCCCATCCGCCGGTAGATCGCGTCGCGCCAGTCGCGGCCGTAGCCGGCCGATCCGCGGTAGTCCATGTCCAGCACCACGTACCCTTCCTGGGTCAGCAGGTTGTTGAACATCTGTTCGCGAAAGTAATACGACCAGTTCTTAGAGACGTCCTGCAGGTAACCCGCGCCGTGCACGAAGAACACCGCCGGGTGCGTGTGCGAAGTGTCGTGCATATCCTCCAGACTGGCGGGTTTGTAGAACTTGGCCCAGATGCCGAAGTTGCCATGGCTGCTCGGCACTTTCACGAACTCCGGTTGTACCCATGTCGAAGCCAGCGCCTTGTATTGGGGCGTGCGGGTGTCGGTGAGTTCATGCTCGCCGGAGCCGTCCACGTTCACCACCGCAAGCTGCGGCGGGATGTACGCGCTGGAATGCAGCACCGCGAGCTTGCTGCCGTCCGGTGAAAGCTCGAATCCGTCCACGCCCTCGAAGCGCGTCACCTGGTCCAGCGCGCCGCCCGCGACCGGCACGCGGTACACGTCATAGGCATACGGCGCCTGCTTGTTCGAGCGCACGTAAAACCACTTGCCATCGGGCGACAGCACCGGCGTCGAAACCTCGTAGCCGCTGCCGGTCAGCGCACGCGCCTTGCCGTCCAGCGGTTTGACGAACAACCGCGCGTAACCGGAGGCTTCCGATTCGAACCACAGGGTGTGGTTGTCGGGAAGCCAACCGAGGTCGTTGAAGCTCCAGTTGATCCAGGCGGGATCGGTCAGGCGATCCTGCGTCACCAGCGTGTGGTTCGCGAAATCGACCGAGGTGATCCAGCGGTCCTTGTGGTCGTTCGCAACCAGCTCCACCGCGAGTTGGTCGCCATCCGGACTCCACACGATCGCGGGCACACCCGATTCGCCCACCGCGACGAAGTTGACCGACACGGCCCGCGTCTTCGGCGCCGCGAGGGCCTCGGCTTCATCGGCGTGGCCTTCCTGCTTCAGCTCGGCGATGCGCTGGGTGCGCAGGGCGTGCAGCGGATCGTCGTGGATGCCGGGCAGGCCGTCCAGCGACAATGGATATTGCTTGTGCTGCTGCAGGTCCAGCAGCAGCAACGATTGCGGCGCCGGATCGTTGTGGCCGACGTAGGTGCGTGCGGGTTCGGTTTCGGGATAGCCTGAATCATTGACGTAGTGCACCACCACCGGGCGCTTGCCGCGCTGGTGGTTCTCAGGGCGCGTCACCACCAGCATCCAGCGTGCGTTCGGCGACAGCGACGTCATCGCCACGTGCACCTTGTCGCCGAGGTAAAACGGCGCCGGCGCACGCGCCGGATTTTCCGCATCCAGCTGGTCGTCGCGCTCGCGCACCGCATCCTTGTCGGCCCGGTCCGCGCGCAGGGTGGAAAACAGGCTGAGTTGCAGGCGTTCCATCTGGTCGGGCTTGGCTGCGTCCGGATCGTTTTCGGTTTTCAGCGCCGCCGCCGGCGCGACCACGCCGGTCGCGGCATTCCACACGTACCAGCCTTCGCCCTGGTTCCAGCTCACGAACTTGCCGTCCGCGGAAATCTGCAAGCCGGATTTGCTGTCGCTGTCGCGGGTGAGCTGGCGCGTGGCGCCGGTCGCGATGTCGCGCACGAACACGTCGCCGTGGCGCAGGAACGCCGCGCGATCGCGCGCATGATCGAATACGGCAGGGCCATCGGCGCGTGCGAGTTCGGCGTCGCTCAACCTCGCGGGTGCGCCGCCGCTGGCGGCGACGCGATGGAGATCCCGGATCGACGTATCTTTGCGTTTCAGCTCGAAGTAGATGTCGCGGCCATCGACGCTCCAGTAGGCGTCCTCGACCGGCGGTCCGATCCAGTCCGGATCGGCCATGATCTGATCGAGGCTGAGTTTTTGAATCGCGCCCGGCGCGGCCGCATGCGACATGTCCTGTGGCGCGGCGGCGAGGGCGCCCCCACTCACCAGCAGGCAAACCAGACCGGCAACGGCGATGCGATTCATGGACGGGGCCCCAAGCAAAAACCCGGAGCGTACCCATGCGTCGCGCGGCGGCGCAAGCGCCGGAAGTACCGGTCGTGTGCGAAGCTCGCGGCGGGGCGCTAACCTGCACGGGTCGCCACCGCGTCCGGGAGTTCGACCATGCCTGTCCTTCGTGTGCCAGCTGGTTTCCTGCTCGGCTTTCTTTCCCTGGCGGCGGTGGCGCAAACGGCTCCGCCGGCCACCAGCGCGGGGCTCGGCTACGCGTTGATCGACACGCGGCACGAGGTACCCCCGATGCCCCCGTCCACCCTGAAGCACGACGTCTCCGAAACGTTCTTCGGCAGCGTGGTACACGATCCTTATCGCTGGCTGGAAGACGCCGACGCGCCTTCGGTGAAGCAATGGATCGCGGCGCAGAATGCCTACACCGAGAAGGTGATGGACAGTTTCAAGGACCGCAAGGTCATCGCGAAACGTGTGGGCGAACTGGCGCTCACCTCCACCCAGCAATTTGATCCGGAAATCGTCGGCGACACGCTGTTCTACATGCGCCAGACGCCGCCGCAACCGCAGGCGGTGCTGGTCGCGCAGGCGTGGCCGAACGGGAAGGCGCGGGTGCTGGTGGACCCGAATGGTGCGAACGGCAGCGTCGCGATCACCGGCTACTGGCCATCGCACGATGGCAAGTACGTGGCCTATGGGATGGCCGAAGGCGGCAACGAGGAAACCACGATCCGTTTCATCGAGGTCGCGACCGGCAAGACCCTGCCGGATGCCCTGCCGCACGCGGGCGGCGGCACCACGCCGCAGGCGCTGGTGTGGGACGCCGACGGCCAGGGCGTCACCTACGTGCGGTTGCCTTCCGGCGTGCCGGTCGAGCAGTCGCAGTTCCATGCGGCGCTGTATCACCACGCGCTGGGCGGTGATGCCGGGGGTGACACACTGGAATTCGGCAAGGGCTTGTCGAAGGTGGCCGAGTACACGCTGCTCGGCTCGGCCGATGGCCGGCATGCCGCCGCGCTAATGCACGCGGGCGACGGCGCGCCCGATGCGGTGTATCTGCGAAGCGGCGGCGCTCCGTGGAAACTGGCGCTCGGCACCGAGGCCAACGTGCGTGCCGCCTCGGGCATCAACCAGGGTGCGGCGTGGGATGGCGATCGCTTGCTGGTGATCGCGTACCAGGACGCGCCGCGCGGCAAGCTGCTGGCCCTGGACGCAAACGGCAAGCCGGAGTTGCTGGTGCCGGAATTGCAAGGCAACTGGGCGATGCATTCGGTGGCGCCGGTCAAGGGCGGCTTCCTGATCACCGAAGTGCGCGGACCGGATTGGCGCGTGCAGTTCTACAACGCCGAGGGCGGATTCATCCGCACGGTGGGCCTGCCGGAAACCGGCATCGGTGTCGGCACGATCGCGAGCAGCGCGGATTCCCGACAAGCGCTGATCACCTATTCCGGCTGGACGATGCCAATGCGTTGGGTGGAATACGACGCGGCGCTCGACACCTCGAAGGTGGTCTTCGAAGTCAAACCGGCAGCGGATTATTCGAACGTCGTCGCGCATCGGTTGGACGCGACCTCCCAGGACGGCAGCAAGATTCCGGTCACCGTGATTGCCATGAAGGGCGTGACGCCCAATGGCGCACGCCCGACCATCCTCTACGGCTATGGCGGTTTCGGCATCACCACCGCGCCGCGCTTCCTCGGTTCGACATTGGCCTGGCTGGAGCGCGGCGGCGTGTACGCGGTTGCGAACATCCGCGGCGGCGGCGAGTACGGCGAGGGCTGGCACGCGGCCGGCATGCTGTCGAAGAAGCAGAACGTCTTCGATGATTTTCACGCGGCCGCCCGGGCGCTGGTGCAGCAGCATTGGACCGACACCGCGCACCTCGGGATCATGGGCGGGTCGAACGGTGGCCTGCTGATGGGCGCGGCGTTGACCCAGCATCCATCCGAATATCGCGCGGTGGTATCGCTGGTCGGCATCTACGACATGTTGCGCGTCGAACTGTGGCCGAACGGGCAATACAACATTTCGGAATACGGCACGGTCACGCAGCAACCGGACTTCGAATGGCTGCGCGCCTATTCGCCGCTGCAGAACGTGAAGCCCGGTACCGCGTACCCGGCGGTGCTGCTGATTACCGGCGTCAACGATCCGCGGGTCGCGCCCTGGCAATCGCGGAAGTTTGCGGCAGCACTGCAGGCGGCCAACACCTCGAAACATCCGATCCTGCTGCTGACGCGGGTGAATGAAGGCCACGGCGTCACCGCTTCATTCAGCCAGCGGGTCGGCAACGCGGCGGCCGCGCTGTCGTTCTTTGCCGAGGAACTGGGGCTGGGCAGCAAGGCGGAGGCTGCCCGGTGACATTGGAATGCGTGGAGGTCGAAACCGCGCCGCAACCGCGGCACGCGGTGATCTGGCTGCATGGCCTGGGCGCCGACGGGCATGATTTCAAACCGATCGTGCCGCAGCTGGTGCGGCCGGGGTGGCCGGCACTGCGGTTCGTGTTTCCGCACGCACCGGTCCAGGCGATCACGCTCAACAATGGCCTGCCGATGCGCGCGTGGTACGACGTCGCGGGCTTCGACCTGTCGCAACGGCAGGACGAATCCGGCATCCGCACGTCGATCGCCGCGGTCGACGCCCTGATCGCGCGCGAAGTCGAACGTGGCGTGCCGGTATCGAACATCGTGCTGATCGGGTTTTCGCAGGGCGGCGCGGTCGCGCTGGCGGCGGGCCTTCGCCACGCGCAAAGCCTTGCCGGCATCGCCGCGTTGTCCACGTATCTTCCGATCGCCGATCGCACCGCCGACGAGCGCCACGCGGCCAACGCGGCGACGCCGATCTTCATGGCGCATGGCGCGTTCGACCCGGTCGTGCCGCAGGTGCTGGGCGAACGCTCGCGCGACCAGTTGCGCGCGTGGGGATTCACGGTCGAGTGGCACAGCTACCCGATGGCCCATCAGGTGTGCCCGCTGGAGATCGAGGACCTCGCCGGGTTCATGACCGCCATCCTCGGGGATGCTGACCGATGACCGACACTGCGCACAGAGCCACTGTGGTCGAAAGCCGGACCAGGGAGGCCCGTTCCGGTCCCTCATGGTTGGGCAGGGTCATGCGTGCCAGCCGATCCGACGATGCCGCGATCACGGACGATCACACTATCGCCCTGCCGGACTTCTGCTCGCTGGCCTCGGTGTTCACACTGGTGGTGGTGGCGGAGCTCGTCGTGGTGATCGATGCGATGGCGCCGGACGCGCGCTTGGACTGGCGCGGGTTTTCGACGGCGACGCTTTTCGTCGTGTGGCTGGCCTTGCTGGCGTCGTTGTTGTTGTGCCGCCTGACGCCCCTGTTGACCCGACGGCCGCGCGCGGGTGCGTGGGCGTTGGCATGGTGTGCGCTGGTGGTACTGGTCGCCACGGCCAGTGCAATGGTTGCGTGGCTCGACCGTGCACTGGCCACCCACCTGACGCCCGCGTCCGCGCTGCGCTTTGTTGTCGGCAACACCGTGCTGGCGGCGCTGCTGGGCGCCGCGCTGCTGCGTTATTTTTATGTGCTGGCGGCGTGGCGCGCACGGCTTGCCGCAGTCGCGCGCGCGCAGTTCGATGCGTTGCAGGCGCGCATCCGCCCGCATTTCCTGTACAACAGCATGAACACGGTCGCGGCGCTGGTGCGGGTCGATCCCGACGCCGCGGAGCGCACCGTCGAGGATCTTTCCGAATTGTTCCGCGCCTCGCTGGGCGCATCCGACAAGCCGAGCACGCTGGGTGCGGAACTCACGCTGATCGATCGCTATCTCGCCATCGAACAACTGCGTCTTGGCGAGCGGCTGAAGGTGCAGCGCGAGCTTGACGACTTGCCTGTCGACCTCGGGATGCCCGCATTGCTGTTGCAACCGCTGGTCGAGAACGCGGTTTACCATGGCATCCAGCCACGCCGCGAGGGCGGCACGCTGCGGATCGCGGGCCATCGCGTGGGTGGCGGTATCGAAATCGAAATCTCGAACCCGTTGCCCGACACGGCGTCGGCGCCGCGCAGCGGCCACGGCCTCGACAACGTGCGCCGCCGGATTGCCTTTCATTTCGGCGAACGCGGCGCCGTGCAGGTGCGCAGCGAGGGCGGCGTGTTCCGGGTCAGTGTGAGGTTGCCGGATGTGCCGCAGCCTTGAGCCGGACGCGTTCGCTGCGCATGAAACGGAGGGCAAGGGGCAGGTGGAAATGTTTCACGAATATCGCTGGCAGCGGGCCACCGGATCATGCGGATAGTCATCGTTGACGACGAGCCCCTGGCGCGCGCACGGCTTGCGGCATTGCTGCGTGAATGCGACGGTGCGGAAGTCATCGCCAGCGTCGGCGATGGCGATGCGGCGCTCGCGGCGTGCGCGCAATGGCGTCCCGATCTGCTGTTGCTGGACATTGCGATGCCGGGGCTCGACGGCCTCGGCGTGGCGCGCCGCCTTGCGGCCCTGCCCGACCCCCCGCAACTGGTGTTCTGCACGGCTTACGAGCAGCATGCGTTGCAGGCGTACGAATTGCGCGCCGCCGATTATCTTCTGAAACCCGTGCGCAGCGAACGCCTCCGCGAGGCGTTGGTGCGCGCCGAGGCGCTGCGGCGTCGCGCATCGGCATCGGCACCGACGCTGCTGGCGCAAGTGCATGGCGCGCCGGTGCGGATACCGTTGGCAGACGTGCTGTACCTGACCGCCGACGACAAGTACGTCACCGTGCATCGCGATGCCGGCGACGTGCTGATCGAACAGTCCCTCAAGGCCATCGAAGAAGCGATGCCCGAACGGTTCGTGCGCGTGCACCGCGCCTGCCTGATTCCGGTGGAACGCCTGCTGGGCCTGCGCCGCGAAGCCGACGGCACCGTGTGCGCGATGATCGCGGGCAGCGACGCCACGCCGGAAGTCAGCCGGCGCAACCTCGCAGCGGTGCGCAAGTTGTTGCGCGGCGGGTGACCAAACCAGAATCGAGAATGGAGAATCGGGAATCGCAAAAGCAGGGCCTCACCCGCTTTTGCTCTTCCGATTTCCGATTCCCGAATCCCGGCTCTACGCCACCCAGCCCGCCAGCACGATCAGCGCGACCACGGCAAGCCACACGATCAACACGCGCAACATCAGGGCGCGGGCGTCCCTGAGTTCGACGATGGGGTCGTGCGTGTCGAGGGTCAGGCCGTCGCCTGCCTCGATGTCCGCGTTCACGCCCGAGCGCGCCACCGCGCCCAGGAAACCCGGATCCAGTTCCCACATCGGGCGGCTGGGCTGCGCGTGCCACGCACGCCACGCGCCGATCACCGCGTCGAAATTCGAGACCATCGCCATCGCCAGCGTCATCAGGTGCGCCGGGATCCAGTCCAGCGCCAACGCGAAGCGGCGCGCGGCGTGGCGGGTGCGCGGGTCGACCCGTTCGGGATCGCTGTCGGCCGTGATCCACGCCAATCGATAGCCCAACGCGCCGGCCGGCCCGAGCAGGAAGAACCAGAACAGCACGCCGAAACGGCGCCGCAACGATGCGGTGACGGCGGCTTCCACCAGTTCCGCCGCGGTGAATGCGCGCGGCGCGCCGTCGGGCAGGCTGCGCAGGTTGGCCGCGGCGGCGACGCGCGCGACGGGATCGTCTTCCTTCAGCACGGCCTCGAAATCGCTTTCGAGTTCGCGCGGGCCGAAGGTGTAGAACAGGATCAGCACCGCGAACACCAGCGCCGCCAGTGCGTAGATCCAGTGCTGGATGAAATGCGCGATCAGGGCGCACGCGATCACCGGCAGCACCATCGCCAGGGCCACGCGGCCGCCGCCCTCGGCGAAATCCAGCACGTCCAGCCACGCGCGATACCAGCCGAACCGGCGCAAGCCCGCGACGTTGCCGGGCCACAACAGCAGCACCAGCAACACGATCAGCGCAGCGACGAGTTCGACGGCCATGCAGTCACGCGGTCATCATCGGTTTCGCGCGAATTGTAACGGTGCGATTCAGCGCGTGCCCGTCAATGCGTCGAGTTCGATGCCGGCACGCGTGCGCAGCCAGTGTTCGATCAGGCGATAGGAAATCGACAGCGGCGTCGACACGCGCAGCGAGTCCTCGCGCAGACCGTCCACGATGTCGCGCGCGGTGAACCAGCGCGCATCTTCCAGTTCGCCGTCGGCGAGATGGATGTCGCGGCCCGCGGCGGTCGCGGTGAAACCCAGCATCAGCGACGCGGGAAACGGCCATGGTTGCGAGGAGTGGAAATCACAATCGATCACCTGGATGCCGGTTTCCTCGCGCACTTCGCGCCGCACCGCGTCGGCCAGCGATTCGCCCGGCTCGACGAAACCGGCCAGCGTGGAGTATTGCCTCGGCTTCCAGATGGATTGGCGGCCGAGCAAACAGGCATCGCCCTGTTCGACGATCACGATGATCGCGGCATCCGTGCGCGGAAAATGCAGCCGGCCACAACCCGTGCACAACGCGCGATGGCCGCCGTCGACCAGCAACAACGGCGCGCCGCAATACGCGCAACGGCGCGTGGCGTCCTGCCAGTTGGCGAGGCCCCGCGCGTAGGCGAACAGGCCGGCGTCGCGACGCTCGATCTCGGCCGCGGCGGTGCGCAGGTCCAGCCATTTTGCGTCCGGGAACACGGTTTGCGCGACCGGCTCGCGCAGCGCGTAGAGCGGTGCGCAGTCGAGGCAGCCCAGGAAATTCGCAGGCGCGTCGGGTTCGAAGTTGCCGGCCTGCAGCAGGCACAAGCGGTTGTCCTGCACCGGCGCGCGCCCTTCGCTGTCGAACGCCAGCCAGCGCGCACCTGGCGCCGCGCATTGCGCTGCCATCCACTCGGCGTTCGCGCGGTACTCGCCGCAGCGGTCCAGCGGCGTCTCGGCGAAGGTATTGAGGCGCGTGCGTTCGGCCGAACTCACGTCTACGCCGTGAACGAACTGCCGCACCCGCAAGTGGTCTTGGCGTTCGGATTGTGGATCACGAGTTGCGCACCCGAAAGCTGCTCGACGTAATCCACTTCCGCACCGTCGAGATATTGCATGCTCAGCGGGTCGACCAGCACTTCGACGCCGTCGCGGTCGAACACCCGATCATCGTCCGCGCGCTGCTCATCGAGTCTGAAACCGTACTGGAAGCCCGAGCAGCCGCCACCCTCGATGAAGACACGCAGCTTGAGCGCGGGCTTGCCTTCCTCGCGGATCAGCGCGCGCACGCGTTCGAGCGCGGCGTCGGAAACCTTGAGTCCGGATTCGGGGAGCGGGGTGGAAGCAGCTTTCATGGGCGGCACCTTTGCAGCCATGATGGAGGCGGCGCGAGGTCCGATCAAGGCATGTCGCTGGTGCGTGCGCCGGCGACGGCTTCGCTCCAGTCCAGCTTGCGGGTGATGGCGGTGCCGCCCTTGGGCCGCAGCGTGACGACCACGCGATTGGGGACGAAGCCCTTGGGCAGCACGAATGAACCGCGCACCTGCTGGAAGAACTTGAATGCGAACGGCACGCCGTCCTGGGCGCCGGGTCCGGCAAGATCGGTCCAGCCCAGCGTGACGAGCTTGCCGCCCCGTACGCCTTCGACCGCAAGTGTCAGCCTGCCGCGGGCCGCATCGGCGTTCTCGGCGGTGTTCACCAGGGTCGTCACGAAATTCCAGGCGTCGGTACCGGGCACCTGTGTCACGGCGATGCCGTGCACGCCGAGGCCGGAACGATCGCTGTCGATGCCGATGAGCTTGTTGTAGAAAGTCTGTTCCTGCTTCAACTTCTGCAATTCGCTGTCACGGGCGCCCAGCGATTGCTTCAGCGCGGCCAGCGCGGTCGACGTGGTCTGCTGTTGTTGCTGCAGGCTCTGGATCTGATCCTGCAGCACGGCATTCTGGGTGGCCAGCCGGCGCGCGCGCGCTTCGAGGCCGTTGGGAAATCCGAGCCCGCGCCCGGCGGCGATCCCCAACGCGAAAACCGCCACCGCGCCTGCCGTCCATGCGCCGCGGCGGATCCAGCGCCGCCGCGATGGCGGCAGCGCCCGATATTGGTCCAGCCAGTGGTGGAAGATCGTCGAAGCCATGTCTGCACGAGCCGATGGGTCCGCCGCTTATAGCCAGCCGGCGCGCCGCGTGCAAGCCGGCGGCGGCGAAAACTGTGCGCGCGGTGTCGCCACGCGGCCCAAACTGGGACCGCGCGAACTTGCTTCGCGTTCTCGGGCTGTGCTTGAATCGGCCCATGATCGATGTGGACGGCTACCGCCTGAACGTGGGTATCGTGTTGCTGAACGCGAGTGGCCAGGTGTTCTGGGCGCGGCGGGTGCAGCGCGATGGCTGGCAATTCCCGCAGGGCGGCATGAACACCGACGAGACCCCCGACGAGGCGATGTACCGCGAGCTCCAGGAAGAAACCGGCCTGCGCGCCGGGCAGGTCGAGGTGTTGGGTTCCACCCATGGTTGGCTGCGTTACCGCTTGCCGCCGCGCTACGTACGGCGCGGGCGGCACCCGACCTGCATCGGCCAGAAGCAGGTGTGGTTCCTGCTCAGGATGCTGGATGTCGATTCCGCGTTCCGGCTGGACGCGCATGCCAGCCCCGAGTTCGACGTGTGGCGCTGGGTGGATTTCTGGTACCCGGCCGAGCACGTCGTGGACTTCAAGCGCGAGGTCTACCGGCGCGCCCTGCGCTATTTCGCGCCGCTGGTCGAGGCGGCCTGTTCGGTGGACGTCGGTGTGATTTCCTCCTGCGATCAACCCTGATCGCTGCTTTGCCGTGACGACTGGAGGTGGCCGGATCGTCCTGGGCGTGAAGACCAGAACGGTCATCCATGGCCTGACTTTTCACGAAACCAGCGGCAAGATTTTCCGGCTCGGTGAAGCTACTTGACAATCATTCGCATTCGCGTTCAAATGCGCCGTCGAGCGTTTCCCGAAAGCCGCCATGTACGTCTGCATCTGCAAAGCCGTCACGGATCAGGACATCCGCCGCGCCGTCGCGCGCGGCGCGCATACGTTCGAGGCCGTGCAGGCGCAAACCGGTTGCTCCACCTGCTGCGGCTGTTGCGAAGGCGAAGCGCGCGAGCTGGTGGAAAGCGCCGTCGCATCCGAACGCCTCGCCGCCGCCCTGCCCGTCGCGGCATAGAAGTGCGATCATCCCTGATCGCTGCGAGGCGGTAACTCCGCCATCTCCTGCCAGTCTTTCGGCAGCCAACATCGGAGCGCCCTTCCCTGGGCTGGCTTTTCACGACAGCCGCGTGAGCGTGGCCATTGGCGGTATAGTCGTGGACTCGCGCGTTTCGCGCGCCTTTGCACAAGGAAGCCACCATGAAAGGCGACGCCAAGGTCATCGAGCACCTCAACAAGGTGCTGGGCAACGAACTGGTCGCGATCAACCAGTATTTCCTGCATGGCCGGATGTACGACAACTGGGGCTACAAGGAACTGGCCGAGCACGAGCGCGCCGAGTCGATCGACGAGATGAAGCACGCCGACCGCCTGATCGAGCGCATCCTGTTCCTGGAAGGCCTGCCCAACCTGCAGAAACTCGGCAAGCTGCTCATCGGGCAGGTGCCGAAGGAATGCATCGAGTGCGACCTCAAGCTGGAACGCGCCGCGCTGCCCGACCTTCAGGTCGCGATTGCCTACTGCGAGCAAACCGGCGACTACGTCAGCCGACAACTGTTCGGCGACATCATGCATTCCGAAGAAGAACACATCGACTGGCTGGAAACGCAGCTTGGCCTGATCGAACAGGTGGGCTTGGAGAATTACCTGCAGACGCACATCCGCAGCTAATGTGTCCGTGAAGATCTTTCTTGTGACTGATGAGGTCTACCATCTCGTAACCGGCGATCTCACTCGTGCCCGACAGTTCTTGGAGAAACTGCAAGCAACGACTCGAACGCCGGAAAATAAAATCGTCAGAGAGGCGCTCACACTAGCCGCTGTCGTATCGTATTGTCGGTCTTTTCATCGAAGCAACGATGCGAATGAGTAGAGTTGTATCTGGTTGCCTCAAGAACTTGTGAGGTCTCTGCCAGAGAAACATCAGCGTCTTCACGAAAAGCTCCGGATCGAACGTAATCAGGCTTGGGCACACACCGATTGGAAACAGCACGACCCACATCTCACCCGGATAAACGAAAGTACGAGCGTTGTTGAGAGCAGGAATCCATGGACTCCAATGGATAAAGTCGAGATTGACGAATTTGTGTCACTTCTCGACGAGGTCGATACACGCGTGCAGCCGCAATCGCGCAATTCCGAAAGCAAGTTGCGCAGCGGATCCCGCGGAGTGACGTTCTACGCCGGCGGGTTGTCACCCGCCCTACAAAAGGAGCGCGTAGGGCGGGAGTAGCGCAGCGAATCCCGCCGAGTGGACGTTCACGGGCGGCGGGTTGTCACCCGCCCTACAAATGCAGGCCAAGCACGTAGATTGGGCTGAACGAAGTGAAGCCCGACGCGAACGCATCGTTGGGCTTCGCGTTGCTCAGC